>NZ_JBFAGK010000003.1:0-708618 GCF_040660135.1 Streptomyces sp. NPDC050997
CGCGCGGTCTGCTCCGCAGACACGACGCGCCGCCGCTACGCGGCGGGAAAGCAGGATGCTCCGCATCCTGTCGGCCACTCCGTGGCCGGTGTGCTCCACTCCGTGGAGCATGAGGTGGGTACGGTGCATGGGAACCCGATCACTCCGCGATCAGCTTCCCATGCACCTTGCCTGCTGACTTTCCTTCAGCTGGTTGCGTGGTGAAGGAAGTTGGGAAGGCGCCCCGCTCCGCGGTGCGCCTTCGGGCTGGCTGCGTAGCGGGGTTCTTCCGGGCTAAGGAGGGTGGGACGGTCGAGCTTTCTCTTCGTCTAAGGAAGCAGAAAACTCCCCATATTTTTGAAACATGGGGCTCCCCCTGTTCGGGCCAGCTTCCCACCGCGATTCGTTCTCGCGACGCCGGGTGGTTGGCGAAAGACTGCGACTTGGAGCAGAGATCGGTCGCGTCGTTCACCCTCTGGATCAGCGCTACTTGATCGCCTCTCAGAACTACTGCTGCGAGGCTGTGTTCGGTGCCGGGGTGAGCTGGTGGCTGGCTACGGCAGCTTCTGTAGGGGCTTTTGACTACCGCTCACCGGCGATGCGTGGGGCGTTTCTGGATGTACGCGCAAGGGTCCAGTGCAGGTCTCCGGAGTACGGGGATGCCTGCCATGTCTCGAGCAGTGCTGTGGCTGTCGGTGGATCGAGGGTGCGGGCCAGCTCTGCAGGCCTGATATCGCAGGAGCGTGCCATCTGGTCGAGTTCTTCCAGGCCGTTGCCGGTTTCAGGGTCGGTGTGTGCCGCGAGGTACACGCTCGCCAGTTGGGCTTGTGGTCCGAGTGTCCGCGCTTCAGGGGCGGTGCTGGCGAGCAGCGCCCGATGCGCGGCGTGCATTCGGTCGGGGCGGGCTGGGGCCCGTCCGAGCAGGGTGGGATCGCCCTCGGGCAGAAGGAGACGCTCGATCGGGCTGCTGTGCGGGCCGAGGAACGTGCGCTCCACCAGGCGGTACTGACACACGCGGTTGGAGCCGTAGGGCAGCTCCGGAACGAACACGGCGTCCGGGTCCGCGGGCGGCTCCTTCGTCGCGTCGTCGAGGATCACGTCCGCGAGGTTCTCCTCGGCCGGGATCGCTTCAACGGGCGAGACGTAGCCCGGATCGAGCGGGACTTCCGGCGCTTCCGGAGCTGGCCGGGGGCTCCAGCGGCGCGGCGTTGAACAACGAGCGGGGCGGACCGTAAAGTCCGCCCCGCTCTTACGTCGCCTGCCCGTCAGAACCGTCCTCGCCGCCCTCGTTCTCCACCACATGCCGCGCGAACTCAGCGAACCGCTGCCGTTCCTCAGTCGACCCATACAGCGCCAGCAGGCCCCGCGCGTAATCCAGCTTCGGACCGATCTCCTGACCGCGCGGATGCGCGTGCGACCACAACTCGAGGTTCCCCGAACGCAGTCGGCCCCGCTCATCCAGGATGAGCGGGCCGTCGGTGCTGTTGTCATGGCGTATGCCGTTGACGTGGTGCACCGTCTCCGTCGGCAACAGCGGGCGGCCGAGCGCCTCCTCAACAGCTACACGGTGCTCGAACACGCTGCGCCGCACGCCATCGACGGTCACTGACAAGACCCTGTAGCCGTTCTTGTTGGTATGTCCGCTTCCTGCCGGGGCGAAGGACAACTTAGGGACCAGCTCTTGACCCTCGCGCCATTGCCGGTAGTGGGCCGAGCAGTACCCCTTAGCGCGAACCGGCGAGTCGCACTCCGGCCCCTGGCACTTGTCGGGGCGAGGAGTCTTCTCCTGAAAGTCCAGGCCCCCAGGATCTCCCTTGTGCTGCATCCGGCTGTAGTGCAGATCGCAGTACCCGCGGGCAACGTGCGTTCTGCTGCAGCCGTCCAGGGTGCAAGTCTTCTTCGTCTGAGTACTGATGGGGGTTGCGAGCGCATCCTTCTCCCCACGGAACAGTCGCACGTAGTGGGCCTGGCAGCACCCTTTGCGCTGAGCCGGACGGTCGCACCCCTCCGCCCGGCAGGTACCGGTCTGTGCCGTGTATTCACGCACCCTTGCATCGGGGGTGCCGTACTTCCTCGCCCTGGCGTAGTGCATCCCGCACCAGCCGCTCGCCTTGTACCTCTGCGGCTTCTCGCAGCCTTCTATGGAGCACTTAGGCTCTGCCATTGGTGACTCGCTCCCATCGAGTTCGCCAGAGAAGACGGCCCGGCAAGGTGCGGTAACACCTTGCCGGGCCGCCCATCTCGCAACCAAGATCGTATCAGGGCTGGCGAGATCCAAAGCGGGTTGAACCTCATGGAGTCAACTCGATCCATTTACCGATAACAAACCTTTCGGGTCGGGGAATCTCGAGCGCTACGCGCACGGAGACGGACTCGCGGTCGTGGAGTTGGGCGCCCATGCCGAACGAGCCGAGCATGAAGTCGGTGTCCGCCATGGCCGCTGGAGCGTCGATCGGCAGGATCAGCGTGAGCTCGGGCTCGTGGACGACGAAGTTCGCCGGAGCCGCCGATCGTCTTGCCCGTTGGTACTGGGACGGCGGCGCCCTCGTCGAGGACGGCTTCTTCGACATACAGGACCAGCAGATGAGGCACTCCGCGTACGACGAATCGCCCGCCTTCGAGGTCGGCTTCAGCTTCGGCGTCACCGAGGGGCCAGAACAGTGACCGCGTAGCCTTTCGAGCCTGGTGCGTTACTCCGGTACTGGGGCGGTCCAGGCTTCCTGGAGGATCCGGGCCATCAAGTCATCCTGCTCTTTTGCGAGTTGACCAGCGTCGCGTCTGGTTCGGGCTTTGCACAGCCATGGGCCGATCATGATGCGTTCTCCGTCGATCTCGATCCATTCCCGTGCACCGGGCGGGCGGTTCCAGTGCTCGACGAAGAGCTGGAGGATCTGCGCGTTCTGCTCGAAGGAACGACGTCGCCGCTTCGCTGTGGGCGGGCTCGCCGGCCTGGCAGGGGTCAGGGGGTTTGCGGGGGTCAGCTGCAGGCGGGTGAGGAGAGCTTGCTGGGCGGGGGCGAGGCGGTCCCAGGTGGAGAGCTGGCGGTGCAGCCAGCTTCCCGCCTTCACCTCGTCGATCACTGTGTCGCGGTACAGGGCAGCCGGGCTGTTGCCGGCCTCGATGTGGCGGCGCAGGAGGTGGTACTTGCGATGCCAGTCGGGGCCGTGCGGGAGGGTCCAGTCGGGGTCGAGGGCGGCGAGCTGGGCGTGGCGGTCGGGGTCGAGGCGGTTGTCGCGGGCGAGGGTGCGCTGGATGCCGAGGAAGCGGCCGCCGGGCTGGTGGTCGGGGATGGCGAGGTGGCCATACTCGGTGTGGAAGGCGGTGACGGTGGTGAGGTTGCCCTGCCAGGCGGCTTCGTGGTCGTCCCAGATCATGGCGAGTGCGTCGAGTTCGGCGATCCAGTCCTCGGTGAGGATGCCTTGTCTGCGGGCGGTGCGCTGGCTGGTGATGAAGGCGCCGAGCCGGTAGCCGTAGGCGTCTTCGTAGTCGGAGGGCACGCGCAGGTGGCGGTGTTCGGCGTGGAAGCGGGTCGCGGCCGCCAAGCCTGCCCGGCGGGGGGCGGAAAGGGCGGCGGCGTCGGCGGGCCAGGCGATCAGGTCCATGGCACGGGCGATGCTGTCGGGGTCGAGGGTGAAGTCGAAGCGGAAGCGGCGGGCCAGGAGCGTGCGGGTGCCCTGTTCCAGGCGGCGTTTTGCGGTGGTGCGGGGGGCGCGGGCGGCGATGGTCTGGTCGTGGTGGCGCAGGGCTGCTGTGACGAGCCAGAGGGCTTCGTAGGGGGTGCCGAGGAGGTCGGTGGGGTCGGCGCCGTGAGGGATGTAGGCGGGAACGACGAGGCTGGCGGTCTTTGCGGTCTGGGTGGGGGGTTTGCGCAGGGCGCGGCCGAGGGCCTGGACGATGCGGCGGACGCTGGCGGTGCGGTCAGCGAAGACGACGGCGTCGACGGCCGGCAGGTCGACGCCCTCCCCCAGTACTTGGGCGTTGGTCAGCACGGCGCGGTCGGCGGTAGCGAAGTCGGTGAGGATGTCGTGGCGCTGGCCGGGACTGTGGGTGCCGTTGATCGACTGGACTACCAGGTCGCTGGTCCAGGCGGGACGTTGGTCGTCGGTGAGGGTGCGCAGGGTGTGGGGGAACTGGCAGGCGAAGTCGGTGGCGTCGGCGACCTGCTGGAAGTACACGATCACGTGGTGGAGGTCGTGTTCGGTCATCGCTTTGAGGACTGCCAGGTGCAGGGCGGTGGTGCGGCGTGCGGTCGGGCCGAAGCCGGAGTAGGTGTCGGGGGTGGTGAGGACGGTGCGCAGGTGGGTGTCGGTGATCGTGGGGACGACCAGTTGGTAGTCGGCGAGGACTCCATCGTCGATGGCATCGGCGTGGCTGTAGGTGTGCAGGCGGGGGCCGAAGGTCTTGGGGTCCGCCATGGAGGCGACGAGGGCGGGGGTGTCCCAGGCGGGGGCGGTGGCTGCGGTGCGTTTGGGCTGGGGGCGGGTGGTGGGTGCTTCGGTCAGGCGGGGTGGGTCCCATTCGTAGGGGGTGGCGGTCAGGTAGAGGCGGCGGTCGGCTCGGATGCGGGTGTGGTCGTGCAGGACGGTCCAGTCCTTGTCCCAGCTTCCCGCGGTGCGGTGTGCCTCGTCGACGATCAGGAGGTCGAAGGTCGGCACGGGGGCACGGGTGTGCTGGGTCTGTTCGATTCTCGGGAGGGAGTCAAGCGTGACGAAGACGGTGGCGTGCTCGTGCCGGGCTAGCCACGTTGCCAGGAACTCTGGGGTGTTGGTGCTGTGGACGGCTGCTCCGGCCAGGACCGGGTGCTTGGCTGCGGCCAGGGATGAGACGGCCATCATCGGTTCTGGGCGTCCGTCGTTGCGGGCTGTGCTGGCCCACTGCGAGATGAGGTCCAGGCTCGGCACGGCGATCAGCAGGTGTCGGGCGTCGAGGGCTTCGGCGGTCCGCAGCGCGGTGAGCGTTTTGCCTGTGCCGCAGGCCGAGACCATGTGTCCGCGGGTGTGTTCGCGTGCCAGGTGACGTGCCGCGCTGTCGACCGCCCGCTGCTGGTCCGGGCGTAGTGAGAGCCTGGCGGGGCGGGTGCGGGAGGCGGTGACGGCGGAGATCTCGGCGATGGGCTCCTCAGAGGGCATTGAAACAAGATCCTCAGTGCGCGATGGAGCGGTGGCCGGCGGGATCCATCGTGTCGGGTGTCCTTCGCTGAGTGGTGTTGTGAGAGGAGCGGGCCGGGTCGGTGGGTGCGGGTTGTGTCTGTGCAACGTTAGGGGATGGCGTGGGGCTGGTCTGCGGTTAGGCGAACAGGGCTTCTACCAGGACTGCTTGGAGCCTTCCTTCTTTTAGGGCGGTCGTGATTTCGGCTGCGGAGGGGTCTCCGGTGAGGCCGGTGCACAGGACCGCGCAGGGCGGCTCGTTCTGGGTCATCTTCCACATCGCGTCGGACAGAACGGTGGCCGGGACGCGGAAGGTCTGCGTCTCTTCAAGGGTGGGGCCCTCGTAGTAGATGCCCCTGAAGGTGCGGTCCTGGGTAGCAAAGACGGCCTTCCACTTCTGGTGGGCCTCGGGGATGGTCTCTCCCTGCCAGGTCGGCCAGATGAAGCGGCTTGGATCGACGTCGGTCTCGGCCAGGTGGGTGGCGGGGCTCACCACGATCACGATCACGTCGGTGCCCAGAGTGACTTCGTTGATGAGTTCGGTCAGGCGGTTGACCTGTACCTGTGAGGTGGGGAGTGTGACGTGGGTGAGGCCGATGCTGAAGGCAGGCAGCCGGCCGGGCGAGTGGGGCGGTGTCGTCATGATGCCGTGCTCCTGGTTGAGGTCGTTCGGTTCTTTCGTGCTTTTGGGCTGCGGTACGTCTGGTGATGTCTGCCGGGCTCGGGTTCCGGGTCTGTTGGGCGGGTGCGGCGGGCGCTGCCGGGAGGATCCGGTGCAGCTGTTCGTTCGGGGGGCGGAGCGCAGGGGCGCGCCCGTGGTCTGCCGGTTGGTCGGCGGTTCAGGGTGTGCGGTGCCGGTGGCGTGAGATCCAGCGCATGTCGAGGGCTTCCAGGGCGTCCAGTTGTTCTCGCGAGAGGGCCTGCGGAAAACGCCGCTTCTCGGCGAGCCACCTTCCCAAGGCGAAGCCGTCTTCGCAGGTGTAGTTGTAGGGAACGTCCAGGTGTTGGTGGCGGCAGCGGTAGGCGTAGGCGGCCTTCAATCCTCGGGCGAAGGCCCGTTGGGAAGAGCCTCGCGGGCGGCGCAGCAGGAGGGCCAAGGGGTGCTCGATGGGGAGATCGCCCATGAGGTGGCGCTGGTAGTCCTCGAGCCCGGCGAGGTTGTCGATCTGCTCGGCCAGCCATTGGGTCAGCACAGGGGCGGCGCCGGTGAGTTGGTGCGGGCCGGGGAAGATCAGGGTCTTGTCGCGTGCGGCGGCGTGGGCGCGGGCGTAGGTGCGTTTCCATTCGGCTCTGCCTTTGGTGTTCCACCAGGGGTAGATCTCGTTCAGGGCCCGCTGGTAGCAGTGGGGCAGGCGGCGGGTGTTGGCTTCCTTTCGGCTGTCGGCGAGCCAGCGGCCCAGGTGCAGGCCTTGGTGGTGTTCGACCCACCGGGGGGCGAGGTGTCCGTGGCGGGTGACGTAGTCGCGGGCGATGAGGAGTTTGCGCTCGATGCTGTGCGGGGGGTGCTCCCAGATCATGCCGAGGGTGTCCAGTGCTGCGATGCGTTCGGGTAGGAGCAGGCCGTTCTTGCGCATGGAGCGCTGTGCGCCGATCCACCAGCCGAGGTAGAAGCGGCCGTCGTGGAGGTAGCGGCTGGGGACGTCGAGGTGGCCGTTTTGGAGGTAGAAGTCTGTGGCGGCCTCGAAGGCGGCCTCCCATACGCGGTTGGGGGCCATGACATCGTTCAGGTCGAGAACGGGGATGATCTCGTCGGCGCGTTCCGGGCGCGGGGCGATCTGGGGGGTGGCGGTGGGGTCGCTCGGGTACCGGAAGTGGTCGACGAGGTGGAAGGTGTGCTCGTCGTAGACGTCGAGGTCGATGAGAACCCGGTAGATCAGGTGGAAGGCGGTTTTCTTGACGGCCTCCTCGAGGGTTTCGCCGGGTGCCATGTAGATGGGGATGACGATGGTGGAGATCTTGTTGTCGCCTGGGGTCTGGCGCAGTGCGCGTCCGATGGACTGGATGATGTCGATGCTGCTGGTCTTGGGGTGGGCGAAGAGCAGGGAGTCGATGGCGGGGATGTCGACGCCTTCGGCGCAGCAGCGGCAGTTGGTGAGGACGGCCCGGCGGGGCGGCTGCTGTGAGGCGGGGGTGTTGAGGGGCGCGGAGGCGAAGTCGGTGTAATTCTTGTGGCGTTCGAAGGGACTCTGCCGGGAGCTGACGGTGCCGACCTGCAGGGGCGCGTGGTAGGCCGGGGGCATCAGGGCCGCGGTCTCGTGGAGTGTTTCGGCGAAGACGTCCGCCGCGGCGATGCAGGGGTGGAAGGTCAGCGTGCGGCGCAGGTCATAGCGGTGCTGCGCGACCAGCAGGGCCACTTGAGCGGCTGCGGCACGCAAGGCTTCGCCGGTCCAGGTGTTCGCGGGAAGCCGGTTCAGGAGGCCCCGCAGGTCTTCGTCTCTGATCACGACGCCGGCGATGCGGTAGTCGGCGAGGAGCCCCTCATCGATCGCCTCTCTCAGGGAGATGCGGTAGACGACGGGCCCGTAGATGCTCACGTCGTCCATGGAGGCGATGACAGTGTCCGCGTTGATGCCCTTTTCGCGGGCTTTCTTCTCGTCGAAGACACGGGGCGTCGCGGTCATGTAGAGACGGTGGCGGGCGGGCAGCTTGTCGTCGTGGTGGATGCGGGCCCAGGGCTTGTCGTAGTCACCGGCGGTGCGGTGGGCTTCGTCGGCGACCACGATGTCCCAGCGGGGCAGATGGAAGTCGCGGTGGGCTTCGACGACCTTGTCCAGGGAGTCGTAGGTGCAGAACACGTTGAGCGGTCCTGGGGTGTCGGCTGCCTGCCAGGCCAGGTCATCGGCGGTGCCCACCATGGTGAGGATGTCGGCCAGGTACGGGTCTGCCGGGTGGCTTGAGGAACAGACACCGAGGTAGCGGCCGGGACGTCCTTCGCTGTGCCATTTCGCGGCGGTCTGCTCAAGCAGTCGCAGGGAGGGGACTGCCACCAGGGAGGCGCCTTCGGGTGCGGTTTCCTGGACGACGTGCAGGGCCACCAGGGTCTTTCCGGTGCCGGTGGCCATGTAGACGCTGACACGGCGGTAGCCCTCGATGAAGCTGCTCGCGGAGGTGTCGACGGCGATTTGCTGGCCTCCGCGCAGGCGGGTCTTCAGGCGCGAGGCAGTCGCGGGGGCGGGGACGGTCGTGTCCGGGCGGATGCGTGTCGTCGTGGCCATGGTCCTCCCGGGTGACGGTGTGCACAGGCACCTGGTTCACAGGGTGGAAGGAGTGTGCGAGGCCGTGCCTGGGCGTTCGCCTGGGTTCACCTGAACGAGTGTCGGTGCTCTTGACCGCCTGCTGGCGGGCCGGTCACGGTGACCCGTGGTGACGGCTTCGGCGGGAAGGGCAGCGGTGCTGGACGATCCCGGTCTGTACGGGCCTCGCCGGCCGCTGCCGCTGCGTGTGCGGCCGGTGCTGGGTGAGTCGACGGGGTCGTTCGTGAACCGGCTCGCGCACGCCAACGGCCTGAGCCTGGCGGCGTTCCTCGACCGCGTCGGACAGGGCGAGGCATCCGCGTACACCGAACGGGTGGAGAAGTACCCGCAGTCCACCGAGATGTACATGAACGAGGCGGGGCTGCGCTATCTGGCTGTCCTTGCTGACCGTGCGGCTGGTCTTCTGCAGCAGGATCTGCCCAGCCTGGGCGCGGAGCACCTGCTGCCAGGCGAAGAGGCGGCGCAGTGGTGGTGGCGCTGGGAGCCCGTGGCGGGGCACCTCGTGCGGTACTGCCCGCTGTGTGCCGATGCCCTGGGTGTCGGCCAGACGGTGTGGCTGATGTCGCCGGACAGCTGGCAGGTCTGTCTGCGGCACGGTTACTGGTCGGACGACTCCCGCGGCCGCGGTCCGGACTTCGTGCAGCTGGCCGAGCTGCCCGAGACGGTGACCGCGCAGCGCGTACGGCAGCAGCTGGCCGAACGGTGGGGGCCGGTCGGCGAGGAGTTGTTCGCCGATGCCTTCCAGGTGGCGGTGTACTGGTGGACGCGGATGCCGGACACCGTATGTTGGGTGCGGCGGGCCTGGACGGCTGGGTTGGACGCGCGGGAGATGCGGGCGGCCCCACTGGTGATCTACTCGGAGGCCGCGGAACTTGCGCACGCCATGGTGGACTTCGAACGGGCGGGGCGGCGGGATACGGCGGACCGGTCCCGATGGCTTGCGGGCGTGGAGCAGTTGATGGCCGGGTGGGGGGTGGACGTGACTGAAGGGCGTCAGGCGCTGCTGATGTGGCTGGGGCGCCACCGTAGGGGGGTGCCCGCGCCGTCCGGTCCGGCGGGCCGAAGCGGGCTGGTGCTCGGGGCGGGGCACAGCCGGATCGCGTCCCGGACCGGTCCGGTGAGCCAACGCTCTTGCCTGACCTGGCAGTTGGGCATGGCAGCCGCCGACATGTAGGCCACATCCGAGCGGGGGGCTCCGAACCGTATGGTTCTGAGATTATCCGGGCAGGTTGATGTCCATGCGCACCGCCGCAGCAATGGGGGCACCTCGCTGACTGAAGACGCGTCGCAGTCCCTCATTGTCCGTTGCGTCGTCGACTACGTAGCCATCGAGACAAGATAGCACTCTGCCAACCACGAATTCGGGAAGGCCATAGCCCACTTGTCCGTGCCCATCTCGCAGCTCCCCATAAGAAGGGGCATAATTCCGTGAAAATTCACGAGTAAGTAGCCGAAGGGCCTCTCCTGAGAGTACGCGCGCCCCCACATCTGGCGGAGCAATTGGACGCTCCAGCGGGATAGCTACCGGGATAGATGCTTGCGTCGGTATCGAGTGAGGGTGATACAGCAGATAATGAACGGGGAGATTGTACTCTTTTTCATAGTGTGAAATCGCTTGCCACTGGGTGTCGCCCACCTGAAGGGCTTTGTATCGGCAAGCCTCGTCAAACCGAAACGTACGTGACCCCAGAGAGGCGGGGAGCGAGGGGCGCATCAGCGATCCGAAACCGCCAGGGCGAGTGATCCCTTCATCCTCGATAAATTCAGATTCCCTGGGATAGAGGCGCTTGCTCTGCAGTAGCACCACCTTGGTACGTAGGAGAGTGTTATCGAGTCGGAAAGTGACGATGAAGCCGATATCGGCAACTTCCCACCGATCCCAATGTCGGCCACCGCCAACAAAGTGAACATCAATATCGACGAGGGTGCCGGATGGCAACAGATGAGGGCCCTGCGCTTCGGCGACTGCGTCTACGAATGCGAAGTCGAGGGTCTCCTCATGCACGGTCGGCATACGGTCGAGCCTCGCCGTTACGCGTTCGTTCACGTCGAAAAAGACACCCCGTACGTATTCGATGACGTCGGGCGATAGCGGAATGGGTGTTGCCGTTGGCATGGCCCTCCAGAAGCGGCGAGCGCCGAGGTGGCCTCGGCCGGTCCTGGAACCAAGGGTAGATCCAGAAGCGGCCGCAAGCAGCGCTTCTCGCTGCTTCGAGCGGTAGTTCGGAGAAGATCTCTGGGCTATGAGCCCGGCGAGCTACCGAGTTGCTCCACCCCGCGCCAGTGAGCACCACCGGACGTCAGGGCGGCGGGCGCTGGAGACCCCTTTTCTTGCCGGGCGCAGGCTGCTACGCGGCGAAGCCGATGTTTTTGACGTACTCGTACTGGCCCCACTGGGAGCCCAGGTCGGGCAGGACATCGGCGGTCCAGGCGTCGTCCAGGCCCTGATGGTCGCCGGCCGCCCAGGACGCGACGATCTTGTCCCAGCGGCGCACGTTCATCGTCCGATGTGCCACGACCCGCTGGAGCTGGCGCGCCACGCCGGACTGGTCGAGGGGGTGGATCTCCACGCGAGTGCCGCGGCCCTCGCGGTTGAGGCGGGCGGTGAGGTGGCGGGCGACGTTGCGGCGTCGCACCGCCCGGTAGGCGGCGTCGATGCGTTCCAGGTTGGCCTTCGAGGGACGGCGGGTGCCCTCCAGCCATGCCTTCAGCGTCCGGTCGCTCACGGTCAGTCCGGCGTCCTTGGCCGCCTGCCAGGCCCTGTCCGATGTCGTCAGGTAGTGCAGGCGTGCCATCAGGCCACGCCTGGCGGTCACCGGGGTGGCGATGTGAGCGGCGAGCCAGTCGAGCTGGCGGGCGACGGCTTCGCTGCCCTTGATCCCGCTCGCACCGAACTTCCCGAAGTCGATGTTCTTCTCCGGCATCTACTGCTTCTCCCCCGTGCTGGCTTCGGCATCGGTTCCGGCGGTGTACGTGTCCTTGACCTTGACCTCGGTAACACCGCGGCCTTCAGGGAAGACACGGCGCCAGTCTCCGATGACGTGGAGTTCGTCGGTGCCCATCGCCCGTACGACCGTCAGTGACGCGTCGTGAGCCTTGAGCGCCTTCATCCAGAGGTTGGCGAAGGCCTGGGAGCGGATGATGTGCATCCAGTCCGGACGGTAGAGCTCCCGGTTGTAGTTCGACTCCCCCATCGTGGACACGAACTTGGAGTACATCGCCTTCACGTACTCAAACGTCAGCCCGTCGCCGTCCGCGATCGCGGTGTCACGGGCGTCCTTGAGGGCGATCCGGAACTTCTCCAGGAGGTTCTCGGTGGCTCCCGAGGTGTACGACTCGTGGACCTCGGGCGGCTCGCACAGGCGGTGCTTCGGGCCGGACAGGCGCAGCAGCAGGCGCAGGGTCGGTTCGGTGACCCACAGGGGGCCTGGTTCGTCGCGCTGGCCGACCGGGTTGGGCAGCACCGCGTCGTGCTCCCAGGCGGGCGGGGTGATCAGGTGGACTCCGGCGCGGCGCCGGTCGTGGGCAAAGCCCGTGGAGTGTTCCAGCTGGCCGAGCGGGAGGTGGGTCTTGAGTGCCGAAAGGTAGGCGCCGTTGATGTCGAGCGCGGTCACCTCGTGCCGACCGGGCGGGAGGGCGGTGCGGGTCCATTTGGGGCGCGCCTCCCAGATCTGGTCGGCGCCCTTGGAGGTCTGCTTCTTGAGGATGTCGGGGATCCAGGGGTGGGCGATCACGTCGTAGCGGGCGCCCTTGCGGGTCTCGTCCAGCAGGCGCATCGCGTCCGGAATGGCCCGCTTCAGCAGTACGGCGCTCGCGGCCTCGACGTTGCCCTGGTGCTCGGCGAGCATGGCGTGCACCGCTTCGTGGATCAAGTCGGTCGGCCCGGACGGCTCCTGGAACGCCCGCCCGCGCCGGACCGTGTCTTTACCGTCGGCCGGACGGGGCGGGCGGGCCGTACGCGGCACTTGGGCGCGGGCAGATGGCGCGGTGGGCGAGGGCTTCGGGGTTTGTGCAGGGGCTGCCTGGCAGCCGGAGGGATCCAGATGCTGAGCGAACCCCGCCACACGCTGCTGGGCCGGACGCCCGCACAGCACACACGGCTCGGGCACGGCGAGCGACTCCACCTCGTCCTCGTCCTGGCCGGGTTCCGTCGACGGCGTAGAGGCGACGGCCGCCGCAGCAGTGCCTGATGCCGCGGACCGCTCCTCAGCCGGCTCCGCCATGGTGGTTTCGGTCTCGGTGGTGAGCTTGGCGTTCAGCCCGTCCAGCAGATACGCGTACTTGGTGCGGACCTCACCGGCCGGGTCCCGGCCGTTCTCCCATCCGCTGAGGGTGGACGGGCTCACCCCGAGCGCACGGGCCACCTGCGCCTTGGACAGCCGGGCTCGCTCCCGCAGCTCGCGGCGTACCTGGCAGGGCGGGAGTTCGGCCTGCGGGCCGACGGCGTCGAGGAGCGAGTCGATCGCGTCGAAGTCACTCACCGGCTCGCCCCCTTCGTCTCGGCCCGGACGGAACGGCGCCGGTCGGCGGGCAGCGCCTCGCATGCTCTGGTCGGACCCGCAAGCAAGTCCAGGGCGCCGATGCCGTAATGCTCGGCCAGGACATCCACGTCGCGCAGACTCCACGAAACGGCACCCGACTGCCGGCGCGACACCTGCGTCTGCGTCAGCCCCAGCACTGCCGCAACCGACCGCTGCGAGTCACCCGTCACCTGCATCAACGCGGCCACCGTCAGCCGCAACGACTCTTCCAAGGTCAATCCCACACCCCCATTGTATCCGAGTCGATGCAAATTACGCATGAATATCAGCAAATTGCTTTCAGTTATGCACAGAAGCTTCACCACCCTGCTCGCGCGGGCCCTTGCTACGGGTCTCTCCTCAGGCCCTGCAGGTCAGCGATGGGGACGGTCTTGTTCACCCGGAATCCGGCGGCCCGCGCGCCGGGCGTCCCGCTTCGCCTGGCGTGCCTCTTCGACCGCCCGGTCGGACAGACACCGCGGGCACACGAGGTCCAGGACACGGCGGCGCAGGGCCCGCTGCAGCCGGGGCCCGGGAGGCAGCGACCACCCGCGGCAGTGACGGTGCACCGTGCGCGCGCGGGTGCCCAAGAGCGCGGCGACCACGGAGGCGTTGCGGGTGTAGGCGGCCAGGAGGAATGCCATCTGCGCCTGGTGGCCGGCCGGGAACCGCGCGGCCAACTCGGCCTGCTCCTCCGGATGGAGGAAGGCATCGTGACGCTCGCAGCGCGGCGCCTTCCTGCTGTTCCGGGCGGGGCCCGGCGAGCTGGTGTCATGGCTCCAAGAGCCTGCCCGGGTCCGTCTGTGGACAGCGGGCGGCCTGGATGCCTTGGCCGTTCTCGGCAGACCGCGCCACGCAAGCCCACACCCTCCCGTCGGCCGTCGTCCTGCGCGGGCAGCGCGTCGGGCCTGTCCGCCGTACCGCTTGAGGCGGCGCCCCGGTTGCGGAGGACGCCGCGTAGGCCAGGCTCTGCCGCGTTCCGCCAACGGGTGGGAAGGAAAGCGGCTTCCAGGGGGATGTCAGCCCACGTACCAGCTGAGGTCCTGCCGCGCCCGTGCTTCGGTTCGCCCGCGCCGACGGTTGCCGTTGTGCCGCAGGGCGGTCAGCGTGCCGGCGGGTTTCCGTCGGGGTGCTCGTGGATCCAGGAGAGGCCGCCGAGGTCGAGGCGCCGGCGGGTGCGGGTGACGGCGACATAGGCGAGACGGGCTTCGCTGTCGCTGATCGGTCCGGGGACGGGGCGGCCGGTGTCGTCGTGCTTGTCGGTGTCCTTCGGCGGGGTGAAGTCGTCGGCGATCTTCACGCAGGGCCATTCACGGCCTTTGGCCTTGTGGGCCGTTGACACGGTCACCTCGGCCTGTTGCTCCGGAGTGAGGTGAGCGAGGGCGGCCAGGATGGCGTCGGTGCCGTGGGTGTCGACGAGGTCGACCAGCGGCTGCAGGTCACGTCCGGCCGGGTCGTGGGCTGCGTAGTCCTGCAGTTCGCCCCAGGAGGGGAACAGCACCAGCTCGGGGTGGGAGGTGCGGCGGCCCTCCTTGAGGTCACGGGCGGCCAGGGCCAGGGCGCGCAGGCTGTCCCCTCCCCCGGCCAGTCCCACGCGGTATCCGGCTGCCAGCAGGTCCATGACGTGGGCCATGGCGCCGACGTTGGTGCGGCACAGCACGGCGTCGGGCCGGACGAGGTGCCCGAGTTCGGTAGGCACGGCGGGGGTGCCGGTCAGGCGAATCGGTGCCTCCGCGATGGAAAGCCAGCGGTTGGCCTCCTGGGCCAGATGGGGGCCGAAGCGGAAGGACTGCGACAGGACGAGCTGAGTGCCCTCGAAGCCTGTCATGACGTCTTTGGCGCCGCGCCACTGGTAGATGGCCTGGGCGGAGTCGCCGACCATCACCAGCTGAGCGTGGCCGCGCTGATCGAGAAAGATCTGTTCGACGACGGGGTTGGTGTCCTGGGCCTCGTCCAGCAGCAGGAAGTCGGCGTCGATCTTCGGCTGGCTGAGAGCCCAGATCTTCAGGTAGTGGTCGTGGTCGAAGCGCACGGCCCCGTCGTCGGGGTGCTGCAGGTCGGCCCAGGCTTTGCGGGCGAACGGCACGATGTGGGCGGCGAGTTGGGTGTGCAGGTCCTTGTCTTCCAGGCCGCGCAGGCGGGGGACGTGATGGCGGGTGATCGTCTCGTCGGCGGTGTGGCAGAAGCCGGCCACGGTGCGCAGCGTGGCGTTGGAGAGGGTCTTTTGTGAGATGTCGCGGTCGCCGATGCGGATCGGCTTGGTGATGCCGAGGGCCTGTCCGGTCTGCCAGGCCGGGCGGCGGGGGGCGTTCAGGCGGCGGGTGTAGCGGTGGCCGACGGCGGCGTAGGCCAGGGCGTGGGCGGTCTTGCACTGCACGGTGTCGGGGAAGCGGGTGCGTGCGTCCTGGGCGATGGCCCGGTTGTAGGCGAGGTAGCGGCCGCGGCGTTTGGTGGTGCGGGCGAGCAGGGTCAGGGTGGTGGTCTTGCCGGTACCCGCGCCGGCCTGCAGGGCGAGGTGGTGGTCGGCGTGGAAGGCGTCGGCTGCGGCCGTCTGTTCGTCGGTCGGGTTCATGCGGGGGCTGCTCCGGGGGTGCGGGTCAGGGCGTGGCCGACGGCTGCCAGGAGGTGTGCGGCCGTGGTGCCGGCGAGCAGGTGCTGCACGGCCCGGTCGAGCCGGTCGGCCTCGTCGCTGGCGTGCTGGGCCAGTGCGCGGTGCAGGGCCAGCTTCACGAAGAGTTCCGGGCTCTGCCCCGTTTCATGGGCTGCGTGGCGGATCGTGGCGTGGACGGTGGGCGGGAAGGCGAGGTTGAGCAGGACCTGCCCTGCGGCGTCCGGGTAGTGGGTGGTGATCACGTCCACGGGGAGCCGAGTGGCGAGGTGCTGGCGCAGCCGGTGTGCGGCGCGGCCGGGGGTTTTGGCGCGTACGAGGGTCATGAGGCGGGTGGTGTCGTGGTTGGTCGCGAGCGGCAGCACGCGGGCGGCGTCACGGAGCTCCGCCGGGACCAGCGGGCGCGTCAGGAGGATTTCCAGGGCGTGGTGCGGCATTGTCACCTCTCTTTGCTGCCGGGTGCCGGTGGGTATGGCAGACCGGTACGCAGGTGCTGGGCGTGCAGGAGGGGATCGAAGACCTGCCATCCGGCCAGGGCCAGGTCGGCGGCGCCGTGGGTGGTGGCGTGCGCGGGGCAGCGCTGGATACGCCATCGCCGTTGTTCGGCATGGGGCAGCTGGCTGAGGTCGTAGACGGCCGTCACCTGTTCGGACAGGGCGAGTTGGCCGCGTTGGGTGCCGACAGGCAGCAGTCTCCAGGATCCGGGCGGGGCGTCCGGGGCCAGGACGGGACGGGGGCAGCGGGTTCGGTGGCTCGTCTGGGATACGCAGCGGATGGCCTCCACGGGGCCGTCGGCGAGGTAGTAGCCCAGCAGCATCCGTACGAGAGGGCGGTCGGGGCCGTCAGGCGCTGCGCTGGTGGGGGCAGCCGTGGGGATGAAGACACCGGTGTCGATCAGGCGACGGGTTCGTACGGCGAGTTGGCGGCGCACCGACGTGAGGGACGGGCTGATCCGGCAGATGGGAGTGCGCTGCGGGCAGAGCACGGCGTGCGGAACGCGGCACCATGCGCTGCCGTCGCCGTGCGGGTGGGCGATGCCGGAGCTCAGGTGCCAGTGGCAGGAGGCGGGGACGTGGGTGGTGGCCAGTTCGGCGGGATGCAGGGCGATGGGACGCCCGTCGGCACGCGGGTAGAGGTCGATGCGGTTGCCGCACCGGGGGCAGCGGCCGCACTGGCCGGCGCGCAGCAGGCGGCTGGGGCTGGTGGCGGCCACCCGCAGCGGACGGCGCGCCGGGATGGTGCGGGGGCTGCTGTCCCGGTGGCAGCCGGGGGTGGAGTGGGGGCGCATGGCGAGGACCGTGCCAGGTGACACGCCCCGAGGGCGGAGCCGGCGGGCGGGCAGTCCCCCAGGCGGCCCAGCCCTGTCGAACGGCAATGCGAGTCGGCGGGTGTGCGTTCTATGCATGCTCGCCGGTTCGGGTGATTTGCGCGGCGCGCCAGGCCTGACGCGGCCGGAGTCAGGCGCCCTTGGATCCGGGCGGGGTGTGGTCGCCGCAGAGCGAGCCGAGCAGCTGCTCGATGGGGACATCGAAGGCGTGCGCGAGGGCATGCCAGGTGGTGACGGTGCCTGCGGCCCGGCCGTGTTCGAGGTCGATCAGCGTGCGCCGGGCCAGGCCGCTGCGGCCGGCGAGTTCGTCGAAGGTCCACTCGCGCGCGTTCCTCAGCCGCGCCAGCGTCACACGCAGGGCGTCGCGGTCCGGGTCGGGCGGCAAGATCGTCACCCCACCATCCGACGGTGCAGACACCTGCCCTGTCAGTGCGGATTTCTGCACTATCAGTGCAGGTGGGCGCGCCGGATGCCCACTCTGCGCAAGTGCAGGAATCTGCACTACGGTGCGGGCGGCTCCCGCGCACGTCCGGGAGCCACCGCGCGAGGCCGATGCGGACCGGAACGGAGGAACAACGAGCTGATGCGGCTTGCCAGCACACACGCCACGGTGCAGCGCATCTGGACGGTGCACCTGCGCCCGCAGACGGGCGGGCCGGCCCTGACCTGTCCCCGCTGCGCACACAGCCCCGTCCTGCCGGCCGCCTCCGCCCGCTCGGCCGCCCTTACTCATCTGGCCCGCCATGCCCGCGCCGACGCGCTGCCCGGGCATCTGCGCACCTGCCAGTGCCGGACGAGAGGCTGCCACTGGCACCCCCGCCACCGCGGCTGCGCGGGACCCGTCCTGCTCGCCCTGACCTGCGACCGCAGCGGGCGCGCATGGCGGCTGGCCGATGCCTGCGCCGCCTGCGCGGCGGCGATGAGCCACACCGCCGTCGTGCCGCCCACGCTGCTCGCCGGCGGCCGCGCCCAGTCGGCCGCCGGCAGGGCGCGCCCTGCGCGCACTGCGCCTGTGTTCGGCCCGGCAGAGCAGCAGCGCGTACGCGAAATGCTCACCTACCTCGCCACAGCGCTGCCCCGCTTCTCCTCTCCCGCCGCCCGGCTGCTCGCCCTGCAGTGCGCACTGCGCGCCGACCGCCACGGGCAGATCCGCCTGCCCCACGGCTTCCTGCGCGGCATGCGGCTGCACGGCCACGCTGAGCTGTGGCTCGAACTGGAGCGCGCCGGCTGGCTGCACCGCCCCAGCCGCAGATGCTCCCCCGTCCAGGCACAGCTGCTCGACGCCGCCGTCCTCCACCAGGCCCCCGGACGCACGGGGCGCGTCCGCGCCGCCCAATGGGCCCTGCACCCCACCCCGCTGGCCCTTCCGCCCGCCCTGCCCTCCGCTCTGCGGCTGACCGCGCTCGCCCTGGCCGCCCACAGCGCTTCCGGGGCGGGCGGGGGCGAGCTCGACGTCCTCACCCGCCAGTGCGGACAGCCGCCCCAGCAACTGGAGGACCTCCTCGACCAACTGGTCCGCGCCCGCCTCGTGACCGCCTGGCACCACCACGACAGCGGCGAGGTCCGGTGGGAGCTGCCGGCGCACTCTCCGGCCGGCGAAGACTCCGCACGATCCGAAGCCTTCTCACGGCAGCCGAGAAGCAGTCCGTGACGGCCCCGGGCCGCTGCTGGGGCAGTGCGCCCCAGCAGCGGCCCGGCCGGCCCTCTCCTCCCGCCCCAGGGCGGGAGTGCTCAGCGGCGGGGAAGAGCCAGGAGGTTGTTGGTCAACCGGCCGTCGGCGCGGGTCTGCAGGTACTTCTCGCCGCGCGGCGGGGTCACCACGACGACCTCCGCCCGGTGCCCGCCCGCGTCGCTCGTGTAGGCCTGGCCCTTCTTGTCTTCGATCCAGGTGACGATCTGCGCCCGGGTGTTGTCGCCGGTCTTGCCGTCCGCCGGGTCGGTCCACCACAGGTGGGTGATGTGCTCGTGCAGGGTGCCGCCGGACAGGCGTACCGCGGTGATCTGGATGGCCATGGTTCTCTTCTGCCGGCCTTGCCCGACGGAGTTCCGGAGCCGGCGCCGGGACCCGTCACCCCGGTGCGGGGTGCTTCGCCTGGGACGGACGACGTAACTCGCGGGTAGCGCAACGGGAGTGTCTTGGAGGGGCTGGCGGGGTGTCAGGAGCAGTCAAGGCAGCGGTCGCTGCCGTCGGCGAACATCGCGGGCGGATGCTTGATGAAGCATCCCGGGCACAGGCGTTCGTTCACGCGCGGTGTGCATGCGCAGCGGCCGCACTCGGGGCAGTGGGGGACGCGGCAGGCGGAGCAGGCGGGATCGAAGGAGCGGTACTCCTCGTCGCAGTGTGCGCAGAGGTAGTCGCCTGCCTGGGGTCCGGTGTCCTTGGTGGGGGGCGTGAAGCGGCGCCAGGGGGCGGAGTCGGTGACGAGGACGGCGACCAGGTAGCCGCCCATCGGCGCGGTCTGCGCGTGCAGTTCCCGTCCCAGGATGCCGTCGCGGTAGCGGACTTGGGTGCGCCCTTGCGCGCGTCCGCGGCCGGAGGCGCGGGCCCGGTCGATGACCGGGATGTCGCCCTGGAAGCTTCCTCGGCGCAGGGGCGGCAGGCCGTGGGAGGCGGCGAAGGCTATTCGGCCGCCGTCATCGAGCAGGAGGATGTGCCCGGGGGCGGGCAGATGCTGGACGGCGCGCACGCATACGGCCATGCGGGAGGCGGCTCCCGCCCGCCACAGGTCGGCGACCGTGTCAGCGGTGGGGCCGGCGGCATCCAGGTGGTGGTCGACGAGCGGGGTGGGCAGCAGGATCTCGGCGGCGAAGGCGTCGCAGGCCGCGTCCTCCAGCTGCAGGCCGCCGTCGGACTGGCTCTCGAAGGCCGTCATCAGGTCGAAGCTGTTCTTCTGGAGGTGGTGGCCCAGCTCGTGCAGGGCGGTGAAGTCCCGGCGGGCGGGACTGGCCGCCTCGGCGACGGAGATCCGCGCAGGCGGTCCGACGTCGTAGGCGCCTGCCACACTGCAGCGGGAACCGGCCTGGCTTTCGGGGACGAGGTCGACGGTCAGCTCCGGCCAGGTCTGCAGTTCGGTGAAGGCCGAGCGCGCCAGGCGCTGCGCTGCGCCCGGGGTGTGCGTCTCCAGTTCCGCCAGCATCGCGGTGGCCTGCTGACGTGCAGTGGCTGCGAGTAAGTAGTTGACCACAGCTGACCTCGCTAGTGCAGATGGAGTTCGAAGTAGCGGTCCGTTCTCGCACTCCAGTCGGTGGTGCTGCCTTCCTGGCGTGCCGCCAGGGCGTAGATGCCGAAGGCGGCACGGCGGCGGGCGTCGGGTTCGCTCGTCGCGGTGCGGGTGGCGAGGGCGCGTACCTGGGGGCGGCGCGAGGGACGGCTGAGCTCGTGGATCACGGGGGCGGGCAGGGCCGGATTGGCCGCCAGGACTTCGTCGGCGCCGAGGCCGAGCGCTGTGGCGAGGTCTTCTGCCTGCTCGGGTGTGAGGGGCGCCTGTCCCCGCCACACCTCCAGGGCGTGGGGGGGCTGCAGATTCAGTTGTGAGGCCAGCTGTTTGATGGTGATGCCCCGCCGCTGCAGCAGTTCGGGCAGGGCTCCCGATCCCTGTGGCACCCATTGCGCACCGCTCAGTTCGGCGAGGCTGTCGGCCAGGACGCCCCGGTACTCCGCCGCCGCGGCCGTGGGGTGCGGCGCGGTGCTCCCCCATGTCGCGCCCGGCGGCACTTCGTGCGGGAGTGCCGGGCCCGTGGAGGCGGGCAGCGGCACGGTCAACTGGCTGACCTGACGGTCCAGCACGTACCAGGGCAGGGACAGTTGCAGTCCCCACCACAGGGCCAGCGGCTGCTCCAGTGTGGAGGCACCGGCGGGCAGCAGCAGCGTGTCCGTGTCGGCGTAGCGTTCGAAGGAGACCGGAACAGCCTGCACCGCGTCGTCTGCGACCGCTGTGATCACCAGCAGCTGGATGGTGTCCTCCCAGACCGCTCTCCAGATCTGGCTGGGCTCAGGATCTCGAGGCGGCGCAGTGGCGACCTCCCGGACGGCGTCGGGCACTTTCAGTGCCGCCGCAGCAGCTAGCAGCCGCTCGTAGGCGCTGCTCTGGGCAGGGTTCATCCTGTCTCCCCCTCTCCTCGACTGCGGTCCATCTGCGCATTCTCTTCTCACTGGATACGGACGACGTCACAGGGGCGGCTCAGGAAGTGGATCCTCACAGCGTCGTAGCAGCGCTCGCATGACTGCTTCCCGGTCACTGTCCTCGGACAGGGCAAGCCGGAGCTTTGCCTTCAGCCCTGCCAGAACAGCCCCGGCCTGGGCCTGTCCAATCTCCAGCAGCTGGGCTGCATGATGGGCGTCTTCGTCCAGGTAGGGCAGCAGCAGGCGCTCGTTGGCCGTCAGCCGCTGCCAGATGTCTTCGGCGTCGCCGCTGGCGCCCATGGAGTCGGCAGGGGCCGCCGCCGTGCCGGTTTCGGCCGGATCGACGAGCGTCCCGTCGTCGGCGAAGAGCGTGGTGAAGCGGGCCGGGGCCAACAACTCGAACCGTGACTCGAGGACCTTGGCGAGGTCTTCCTCCCGCACCGCCCCTTGGGCGTGCTCAAGGACCCGCGTGAGAACGGTCATAAGGGCCTGGACCATTTTACGGGGTGTGGGCCCGGAATGATTCCAGCGGGTGATCCCGACCCCGTCCACGCGCGAGGCCTCGGCGATGAGATCGTCGAGGTCGCCCTGCCACACCGCGTCCTCGGGCAGGCCGCTCAGTGCCCACCGCGGCGGGGAGCCGGGCCTGCGGCGGAAGGACGTGTCCTCGCTCATCAGCCGGGCGATGCGGCGGCGCAGTTTGCCCCGCGGGGTCTTCTTCGCCTCGTCGATGAGGAAGTTCTTGATCGACGCGAGGAACAGCCGCTCCAGCGTGGCATCGCTGATGGCCAGCGCGAAGCAGGCGGTGACGAACTTCTGGCCTGCGCCCTGGCGGGTCAGCATGGCCGTGATCACGTCGTAGGCCGCGTCGTCGCTCCACTGCGTGTATCCCTCGGGCGGGGGAAACCCCGACGCACGGCGCACCTGGTGGACCATGCGCAGCAGCAGTTCCAGCGTCTTCGGCCCGGGCTCGCCCGTCTGCGACAGCTCTTCGTACGCTCCACCCGTCACCGGTTCACCCCCCGACCCGCCTGGACCGCGTGAACCAGGCTGCCTGCCTGCATACACCTGCCTTCTCAGTCACACCAGGCAACACGCCCTGGACCGGAACCACAGGTGCGTTCGTTCGTAGCTTCTTCGCTCTTTCCCCCGGAGCGATCGGCGCAGGAGACCTCCTGGAGAGCGAAGCCGGCTTCCTGGCAAGCGAGTTCAACGGCCAGACCGGCACGCAGGACGCGGGCGGCCAGTACCCGACGTCCTGCCTTATCGCCAGCTTGTTCACCCTTTCAGGTGGATCCGGCGGGCGGTGAAGTTCTCGTAGCGCGGAAGCAGCACAGCATGGGATGCCGGGCTGCTGCGGCAGCGGTCATCGCCCGGAAGGGGCCAGGGGACGGGTGAACAGGTGGCGGAAGACTGGCGATCCGGCTCTTGTCGGCCGCTGCCGGTACGGAGGCCGACGGCGGCAGGCGGATTCGGGTGCCGGCTGGCGCACAGTCAGGGACTGGAACTGGCGGCCGGGCAGGTGTGCGAGACCGTGCTGCGGCGCGACAAGAGGTGCCCGGGGTGAGAACGGTGCGCGCCCCCGGCGACCTGCCGGACAGCGAGGCGGTACCAGGAACCGGGCAGGGTGTCGTGGCTCTGTACCGCGAGCCGTACGGGCCGGTGCACTCGTGCGACGCGTCCGGGCTTCGGGGAGTGGCCCTGGAGGAGTTCGGGCCGGTGAGCGAGCCGGTGCCCTACCGGGGCCGCAAGGGCATCATCACCTACTGGCCGGTGGCGACCCGGGAGCAGACCGTGGTGTGCGGAAGTCTGCGGCAGTGGCGGCTGGCGGTGGAGCTGGACTTCGAGCCTGCCTGGGCGGCGTTCAGTGCCGGACCGGTGGAACTGCGGTGGCGGGCGGGGGGCCGTCTTCGCCGGTGGCGCCCGGATTTCCTCGCCCGCACGACCGGTGGCGTGCGCGAGGTGCTGGTGCTGAAGCCGTCCGGCCGAGAGAGCCTGCCCTCAGTGAGGCTTCAGGTGATCGAGGAGGTGGCCCGGGCGGCCGGGTGGCGGGTGCGGCAGGTGCGTGAGCCGGCGGGAGTGCGCGGACGCAATCTGGGATGGCTGGCCGGCTACCGGTTCCCCGAAGGCGACGAGGACGGCCAGGGGCGGGCGTTGCTGGAGGCGTTCAGGGAGCCGATGGGGCTGCGGGCGGGGGTGGCGGCAAGCGGGCTGGACGAGCTGACGGGTCTGGACCTCGCCTACCGGATGCTGTGGCAGCGGCGGCTGCTGTTCGATATCGCGCGGCCGCTGCTGCCCGACGCTGTGGCCTGGACGGCCTGAAGGACCGGAAGGGGGGCGCATGGCGGGATCGGGTGGGGGCCGGCTTGCGGGGTCGCTGTCCATCGGGGCGGGGGTGCGCTGGCAGGGGCGCGAGTGGGAGGTGGTGGCGTGGCAGGGGGCGCAGGTCACGCTGGTGCCGCAGGACGGCGGGCAGGAGGTGCCCCGGGCGGTGTCGTACCGGTGGCTGGTGGGCGCGGAGGACTTCGCCGTCGTCAGCGGCGGTGGGGCACCGGCCGCGGACGGTGCGGCCCTTGGCGGGTGGGGGCGGCAGGAGGGCCGGGAGGAGGAGGCCGCGCTGTGGCAGGCGCGCATGGTGGAGATCGACACTGGTCTGGCGCCGGGCAGGAATGAGCATGCGCGGGGATTCGGGCCGGGCACGACGCTGGCCCAGCGGTGCGCCGCGATGTCGGCGCGGCTGGCCGCCGACGGCGTCCGCTGCTCCGCCCACACCCTCGCCGACAAGCGGCGCAAGTGGAAGGCGGCCGGGGAGAACCCGGTCGTCCTGCTGCCCGGGCCGCGGGACAAACGCCCGGGGGGCTTCACCGACCCGCGGTGTCTGACCGCCATGCAGGAGGTGGTGGCCCGGCGCGCACACGCGTCGGACGTGACCATCGACGTGATCCGCGAGGAAGTCGAGGACCTGCTGCACTCGCGGTACGCCAAGGAACTCGGCTCGGCTGCCGTGGCGGCTCTGCTGCCCTCCCGTTCCACCTTCTACCTGCGGATGAAGGAGTCCGGCCTGGCCGATGCCCTGGGCCAGCCGACACGGGCCCGGGCCGCTCTGGCCTCCACGCCGCCGCTGCCCCATGGCGGGCGCGAAGTCGTGCTGCGGCCGGGACAGGTGACCCAGGCAGACACCACGCCGCTGCGGATTCTGGCCCGCGGCGACGACGGCCGGCCCACCGCCACGGAGCTGACCACGCTCATCGATGTGGCCAACCACAGCGCGTGCGCGCTGATGATCACGCCCAGCCGTCCCCGGGACGCCGAGAGCGGGCAGGCGGGCCAGGCGACCCGGGCGATCGACTTGACCCTGATGCTGGCCCAGGCTCTCGCGCCCTGGCCAGTGATGCCCGGCTGGGACCCGCTGAGTGCGGCCGCCGCCTCCAGTCTGCCGTTCGGGGCGCTTAGGGCGGCGGACGAGCGGTTCACCGAGGCCACCGCCGCCCGCCCGGTCATCCGCCCCGAGCTGATCATCTACGACCAGGGCAGCCCCTATGTGAGCGAGCACTTCACTGAGGTCTGCGACCGGCTGCGCATCGCCCGCCGTCCGGCGCGCAAGAAGACCCCGACCGACAAGCCGCTCCCCGAGCACTTCTTCGTCACCCTCGCGCACCGCTTCAGTCAGCACGTCACGCACGGCTGGCAGGGCCGCAGCCACAAGAAACGCGGCCGCGGCATCGACCGAATGCCGCTGTACACGATCGCCGAGCTCCAGCAGATGGCCCAGGAGTGGGTGGCACTGGAGTACCAGCAGACCCCCGACGCGGGGCTGCGCGACCCGTTCCGGCCAGGCGTCGTGCTGTCGCCCAACGAGATGTACGCGGTCCAGGTGGCCCGCAGCGGCTACCGGGCGGTGCCGCTCTCCCCCGCCCAGAACCGCTTCTTCCTGCTGCGGCAGTGGGTCATCCCCGGCAAGGGCGGCTTCATGATCGACTATCGGACCTATCAGCCCACCGCGCAGGACGCCGGCCACTACCGGGAGATCCTCCTGCGCGGCGGCTCGAAGCTGCCCGGCCGGGAGAAGCAGTGGGAATGCCGCTTCAACCCCTACCGTCCCGAGCGGGTGTGGCTGTACGACCACACCGCCGGCACCTGGGTGACCTGCGACTTCCGGCTCCGGCACCTGCTGCACGATCCGTGGACCGCGGACATGTGGCAGGAGCACGCCGAGCGGCACCAGGCGGCCGGCGGCAGCAAGCAGGACGAGGAGGCGATCGCCCTGTCCCTGGCGCAGCGCGACCGGCGACGGCGCAGTCGCAGGCCGCCACCCAAGCGAACCGGGGCCGAACCGCCCTTCCAGGGGCTTGAGTTGGAGACCGAACAACCGGCCCAGGACCCATACGCGGATCTGGAGGAGTTCGACCTGTCGACCCTGCGGCCCTACCCGGCGCTGCCCATCTCCCCCATGGCACCCCCCTCTGCACCCGCCACGTCGTCGCTGCCCGCGGGCAGCGACGACGTGGGGCCGACTTCGGACAGCGGGCGGGCTCCGCATCCGCTCGCAGCACTCTTCCCCGACGACGGCGACGGCAGCGGGCCGCAGGCCCTCACGGCCGGAGCACCGGCATCTGTAGACGAGGTCGTCGACGCAGAGCTCCTCGACGACTCCGATCCGGACGATGACGAGGCCGAGAACGACGTATGGGATGTGTAGGCGCCCTGGGGCAGGGGCCGTGAACGACGCAGCCGCAGTCCGGCCCCCGTGCGGGCGGACGCGTCCTCCGGCCCGGTGCCGGTCTGCCGGCGTCGAGGCAGGAACCGTGACGAGGGAGAAGCGTGATGAAGGCATCCGTCGAACTGCGTGATAAGCGTGAAGCCCGCCTGCGCCAGCAGCTGAGGGACACCCCGATGCGGCCTCTGCCGCTGTTCCAGCTCACCGGCTGGACCCACTTCGTCGACGAGGAGGTGAACCCGCCCGTCCTGGCGCCAGGCGACAGTCCCGCCGAGGACAGGAAGACGGACGAACAGGCCATCGCCTACCACCGGCACCTGCGGATGGTCCCCACCGACGCGATGACGCACATGCAGAAGACGGTCGTCGAGGCGGTCCACCGCAACAGCGGGAGCCGTGAGGGCCTGATGGACCATGTCATCGACGGGCCCGCGGGCACCGGCAAGACCTGCCTGCTGCGAGCGATCGGACGCACCGCCCAGCAGGAGATCGAAGTCGCCACGAACGGCCGGCAGCCCAACACGATCCCGGTGGTGCACATCACCACCCCCGCGGACCCGGAGCTGAAGGTGAACTGGATCTGGGAGATCGGCTCCTACCTGGGTCTCAACCCCGAGCCGAAGAGCCTCACGGAAGTCCTGGAGATGCGCAGGCACCAGGACGTGACCCTGTCGGTCAACTACGTCCTGGAGACGGCGCAGACCCGTCTGCTGCTCGTCGACGACATCGACCGGGCCTCGCCGCAGCAACTGGCCAACGTGCTGCCCTACTTCGACTACCTGCGCGACAAGCTGGGCATCTCGCTCATCTTCTGCGGCACCGGCGCCAGCCACCTCCTGCACCAGGCCCGCATCCTGGCCCAGGACCTGACCCGGGTCAGCGCGGAGAACCGGGTACGGCTCGAACAGGCGGGCCGCCCCGCGGATCCCGCCTCGCCCTCCCCCACCGCGCTGCTGCCCGTGACCTGGCTGCACCCCCTGCCCCTGGGCCCCAAGGCCGAGGAACAGGAGATGTTCCGGCGCGTACTGGCTAGCTTCGAGGCCGACTTGAGGCTGTACCGGCTCGAGGAAAACGCCCTCAGTAAGCACGCCGCCCAACTGCACCAGCTCACCGGCGGCTACTTCAAAGCCCTCACCTACGTCATCTCCACCGCCGCCGTCATCGCGATCCACAGCGGCAGCGAGAACATCACCGAGAAAGAGCTCAAAGCAGCGACAGCCCAGCTCGGCCCCTGGCAACCAGCCGCAAACCAGCCGTGAAGCCGTGCCGGCCTCCACCGCCGCCACCGTCACCGCGATCCGAAAGCGCTGCAGCTGCTTACGGATCGCGCTGGAGGAGAGGGAGGCCGCAACGTCCCCGCTCGCCCCTGAAACATGGCGGGCAGCGGGCCGTTCGCCTCGTGTCATGAACTACCCGGTGGATCCGGTTTCGCCGTCGCCCGCACGAGCGCCGTCTGTCGGCACGTTGGCGTAATCGACCCCGGGAAAGAGCCGGATGCGGCTCTCATCAACGCGGACCCTGGCCGGCCGCGGAGCGTCGTCCGAGAGGCGGCACAGCACGTCCGCTTCACGGCGGCCGTCCCTGGTGGTGTGCCAGGATCGCAACTGGCCGAAGCGACGTTTCCCGTCGGCGGCCTCTACGAACACGGGCGGGTCCGGGGCGCGTCCCGGCCCCTCGGTGACCTGGGCGAAGAAGCCTTTCTGGCGCAGCCGTGTGCACAGGTCCACCAGTGAGGATGCCTGGGTGCTTCCCAGTTCCATGCCGATCTCGAAGTGCTCTTGAAGACCGAGGGAGGACAGGTTCGCGCTGCCGAAGTAGCCGGTGGCGCGGTCGGCGACCACGAACTTGGCGTGCATGATGCCGGGGTTGGCCCCGGTCCACCAGTACAAGGACGTTCTTCCGTAGTCGGCGCAGTCTTTGACGAGGTCGTTCAGGGGTTGGGCCCGGCTGCTCGGGTCGTGGGCGTAGAAGTGGACAGCGACTTGGCGCTCGGCGACGGCGGGCAGCAGGACCTCGCGCAGTAGGTCGCAGCCGTGGCGGTTCCAGAAGGGGCCGCCGATGTGGAGTTCGCTGTTGGCTCCGGCGATGACGTCCTGGACTAGGAGGTCCAGGCGTCGGACGGGGGGCGCTACGAGGTGGGCGGCGGCTCGGGGGGTGGTGAACACCAGGGGGCGCTCGGATGGTGGTGCTGCGGGCGGTGGGTCAAGGCCGTCCAGGATGTCCAGGAGGACCTGGAGCTGGGAGAGGCGGGCGGGGACGAGCCCTGAGTGTCGGCCTGAGCCCAGTAGGCCGCACTCGGCGGCGAGCTGGCGTACGGCGGTAGCGTGATCGTCTGCGACCCCGTGGACGCGGAGGGCGTCAAGGGTGTCGGCTCTGGCGATCTGCCGTGTCCATTCGGCGGCTGCCGCGTAGCTGCCCGCGAGGCGCTCCAGTAGCTGGGCGAGCGGGACCAGCGGTCGCAGGTCGTCGGTCATGTGTGGCTCGAGGCGGCGGTGTGGCGGAGGAATTCAGCGGCGAGGCCCCGGTCGAGGTCGTCGTTGAACAGCTGGCAGCCGAACGTGAGGTAGACGCAGCGTTCGCAGCATCGTGGTGAGGACTGATGGCACAGCGGGTCGTTCTCGCAGCTGAGCACGGAGTCGGCGGTGCTCTCCAGCCAGCTGAGCACGCGGTTGCTGAGCAGGGTCCACAGTGATCCGAGAGTGAACTCGCGGACGTTGTCGGCGTAGATGGCGACGGTGAGTGCCTTCGTGACGACCCATTCGGCGAGCGTGTTCTCGGCCAGTCCTACTTGGCCGTCGTCCAGGGACCGAAGCAGGAGGTGGCCGAGGGTGTGGATGACCGTGTGCACGGTTGCTGCCGCGCGGGCGGCTTCCGGGTCGTCCTGGTGTGTGAACAGTTGCAGCAGCTGCTGGCGGGCCGCCGATTCGTCTTCGGCCGTCCCGTCGGTGAGTCCTTTGGCGTTCAGGAACGATAGGACGGCACGTGCGGAGAAGGTGACCAGGAGGGCTTCGGTGTCCGATGCTGCGACGTAGACCGGGTACTTTCCGTCGTGGTGGTACTTGTTGTGGAAGCCGGTCAGGACGCCTCGCTCGGGCTCGTGCTCTTCTCTGGTGTAGCCGAAGGCGACTCGGGCTACGGGGAACTCCCAGGTGACGGCGATCTCTGCGATCCCCAGGGTGCGGGCCTGCTCGCGGGCGCGTTCCGTGGTCTGCTGGGCGAGGCGGTCCTGGAGCTCGGCGAAGCGTGCACACTGGTCGTCGAGGGTGATGCGCTGGATCTGGGCGGGGTCGAAGACGGCTGCGCGTTCCACGAAGGGGCGGTCCGCGCCGAGCAGTTCCCACCGCGCGTTGTCGGCGTCCGTACTGGGCAGAGCAGCCAGGCCGCTCTCCTCTGGGCCCATCATTCTGCGGAACTGCTCGATCGCCTCCTCCCCCATGTGGATCTGGCGCAGTTGCTGTTCCCTCTGCTGCCATTCCTGTGGGGACAGGCGCGGCACCGTGGCGCTCTGGGAGGCGTCGCCGAGGCCCTGGGCCAGGGAGTCGATCAGGTTCAGGTAGTGGGCGGCCGCGATCCGGCCGCGCTGGGGGTGGCGCTGGTACTGCCGGAACTCGGAGTTGTCGATGTTGACGAGCTGGAGGGCGTGGACCTGGTAGGCGCGGGTGTCGTTGAACGTCCTTGCCCGCATCATGGCGCGGCCGGCTGCGTCCTTCCATTCGCAGCCGCAGGGGGATTGCGAGGTGCCCTGGAGCTTCGCGCCGCCGCAGCCTGGGCCGACGCAGCGCCAGAGGGCAGTGACGAAGCTTCCCGTGTTCTCGAACACGATGTGGTCGTAGCCGTGCGCGGGGACGCGGCAACTGGGCACGTACATGGGGCGGATGCGTCCGCAGTTGTGCGCGCTGAAGTACGGGAGTTGCCGCAGTGTTGCACGGCAGGCGCGGCACCGGGGGTCGGCCGCGAGTTGCTGGGGCTTCACGTATGTGCGCACGCGACGGCAGGAGCGGCGGACGCATTCGAGGACGAGCGGGAACACCTCGAAGCGGACGAGGTCGGGGCTGACCAGGACGAAGTTCTGCCGCAGCCGGCCCTGTGGCACGGGCAGGGCGGCTCTGGCGTCTTCGCTCCAGCGCTCCAGGTAGCGGGAGATCTCGTCGTAGATGACGTCTTCGTTGAGTTTTTTGACCACGTCCCCGTCGACTGCCTGGACTCTGCCTCGCAGCCGCTGTTCGTGGCGGAAGACGGCACCGGGCAGGAAGGCGGTCATGGCCTGGCTACGGCTGCGGTTCATCCTCGCCCCCCTTGCTGTCGGCGGTGTTGGTGGCGAGCGCTTTGAAGGCGTCCTGGCTGCTGGTCAGTGACTGGAACGATGTGCTCTTGTCGATGTCGCGGAAGCTGGTGAGCGGCTGTTGGAGGAACAGGTAGGCGGTGCGCCTTTCCTCTGCGCCCTTGTTGAGGTTGGGCCGTTCCTCCTGCCGCCAGGTGTCCATGATTCGTTCCACGAGGTCGTTCTCCAGTCCGCGCCCGTTGACGCCCTCCACGCGCTCGCGGTAGCAGGCTGGGATGCGTCGTTCCAGCCAGGGGTCGAGGAGTGGTCGTTGAGCGCTCCACCAGCGCTTGAAGTCTTTGGAGTAGTCGGCTCCTTCCGGTGGTGGCTTCAGCGCGGCGTCGCGGGCGGCGTCGTGGAGCAGCGCCAGCACGATGCCGGGCAGGGTGCGTCGGGCTGCGAAGTAGGCGTACTTGTTGACGGGCACGGGGGTGACCATGCGGTCGAGCAGGCGGTGGTAGCTCAGGAAGTTGGAGAACATGGAGCGTTCGCGGCGCGAGATGGGGTCGTAGACGGTGACGACGAGGCCTGCGTGGGTTCGCCCGGCCCTGGCGGTGACCTGGATGTAGTCGGCGGCGGTCGGCGGCATGCCGGCCAGGACCAGGAGGTTGAGGCGCTCGAGGTCCACCCCGTGGCTGAGCACGCTGGTGCCGACCAGGGCGCGCAGCCGCTCTCCTCGCGGGGTGTCCAGGTGCTCGCGTTGGACGCGGGCGATGGCCGCGGCGAGGTCGGGGACCGGGACTTCGCCGGTGAGCACCGCGTGCTCGACGCGGTCGAGTCCGGCGTGCTGCAGGTCGTCGGAGAGCTGGCCGAGTTCCTCGTCGAGCTGGGTGCCGTGCTGCTTGCTGTTCACATAGGCCAAAGAGACCTCGTAGGGGAAGAGGAGCCGTGGGAGGTCCGAGTCGGGCAGCCCGTGCAGGGCGAGGCGCTCGCGCAGGGCCTTGGGCTCCTCCTGGAGCCGGGCGATCTCGGTGAGGAGCTCGCCCTGGACGATCGCGGCGACGTCGGCTTTGCGGCGCTTGTGCGGGAGTACTCCGATGTGAACGCGCCGGAAGTCGGGCCGGGTCGTGGTGTAGAAGCTCTCGCCGAGTGTCCATCCCGGTGCGGGGAAGGCGCGGGGACGGCGGCCGTAGAGCTGGCGAAGCTGGTCCTGGTACTGCTCGATGGTGGCGGAGGCGCCCAGTACTTTGCTGGGCAGGCCGCTGCCTGCTCCTGACTGGAGTTCGGCGATCAGGCCTTCGTAGTGCGCGTTGAACGCGCCGAGCTCCTCCTTGAGGAGGTGCATCTCGTCCTGCACCGTCAGCGCCGGTACCGGGTCCTTGATCGGGCGGGCCGCCGGGTAGCCGCCCTTCGGCGCGGTGCAGTGGTCCGGCCCGGCGGAGCACACTCCGAAACGCGGGAAGGAGAAGTAGCCGTGCTCGGCGCAGTGGTGCCTCGGCCCGTGCTGGAAGGCGGTGAACTCGGGGAACCAGCTGTGCCCGGTGAGCTTGTCGACGGTGGAGATGACGATCGCCGGCAGGGTGCGGTAGACCTCGACGTCGCTCACGTGCAGGGGCAGGATCCGCTGGCAGGCGGTGCACTCGTGATGCAGGCGGACCGCGTCGGTGTCCAGGCGCAGCCGTACGCTGTCGCGCTCGCAGTAGGGGCAGGTGATCACGAGCCGGTCGCGCAGGTGGTCTTCGGCGAAGGTCCCCGCCCGGGTGGCGGCGGCTTCGGTCTCCCAGCCGCGCCACCAGCCCCCATCCCAGTGGAGGTCGTTGGGGCTGCCCGTCCCGCCGGCGAGGTAGCCGAGCGCGAACGGGTCGTCGTGGGGGGATCCGATCCGGCGTTCGACGCGGAGTTCCTCGGCGGCGATCAGCATGCGCAGGGTGCGGTCGAGTTGTTGCACGCTGAGCATGCGCAGCGGGAAGCGCAGCCAGGCGGTGACCCCTGCGTGCTTGCCTCGCAGCCGGTCGTAGAACAGGGCCGTGAGGATCAGTCCCAGATACGCCTCGGTCTTCCCCCCACCCGCGGGGAACCACAGCACGTCGGTGTGGTCGAGTTCAGCGCGCAGGTCCGCCCGCTGCGGGTGTTCGCGCACGGCGAGAGCCGGCAAGTGGGAGACGATGTAGACCAGTTGGAAGAGCCGCCAACTGTCGTATGGACGACCGTCGTTGACGCGGGCGAAGACCTCGTTGGCGAGCCGGAAGGCGTGCTTGAGGTCCGGGTCCAGGTCCAGGCACTCGCGGCCTAGGCCGAACCGCCTGGCCTCGTCGTCGAACTGGGCGCGGTCGGCTTCGATGGCCCTGTAGTGCGGCAGCTGCTGGGCGGCACGGCAGGCGGCGGCGAACTCCCGGGCGTAGCGGGCCATCGCGACCTCGACGGAGTCCAGGATCGGGGTCGGGTCGTCGGCCAGCTCACGCCACCGCGGGTGTCGCACCCCGGCTTGGCGGGGCACGACGGTGCGTTGGACATGGATGGGCAGGGTCTCGGTCCGCAGGCCGCTGCCGTGGGGAACGGCTGCGCAGCCGGTGCCGCGACCGATCACCTCCGCCAGCTCCTCCAGCCGGTAGTCGCGGGGGGCGAGGTGGAAGCGCTGGGGCACGATGCTGATGCCGTCCCCGGGCAGGACCGCGACGCGGCAGTCGTAAACGGAGAGGTCCTGCCAGTCGCTCTGCGCCGTGTCGCTTTGGTTGTGCAGGGAGACGCGTATGAGGTGGTCGCCGCCGTCCAGGGCCTGGGCGTGCGCGGACAGCACCAGCTGGGGTGCGCAAGGAGCCGCGTCGCGGTCCAGCAGTGCCGCGACGTGGTGGTGGAATGCCTCCTCGTCGGCCATGGCCTCCGCGGGGAGCACATTGCGCCTGCGCCGCCCCTGGCGGCTCTGCGGCCCCGCGGTGAGCGGTCGACGGGCCTCGGGGCGGGCGAAGTGCGCGTCCACCGCGCGGCGGACCGCCCGGTCCAGCACCTGCTGGGCCTCGCTGAGCGCGTGCGGATCGAGGTCGCCTTCCCCGAGCGGCACTTCGATGACCAGGTCGGGCACGTGGACGTCGTGGCGGCGCCAGACACCCAGCAGCTCTCCCGGCCGGGCCTGTGTGCCGGAGGGGTCTTCGTCGCCGCGCAGGTACTCCATGTGCTCGGCGTAGCTGGCGATGTCCTCCAGGTACAGGGCGAATCGGCAGTGGACGGCGAGCTGTGCGGTCCTGCGGCCGGGGGCGGTGCGCACCCGGAAGTCGAGTGCCAGGACCGGGGGCGCCTGCGTGCCGCGCAGGGATTCGACGGGCCGGCGGCCCGGGTCGGCCGTCGCCTCGTCTGGTGCCGGGGGTTGCTGCGGCGGTACCGCGACGGCGGGCAGCACGCCGACGACGACGTGGTCGCGTGGTGTCCACGGGGGTTTGTGCGGGGCGCCGCTGCGGTCGGCGAGCCTGTCGGCGAGGACCTGCGTCAGGTGGTCGATCAGCACCGTCTCCCGCTGGTTGTCCGCAGCGCTGTCGGGGTGCGGCGCCAGCGGGTTGTTGCGGGCATCGTTCACGGCGCCTCCTGTGGTGAGCTGCTTGCGCTGCGGGGGCCTGGCACGCGGCCCAGGACGGTTGTGGACACGCTCTTCTGGCCGCCGACCCTGCGGACGACGACCAGGTCGAACTCCTCGAGGACCTCCGAGACGTCGATCCCGGAGCACAGTGTCTTCAGCTGGCGCAGCGCGGGGCCTTCCGTGCCCCGTGCGGCCTCGGTCATCGCCGCCGCCGCGGTGTGGCCCAGCGCCCGGTGTAAGCGGCGTAGTTCTTCCGCCATGCGGGCCAGGCGCTGCCAGGTGCCTCCTGCGGTCAGGCGGGTGTCTCGGGCCAGCAGGGCAACCCGGTGGATGTCTTGCGGGTCTTCCGGGGCGATGACGCTGCCGTCGGCCCATTTGCTCACCGCCTGCCATGACGAGACCTCGCTCCCGAGGTTCTTCAGGGCGGTGAGCACGTTTGGCCACGACCCTCGTTGCTCGTGCACGGTGGTGATGGCCTGGCGGAAGAAGCCGATCATCGTGTCCATGGCGGTCACTTCGGCGCTGTCGTGCATCACCATGACGAGCCGGTCGTGGAGTCTGGACTGCCCGTCGCCGCGTGCGCGCAGGAGCCGGCTGCCGGGGGTGAGTGCGGTCACGGGCACCCTGGCGTAGCGCTGGCCGATGAGGACGTCGACCTGCTCGTCGCTGCGCAGCCAGAGCACTGCCCCTTCGGGTTCGGTGAGCACGGCCGTGGCCGGCACTGGGTCGTCCGCGGCCGCCACCGCTGTGGCACCGCGGCCGGGGTCCGCCGGGGTGCCGATGGCCCTGGCCAGGGCGTCGTAGTCCTCGAAGAGCGCCGAGAGGTCGAGGGCGAGCCGGCTGTCGTGCTGGGGCGGCTCTTCTGGTGCGGTGGACGGTCTGGAGAGGTCGACGGGGCCGTACGCGACGGGCAGCGGGGGCGTCGCCGGCTCTGGTACCTCGCCCAGCCTCAGCACCGCGGCGGTCTGGCGTATCTGCTCGTGCCAGCCGTGCAGCGCGCGGTCGGCTGAACGCTCCAGCCAGGTGCACTCGCTCTGCTCTACAACGGCGAGGTGTTCATCGGCAGCACCGGAGAACAGCACGCCGGTGCGTGAGGCCGCGGGGACACCGAGGTGCAGCTCGAGCCTCGGCGAGGCATCCCAGGGCAGGCGTTCCGTATAGGGCATCACATGCAGCGTTCCGGCTCCCCTGCTGGCGGCGGACCCGGGCCGGGGAGCGAGCAGCAGGGAGTCGGCGTCACCGCCGAGCGTGTCGGCCAGCTCCTCGGCGACAGCGGCGGCGGCAGAGCGGGAGCGGGTGCGGACGAGAACGGGGACGCCTGCCCGGTCGGCCCGTGCCCAGGCGATCAGCGCAAGCAGCAGGTCCCGGCGGGGGTTGTCGTCGTAGAGCAGTTCATACAGGTCCAACACGCTGCGCCGGAGGTCGGGCCATTGGGTTTCGCGGAACAGCCCCCACGGCCCGGCCCGGCCCTCCAATGTCCCGCGGGACACCGACCGGGCCAGCGCCCGTGCGCCGCTGCCGCGCCCCATCAGCACCTGCCAGGCGTCTTGCTTTCCGATCGAACCCCAGCTGCACCACAGTAGGTTGAGCAGGCGCACGGCGTCGGCGATCGGCTGCGGCCAGGGCTCAGACGTGTGGATACGCCGTGCTGCAACCACACCCGCCACGACGGTCCGGTACAGCTCGGCGAGCTGCTCGTGGCGGTATACCGCCACGCTTGGTGCGGCTGCCGGGCGATGGGCGAGGAGGGCGTTGCTGGTCAGGGGGCCGTATGCGGGGCGGTGTCCGAGGGTGTGCCGCACGTCGGTGCGCAGCGCGGGAGTCCACGGCCATTGGGTCCAGGCCCGGCTGCTGCCCGGCTGGGTGCCCAGGTCGCCGACGCCTACGACGCGAGCGGCGTCGTGCTCGCTCGCCCAGGCCAACGCGCGCTCCCAGGACTGGTCGTTGGCCATGCTGGTGCGGTCGATGACGACGGTGCCGACGCTGCTCCCCAGCGAGGGCCTGCCGAGCGCGGTGTTGAGGTAAAACAGTCCCGAGGGCGAGTCGACAGCCTTGGTGATCCTTCCTTGGAGGTCAACAACCCGCCCGTCACCGCGGATTCTCTGCATGCGCAGGGCTCGCGAGAGGTTCTGTCGGCCGATCGCGAGCTGTGCCAGCCGTACGGTGACGTTGGTGCGCAATCCGACGACAACCACCGGCCCGTCAGGGACCGGACAGGGTGATCCGCCGGTCAGCTCTGCACCGCGCCGTATGAGCTGGAGGTAGATCCCGATCAGCACGGCCAGGTCGTGCCGCCCGCGCGGGAGTCCCAGGTACACGCTGTGTTGGTCGCTCGATAATGCGCGGGACAGCAGGGTCAGGGTGGCGCGGTCCAGTGGACCGAGATCGACGGTGCGGCCGCGGTCCGTCATGCGAAGAGCCTGCACGCGCTCGAAGAAGTCGGCCGGGTCTGCGTCGGGAGGGACGAGACAGTCCAGATACGTCACGCGTGCCATCACCCACCTGGTATCCCCCCACTACCTGCCGTTACAGTAACGCACGTTGACAGGCCGTCACCTGCTCCTGCCCAATCCGAGGGCGGTGGATCCGGGTTCGGACCACCGGGGGCGTACACATGAACGAGAAGCCAGGGGCGGGCCTCCCCCCGGTCTCACTCCTTGAGGCCGGGCCGGCGCCAGTGGAGTGGAGCCGGATCGCCGAGCACGAGTCGTGGCGCAAGGAGGTGCACCGGCCCGCGACCTACGTGCACAAGTGGTGGGCGAGGCGCCTGGGCAGCGTCGCACGCCACTTACTGTTGGCTGCCGTATCCGGACCGGACGACTCCGTTGCGGACGCCGCGGCCAGGCTGCGAGGGCTCGTCGTCTATGACCCCTTCGCCGGATCGGGCACCACCCTTGTCGAGGCGGCCAAACTCGGGGCCGCCGTCGTCGGCCGCGACATCAACCCCGTCGCGACGCTCACCCAGCGGCAGGCGCTGCAACCATGGGATTTAGAGGTGCTCGCGGACCTCTTCGGGCAGGTCGTCAGGAAGTGCGCCCGTCCCGTCCAGGAACTGCACCGCACCGCCTCCAACGAGCCGGTCCTGCACTACTTCTGGGTCGCCCTCGCGTACTGCCCGGAGTGCGGCGAGGACGTGGAGCTCTTCACCACCCGGGTCTTCGCCCGCCATGCGTACCCGCGCCGATTCCCACGCGCCCAGGCCGTATGCCCGGGCTGCCGGGGCATCTGCGTCACCGACCTGAGCAAGGACGAGAGGGGGCACTGCCCCGCCTGCGGCATGACCTTCCCCTTCCAAGGGGCCGCCCGCGGAAGGTTCATGACATGTCGTCACGGGCACCGCACCCCTGTCATTGCTGCGCTGAACGGCGCCGTCCCGGAGCGGCGCATGTACGCGAAGCTGGTGCTGCGCGCCGACGGCCAGCGTGAGTACCGGGCGATCGACGACTTCGACCTCTGTCTGTACGACAAGGCGGCGAAGTCTCTCGCCGACACATCGCCCGATGAGCTCGTCCGCCCGCTCGGCGCGCTGGAGGAAGGCGTCAGCACCATCCAGGCGCTGCGCTGGGGGTACGACTCCTGGGAGCGGTTCTTCAACGAGCGCCAGCGTTACAGCCTCGGACTGATCGGCGCGGCGCTGCGCGATCTGCCCGGGGCTTCCGCGGAACGCGAGGCGCTCATCGCATCGTTCGGCAGAACCGTCGAACACCATAACCTGTTCTGCTCCTACAAGGGGGAGGGTACCGGTCCGGTCCGCTCGGTCTTCCACAACCACGTACTGCGACCGGAGAGGTGCAGCGTCGAAGGAGACCCCTGGGGCGCCCAGGGAGGATCGGCCGGATTCTCCGGGGTGCTCACCCGGCTGCACAAAGCGGCCCAGTACAAGAGCACCCCGCTGGACTTCAAGGCCGAGGCCGACCGGATCCTCGCCGTCGACCAGTCCTCGCTGCCCGTCGCCCGCCCCCTGAGCACGACGTGGCAGCAGTTCGTGCGGAATCCCGCAACGGCATACACCACCACTGGTGACGCCTCGCGAACGGATCTCCCCGACAACAGCGTGGACCTCATCGTCACCGACCCCCCCTACGTCGACAACGTCCACTACTCGGAACTGGCCGACTTCTTCCACGCCTGGCTCAGCGCCATGCGCCCCTACCAGGGCTACCCGAACGTGCCCAGCACCCGGGCCGTCCAAGAAGTACAGAACGCCGCCCCTGATGGATTCCAAGCCACCGCAGCCCGCGTATGGCGCGAGTGCCGACGCGTCCTCAAGCCCGGCGGCTGCCTCCTGTTCAGCTTCCACCAGTCGCAGACCACGGGCTGGTGCGCTCTGATGCGGTCGCTGTCCGACGCCGGCTTCACCGTTACCACCACCCGCGCCGTGATCGCCGAAGTGGCGACCAGTCTCTCCAAGACCGCAGCGGCGGAGCCCAACCGCATCGACGTCATCGTGCTGTGCCGAGACGCTGCCGGCACGTCTGCCGGGGCAGCCCCCGACCTCGACCAGGCCGCCGCGCAGGCGCTGTCGGAAATCCAAAGCCTCAGGGGAGCCGGACTGCGGGTGGGCCCCGGCGATGTCCGCACCGCCGTACGCGCCGCGGTCCTCGCGGCAGGAACACGCCAGGCAGCCGCCGACTGGCAGACCCTGCAAGCAGAGGCAGACCAGCGAGCCACGGCGGCGGTAGCGGAATTCCACACCACCTGACTCCCCTGGTGCCGGTGCCTGCCACATCCCGGCCTGGCCCGGGCCAGCGAGGAGGACCGAGTACGGCCCCAGTACGCGGACCGCCCGCCGGCGACTGCCCTCGCACTGCTGCCAGTCGCCTACCGAGGAACAGCGGGCCGCGTCGCACTGCTCACGACCGGCACTGTGGTCCGGCTCAGAGCCCGAGGCGGTCCTGCGGCGGCGTCGCGCGGAAGAAGGCACGCAGGGGTTCGTCGATGGCGCGTTCGCGGCCGGTGCCGGCAGCAGCAGCGTCCAGGAGGGGTGCGAGGTCTTCAGTATCGCAGGGGGTGAGGACGAGCCAGCGCAGAACAACCTGCCGCACGATCAGCCTGAGGTCACGCAGGGCGGCCAGTTTCTCGCTCTCCTCCTGGTCCTTGAGGACGTCCCCGTGCACGTACTTGGAGCGCGCGCTGTACGCCTCCTGCACAATGGTCTCGACCTGCTGGCGCAGGGACGGGGTAAGGAACAGGGCGGCTGCACGGGACCGGATCCTTTCGCTGACGCCCTCGTGCTTGTCGTCGGGGCTAGCCATCAGGGCTTCCAGCGTGATGACGTAGTCCAGGTGCAGCTCGTCAGCCTCCTGCTCCCACACGCCGTAGTCGCTGTGGGTGCGCTGGTGGGCCTGCAGCAGGTGCCGGGCCGCGCGCTCCAGGCGCAGGGCGCGCCTCCTGGGCAGCCTTCGGCTGCTGGTGGCGCCGTCCATGACGGCGTCGATCTTTGCGGTCACGGCGGAGCAGAAGGCTTGCAGACGCGGGAGTTGCGCCTGGGTGACGTGGAAGGTGCCAGTCTCGCGGACCTCGACTTCCTCCTGCCTGCCGTCATGGTCCTCGTAGATCTGGAGGGTGGTGGGCACGTGGTTTGGGTGCAGCCCGAACTCGCGACCGCGCTCGACGTCGAACACCGCGTCGACATGCAGGAGTTCGGGGCTCCACAGGATCAGCGGCAGCAGCGCCCTCCAGTGCCGGGCCTCCGGCCGCGGGCCGGTGAAATCGAACCAGGGCGCGCCACTGCGGTCCGAGGCACGGTCCGGATCGGGGGCGTGGACGAACGGCGCACCAGCCAGGAGACGGAGGTCGAGACCGCCCGGCTGAAGGCCGTAAAGGGCGGGCATCGGGCCCATCTGTCTCAGTTCGTCGGCGGTGAAGGTCTGCAGGGTGTACCGGCCCAGCGGGATCCGTGCCCCCTCGGGGAGGTCGCCAGTCAGCAACAGCCAGTCCTCCACTGCTGGCGCGGGCGCCGTGCAGAAAGCGACGAAGCTGTCCGCAACCTCTTCCACCGGCACCGTCGCCCCCTGGGCAACCAGACGGGTTGCGTCCCCCAGCCCTGATCCGCTCAAGAGCGTGGACCATCGGGGCGCCCAGTCGTCCTCGGCCTTGCCGTACAGGTCGCGGTGTTCGGATTTCGGCGCGGCGCCCGCCACCGCGTTGATCACGGCATCGAACTCTGGCTGCGTCGACAGTGCTACATCGGTGATTGCCTGGGGTATCGAGGGCAGGTCCCGTGCCTGTTCGAGCCAGGCGAGGACGGCCTGACGCAGTGGGGAGGTGTCTTCCATGCGGTACGAAAATAGCGCACCCTCGCCGCCCGCCAGACCCAACACCAGGCCACAGCTCCCGGCCTGAGCGGCCGTTCCCACGTTGTTCTGCAACTCGGACCGCTGCGCTGATCGGTGGCTGGCCCGCTGCGATCAGTTGATCTTCTCGAATGGGTGACCTGCGGAGAACGGGTCTGGCACCGGGCGGGGCCGGCACCCGCTCGACCTTCCAACGGCATCGAGCTCCGGGGCACCCGTCCGCCAGTGGCACTACCCGCAGTACGCCCTCACTCAGCAGTCGTAGCTCTTGAGCGTCTTCGAGGCACCGGTGGCCGACTTCAGGTAGTCGTTCTCCGACTTCAGGCTCTCGTTCTCCGCCGTCGACTCCGCCAACTGCACGACCAGTCCCGCAGCCATGGACAAGAGCCCCTGGTGCTTCGTCTGGAGCTCCTCGTGCTCTTCTTGAAGCCCCTTGTACTTCCAGGTGAGGACCCCGATGGTGGTGGCGGCCAGAACGCTGGCGCCGACCTTAACCGCGACCCTGGCTTTGCCGGACTTACCTCCCGCTGGCCCGGCACTGTCCTTGCCGATGCAAAGGTGGCCCGTCTGGTGCGAGTGCTGTTGAGCCTCGCCGAGATGGTCGCTCTGATACGAGCACGATCCGCATTGGTAACGGGTCATCAGTCGTTCCTCTCCCCCAGGGAGATGAGCTTGCCACAGGTCACGTGCATCAGGCGGCCACTTGGTCATCCTCCGTACACCCCACCGACGCTGAGGGAAGGACGCGCACCTGCACGGGCGGCGCGCCCCTGGTTGTGGGCTATGCCGTCAACAGTCCCAGGAGGGCGCATGGCGCGCCACGGGTAGCTCGTTCAGGTCTCTGGCGAGCGGGATGCGTCGATTCCACAGCGTCGATGCTCCTCGCGGGCCGTCTGTGAAGTCAGAGCTAGGGGGTGTTGCGAAAGTCCCGCACAGCACCCACGGCGCCCGGCACGCACTCTCGCCGCACCGGCCAAAACCCCAAGTACGTCCAGTACGAGGGCTTTCGTCCGGCACGCCGAGAGCACGCACCGGACACCGCGGGCACCGCACAGGACTTTCGAAACACCCCCTAATCTTGTCATTTATGGTCCGGCGTCGAACGCGGCTCGAACTTGGTCGGCTTTTTCGCAGTTCAGCGGACACGTAAGCGGCCTTCGTCTGATCCTGTGCTCCGTCACAGAGTGGATCAGCGCGAAGGCCGTGGTCGTGAGTTTGGTGCATCAGGGCGTCCTGCGGGATGCGTTCGCGGAAGTGTCACACTTCCGGTCGGAGCTGTACGCGTGTCTGACCGCCCGGGGCGACGCGTTGTTCGAGTTATGCGACGCGCTGCTGTGCTCGGACGGGCCGGTGCGGACGCTGGTTGATCTCGCGCTCGCGCCCGAACACCGTCGTGGGCACGGGGCTCTGTACGGCGGACTCAACCAGGGCCGGATCGACGTCGCCCGGCTGCGTCGGGCCCTGGCCGGGGTGCCGTTGCCGAGGGCGGCGGACGGTCGGCTCGTGCTGGCGGTGGATGTCTCGCCGTGGCTGCGGCCGGACGCCAACACGTGTGCTGACCGGGCCTTTTGCCATACGTTCGGCCGGGGCGAGGGCAAGCATCAGATGGTGCCCGGCTGGCCGTACTCGGTGGTGGCCGCGCTGGAGACCGGCCGCACGTCCTGGACGGCGGTGCTGGACGCGGTCCGCCTGGAGCCCGGCGCCGACGTCGCCGCGGTGACCACCGTGCAGATCCGCGAGGTTGTCGAGCGGCTGGTGGCTGCCGGTCAGTGGCGGCCGGGTGACCCGGCGGTCCTGGTCGTGCTGGACGCCGGATACGACGCTCCACGCATCGCCCACCTGCTGGCCGGGTTGCCCGTCGAGATCCTCGGCCGGCTCCGTTCAGACCGGGTGATGCGAAGGCCGACACCCTCCCGCGAAGAGTTCTTCCTGGCCAACCCCAAGGGTGGCCGGCCGCCCAAGCACGGCAGCGAGTTCGTCTTCGGTGACACCGCAACCTGGGGCGCCGAGCAGGCCGTGACGGTCACGGACACCCGGCTCTACGGGAAGGCGACCGCGCAAGCGTGGGATCGGCTGCACCCGCGGCTGACCCAACGGGCTGCATGGCTCGACCATGACGGACCGCTGCCCGTCATCGAAGGCACCGTCATCCGCCTGGTCGTGGAGAAGCTCCCCAGCGGCGGGGTCAACAAGCCAGTATGGCTGTGGTGGTCGGGCACCGGCGCTGCTGAGGCAGACGTCGACCGCTGCTGGCAGTCCTTCCTCCGTCGCTTCGACATCGAGCACACGTTTCGCCTGTTCAAGCAGACCCTCGGCTGGACCAGGCCCCGGCTTCGCAGCTCGGAAGCGGCCGACCGGTGGACCTGGCTGGTGATCGCCGCCTATGCCCAGCTCCGGCTCGCCCGTCCGCTGGCTACCGACCTCCGACGCCCCTGGGAGAGACCGGCTCCGCCGAACAGGCTCACACCCGCCCGCGTCCGCAGAGGGTTCAGAAACCTCTACACAAAGACCGGCTCGCCGACCGGTGCACCGAAACCCTCTCGTCCCGGCCCAGGCCGACCGCTCGGCTCGAAGAACCGCTATCCGGCTATCCGTCATGACGTGGGACGCGTCCTCGCCACCGGCGAGGCATACAGCCGTCCCACCCACCACAAGGTCGGCACCAAACCCCGCAGAACAGGCTGACGAGCGACACAGAGGACCAGCACACTGAGCGCATGCGCTATGAGGAGAGAGCCAAGCTCACGGCCGTGAAAGCCCTGATCCCGCTGGCCATCCTTGTCGCCTCGCCAGTACTGCTGATAGCAGGAGCACCGATCCGCCGCCGCTATCTCCGCTACGTCTACCGCGATGAGGCCCCGCAGATCCTGGACAAGAAGCGAGGTTGGGTCAGCGCCCACTGCTTCGTGGTCACCGACCCACTCCTGCAGTGGCTCTGCTGGCCCACAGAATCACTCGCCCGTCTTATCGAGCGCCGAGGTTAAACGCCAAGCTAATAACAGGTGACGGTACGTCACTGTGCCTGCTTTGGATTAGTGTTGGATTGAACTCACTTTGTCTGTTTGTGGGGCGCAAGAGGCTTTGTGTATGCCTTCCTGACAGAGTGGATCTGCCTGGGTCCAAGGTCCGATGTGTCTCTGGGGAGGGCATGTGAGTGCCGGGGCGGGCGCTATGGCCCTGTTGTTCAGTGAAGCGGAAGGCCGCATCCGGGTATCGCTGGCTGAAGTGCCGGAGGGCACACATGCTCTGTCCGTGCCGGTACGTCGTGAGGGGATGAACCGCGCACCGCGTAATCGCCGGGGCTTGCTGCGCATTCGGGAAGTCGACCTGGTGACTGCGCGGGAGCAGCCAGTTTATGAACCTCCGGAGACTTTGGATAGTCGGCATCTGGTGTGGGCGCTCTCGGCGCAGCGGCGCTCTTGGGCCACGGTGGAGTCCCGTTTCGGAGACAGGGCGTGGGATGTAGCTCTGGCGCTGGTGCGGTGCGGAGGTGTGGTTCTGCGTTGCGCGGTTGATGACGATCTCGAGCTCGCCGGTCCGTTGGCATGGCGCCTGTCTCATTCCTGGGCATTGCAGGCGGATGAGCTGTTGCAGGAGCTGCGCGGATGGCGGGATCCCGATGAGGTACGCAAGGAACTGCTTGCGTTGATGGCGCCGGTACCGGAGTTGGAGCGGGAGCAGGTGCTGCTGGATGCCTGTCCGGCGGGTTCGCCGCTGAGGGTGCCGCAGGACAGTGCGGTCGCGACCGAGGCGTGGACTGCCTATGAGGCGGCGGTGCGCGCGGCGTCTGTGTGGTGGCCGGCGTACCGGGACGGGGAGCGGTTGTCCGCCAAGGAGTTGGCTGGCCTTGCGTTGAGCGGGTCGAAGAAGTGGACCCCTCCACGGCAGGCGGCTTTCGAGAACCTGGTCGGGATGAGCTTTGACCTGGCGCTCAATGAGGCTGACGTCGATATTCGGGTGCGGGGGCCTTTGCGGTGGCGGGTGGGGTCGGTGGCTGCCGACGCTGCGGTGGCCAAGCCGTGGATCGCTCTGCCTGCTGGCGCTCTGCGGCTGGTGGGGGAAGTCGAGCACGGCGGGCGGGGCGTCTTCTTGGTTGAGAACTCCGACACGTTCGAACGCGTGTGCGCGATACCGGAGGTCACGTCGCAGTGGCTGTGCATCTGGGGCAAGGGGTACGTCACCAACAAGCTGGTTGCCCTGCTGGAGTGGATGCGTCCGGAGCGGATGGCCATCTGGGGAGACCTGGATGCCGATGGGATTGCCATCATCGATGATCTGTCCCGGCGCTTGGACCGCAAGGTGCATCCGGTGGGGATGGAAGTGGAGATGTGGCGTGCCGGCCCCTACCGGGACCAGGAGCCGGAGCAGTATCCGAAAGCGCGCGCGCTGGCGGAGAGGATGGCGGCGGAGGGGCCGGTGGAACTGCGGGCCCTGGCGGCGGAGATCGCGGTCTCGGGCGAATCGTGTGAGCAGGAGCCGTTGCACCGGAAGGTGCTGCCTCGCTTGGTTGGGCTGTTGGAGGCGGTGCCGGCCGGTGGGTGAACAGCTCGCGTTCGGGGACGGCGATCGGGAGGATCTGGCGGCGGCTGTTCAGCTGGCCAACTGGCGGGCGTTCATGGCTCCCGTTGCTGAGGATGCTGGTGCTGTGGCGCAGCATCCGGAGGTGGCGCGGGTGGCGCTTGCGATCCTGAAAGTGTTTGCCGAGCATGCCGGGGCGCACGGGCTGTCGAAGGCTGAGGTCGTGCAGGCATTGAAGGGCAATCCTTCGGGGTGGCCGGAGGAGCTGATCGATCGCCGTTTGGCTGTCCTGATCCGGCTGGGGTTCCTTGAGCCCTATCTTCTGAAGTCCCATCAGGACCGGTATGTCGTGCGGCCTGCAGGGCTGGCGGGTGCTCTGGCGGCTGAACGGCTGGCGGAGCACGGGGGTGTTGATGAGTTGATCTTGCTGTTGGATCGGGCGAGGGCGGTGTTCGATCGCAGCAATCCCGACCCCGAGGCGGCTCTGGACTATCTGGTGTCGTGCCGGAACGCGCTGCGGGTTTTCGCTCTGGATTTGCAGCGGCAGATCGCTACCGGCACGACGGCCGAGTTGATGGAGTCCCATCGACAGCATGATCATCAGGGGTTCACGCGCCAGGTGAAGGAATTGAACAAGCTGGTCACGGACCGGTTCAGTGGTGACTGGGCGCTGGAGGAAGCTGGTTCGGCTCTGATCGAGGCGGAGCAGTTCTACCGTCTGCAGGTCATGGCCGCCGCGGACAAAGTGCTTGAGCAGGGCGGCGGCAGTCTGAACTTTGACGTGCTGACCGTGAAGGAGTACGACCACGCCGCGGTCCAGGGTGACGTCGGGCTGCTGTCGCAGGTGGGTACGGCACTGGTCGCCGACGTGCCGGCAGTGTGGATCGAGCCGGCTCAGCTTCTGGAGACAGTGGAGGGGTTCGCCCCGCGCTCGCGGGCACGCGTGCGGCCTCTCGTGGTCGAGGGCGACGACGAGGATGAGGACGATCCTTTGCAGTGGGCCGAGGATGCACACGCGCATCTACGGGAGCGGCGTCGGCTGCGGGCCGATGAGTTGTTGGCGGCAGACGAGGAAGTCGATCTCACTCAGGCGCTGTACGAAGCGGGATGGCCTGCGGCTGCGTCGATCATCACCGATGTGCTGGCGCTGAGTGCCGATCCTGACGAGCCCTATACGGTCGTGGTGGAGGACGGTTTGCTAGCCGATCCGGAGGCCTCCGTCACCTATCTGCATCCCCTGCGTCTTCGGCGTCAGAATGTGGCTCAGAGGTCCGATGGGGGTTTGGGTGGCTTCTGAACAGGACGCCATCCGTGAGGCGGATGAGGACAGAGCGTTTCAAGCAGCGTTGCTTCTGGGGCGGTTGCGGGCCGCTGGAGTGACGTCGGCCGAGACGACCGGTCCCGTGGCGGTTGCCGCTGCGGCCGCGGCCGCCCGAATCGGACGCCGGGTGATCCGCGTGCACGGGGTGGGCCAGCTGGCTGATGTGCTGGTCTTGGGGTGGGACGGTGAGACGGCACCGGCTGCTGGGCTGGCGCCGGCGCTCCGGATTGGTTTGTCGCCGGTGCCGACCCTGGTGTGGGCGGCCTGCCTGCGCGCGGCGTGGCCGCGGCCTGAGCGCGCGCCGTTTCCGGGCGGGCCGTTTAGGCGTGCCGCCATTGTGGCGTTGTGTTCTCAACTGGGCGCGGACCGCGAAGCGGTGGAGCGGGCACTTGAGCGGACCTTGCCAGAGGCCGGCCTGATCTCCATGGACGGGGACGAACTGCGGCTGGGGGCAGCCGTTGCGGCGTTTCCTGCTGTGGTGGTGGAAGGCCTGCGCCGCGGACACCATCTGCTGCCGGATCCCGGGGCGGATGAGCAGGCGAGCGGGGAGCCGGATTCGGCGGTGCCGCCGCATGAGGTCCAGGCCGATGCCGAAACGGCGCTTGAGATGTCCGATGGATATGTGGTGCGATCAGTGATCGCCACACTGGAGACGGCTCGTCGGCCGGTGCCCCGGGGTGAGCTGCCGATGCTGGCTGATCCGGCGATGCGGGCCGCGGTGGATCAGGCATTGCTGCCGTGCGGGCGGCAACTGCTGCAGACAGCGGAGGGCAACTGGGTCACCGGGTTTTGTGACCCGCTCGCCGACGCCCTGGTGGCCGAGGAGGTCGGGACCCTCGCCGCGGTGGACCGGGCCGTGCTGGCCCTGGTCCTGTTGCACACGGTGGCGATTCCGAGAGCTCGGGGGCGGCACCGGCACAACCGTTGGACGGGGGAAGCCCACACCGTCACCCTGGCGGAGCTCGCCTCCAACCGGCGGATCTCCAAGGCCGCGATGAGGACGGCGCTGCGCAGGCTGCGGGCGGCGGGCATGGTCGCGGAGACCACCACGGGCCGTTACCTGCCCGGTCCCGCCCTGGAGCGCATGAGCGAGGCCCGCAGCAACCTGCTCTGGGAGGACCTGATCCTGGTCGGTCGGCCCGGTGGGCAGCTGGCCGCCGCCATCCGTCGGCGGCGTGGCCTCGAAGTCCCCGCGTCTCGCGGCGAGTTATCTGAGATCCCGACAGAGACGGACCGCATGTGAGTCAGCAGATCCCTAGTGCACGTGGCAAGCGGGGAGTGATCGGTACCCGTCAGCTGGTCGCTGTCCAGACGTTCTCCATTGCCCGTTTGACCTCCCACCCGGTGGCGATCGTCCCCGGCACCTTCGTCGCGGTGACCGGGCGGGGGCCGAAGGACTCCAATGAGTCGGGAAAGACCAGCTTCCTGTCTGCCCTGGCCCTCTTGCTGGGAGACCCGGAATGGCGCATGACGGGCGGTGGCTCCGTGCACGCACCCAAGCTGCTGTTCGAGCCCGTCACCGCCGGCGCATCGCCAGAGGTGAACGAGGCCGCCTCGATCGGCTATGTGGTGGGCGTCTTCGCCGAACCCGAGGATCCGCTGGGCAGCGCGCACACCGTGTGGCTGCAGGTATCGGCCAAGTCACCGCACATCGAGGTACGACACAAGGAAGGGGTGCACCTTCTACTCGGCGGAGACGATCGCAGCCAGCACGAGCTGGCTCCAGGGTTCTTCCGCGCGCTCGGTGGTAAAGCCCTGGGGGCCACGGACTACGCGGAGGTCCTCTACGGCCGCGCCCCGCGTCTGCTGGCCTACATCATCAGCCGCGGCGGTATGCGGTCGCGGCCCTCTTTGCTGAAGCTGGATGCGGGCACCTTCACGTCCGTGCAGATCGGGGAGGCGCTGCTCGATCTCACCGGCAAGGCCGGCATGCTCGCCACGGACGTACAGGCCCGCAAGGATCTGGCTAGGACGCAGAAGAACCTGGCCGACAAACTGGCCGACGCCGAGAAGTCCTGGCACGAAGAGGAAATCATCCTTCACTCTGTCGAAACCCGGCAACGGGCCCGGGTGGAGGCCGGCCGGGCTCACCGCTTCTGGCGCCTGGGATCGGCACGCGCCACCCTTGATGCCGTTGTCTACGAGCGCCGGATCGGCAGCAGCCTCGCCCGTGTCGAGGATGATCTGGCAGCTCTGGCTGCGCGGCATGGTGCAGTGCAGGGCCAGCTCACCAAAGCCCGCGACATCGGCCAGCTCCGGCAATCGGCCCGTTCCGCACAGGTGCGCAGCGACGAGCATCAGCGGGAGGTGGAGGAGGCCAACGAGAAGGTGGGACTGCTTCGAGGCGACTTGAAGCGGGCGCAGCAGGATCACCGCCAGGCGCGGCAGCAGGCCGAGGACTACGCCGGCCCCTCCCCCACCGAGCTCGCCCAGCACGTCAGCGACCAGGAGGCACGTCAGCTCGAGGTGAAGGCGGAACTCCTGCTGGCCGAGGAACGTGTCAGGGCGCTGGAGGGAGAGCTCGCCGAGGCCCGGGAGGGGCGCACCGGCCAGGCGGGGGCGGCGTTGCGGGCCCTGGAGGGGGCAACGTCCCACCGGAGGGTGGGGCTGATGGCCACCACTCGCGTCCGTCCTGAGGCGCGGTCTCAGTGGGAGGCCCGCCTGGCGCCGTGGAGGGAGGCGGTGTGTGTCGCCTCCGATGCCCTGGAGGATGCCAGCCGTGCGGTGAGCACTCTGCCCGGGACCATCCTCATCTGCGGGCCGTCGAGCGAACCGGAAGCGGCAGGTTCCGGCGCCCCGGATGGCTTGCCCGAGGGCATCCTGGACGCCGATCCCCTGGCGGTGCCGTTCCTGCATGCCCTGGCCGATGCCACCGAGGTGACGGTTCCTCCGCATGCCTGGCTGTCTGGGCTGGGGGTCCGCATCATCGGAGGCTTCGAGAAGCCGATCGCTGGCCAAGAAGACATCTGCGCCCACCTTGAAGGGCGGCGGGACCAGGCCCGGGCCCAGTGCGCTGCGCTGGAGACCGCAGCCGACCTGCACCGTCGCCGGATCGCCGAACTGCGCCGGGACATCAAACGGGCCGAGGCCCAAGAGCTCGCACAGCGGCTCGTTCCCAAGATCCGCGACCTCGAGGACACCCACGCCCAGTGCGTTGCCGCGCTGCCCGGGCTGCGTACGTTGGCCAAAGAGGCAAGCGAGACAGCGCATGAGGCTCAGACGGCGTTCCTCACCGCGAAGGAGCGCGCTGACAAGCTCGAGGGCGAACTGCGGAAGCTGAAGGACGACAGGGCGCAGGCGACGCGGAGGAAGGAGAAGCTGGAGGAGCTCCGCAGAGGGTCAAGCACCGACCGGGCACGGATGATCTGGACGGGCTCTGAGGAGGAGGCTTTGGAGGAGCTCAACTGGAGCTGCCTGCCCGAGGATGAGCCCGGCGCGGAGCCGGCCGACGGCATCAACTCCTACGCCGTCGTACCGCGGGACACCGAGCGCCCGCCCGAGGTCCGCACCTGTGCGGACCTTCGCAGCGAGAGCCGGTCCCGGCTGACGGCGGCGCTGACGAGGCTCGCCGCAGACACGGCAACCACCGGTGTGGCCACCGTGGAGATCGCCGACGCCCTGCACCATCACGAGGCGCACACCCACGATCCGCACGACACCATCTTCCGTGGCTCGCTGACCGCGCTGAAGACGTGGCTGGATGAGTACGAGGAGCGGGACGCAGGAGCTCGGGAGCAGGTGGAGGTGAAAAGACGGGAGCGGGAGGACGAACAGAGCTACCTCCACGACCTCGTCGAGGAGTCACGCCAGGCCCTCGAAGAAACCCAGGAGTCCATCAAGGAACGCGTGCACAGTTCGCTGGAGCGCATCAGCAACCAGCTCAACCTGCTGCACAAAAAAGAGGGGTACGCAGCCGACCTGCTCTACAACGTAAGCGCGCCGGAGAGCGCCGAGGGCCAGTGGATCTGCCATGTCGTGCCCCGGTGGCAGCGCAACCCCGGCGGCTCCTTGCTGGCCTACGATGCGCCCACCAACACCGCCCAGGAGAAGCTGTTCTCCATCCATCTCGTCCTGGCCGCCTTGCTGGCCGCACCCGACGCGCGGGGCCGCGTCCTCATCCTGGACGAACTCGGTGACTCACTCGGCGCGGAGCACCGTCGCGAAGTGATCGCCGCACTGCGTGACGCCGCGCTAGAACACGGCATCACCGTGTTGGCCACCTGCCAGGACGGCCTGATGGCGGACGTGGGGCCGATGTGTGGCCAGGTACTGCAGTTCCGCTACTACTCGAAATCCGACCCCTTGAACCGGCCCACTGCCATGTACGGCTTCGACGCCAACCGGCGCCGCGTCAAGCTCACCTTGAATGATCTCGTGGTCAGCCGATCCTGAACGACGTGTTGCGCATCCGCCAACGGCCGTTGGCCCGACCTCGGCACCCGCAGCCGGAGCACGGCTCTCCTCGTCGTCTTCATCCTCCCTCCCCTCGTCACCCGTCATCAGTGTCCTCGAAGTCGTACGGCACCTCGGGATGCCCGTGACCGTAGGGCACTGCAACCGGGCTAGATCGACCGGGAGTTCACCGGCCGGGCGCGTGGGCCTCGCTGACGTGTCCACACCTTAGGAGCGCGCACTGACACCCACGGAAACGGTTCGACGGGCACCCGCCAGATCCTCCTCCTGATCACAGATACGCTGAGATCAACCTCCTTGCACCAGGCCAGCCAACCAGCTTGTCACCACCGACCGCGCCCGCAGCCACGCTCTATGACCAAGCGTGCCCGGGCTGTCCACCGCGCTTCCATGGCCGACTACCTCGCCCAGCGCGGTGACCTCGCCACCGAGGCCGGACAGCTGGCCCACCTCTTCTGTGAGCCCACGCTGCAGGAGCAGTTCGACCAGGCCGGACGCAACTACTGCTGGTCCTCGGCATGGAACTGGTCCACCACCCCACCCGCACGCGCTCGGACTCGGTCTGACGGCGGGCCCCGGAAGGGGTGTCCCCGCCCAGGGCCCGCAGCACGGGTCTTCGGTCAGCTCGTGGGCGGCCGGACTGCTCAGTCTGTGCGGTGTGACCGCGGGAGCCGCCAGGAGAGCGGCGGTCTGCCCAGCAAACGACCGACCTCCCCTTCGGCCTGTTCAGCATCGGCGTCGCGCTGTATGGGGAGCACGAGTACCCAGGTGACCTCGGCTTTGCGGGGGTCCCGGCGGTGCTCGTCGACGCGCGCCCGGACGGTGCCGGGACCGCGGCCCGTGGACCCCGTGTAGAGCAGGTCGAACGTTCCCGAACCGAGGAGGTAGACCGCCTTGTACTCGTCGCCTGCGTAGTCGGGTAGTGCCCACAGGGCGATCTTGGCCGGTTGCCGGCGCAGCAGCCGGTCTCCCAGGGCGTCTGCGGCCAGGTCGTAGAACCTACGCAGGAGTGTGCCTGGCAGCAGTGGGGCGATCCCTGGGGGAAGCGTCGTCACAGGGTGTCCCCTTCGCCCCGTTCCTCGGGTCGGCTGAGGTTGGCGTCCGCCTCCTTCTGCTCCCGTTCCTGCAAATTCATCTTCAGGCCCTTCAGTCGGAAGGCCACTGTGTCCGCCTGCTCGTGGAGCGCGGCCATCAGCTCCGCGGAGCATGTGATCTTGGAAAGGCTCGCCTTGTGCAGTGTCTGGACGGACGTCTCGGCGGCCCGCAGATGGCTGGGCAGGACCTCCAGCGCCTCGGCCACCGGGTTCGCCTGCTTGGCACGCTCCTGCAGCCTCTTCTGTTCCCGCTTCTCCGCCTGCCCCTTCTCGATGCTGGCCGCGAAGGTGCGGATGTACGCGCTGTCGGCCTCCAAGTCCTCCAGCGGGCTGTACGGGGCCTGTGGGGAGATCCGACGCGGATTGGCGCGTCGGCGTTCATCGAAGGAGGTCACGAACGCCGTGATGTTCTCTTCCAGCTGGGCGGGGCCCCACGGTGAGGCGTGCATCATCTCCAGGACGACCGACACCGGGGCCGTGGTGAAGGCGGCCGGGATGTCCTGCTCCAGCAGGTCCTCGGTCTGACGGCCGGACCCTGTGTCCGTGCGCAGTGCCCCCGTGAACGTCGTGGCGATGGCACCGACCACGAGGAGGAATGCGATGTGGTTGCCGAGCATCGCGTCGCCGGTCTCGATTCGCTTGTCGTCGTTCACGAGCCCCTGGGGCGCGGCGGCTGCTGCCTTGCTGACGGCCTCCGCGGATTCTTTCAGCTGCTCCTTCGTCACCCGGTAGTCCGGCAGGCGGTCCTTTCGGTTCCATACGTGCTTGGGGATAGCATCGCGGGTCCACGCGCGCTGTCCGATCTCAAGTCGGGACTGCTGGTGCTCGTTTCCCTTCCAGTGCTTGCGGTCGAGGGACTGCAGGGGGCGGCTGATGACGGCTCCGGCCAGCTCGCTGAACTGCTTGGCGTGGCACCGGCTGATCTTCAGTTCGCGGCGCAGGGTCGCGGCGATGTGCGGGCGCCATGTGGGATCGATCAGATCGGCGATGGCCTGGTAGGCCCAGTCGAGGTAGTCCCATCCGCTACGGAGCGGGCCGCGATCCTGCTGGCGCTGGCGCTCGATGAGGGACTGAGGTGCGGCCTGTGTCAAGTCGGACAGCACAGCCTCGTGGATGGTGCGGCGCTTGGAGGTGTGGGAGTGGGCCTGCTGCTGGTGGTGGATCAGGCTGACGACCTCCATCACGAAGCGGTGGACGTCCACATCAGGGGCCGGGCTCCAGAGCTCGACATCGCACTGCAGGGCGCGCCAGCGGGCAGCGGTCTCACCGACGCGCGTGGCGAAGCTGGCCTCGCCCTCACCGCGGGCTCCCTCGGGCTGAGCACGGAGACGGGTCGACTCTTCGCGCAGGTCGCGCAATTCCCCGTTGACTTCACGGGCTTTCTCGCGGATGAGGTCGCCGACACTGTCCTGGGTCATGACCGCGCATACGGCGGGATCCAGGCCCAGGATGGCGAAGGCGGCAGTGGTGCGCGAGATGCCATCCACGGTGAGGAAGCGTCGGGTCTCCTTGCCGTCATGCCGGATCACGAGGGGGACCATGATGATGCGGTCCGAGATGCCCTCGGTGGCGACCATAAAGCGTTTGTCGTTGCGCTCCTGGGTCTGGTCGGTGATGCGGCGGACGGCGACTTCGAGTCTGTCCTGACTGTCGACATTGAGGACGAGCCAGCCGTCCTCACTGCCGAACCTGCCGGCGCTGATGACGAGGTCGTCCAGGTCCGGCAGGGTGTCACCGCTCTGGATCGCCTCGATGAGCTGGTCGTAGAGCGGGTCGGCGGGGGATGCCTCGGCATCGGCCAAGCGCGGCTGCAGAACGAGAGCGCCAGCGAGGGGGCTCGACTGGAACATCCGCAGCTCGGCCCTGTCCCCGCTGGGCAGCGTCTTGGGGAACTTGGCGCGTATGTGCTTGGCCGCCTCGGGGCCGAGGGCGGTGGCGGCGACGAGCTCGCCGAGCGGGTCGCCCTTGAACTGCTTGACGAGCGCGGTACGAGCCTGGCCGGTAGGGGGCTGAATCGGCTGCAGGCGATCCAGGAGCCTGTACGGGTCGTCGGCGGGTGGCGGGCTGAAGGTCTGTGCCATCGAGGTCCTTCCAGCCGGCTCCGCAGCAAAGGCGGCGGGGGCGGCAGCGGGTACGGGAGTACGCGGCTGCGGCCCCAGGCCTGGATGGCAGGCAGGAGTCCGACAGGAACGACACGATGCCGGAGGCGGTCGGTCGTCTGTTCCCGCTCGGAGCACCGCACACCCGTTCCGGATGCCGGTCTGGCAGCGGAAACGGCTTCACACGCCGGCCGTGACCGAGGCGTGGGAGAGCGTGCGGCACTACCCGGGCGGGCAGTCGCATAACTATTGAACCGTCAGAAAGGACCGCCCGAGCCTCCATTCAGGATTTGCCCGGAAAAGTACCGCTGCTGTCTCGTCGCGGCCCCGGGGCCGACCGCGTAAGGGCCGGGACCCTGAGCCGGGTATACGGCGGGGCGCAGCGGCTGTCCGCAGAGGGCACATCGGTCGCGGTCACCGGTGCTGGTCCCTGGGAGCGGGCGGTAACGGGCAGGACAGCGCAGACGCGGGCGCGAGATCCTTGAGCGCATGACGCGGGCACCAGGCAGTCGGGTAAGGGATCGGGACTATGTGGCGCGGGTTCGCAGGCACCGGACCAGTGCCCTGCTGCCGCTGATCGCGGGAGCGTCGGCAGCCTATTCGTTGGGGTCGTCGTGGCTGGAGAGCTCGTACCGCAAGTACACGCCGTGGGCGCTGGCTGATGCCGCGCGGGTGTCGCTGGCGTGCGGGAACGAGTACCGCTAGGACGCGAGCGATGCGGATCTGCTGCAGATCTTGGACATGTACGTGCGGCTGGAGGACCACTTCCTGCGCGACACCGACGAGGATGCTCTGGGCCGGTGGCTGCTGCGCGCCTCCGGGAGCAGATGACCTATCAGGAGTCGGTGTTCCAGGGTCTGGCGCGTGCTCGCCGAGGCTCCGTTGTAAGTCCGGCCTCCGCGGCTGTCTGCCGTCCCCACGCAGCACCCGCCCGGCCCGGCGGTGGCTCACCCCCGAGATCCGTCGCGACGATCTGCGCGCCGTCCTGGAACAGCTCGCCGCTGTCCGTTCGGACCCGCCTGTTCCTGGTGCGGAAGCGACTGGCCGGCACTAAAACTTGGACGATGGCCCTTCCTTCTGCGCCCGTCGAGTGGCCCCGGTCGTTCACTCGCACTGATCACGAGTTCCAAGGTCCGCGTCGGAAGGACCCCTGCCCGTGTGGCAGCGGCAGGCAGACACGTCGCTGCCACTCCGATCGCAGCGACGGCCGGTGGCTGTGGCCAAGCGCCATGCCTCTGCTTGCCGGGGCGCGCACCGGATACATGCACCCCAAGTGTTACGCGGCCGCCAGCAGGGACTGCTCGGAAAAGATCTCACGGGAACACTGGCTGTCGGCGGACGTCCTTCGGGGCATGACGAACGGCAAGACCATCACCGTGCTGGGCATGCCCTGGCAGAAGGGCAGCACTCACCAGCTACCCGTATCTGCTCTGGCCGCGAACATCCTGTGCCAGCGGCACAACAGTGCTCTCTCGCCTCTCGACGTCAGTGCGTCTAGCGCGTTCCGTGTCCTGTGGCACTTTCAGGAAGACCAGCGGCGCGTTCCCGATCCTCATGGTGCCGAGTTCGCCCTCGTCAACGGCGATGAGCTGGAGCGATGGCTCCTCAAACTGCTGTGGGGGGCCGTGGCTGCCGGTGCCCTCAGCCACGAAGGAAATCCGGTGCGAGCGTTGCACAGCAGCGCGAGCAAGGAGGCACTGCTGGACTACCTGTTTCGGGACGGAACCTTGCCGGAAGGGTGGGGCCTGTATATGGCCGGGCGACCGGACCGCTTGTTCTCGGGTGAAGGGCAGGTCGCGATTCGACCGCTGGTACACCGGGGAGAATTGTGGGGTGCGGGAGTCGAGGCCGGAGCGGTCGGTGTGCGTTTCGCGTTCGGCACACCCGACGGCGATCCACGGTATGTCGTACGCCGCCCGCTGCAAATCGAACTCGCTCGCGCCGACGCTCCCGAACGGAAGATTCTCGCGCTGGCTTGGAAGGGCAGCTTCGGCCTGCCCGTGACCCAGACCCGCGTCGGCGACGGCACCACGACCGCCTACCCCACCAACTGACGGGCACCCAGCTGCTCCGCCCGGCTGACGTTCCCCTTCGAGCTGCCCGACTCGGTCCAGATTCGCGACCCCACCCTCGACCCGGCCGTATGCCGGGAGGCCGCCCGGTTACAGCCAGCCTTCGGGCGACTCATCAAGGACCCAGACCTCACACCGAAGGCCCGGCAGACGGGGCCTGAGCCAGAGCGACGAGGCGGCACGATGCCGCCCTCGTCGTCGGTCCCTGCCAGCGGACCGTCATTCGCTGGTCTTGCGCGGGTTGGGACGGGGCCCGGTGGCTCCCGGGGCGGGCCGGTTGCTCCGACGACCGGTGGGCGCTGTGTTCTGGCGGCGCTGCCGGTGATTCCAGCGGGCGCGCCACCAGGCCAGCCGGTGGGCGGAGTCCTGGGGGAAGACCGACTGGATGGCAGTGACGAGCAGGCCGAGGGCGAAGCAGGTGAAGGCCAGGGCGGTCAGCCACCACGGGGCGCCGATCAGGGCCAGGGCGATGCCGCTGATGCCGGTGGCAGCGGACGAGATCAGCGGTCGGTTCGGGTTGTGCATCGAAGGTCTCCCCCTTGAGCGGGCGTACGGGTGCGGTACGCGAGATGTCAGGAATCCGGGCGTTTTTGCTCGGCCTGCATCCAGTTCTACGAGGAGGGTTCTTCGGTGTTGTATCGGTGGGTGTCACACCTGGCGTCGGGCGCTGCGGGCTCTGGGGGCGTAGCGGTCGAACGCGTAGGTCCATGCCTGTTGCATCGACTGCTGTGTGATCAGGGCGCTGCGTGCGTGCGCGACGGTAGCCAGCCACTGCACCAGGTCGGTGGAGGTACCGGCGAGGAACTCGCCGGCCACCGACAGCCCGGGCCACCGCCACGTCGCCTTGTGCACCCGGAACCGTGCACCGGCCGACGGGTCGAGGCGGCTGGCCACGTGCGCGAACTGACGGACATTTCCACGCACTTGTCGTAGGTACTGCAGATCCCCCTCGTCGGAGCCGTCATCAGTGAGGAGGTCGATGACCTCATCCATGCTGTTCAGAGTTGCCGCGCGTGCCTCGGCCATGGCGCGTTGGCGTTCCTCGGCGCTGATGAGGCCGAAGTCGTACGCCGGGCCCACGGGGACGTCCAGGGCCAGGCGGAGGTCGGGGTCGTCGTCGGCGTCGGCGTCGGCGTCGGCGTCGGCGTCGGCGTCGGCGTCGGCGTCGGCGTCGGCGTCGAACTGGTGGTTCCAGTCGACGAGCAGGGCCTCGATGTAGCTGAGGACCTGCTCGGGCTTCAGGCCGGTCGCGGGGGCGAGGAGTGCCTCGGCGCCGGGCACGGGATCGAAGCCCGGCCGGTTGGGTTGGCGCTGGAGTGGCCACACGGCCTGTTTGTCGCGGTAGGGAAAGGCCAGGGCGCGGCCCTCGTCCGTCCATGTCGCGTACGGTTGCGGCAGCCGGCCGGTGTGTGGGGGGTCAGGCGCGACCGCGTGCCAGCCGGGCGGACGGGACAGCACCCAGCCGGGCGGACGGACCACGTAGTCGGCCGTGTCCGTCTGGATGTGGCTGGTGAGCCAGTCCCCGAAGTTGCCCAGACTGACCTGGCGCTCGGCCCGCCATACCGCGCCGCCGCCGCGCCCACTCCAGTCGTAGTTCGTGGTCCCCCGCTGCAGGTAGGCCCGACGGCCCTCGTCGGCGTAGAGGGTGTCCAGGTACAACTCGTTCCAGTCCTCGCCCTCCTCCTGCAGCAGCCGCTCGTTGGCGTCAGCCTGCGGGCCGGTGAGCAGTTCGCGGGCGATATTGGCAGCGACCTGGAAGCGGGCCGGGGAGTGCCAGGCCACGTCCTTCTCGAGGGCCTTCACAACCGCCAGCAGGTGCTGCGCGTCTGTGTCCAGCACGGTTTCGGTTGTCTCGGCTGTCGTTTCGCGCACCACCACGGCCGCCTCCAGGAGAGCGCGCTCCGGACCGGTGCAGAGCCCGGCGGTCGCCAGCCTCCACAGGTTGCGGGCAGCGCGGTGGTGCAGAAGGGGAAGCAGCCCGTCCAGGAACTCGTCCGTGAACCGTTCGGCCACCGCGATGGCCGTCACTACGGCGTCGGTCAGTGCACGGCTCTGGTAGTCGCGGAAGGCGCGCTGGTACTGCCCCGGCAGTACCAGCGATACCGCGCGCGCCCGCTCCAGCAGGTCGGCGCTAGCCCGAAGCCGCAGAGGCCGGTCCTGGCGGGGATCCTTTCGCCAGCGGGGCGGCGGCGGATAGCGCAGCACTGTGGAGATGTGCGTCAGCCTGTCGTCGGGATCCTCCTGCTCCTGCCGCTCGACGTGCTCGGTCATCAACCGGCGCACGGTCGCATCCCGCGAGGTGCCCTGCCTGGTCATGACAGCGGCCAGCGCACCGAAGGCGCAGGGCGGGAGCCGGACGTTGGTCTCTGCGGTCTTCGGGTGGACAGCCACAGCGTGATTATCAGCAGGTCGCCGGCCCCGGCGCGACACACCCGGCCTCTTCACTCCTGCCAGCGGGCCCGAGCCGGGCGCAGGGGAAGCGGTCCGAGGGCTGGGGCCGGGGGGACGCGGTCCGAGAAGGCTTCCTCCGGCGCCGGGATCGGCACCCTGGAGCTACTCGCCCTGGTCGCGCCGGACCTGCAGTTCGTTGACGCGTGTGCCTCCTCCCACGAGGGAGCAGGGCACACGCGTTCCACCAGGCTCCTGCGCATGAGCGGCGGGCACTCGCCTGAAGGCGCAGTGGGTTGGCGTCGTCCGCGGCCGCGACGTCGACGCCGAGGCTCGGCTCGGTACGGCACGGCGCCGGCTCCGGCTCCGGCCGGGGCGTGTGGGCCGGGCCGCCGCTCGGCTGGGCGTTGCGGGTCTGGCGGCAGCCGGTCGCTCCCCCTGGACCGGTCCGGGTCGCGTTCGGGGGCGGGGGCGTTGTGGTCGGTCGCCGTCCGGCCTGGGGTAGAGCTCAGTTACCCGCCACGCGCACAGGAGAGTTCACAGCGCGCGGACCGGACAACTTCTCCGGGTGACCTGCCTGTTGACAGAACAGGAAGGAACGGTCCGCTGTCCGCGCGGCACACGGCGTCGCGGGTGGTTGTCAGTGCCGGGTGGGACCATCGTCTGCGTGGACATCGCGGGGCGGGAGCGGTCGTGGCGGTTGAGTGGGAGCGGATCGGACAACCGGCATTCGACCGGATCGTCGAGGCCGTGGTGCACCGCGTGTACGACGCGGCCTCGCGGGTGGAGGCGGTCAACGGACGTGGCGGGGACGACGGGATCGACATCAAGGTCTCCCATGGTTCCCGAATACGGGTGTTCCAGCTGAAGTACTACCCGGACGGATTCCCGACCACGTCGCACAAGGGGCGGCGAGGGTCGATCAAGGCGTCGTTCACGCGGGCCATGAGGGGTGCGCCGCAGGAGTGGGTGCTGGTGGTGCCCTGTGTGCTGACGCCGACGGAGCAGGCGTTCGTGCGGTCGCTGGCGGACGGGCTGGCGGTCGAGGTGGAGGTGGAGGTGTGGGACCGGGCGACGCTGGATGATCTGCTGGCGGTCCACGCGGACCTGGAGGCGTCGTTCACCCGGGATCAGCTGTTCGAGGCAGCGAAGGTGTACGGGCAGGAGCGGGCGCTGCTCATGGGCGGTGTGGACGATGTGAGCGCCCGGGTGCGGGCGCTGGGCGGTCAGGCCGACGGACTGGACGACCACTGGACCATCGACTCCGCGCGGCAGGGCGACACGGTGGTGCACACGCTGCGGGGCAAGCACCCGCGGGCCCATGAGGTCTCGCCCGTCATGTTCACTCTGACCGGGATCGGCCCCCTGGCGCCGGAGCAGTCCGAGGCGGTGCGGCACAGCCTGGGGTACGGGCTGGACGAGAAGGTGGTGCTGCCGCGCGGGGCGGTGGAGAAGGTGACGGTCACCGGGCCGGAGTTCCTGGGCAGGGAACTGGAGAACGCCGAGGTGCGGTGGGGTCCGGCGAAAGCGGACCAGCCCGCCGGGGTGGAGGCCGACCTGGTGTTCCTGGACGGCGATCAGATCACCGCCTCCTATCCCGGCACGCTGAAGCACCTGGGGCTCGGCAGCGTCGGCCGGTCGGTGCGGATGGAGCTGGCGGGCGGCCGACTTCAGCTGCTGATGCCTGAGAATCCGCAGGCCGCGGCGTCGTTGACGTTCTCGTTCTCGCTGGAGGGGCTGGAGCCGGCGGCCGCCCTGCGGGTGCTGCGCCTGCACCAGCGTATGGCGGCCGGGGGAACCTTCGAGGTGCGTACGGGCGCGGGCGCCGTCGGCGGTGGCGAGATCCCGCCCTCGGCCGAGGCGGTGTACCGCGATTTCGCACAGCTGCAGCTGTTTCTCGAGGATCTGGAGGTGGTGCAGCGCCACAGCGAGCAGTACTTCCCTGTCCCCGACGAACTCACCCGCGAAGAGCGGATCATGGTGCGCGTCGCGCGTCTCCTCGCCGACGGGCACTGTGTGGTCTGCCCCTTCCTGCCGGAAGTGCGTCTCACCCTCAACGGCCGGGACACCCCCACCGCGCGCGCCCTGCTCGGTGGCGAGGTGCAGCCCCTGCATCTGCCGTGCGGGGCGTTCCCCGTGCAAATCGCCGGGCGGCGCCTGGAGCTCGGCCCGGTGTTCGTCTCCCACCCTGAGGTCGCCGTCGCAGCGGACAGCCGCGGGCAGACTCTGGCCGCGCTCACCGCCGGACGCGGTGACGGCGTGGAGGTCGGTGTGCGGCCCGTCGGCGGCGGGCGGTTCCGGCTGGTTCTGCAACGCTCCCCGAGCGGCTCCGGGATGACTCCCGTGCCGCTGGGACTGCCCGGCTTCCGTGAACCACACTGACCCGTACGGCAGACAGGGTGCTGCCTGCGCCCGTCCGCCGCGCTCCAGCCCTCGCCGGGCCGCCCTGCGGACGGCGGCGGGGTTCCTCACTCGGTGAAGGACCTCAGCCCTCCGGCTCGCGCGGGACGGTACGGGAGAAGAACTCGTTCGCGGTCTGGCCGTCGAGTTCCCCGTTCGTGGTTGCGGACCGCCGCAGCGCTTCGCCCGTCACCTGAGCGGGGATGCCGAGCTGCTTGTCTGCCTCGCCCATGATCTCGCCGACGTACCACTGGGCCGAGGTCGGGAAGTGCTGGATAAACCAGCTGAGCATCTTCGCCAGGGGAACCGACAGGATGAGGTCGAAGGCCTTGAGCTGGCCGCCCCGGCGCTCGCTGACGCGCAGCGAGGTGGCGAAGTCCTCCAGGACGGCGTGGCGGATGGTCGGCCCCAGGGCGTCGGTCGGGATGATGCGCCTGAGGCTGTCGGCGACCTCGAAGGCCAGTTGGTCGGCCACCTCCCGCACGCTCGGTTCGTTGCGATGGCGCAGGCCCCACCGCTTGCGGATGTCGGGCCGCTTCCACAGGAAGCTGAAGAAGGTCTCGCTGAAGCGGTCTCGGATCTGGGCCGCTCCCGGGGCGAGTCGGTGCCGGTCGCCGGCCAACATGGCGTCCTTCAGCCCGTCGGAGGAGCGGTGCCGGGCTTCCGCCCAGTCCTCAGCGACCGGGCGTGACCACTGGGCCCGTCCGCCGACGGTCGCCTGGGGAAGCGGCACGTCGTTCTCGCCCCGGGAGATGTAACCCCGCAGTGTGGAGGCCGTGATGCCGCCCAGTGCGGCCATCTCGGGCACGCCGAGCAGCCGGTCCCCGGTGAGTTCGGGACTGGCCAGGTCGACGACGCACTTCTCCAGCGGCAGGGGATCGTCCTGTTTCTGGTGGTGCTGCGCCCACCGGGTCAGGTGATCGAGCCAGTCCTTGGGCGCCGCGGTGGCCGGGTCGAACGTGGCGACCTTGTGCACGGGTGCGCGGTCCGGGTGGGCGCGGCCGTCGAGCATGTCGTTGGCGTGGACGGTGGCCGTGGCGCGTGCCGTGTGGCGTGCGTAGTCCTCGGTGACCGGGTCCCAGATCTGTCCGGGCCGGTACCAGGCGTCGCCGTCCCACCAGTAGCCGCCGGCCCGGAACAGCAGCGGCGCCCCCGACCAGTAGGTGTGCAGGCTGGCAGTGTCCTCGTCGCGCAGCAGGAGCACGGTGCGCCCGTGCTCGGGGTGGTAGCGGACGGCCCAGCCCAGGTGGTGGGCGATCGGGTCGGTGGTGAAGGCCAGCCAGCCCCCCTCGCGGGAGGTGTCGCACCGGCCCCACATGCCTTCGCCCTTGTTCCGGCCGACTGCCTCGATGGCGTCGGGGCCGTCATCGAGCGGCAGATGTGAGTCGTCGACGAACGGCAGACCGGGCACCGGGTGGTCCGTCCGCAGCCCGTTGGCGAGCGGACGAATGTCGTAGACCAAGGACTTCCCCTTCTCCACTTAGTGCTGTAGTCATCTACAACACTTTCGATGCCCATTGGTACACCACTTGCAAACACGTCGGCACAGCGATTTCAAGTCAACGTTGCGCAGAAGGCGTTGGGGCAGCCTCCGAGCCATGCCGGAGGATCAGAGCACTGCCGTGCAGCCGTTGCCCCATGACTCCCTCCCGCCTCCACCTGCTCCGCTCGGGGCGGGCGGGGCAGGCGCGCAGTATGGGTGGCGCCGGCCGGGACCGTGGACGGGGTGCCGGCATGTCAGTGCTTTCTGATGAACTGGCTGCTGTGGGGCCGAGGTCCTGTCTACGGGACGCAGGGGGTAGGTGCGTGGACGTTGAGGCGTTCTTCAGCAGCGGGGACGGTTGGGCCATGCCGTGGGTACTCAATGTCGAGCTGATCGAGTCGCTGCGGTTCGGGCCTGCGGCCAGCCGTACCGACCTGGAAGTCGCCATCGCGCTGACCCGGCTGCTGCACGGCGACTTCGTCTCCCACGGCACTGACGGCAAGGGCAGACACCTGGATGACGAAAACGTCCCCGTCGTGATCAAGGCCCACCGCGCCGTCCTGGAACGCCTCGCCCTGAAGCCGCCCACCTGGCCGTTTCGGACTTTCGACGGGCCGCGCGGCTTCGGCACCTACTGGCGCGACAACGACATGCAAGGGAGCTGGCAGGCCCGCCGGGACTGCATCGAGCAGATCCTCGGCCCGACCCGCAACGCGCTGGAGGACCTGCAAGAGCTGGAGTACGAACGTCGCTTCTCCAAGGGCCCGTCGGGCGCCTTCAAGAACCTGATCTTCGCCGCCGACGGCGCGAAACCTCAGATCGTGCTGCGCGACGCGGTGAACAACGACGTGGAGATCGTCCGCCACGCCGACACCTGCCTGGTGTTCACCGATCCCCTGCCGCCGCACGGTCTCACCTGGCGGCAGATGGTCGCCTGGTGGACGAACAACCACCACCCGGACGCCGACGAGAAGAGTGCCGCCGACGCCCTCTACCGGCGTCTGTACCGGTCACTGGATTCACCGCCCGAACAACTCCTCATGATCACGTACTGTGCTCGCTATGCCGAGGAAGGCGGCTTCGACCTGCCCGCGCTGATCCCCCAGGTCTACCTCCACTACGACCCCTACACACGGCGCAGCGGCAAGCAGTCCGGGGCGCTGTACCGGCAGAGGATGGACTTCCTGCTCCTGGCACCGGACCGCTCGCGCATCGTCATCGAGGTCGACGGGGTTCAACACTACGGCCGCCCCAACCCGCCCGACGAGCAAGGGCGGGTCACCCATACCGCCGCCCCGCAGCTGTATGCGGATATGGCCGCCGAGGACCGCCGGCTGAGGCTGTCCGGATACGAGATCTACCGCTTCGGCGGCTGGGAACTGACCAGCCCGGGCGGTGAACAAGTCCTGACGGACTTCTTCATCGAACTCCTCGCCCGGCATCAGAAGCCGACCCTGTGACCGTCGTCCCGAGACACGAAAGGCCGAGCCAGCGCCCGGCGAGTTCGCCGGGAGGGGTCGGGTGACGAGAGGACCTCGGCCGGAGGCGGCGCGGACTTTCGCTGGGGTGGGCCGGTGGCCGGGGCCGCGGGCAGGAGCTGGCGGGCTGGGCTTGAGCCGTGCAGGGCGCGGTGCCCTCAAGCGGCTCGGGGGGTCAGCCGCTTCCACGAACCGGTGTAGGCAGTGCCGCACCCGGTGCAGTGGGCAAGGTAGAGGGCGGAAGCGGGGGTGTGGGCGGGCGAGGGCACGACCGGGTGAGTGGTGCCCTCGATGACGGTGGCAGGGCGGGCCACGGGGGCAGACAGGTGCAGGTCGGCGGAGCGGTCTCGGGGCGGCCGGTCATGCGGACTCCGGGGCGGCCGGGGGGCGGGAGCGGCAGCCGTCGGGGGCGCGGCCGATCTGGCGGGCGACAGTCTGGATCTCGCTGCTCGCGTAGGCGGTGCGCATGCCGGAGGGGGTCATGCCGTCGGCCTGGGCGAGGAGTTCGAACTTGTAGGGGCGGTCTCCGTGGAACTCCCGTCCGTAGGCAAGAAGGTGGCGCATCTCGCGGTCGGCGGCCTCGCGGGCGGCGCGGGCGTTGCCGAGGGCGGAGGCAGAGGGTCTTCGCGCTGGTCGTCGTGCTGCGCTTCCAGGGCGAAAGCGTAGTCGGCGCGGGCCTGTTCGGCCTCCGCGAGAGCGTCGGGGTAGCACTCCTCCGGCGTGACGTCACCGGGCTGCGGCAGTCGTCATCACTGCCATCGCTGCGGTGACCGTCCTCGAGCGCCCGGTGGCCGCCGCGCTCGCCCTGGCCGCCTGTCTCCTCGTGGTGCCCGGCCGGGCCCCGCGGGCCGGCCCGTCGACCGGGATCCGCGAGCTGGCCGCACTGCGCGGCATGAAGAGCGACAAGACCTTCCCGCGCATCGCCCGCAAGGCGGGCCAGGAGGGACGGCCCGTCCGCGAGCGCACCCTGCGCTGGACGCTGGACGGCCAGCTGCCCACCCTCTACACCTTCCTCGCGTTCGCCCGGGGTGCCAGCGCCGGCGAAGAGGAGGCCGAGCGCATCTGGGCCGCAGCCGAACGCGCCGCCGCCCCCCCGCCCGGCCCCGGCCCGTGCCGGGCCGGATCAGCTCAGGCACGATCCTGCCAGCCCCGTGACCAGCACAAACCCGTCCACCCGAACCACGCACTACAAAGAAAATCCCACGCCGATCACTACATCCCGAGACGATCACTGAACTTGCACCTCAGAAGCCCTGCAGCATTCAAAGCCCTACGGAAGCCCCAGCTCAGAGGCACACCACACCACAGAAAGAAATCCTGAAACGATCACTAGAACCCCAGATCAACACGTCACGGCCTCTAGTGATCATTAACGGATTTGTCACTGTGGTCGCTGATCGAGCCGTTGCTGCCTGAGCCGGGTCCGAAGCTGGTGGAGGGCCGGCCGCGGATACCGGACCGTCAGGCGTTGTGCGGGATCCTGTTCGTCCTGCACACCGGCATCCAGTGGGAGTACCTGCCCCAAGAGCTGGGCTTCGGTTCGGGCATGACGTGCTGGCGGCGGCTGGCCGCGTGGAACGAGGCCGGCGTGTGGGACGAACTGCACCTGGTGCTGCTGAAGAAGCTGCGGGCCGCGAAGAAGCTGGACTGGTCGCGGGCGGTGATCGACTCCTCGCACGTGCGGGCCGCTCGGCGCGGCCCAAAAGCGGGCCCAGCCCGGTCGACCGCGCACGGCCGGGCAGCAAGCACCACATCCTCACCGACGCCCAGGGCATCCCGCTCGCGGTGTCCCTGACCGGCGGCAACCGCAACGACGTCACGCAGTTGCTGCCCCTGCTGGACAAGGTTCCGGCCGTGGCCGGCGTCGTCGGCCGCCCCAGACACCGACCCGACGCACTCCTCGCCGACCGCGGCTACGACCACGACAAATACCGCCGCCTGCTCTGGGCCCGCGGTATCCGCCCGGTCATCGCCGAACGAGGCCAACCGCACGGCTCCGGCCTGGGCATCTTCCGGTACGTCGTCGAGAGAACGATCGCCTGGCTGCACGGCTTCCGCCGCCTGCGCATCCGCTGGGAACGACGCGACGACATCCACGAAGCCTTCCTCGGCCTCGCCACCTGCCTCATCACCCACCGCCACGTCCAACGCCTTTGTTAGGACCTCTTAGTGGCGGGCCCGGTGATGCCGTGAGGCCCGGAACGGCTGCCGCTGCGGTCCAGGTCGTCTTCTTCGGCGGTAGGGCTGCCTCGGGCCCTGTGCTGCCTCTACGGCACCATGCCCCTCATGGACCCCGGCGGCAGCCTCACGAAGAGAACAGACGTCGTCAGCTGCGCCACCTGGATCTAGCACCACCAGCCGGATGCCATGCCGAGCGCGTCGGCGCTTGCGCGGGTACCCAGCCAGGCTCCTGCCCGCTCAGTGTGTCGGGTAGCCCTCGGCCCGGGCCGGGTCACTGCGTTGCAGGCCGGGCTCGTCTGGCAGGGCGTGCACTGCGGGGTGAGGGTGGCTCAGAACCGTTGGTGGTGGATGGGGCAGAAGTTGAGGCCGTGGCAGGTGCGGTATGGGCTCCTCCGGCTGCTGGGCCGGAGGCGCCCATACGCCTGTGTCAGATGGAGTCGATCTCCCAGGCGATCACGCCGGTCGATCCTTGGGTGGCGTCGACGTCGATGTGGATCTGCTTGCCCGCGGTGATCCGCTGCCGGACCACGGACTGATCACAAGGCACCTCAGCCGGTGTACCGGCACCGGTCGGCTTAAAACTCTGCCCTCGGCCGCCATCGCCTGCCCGATCGCCTCGGCCACCGCCCGCACGGACGACGTCCGCACCAGCTGTGCTCCCGCCGGCAACGTCACACCGGTCACCGCACCGCCCTCCCCGACGGCAGGACCGCGGACGCCGCCGCCGGCGCGGGGTGCGGCGGCCGTGCCGCAGCCGCCTTCGCCGCGCCGTCCTCACGCGGCCCGGCCAAGGCGAGGTCAGCCAGCGCCTGCCGTGTCCGCTGCTCCTCCCGCTTCCGCCGCACCGCCGCACGGTCCGGCAGGACTCTTCCGGCCTCCAGATCCCGGCGCACCACCCGATACGGCGACGCCAGCGAGGGCGCCTCGCCCCCGGCATCCTTCAGGTGCCGGTGCAGCACCGCCACGTTGCCGCCCGCCTGCAGCAAGTGCCTCCCACGCCTGCTCGGGCAACTCCGGCCGGGCCCGCGGCCTGCGCTCCACGCGGCCCTCCGTCCGCGCCGCCTCCAGCCAGCGCCACACCGTCCGCGCATTCACCCCACCGACCTGGGCGCCCGCCCGCACATGCGCCGTCGTCAGGGCCCCGCCGGCATCGAGCTCCAGCAGCCGCGCCACCAGTACCGGCCTGGCCACCCTCAACCCCACCGTGACCTCACCCCACCCGCCGGCTCCCCCACCCCCACACCCTTCCACCCGCGGACACCGACACCGACCACCGTGCCGCCGTACAGCCGCCGAAGGATCAGAAGTGCCGTTCCCATGACAGCGGAGCGGAGCGGGGTGTACCGCCCCATGACAGCCGCGACGGCACCAGACACCGCCCTATGGCAGTGACTCCCTCATGCTCAACACCCCAACAGCACCGAGAACACCCGGGCTTGACATGCCGTTACTGACACCAACCCACTGACACCAAAGCGGCACATCGCACCACGCTGAAGAGATCGCGGTCGACGGCGAGACGGAGCCTGTGGTCGTCAAACTGGGCGTATGGATATCGAACACCCGCGCGAGGCGGGACAAGCTCACTCAGGAACAGCTGGACGCGCTGAGGGAGCTCGGCATGGAATGGGCGTGAACAGCCTGTCCGGCATGGTCTTTCTCGCCGTACACACAGGGCCGGCCGCCCTACCCTTCGATGGCTTGATGAGGACATGATGGGAGGGGGTGGTCAGGTGATCGAGACCGTGTTGCGCAGTGAGGACTTACCGGTAGCCGATCGGTTCGCGTGGTGGCGGGAGATGACGTCACAGGCGCTCACGCCCACGGAGATCACCAGCGACCACGCCGGCGACTTCCGCGCCTGCTTCCGGCTGCTGGACCTTGGGGCTGCTCAGGTGTTGGTGCTGTCCTATCCGTCATTGCGCTCGCGTCGCACGTCGGCGCTGGTGCGTCGCTCCGATCCCGAGCTGTACCACCTGGCCCTGACGCTGAGAGGGCGGCAGAGCATTTCCCGTTGCCGGCGTGACACGTCAGTGGGGGTCGGGGATCTGCTGCTGTACGACAGCTCGCACCCGAGCGACGCCTCGGCCTTCCCCGACGACGGCGGTCAGGTCGAGGGGATCGTCGTGAGCGTGCCCCGTACGGCGGTTCCTCTGTCAACGGCGAAGGTGGACCGCCTCCTCGGGGCGCCGTTGCCGGGCGGCAGCGGTATGGGGGCCCTCCTTTCACAGTTCCTGATGCGCCTGGCACCTGAGTCCGGCTCCTGCCGGCCGCAGGACGCCGTACGTCTGGGCGGGCTCACCGTGGACCTGATCACCGCGTTCCTCGCGCACCACACGGACACCGAAGACGGCGTTCCACCCCAGAGCCGCCGGCAGGCGCTGCTGGCCGGTATCCACTCCTTCATCGAACGCAACCTGGGCGACCCCCAGTTGTCGCCCGGCGCAGTCGCGGCCTCCCACCACATCTCCGTGCGGTACCTGCACCGGCTGTTCCAGGCGCAGGGCGTCACCGTCAGCGCGTGGATCCGGCAGCGGCGCCTGGAGGGCTGCCGCCGGGACCTCGCCGATCTGCACCTGTCCGACAAACCCATCGGCTTCCTGGCCGCACGCTGGGGCTTTGTCCACGCTTCCGAATTCACCCGCGCATTCCGCAGGGCCTACGGCATCCCGCCGAGCACGTATCGGCAAGAGGTACTCCACGGCAAACAGTGCACCGCCCGCCGACTCCGGGCATCCAGGGGACCTGGCGATCTGATGCCCAGATAGCAGAAAATACCGCAGCCTGCAGGCCTGTGTGAATTCGACTGTCTGGTCACGCATTTGACAGTCGGTTGATTTGGGGTGATTGGGGCGCCTGCGGGCGTCCCTGAACGGGGCTGCGGAAACTGGGGCCCTCAGCAGAGAGGACTGCCGGGTCAATGATCTGGACGGCGTTTTCGACGGAACACCTGTCGGGAATCGAACGATTCAACCACTGGGAAGCAATGATCTCCCAGGCCCACTTTCGCACCACGATGGCCAGCGATCACCTGGATGACTTCCTCGCCAGCTCCCAGGCACTGAGCCTGGGCGACATCCAGACCTTCGCGCAAAGCTACCCGCCCATGCATGCGCGCCGGACCCCGGCGATGATCCGGCAAGGTGATCCGGAGGTGTTCCAGCTGTGGCTCACCGTCCGTGGGGAGGTCGGGCTCAGCCAATCGGGCCGGCACGTCGACGTCGGCGAGGGCGATCTGGTGCTCTACGACTCCTCCCGGCCCTGCCAGGCCCAAACCGCCGCCCATGACCGCCCCGACGTCTCCTCACTGATCGTGCAGATACCCCGGGACAGACTGCCCCTGCACTCCAACACCCTCGACCGGCTCACCCTGACCCGCATCCAGGGACAGACAGGCATCGGCGCACTGTTCCGCCACTACCTCACCGACCTGATGAACCACGCGCCACAGTACGAAGAATGTGACGCGCCCCGCCTGGCAGGCGTCACCCTGGACCTGCTCAGCGCCATGCTCGCCCAGGCCGCCCGGACCGAGAACCTCCTGCCACCCGAAACACAGCACACCGTCCTGCGCACACGGGTCAACGCTTTCATCCAGCAACACCTGGCCGATCCTGACCTCACACCGGCTGCCATCGCAGCCGCCCACCAGATCTCCGTCCGCTACCTCCACCGGCTCTACCAGGGCGAGGCGACGACGATCGCCGACGGCATACGCCGCAGCAGACTGAACCGCATCCACCGCGATCTGGCCGACCCCCGCCTCGACGCCCGGTCGATCAGCGCGATCGCCGCACGCTGGGGCTTCCCGGAGCCCACATCTTTCAGCCGCGCCTTCAAAACGCTGTACGGCACCACCCCCCGCGACCACCGCCACCAGACCCAGCACCGCAAGGCGCAGGACGTGCGCTGAGTGCCAACAGCCGTGCGCAGAATGCCAACAACACCACGAACACATCCAGCACAATCTCTATTCATACCGCCCCGTTCAATCGCGGGGAGACAGCCACGGATCTGAGAGGGAGGCAGTGACAGTTGCGCCGGCCTCAGTTCCGGCCGATACAGGCCACACCATCTGGCCGTCGGCACGATCGGCGCACTGAAAGCCGTCTGCACACCGTCCGCAACCGCTGACCATCACGCCCTTGCCGCCACGCCTGTGGCCCCTGGGCATCCCGCCCGAAGGGCGAGGACAGCATTGAGGGCTCATGGCCAGCCCGCTCCAGATTCTCACGTCCACGACCAAGGGGAATTCATGCGCAAAACGCTCCGAATTGTGACCGCAACGCTCGGCACTGCTGTCTCGACCGCGAGTTTGATGCTGATGCCGACCGAAGCGGTGGCGGCCCCACCATGCACACATCCGAGCCACACCAACAACAGTTCCTCGTACGGCTACGTGCTCGTCGACGCACTCGCCCGCCGCAGCGGCCCCTCCACATCCTGTGGCGCCTACGGCTACGCGAACAACAACGCGAAGATCTACTTCCACTGCTACGTCGTCGGCGAGTCGATCGACGGCGACCCCAACTGGATATGGGGACGGATCGAGGGCACCCAGCAGGAGGGCTGGTTCAGCATGAAGTACCTCAACAACCGGGGCGTCTTCATCAACCACTGCTAACGGGAACGTCGCCCTTTGCCGTGCACCCTGGGGACGAAACCAACTGCTGGGCGGCTTGGGCACGCTCCATCCATACACGGTGGAGCCCGGCTACGACGCCGCCCCGCTCAAGGCCCGGGTCCGCCGGGAAAAGGGCAGGTTCCGGGACAGGACACGGGAGCAGCAGTCGACGTGGGAGAGGCCGACCAGCCAGGATCCGGGCAGTGCCGGGTCGAAGACCGGGCTGGTCACGTGGTCCGGCTGCCGGGAGAGGCCGACTACGGCGCCGTCGGCGGCCGCGCCGACGGCGAGGCTGACGTCGATGCCGACCAGGTAGCGGTGCATGAACTCGGCATCGGACAGCGGACACCAACACCCACCACGGTGCAGCCGCGCAGCCACCGAAGGATCAGAAGTGCCGTTCCCATGACAGCGGAACAGGGCAGGGTGTACCGCCCCATGACAGCCACGCCCGCCGCACACACCACCCCATGTCAGTGACCCAATCCCCCAAACACGCAAGCCACCAGCACAAACACACCAACCTTACATGCCGTCACTGACGCCCACCCACTGACACCAAACCGGCACATCGCACCCTGCGGGCCGGGGAGCTGGAGCCGCGGCGCAAGGAACTGCTGGACGCCCCCGAGGCCGGAATGGTCTGGGAACCGGGCGAGGAAGCCTCAAAGACCAAGCTGGCAGCGCTTCGGTCGTACCGGCGGGCTACGGGGCACTTGGCCCCGCGTCAGGACACTGTCTGGGGCGAGGGCGAGGGCGAGGCGATGATGCCGGCCGGGCAGCATCTGTCCACTCTCCGGCGGAAGGGCGGTCCCGGGAAGGACGCCGAGCGGGCGGCGGAGCGCGCGGAGCAGCCGGCGGCGGTCGACCCGGACCGGGACTGCCCATGGCCGCCGGACCGGCAGCGCCACTACCGCGTACTCGCCGACCCTCGTCCGACGCCGACGGCATCTTGCCCGGCATCGCACCCGGCGTACTGATGGACGGCGATGACACCGGGCGGTGGCTGGAGCGGCAGAAGCAGCCGGGCACCTGGGCGCAGCTGCCCGCCGAGCAGCAGGAGCGGCTGTCCCAGCCGGGCGTACAGCCGCTTGAGGCGCCGCCTCCCGCCCCGGCGGCCACGCGTACGGCGAAGGGCCCGAGCAAGGCGGAACAGCCGTTCCGGCGGGGCCTGGCGGCTCTCGCGCAGTGGGTCGAACGGGAAGGCGCGGACCGGCCGGTGCCGCGCGGGCGCAGCGAGCAGACCGTGGCCGACGGCGAGGCGGAGCCGGTGGCCGTGAAGCCGGGCGCATGGAATTCAAACACCCGGGCGAGGCGGGACAAGCTCACCTCCGAACAGCAGGCCGCGCTGCGGGAGATGGGCATGCAGTGGGCGAAGGCAGCAGTGCCGGCCCCGCCCAGCCCGGCATCGGGACGTGGACGCCGCCGGAGCCGATGCCGGCCACCCCCGCGTCCGTGCCCGATCTGCGGCCCGGCAGTGCCGCGGAGCCGAAGCGGGACGGCTTCCGGGCGTCACTCTCCGTCCACGCGGGCCGGGTGATGCTGCGCTCGAGGCGCGGCACCGACATGGCGGCCTCATGTCCGGAGGTCGCGGCCGGGGCCGCACAGCTGCCGGACGCGACCGCGCTGGACGGGGTTATGTGACCTGTGGGGGTGTCTCAGCCCCAAGGTGTCTCAGGCGGCGCAGCTCCCGTAGACGAGACGTGACGGGCGTCGCGGCCGCGTGCCGCAGCGGCCGCTCAGAGGTGGCCGTCCAGGAACTTCCGTACCTCGGCGATGGTCATAGGCCCCGTGCCGTGCGCCACCGCCTCTCCCTCCTTCAGCAGGACGCAGGACGGGGCTGCGGTGATCCCGTATCGCACGGTCGCAGCCGGACAACGCGTGATGTCGGCGCGGACGGCCGTCAGACGGCCCGCGTAGTCGTCGGCGACGCCACCCACGACGAGGTCCATCACCCGGCAGGGCTCGATAGCCTTGGGCCACGTCCCGGTGAAGTATGCGAGGACCGGAACTCCGCTCATCCCGACGATAAAACTGAACTCCGCGTCCTCACGGGGCCGGTGAACCCGCTGCGCCATACAAGCTCCTGACCTCACATTCCGTCATTCCACCCCCACCATCCCCCGCACGGTATGCCAGACCGGCCGCCCGGTCGGCCCTCCGATAGACCCGCCGGAAAGGAACCACGGGCCCGCCGCAGAACCACAGTGACCCCCGACGCAAGCGGCCCAGCCCCCCAGCTGACGGCACCAAGAACGAGACACGATCCCTGGACCCCTCGCAGACACAGCCGCGGACGTCTCAGGCCGCGGCCGTCGGGTTCGCCGATTCGGCGGCGCGGCGGTATTCGGCGTTGATGCGCTGGGCTTCTTCGAGCTGGTCTTCGAGGATGATGATGCGGCAGGCGGCCTCGATGGGGGTGCCCTGGTCGACGAGTTCCCGGGCGCGGGCGGCGATGCGCAGCTGGTAGCGGGAGTAGCGGCGGTGGCCGCCCTCGGATCGGAGCGGGGTGATGAGGCGGGCTTCTCCGATGGCACGGAGGAAGCCCTGGGTGGTGCCGAGCATTTCGGCGGCCCGGCCCATCGTGTAGGCGGGGTAGTCGTCGTCGTCAAGACGGCCGAAGGTGTCGTCTGCTGCCACTTGCACCTCTCTGTTCAACGCGAACGTGTTGAGGGGCCCTGGTGCCGTATGGCACCAGGGCCCCGAAGGAACTGTTACACCATCTGCCGGCCCTGGTACTGCGCCGGCCTACTGTGTCCGCGCCAGCTCACGGGGGATGAGGGCGGGTGCGGGGATCGCGGTTGCTTGACCGGAGACCACCTCACTATCGATGTCCTGCGGTACCCGGGCTCAGGCTTCGGCCCGGGCGATCCTGATGGCGTCTGGCTCCTCCGTTCTTCCCTCTGGGATCAATCACTTGCCACGCGGGGACTGCGTCCTGCTGGTGATGCGAACTGCTCGGTGGCCTGTGACAGCGCCACTCTTCGGCAGCCAGCCCCGTCGCCCGTTCTGCGTCTGCTCTGGCTCAGAACCCCACTGCCGAACTTCCCGGTACGCGCGCCCGCAGCCGGCGCCTTCACCGAGGTGCTGCTCACTGACTTCACTGCTGGGTACTGCGAACTGCTCTGACAGGTACTGCCACCGCGTCAGCCGCGGTCCTGCTCGCGGCGGCCCCTGATCACTGCGGGCCACCCGGTCCGGCCGTCAGTCCCGTCGCCGTCCTGCAACAACCCTGGCTTCGCAACTCCACCACCGCACCGTCCTGCGCACTGCAACTACGTGTACTGCCGGCCGGCAGTTCGTCTCTGCCAGACCCCGTTGATCTCCGCTACGAGAGAAACCATAACCACGCCACAGACCGATGTCTACTCCGGCCAGAATAGATTTTCGCGCGTATGGCGGCACGGTAGTCGACCTCGAACGGCGATGGAAAACGAGGCCGTCACCGGCGGGTTAACGGACCGCAAGCGGGGCACAAGCCCCGGGCAGGCAGGACCGGGCATGACGATCCAGAGACCAGGGTGACCTGATGGACACGATGAGCTGCGACGTCGAAGCCGTCCGCTCCGCGACATCCGTCGCCGGTGCACGCGAGAGCGCCCGGGATTTCCTCGAAGGACTCGGGCGGCCGCCGATGACGGCCGAGGCCGCCGACACGGTGGTCCTGGTCGTCTCGGAGCTCGTCACCAACGCCGTGCGCCACGGCGGCGGCACCTGCACCCTGGACCTGACCGCACACCCGGACAGCATCGAGGTGGCCGTACATGACCGCAGTCCGCGGGCTCCGCGCATGCGCACCCCCGACCTGAACGACGGCACCGGAGGATTCGGCTGGCCCATGGTCAACCGCCTCGCGCACACCACATCGGTCACCCGCGAGGCGGCCGGCGGCAAGACCGTCAGCGCCCTCCTCACCCCCTAGCGCCAACACGCGGGCGCCGAACCGGGGCCGGATCCAGTGGACCGCCTGCTGTGACCGGGCCGGCCAGCCGTGTGCGCCTGTGAGGGCGCGGTGACAGTCAGGCCGACACGCGTCGAATGCTGCTTGCGGCGCCCGGTGCGCCCGTCGCATCAAGGGAGTGCCGGCAGGGCCGGAAACCGTGACATCGAACTCGGCCTGACGTGCGTCTCGTGTCATCGAACGGGTGCGGGAAGCGACCCAGTGGTGTGCCGTCACGGCCCCGAATCGGATGGAACGGTCAGAGTCGGGCAGAAGAATCAGATGGCTGATCTTTCACAGTTGCTGCAGCAGGGCATGCGCCGCCGTCACCTGAACGCGCAGGCACTCGCCGCGCGCACCGGTATCCGTGCCCCCCGCATCCGCGTCTTCGCCCAGGACGGCGCCCACGGCCCCGTCCATCCCACGCAAGCGGAGCTGACCGAACTCGCCGCTGCCCTGGACCTGCCCCTGCATGAGGTCCTCGATGCCGCCCATACCCCCCAGGCGGCACAGTCGGCCTGACCCCGTCCGGCGCGGGGCGCGTCAGACGTCGGCGCCGGTCCTGAGCGCCGGCAGCAGCGGTGTGAGCCAGCCCGGGGCGGGAAGCCGCTGGTCATGACAGTGAGGGCAGATCTACGCACCGCGGACCGCTCGCTGACCAGAACGGCGATCTCGTGGGACTCGCCCTGGGCCCGGCGGGTTCTGCCGGCCGTGGAGGAATCTGCCGAGCACACCAAGCTGTGGTGGTCAGCGGCCGTGGTCATGGCCGCCGCCGGGAGATGGCGCGGCCGGACGGCCGCCGCCGCGGGACTGGGCGCGATGGCGGTGGCACAGGTGCTGTCCAACGGGGTCGCCAAACAGCTGTACCAGCGGCGCCGCCCGCCACCGGAATGGGTCCCGGCACAGGACCTCGAGGACCGCCCGGACAGCTCCTCCTTTCCGTCCGGCCACACAGCCGCCGCGTTCGCCTTCACCGGTGCCGTCGCACCCGTGTGGCCGGCCGCAGGCGCCCTGTGCGCGGTGCCCGCGGTGATGGTGGCCGCGGAACGGGTGCACAGCGGTGCCCACTACCCCTCCGACGTGGCCGCCGGCGGCGTGATCGGCTTGGCCGCGGCCGCCCTGGCACGGGCCGCGCCGCGCCTGCTGTGGCGGCATGTAGCGTGACACGACACCGGGATTTCGTGGCGGCGCCACGGAGCCTACGTCGCGAGGATGCGAGGCGGACTTGGCAGCGACGGTCGTGGAAAGCCGGTAGGAGCGCTGGCTGTTACTGGGGGCGGCGTCCGGTGATGTCCCCGCCGGGGTCGTCGGGCAGGGCGATGCGGGCGGTGATGCGTTTGCCCACCGGCTCCCGCTGGACCTCGAAGCCCTGCGCGACAGCCATGACGATCTCCAAACCGTGCTGCCCCACCCTGCCCGCATCGGCGGCCCGGGCCACCGGCAGCACAGGGTCGCTGTCCCACACGACCACTTCCACCACGTCGCCGCAGACGCGCAGCTCCATCAGCACCGGCCCGGGAGCGTACTTGCGGGCGTTGGTGACCAGCTCGCTGACCACCAGCTGAGTCAGGTCAATCGCCCGTGCGGACACCGGCAGGCCGTACTCACGCTGGACGCGGGTGAGGAAGTCCCTCGCACGGTGGCGCGCCTCGGCGATGCAGGATCCGTCTCCGTCCAGAGCGACGGTGTCCTGTATCAGAGGGGCGCCAGGCATCACGCTGTCCTCACCATCGGAGACTGATTCCGCCGGGTCCACCCTGTTTCCCCCGTTCACCCGCCTGCGGTTACCCCGCACGCTTCCTCGCATGCCCCGTGAGCCCGGTTACGTAGAGGGCCGAACAGATGTTCACCGTAATATCGGGGCAGGCTGCCAACGCACGTCGTGCCGGGGCCTGAGTCCCCATCAGCGAGCGCAGTCGAGGAAACGTGACAGACACCCACGGAGCAGCCCGGCCCGGCCTGTCGATCGACCACACCACCGTCGACGACATCCGGGTGGTCATCCTGCGCGGCGAGATCGACCACGCCGTCACACACGAGCTCACCGAGGCCTTGCTGCCCAACTCCAGCGCCACACCGCCGGGAACCGTGGTGGACCTCAGCGGCGTGACCTTCATGGACTCCAGCGGCATCAACGCCCTCATCGCCACCCACCAGGCCATGAGCGACGCGCAGGGATGGCTGCGTATCGCCCGCGCCCAGAACCCGGTACTGCGGGTCCTTCAGCTCGTCGGCCTGGACCAGGTCATCCCCTGCCATCCCACCGTCGAACAGGCCCTGGCCCCCTGACCCACGCCGTGTCCGGTCACGGCGCCCTACGCCGGCCTGAGCACCGCTGCACGGCCGCGTCCAGCTCCCGACCCACCGGCTCGGGCAGCAGCTGCCCCAGCGCCCAGGCGATTACCGTCTCAGCCACGGTGTGCAGTTTGGTGTTGGTGTGCTGGGAGACCTCACGCAGCACCTCGAACCCGGCTGCCGGCGGGAGCTGGTAGATCGCGAGAAGGACACCGATGGCCTGGTCCACCGTCACGTGGGAGTCGACGGCGTGCCGCAGCTGCGCGTTCTCCTGCTCCAGTCGGGCCTTCGTGGCGTCGTCACGTGTGCCCTCGGGCGAAAGCCGCGGCGCGCGGGAGGTCGTCATGCTGGTCTCCATACAGGGGCAAGGCGTTCCGTACGCCTGCCCCCTACCGCGACAGCAAGACCACCCTCATTGCGCCGCGAAGATCACACAGGATGAGAGGCCCTTCGCCGGCCTGGCGACGGCGAAGAGCTCCAAGGGCTGTTTGCCCAACCCCTGTTCTGCCGGGTGGCCACCGCGTCCGCGCTCAGCCACAACGCCAGCAGTCCACACCCCGTCGTGGTGACGATCGACACGATGGTGACAACAACCGTTGCCGAGTCCACGCAGGTCTCCCTCTCCGTCGGGACGTACGCACAGCAGGCCCGTCATGAGCTAAGAGCCCACAGGCGCCTTCAGCGAGAGATTGAGGCAGGTCACCTCGCCCAGGACGACACGGCCCGACCCGGCCGGGCAGCTTGCCTGCCCGGCCGTCGCGCGCGGCCCGCCGTCGCGCGCGAGGAACACCAGCGGCGCCCGATCCCCTCGCCCGCTGCCCGGGGCCTGCCCCACCCACCCACTTCTCTTTTCTTCTTGCTGTGGGGCGTGGACTCGGGGGCGTAGAGGGGATGTCGGCCTCCCGACCACGGCAGGGTCAGCGTGGTGACCTGCGGATTCGCGGGCACGCGCGGCGGAGGGTGTGGCTGGTTGTCGGCGGGGATGTGGGCCTGGTCCACGGAGGCGTTGGCGCTTCGTGACCGTGGTCGGGCCTTCGTGGTCGGGGCTCTGGTCGTGGCCGGCTGCTGCTGTGACCGGTACGCGTGGTACCCGCTGGGTTGATCCACACCTGCGCGCCATTCACTCTGCGGGGCAGTGTGGCGTCGTCGATGGTGTTCCTCGAACCGCCGCATCAGCTGTTGCGGGTCTGCCCTTGCCACCGGTCTGCGACGGCGTCAGCCACTCCCCGACAACAGGATCGGCCGTGGGCTCGTGAACCGCGCTGGTCGAGACGCAGCAGTTCTAGCGCCGCGATGGGCGGCGCCAGAACTGTGAGCGAGTCCCGCGGCAACGGGTGCTGCGCTGTCTCCGGATGACTGGTTTGCCCGCAGTACTTCGGAGAAGAGCCCGCTGCGCCCTGAGACCTTGCAGCTAGGCACGCATAAAGATCAGGCATGTGTGGCTTCCAGGTCAAGAGTGAGACGCCAGTGCGGCAACGGCGAGCTTCGTTTCCGTCTTGACCTGCCGGGATGACTGTTCGGCTGTGTCCGAAAGCGGTAGGGGATCGTGAGACGCCGGCGCGGATTTTTACTCTCTGTCATCAATCGGGGTGATGAAAGGTGGGACACAACTGCGGAAATCAGCCGCCCAGATGGCACCTGAGCAGGGAAAATGCGATAGCCGCGACTGTAAGGGGGCAAGACCCACACAGGGACGAATCTGCGGATTGGTTCGATTCGGGGTTAGTGATGAGGGCCGGGATGCTGCAACATCACTAATCACCCAGGCGGCGGCAACCGCCTGACGCAGTGCAAGTGAGCCCGCAGTACATCCAGTTGAGCCCCCTACTCGTGCGAAAACAGTTAGGTAGAGAGTTGAACAATCTTTCGTGTGGCACGTCGCATCATCTGACCGTGCCGGAGGCCGGTGTCCTCGTCGTGATCATCATCGTCGCCGCCGCTCTGGCCGTTGCAGGTCTGCCGGCCCTCAGTGTGTTCGTTCTGATGGCTGAAGCTGTCTCGCTCGGCATCCGTTTGTTGGTGCGGCTGCGGCGCAGGGTCTCCGGGCACACCCGGGCCGCGGAGGCCTGACCGTCCGATGGCGCGCCGCGAGAACTCGATCCCACCGTGTAGCAGATCATTACTGGCCCTTGTGACCTGGCTGCGTTCCGGTCGGGATGAGGCCGCTCTGACTTACGAGGAGCTCGCCACACGCACCGAGTACAGCGCGGACACTCTCGCGCGCGCCGCCTCCGGACGCAGCGTGCCGCAGAAGCTTGCCGTGGTCCTTGCCTACGCCAAGGCCTGCGGACGGAACGCGAAGGAGGCCGAACGGCTGTGGAAGCAGGCCCGGCGGGATGAGGCCCGCGCCCAGGGCGTGTTCAGCGGCCATCGCAGCGGGGTGCACATCAGCGTTGTCAAGGACTTCGCTGATCTGCACTCCGCCATCGTCGACCTCTATCAGGACGACGGCAGTCCGCCCTTGCGTACTCTGGACGCCCGCCTGGGCGGTTTGGGACGCCTTCCGCACAGCACGGTCGGCCGGGTCCTCAAAGGAAGCTCGACGCCCAGCCGGTCGTTCGTGGCGGCCTTCGCCGAGGCCTGCAACGTCCGCAAGGCCGATTTGCCCGAATGGACAAAGGCATGGGACCGGGCCGACGCTGACCGCCGCAGCAGCCGGATACGGTCCCGCAAGCCCGGCCAGGCCCAGCGACGGCTGACGGTCCACGACCGCATCACACCACGTGACCTGCAGTTGCTGATGAGCGAACTGGAGTCGTCCGCACGCAAGGAGCCAGCGCTCAAGCTCCTGATCCACGTACCCGATCCGGCCAGCGGTGAGGTGCCCGCCTCAGCGCGGATGAGCCGGGAGCTCCTCGTCGACCAGGCGCAGCGCCGCGGAGAGCTCGCCTGTCCGCAGTGCCGCCGGCCATCGTTCGGATATCACGACGCGCGCGGATGGACATCGGAACTGTGCGCCAGCTGCGCGCACCCCTCCCTCGACCAGGGGGCGGCGCTGCGGGGCGCGGTACCGGCTGCCACCGACCGTCTTCCTGAGACGAGGCAGGTACTGCGCGGGCCCGCCATTGCCCCTTCGGACATGTCCGCCAAAGACACACCCACGCTGTCTCTGCGCATGCCCGCTCCGGCAAGGCGGCCTCCCCTGCCGAAACGCACCAGCCGGACGTGGCCTGCGCCCAATTCGCCCTCGTCGGCGCCACCGCTCGGCGCGGACTCCATGACCACCCTGAACGAAGCGCCGACTGCGCGCCCCAGTGCCACGGCTCACCCATCAGCCGCCTCGAGCCGCGCTGATCTCAGCCCGCTTCTGCGGCGGTCGCCGCCGCGCCCCGCCTCCTTTCCGGACGGCGGCCCCTCGGACTGGTTCGCTGGGCGAAAGACCGTTTCGGCCAGGCCCGAGACTGTGCTGACCACCCGTATCCGCATCAACATTCCCGCGGCGCGACCCATTCAGCCTGCTTCCGCGGGTACATCCACCCGGCTCACCACCGACCGGCCCGTCCCGGACACGCAACCCAAGGCCGCACCCACGAATGAAGACGTCCAGAGGGGAACCGAACCCCGCACCGGGGCCCCGGAAGGCAGCTTCTGACACCCCACCAGCTCGTAGGGAGCCGGTCGTGAAGACGTGGACCGCGACGCGGCAGAGCACCCGGGCACCCGGCTGTGCACGCTGTGCGGGCCGCCCAGAAGCTGACACCTCTGCTGCGCGGCTTCGACCACATCACCGACTCCGCCCCCAACAACTCCTGATCCTTGCCGTCGCATTGTTGCCTGGCCCTGGCGCGGCGGCCTCGCCCGACGCGCAACCGGCTGAGCGCGCCCCGATCCCCGGGGCCGCCGCGCCGCCCATCCCGCCCTCCCTCATCCTCAACTCCAACCAGGGCATGGGCGAAGGGGGTCGCAACGGGGATGTCAGCGGCCCGACCACGCCGTACGCCCGTGGTGACCTGGGCGGACTCCGGGGCGCTGTGGAGGCCGGCGCAACGCCTACCGCAACACTCAGCGCAACACGGCGCCTTAAGGGGTGAAGCGGCTGCCGGGCGGGTTGGTCACCGTGTCGCCCTGCGATCGGTGCCCAGGGTCTGGAGCTGGTCGCCGGTCGCGCGCACGACCAGGTCCAGGACGTCGTCCAGGGCGAGCCGCAGTTCGCGTCCGTCCTGCGACGCGGCACGGGTCGGGGAGTCCGGGATCGCGGCGCACCGCGCTGCGACCCGTGCGAGCCGCCCCTGGGAGACCTCGGGCCGGCCGCGCGCAGCCCGACGCGTACTGCGTGGGCGCTTGCTCCGCCTTCCGCGAGTCGTAGTAGTGGGTCATGGCAAAGCCGAGGACCAGGGCCACGGCGAAGCCGATGGCTTCATGATGTCGACAGCGCTGTGGCAGCGGTTGTGCGGTACGGCCGACCGGTGAGAGTCGGCAGGGGCCCCGTTCCTCCGACTCCGGTCAGTCCATGGTGCCTGCGATCCCCTCGCCGGTTCGACCGGATGTTCTGACGGATCGAACCTGCGGTGTCTGTTCGGCTACGTCCGTCACGGCCTGGTGACCGGCGCCGGCATCTGCCGCATAACGCCGGGCTGGGGGCGGATGATCGCGTCTCCGGTTCTACGAGAGGGGCTCTTGAATGCTGGCCAGGTTGAGGGGGCTGTGACGGCAGTCGTCGTCGCAGGGGCGCTGCTGGCACCGGTGGCGTTGGCATCGGAGGCAGCGGCGGCGACATGCGCCCGGCACACGACCGGGGTGTGCAAGGCCAACAGTCCGCATCCGCGCGGCGCGACGGCGAAGTGCAAGGACGGCACCTACTCCTACAGCGCCCACTTCCGCGGCACGTGCTCCGGCCACCGTGGCGTGAAGTACTGGTACCGGTAGGACCGGGGACTTCGCGTCCCGCTCCGGCCGGGGAGCCGGGGCGGGACGCACCTCATCCGGTCCGACGGTTTCCCGGAGCGGCGCCGCCCGGGTCTGCCGACTCACTACGGTCGGTGCATTGGGAAAGCGCCCGGCTAGGGGCGTCCTTCGAGATACGAGCACCTCCGGGCCGTGGAGCGGAACTCTGGCGGCGACAGCCCGTAGCGCGGGTGGCGGGCGCCGCTTCGCCTGTACGGCCAGCGCTCACACAAGAACTGTGGCGTGCAGCACTACGTGACGTTCAGTTCTGCGGTTGCTGAGACGGCCGGCGGCGGTGCCGCAGTAAATGCCGGATTTACTGCGGCAGAGCCCCTACCGTGATCACCGCGACCTGCGGCGGGTCATTCCAGCCGCCGGGGCGAGGTGTGCGCATTTACTGCGGCAGTGCCGGAAGGGCGGGGCGGGCATGGCGGTCGAACCAGTGACCGACATCGGGAGTGGGGGCGCGTTGCGGTTGCCGCACCCCGCTTCGTCCCCCTGTCCGCCCCGCCGGCTACGTACACCGGGGTGCCCTGGGGTGGCAGGCCGGAGTTGAGTGGACGCTGCCGTGGTCGGGCTCTTGGTCGGGGTGCGCCCATCAGGCCGACCACGCCCCGTAAGCAGGGGCCCCGGCGGTGGGACAGCTCAGGCGGCACTCCACTGGTGCGCGCGGCCGCCGCGCCACTCGATCCACCGGTCGTCGTCCAGGATGCTGTCGGGATCCCGGATGCCCGCGCCTTCGAGGAACACCACCAGATCGTGATCGCTGTAGGCGGTGCCGAGGATCTCGTCCCGGCCCTGGGAGTGCACGGTGACTCTCCGGCCGGCCGTGTGGGAGGGCGGGTGTACGACTATCGGCGCGCTGCTCACGCTTCCCAGCGTGCCCCTGGCAGGCCCGCCCGGCGAGGGCGCTGCGGCGGTCAGGGGCTGTCGCCGGAGTAGTAGAAGCGGCACATCACTCCGGGACCGGGCACGCGCGGTTCGCCGGGGCGCGGGTCGTACAGGGCGCGGCCGCCGGGGAACTGCGCGAGCTCGGTGGACAGGGCGGCGCCGTCGTCGACTTCCTCCGGCTGCCAGCCGGTGATGTCGAGCAGCAGTCCGTCCAGCGGCCCGCCTATCAGCGCGGCGTAGGTCTGCCAGGGCAGCGGGCCGGGGTTGGGGGCGTCGTAATCGTGGCCGTACACGCGTCCGCGCAGCAGCTGCTCATCGTCGCTGTTCATGCGCTCCAGCGTTCCAGCCGCCACCGACAACCGGCCCTGGACGGCGGCGTGCCCGGCCGGGGTGGAGGCCGGGCACGCCGTGCTCAGCGTGGCTTGGGCAGTGCGGCCAGCGAGCGGCGGTCCTCGGCTTCGCCGACGATCCTCCACACCGGCCGGTCGGGCCTGCGCCGGGTCAGCTGCGCCAGGGTCGTGGTCGCCACGGTGATCCGCCAGTTCGGGCGGGCGCGGTCGTGGAAGGCGGCCTCCCTTGTTGCCGGTGCCGCGCGGCGCGGGGCTGGAGCGAAGACGAACAGCAGCGGCGGGAAGGGCCGCTCCAGATGCGGTCCGGCGTAGGTCTCCTGCCAGTGGCTGCGCGGCGCCCGGGCAGCGTTCCCGCGTCCGCTCGCGGGTGCGTTGCGGTAGGCGTCGTAGCGCTCCAGCTTGGCGAGCAGGCGGGCGTAGGACATCGTTCGGTCGATCTCCACGAAGGCGTGGGAGCCATCGGCCAGGAGCACCACGCCGTCGGGCACCAGGTTCCCGGCCGGAGTGGGGTGTGCGACTTCCACCTGCCAGTCGGCGTGGTAGGCCGCCTCAGCCTGGTGGAAGGCGACGACGGTGTCGACCAGCGCGAGGCCGTGTTCCCGAAGCCCCGTCTTGCTGGCGGCGACGCGCTTCCCGGTGGTCCGGCCGGCCGTCGGTGCGAGTTCACCGGAGGCTGCGGCTTCGGCGAGGCCCGCAGGGGTGCAGTACCAGTAGCTCTGCTGGGCGCGGTTGGACCGGCCGACCAGGGCCGGGGATTCATCGCGAAGGTTGCGCAGCACGCGCCGGACGTGGTCGGTGTCCTGGTGGTGTGGCAGCAGCAGCGTCTTGAGCTGGCGGGGTGTGGCCAGGCGCAGCTGGGCGAGGGTGAGCAGGACCTCGCCGCGGATCTCCGCGCCGGCCTTCGCCGCCGCCTTCCGGCACCGGGACGCTTCTCCAGGCACATCAGTGCTGGGAGAAGAGGAGTTGCAACCGGCCGGGACGGGGCGACAAGGGGTCTGATCAGCAACAACCGTCAGCCGGCGGCTCGGAGTTGCGGGGCTGGGAGCGTGGCTTGCTACAGGACCCGCCGCGGGGCTCGCTGTCGCAGCGCCGTCCGACCCGGTCGGCGGCGTCGGCGGGACGGGCGGGAGGGGTGCGGTGGTCATCGCGTCCTCGGGATTCTCCGGCCGTACGCGGCCGGATCGGTGACAGGTCCGGCCCGCACGCGCGAGGCGTACGGGTCGGAGCCACCGTGAGAAAGCACCCCTTGTCCGCGACCTGTTGGAACCCACCCACCACTGTCCGGAATGTCGACGCAACACCCCTGGCGGAGTCTTTTGTCCGTGGCCGACGCCACACCGCCGAAGCTTCGGACGGCGGTGGCGGCAAAGCCACAGAGCTCAGGGGCTGCCCGACTGGGTAACGCCCTGCGCGAGTTGGCCGACGACGTCGAGGACGGTCTGGCCGAACCCGGTAGGGGCGATCAGTACGCCGAAGACCAACACGATCACGACGGTCAGCTTCTCGTCGTTCCGGCTCCGGGCGTGCGTACGCCGCCGCAGCCGCACGACGATGATGACCGCCAACAGAACGGCAACATTGATCGACAGAACCACCGGCCAGCCCTCCCCGTCACACGAACGTCCCAGCCCACAAGTAGCTCGAACCACTCCATGCGGTGGGTTGATTACTGATCGTTGGCGGCAAAACGCTTCTGCCCGGCTGGATTTCCGGCCTTGACCGGCCCAGACAGCCGCGCATCGCCCATACGCGGCACGGTGCGTACGGGGCGCACGGCGCGATGTGTTGTGCACAACGCAACGCACTTCCTGGCTTCGTAGGTGGGAGCGGCCACCACATGTCGACGAGTTTGGGCAGCACTTGTCGATCACCGAGCAGTGAAATGTCGATGAGAACTGACACCGCTCGGTGGCGGAGTCGACGTCTCTTCTCTGCTATTTGGTGATGCTGCGGTTGCTGTTCAGGATGTCTTCGGGGTTTGCTGCCCTCGCCGGTCCGCGTCCTGTCGGCGAAGGCCCTCGAGGATGACGTTCATCAGAGGCCGTGCTGTTGCTTCCCATTCATCTCGGTCCAGTCGGCCGAGGTAGGCGATGAGCAGGAGGACCCCGCGGGCGTCCACGTCCGTGCGGATGGAACCGGCTGCTTTCCCGGCGTTCAGCAGGTGGCCGAGGGCGCCTTCGATGGGGTTCTGGCTGTGGGCGACAAGGTCTTGCCACGCTGCCGGCTCGAGCGCTGCCAGGACGCCGTACTTGATCTCGGCGTAGTCGATCACTCGGTCGAGCCAGTGACGCAGGGCTTCCACGGGCTCGTGTGCCGCCAGTAGAGCGGAGGCGGCGGTCACGAGTTCTTCGACGTCGCGCCGGTAGACCTCGGCGAGGAGCGCTTCGCGGTTGGGAAAGTTCCGGTAGAGCGTTCCCTGTCCTACACCGGCGCGCTTGGCGATCTCGTTGAGGTGGACGTGGTGGGACTCGGCGAGGGCTGCGCGGGCAGCCTCAACGATGCGGGTCCGGTTCTGCACCGCATCCGGACGGCGTGCTGGCGCACTCATGGGCCTCTCCTGATGTTCCGCCTCTGACAAGTGGACACGTGTCCGGTAGGCTGGCAACGCAGCGGACACGTGTCCACTTTACTTGGAGGCAGTAGTGCTCTCTCTTCACGGCAAGATCGTCGCTATCACCGGAGCGAGTAGCGGCATCGGCGAAGCCACGGCCCGGCTACTCGCCCAGCGCGGCGCTACGGTCGTCCTCGCAGCGCGCCGCAGCGAGCGCATCGACGCCATAGCGCAGGAGGTCCGGGAGCAGGGCGGCCGTGCCGCCACGTGCGTCGTCGACGTCACCAAGGCCGAGGACCTGCAGCGCCTGGTCGCCACCACCATCGACCAGTACGGCCGTATCGACGTACTGGTAAACAACGCCGGCATCGCCCCGATCAGTCCGTTGGCCGACCTCGACACCGAGAGTTGGTCGGCCATGATCGATGTCAACCTTCGCGGCATGCTCAACGGCGTCGCCGCCGCGCTGCCCGCCTTCCGCGAGCAAGGCTCGGGCCACCTTGTGAGTATCGTCTCCGTGGCCGGCCTGTCCGGCGTGTCCCCCTCGATGGCTGTCTACGCCGCGACCAAGAACGCGGTGCGCACCGTCCACGAGGGACTGCGCAGGGAGTCCACCGACGGGGTGGTGCGCACGACAGCCATCTCGCCGGGATACATCCGCACCGATCTCGCCGACTCCATGGCAGACCCGAACATCCGCGAGCAGACGCGCAAGAACATGGACGCGGTGGGCATCCCTCCGGCGGCGGTCGCCCGCGCGGTGGCCTTCGCCATCGAGCAGCCCAGCGACGTCGAGATCGGCGAGATCAACGTTCGCCCCACCGTCCAGGCGTGACACTTGCCGTCACCGGTCAAGTGAGACGGCCGCCAGCCGCTTGCACAACGCCACTGTCTGGCCGGGCGTCCCGACGAGCAGAACACAACTCCGGACCTGGCTCCCGGTCTCAACGGGAGCGACGCCTCCCACCGCAAGCACCCCAGTGGTGTCAAAACTCAGCGATATCACTCTCCGCCAACACCGGGCGGTGTCGCCGTCGATCGACAACCGGTGTCAGAACTCACTGATAGAGCCACACTTCCCCGCCAGCGGTGCGCACCCGGTGCGGTGCACTCCCAACCAGGTGCGCACGTTGCGGTTCACTCCCGCGCGGCGGTGCGCATCGTCGTGCGGGAGTGCGCACCGCACCCGGCACCCGTTCACGCAGCGTGAAGGACTCAAGAGCGGGTGCGGGAGGGAGAGTTCTCCCCTCGGGCACAGCATCGCGCACGCATAAGGGGACGATGCGGACGGTAGCGAACGTGGTCTAGGAAAAACGTCCGAACCTTCGACCCCGACAAGGGCTGATTCCCAACTCGACAAGGGGTGCGCAGCCGGCGGCACCGGCCCCGCGCACCGTCACTTAGCGTATGCGCACTAGAGAGTGCCGGGAACTCTCGCGGACATCGCGGTGCGCACCGGTACGTCCGGGCGGAGTGCACGACATCGTCGACGCGCGGGCCGGTGCGCGCGGCGCGGCTGGCCATGCGCACCCGATGTGCGCGGCGCGGTGCACGGCGAGCGCACGACGTCGTCGGTGCGCGCACCGGATGCCGGGATGTCCCGCACTCACCGCTGGCGTCGGCGCAGGCGCGCCACCACGGGTTTGGTCGGCCACCGGGGTACTGCCGCGAGCGGCGTCGGACCGGCGGAGGCTCCGGAGACGGATACAGCGCCACGCGCAGCCGGGACGCGTCGGTGAGCTGCTGAAGGTGCTTCAGGCGCTCCGGCGAGAGGTACGGCGGGATCGGGTCAACCATGCGGGCCTCCATGCTTCGGCGAGTGGGTCCCCCGCGCCCTCGCCCGTCCCCGCCGTCTCCGGAGCGTGCGCTCCGGCAGCGTCCCGGCAGTTGGCCCGGCGACTTCGCCGTCCGTTCCGCCGGGCGGGCTCCGGTCTCCCTCAGCGGCCGCGGCCGCCCGCTCCGCTGCCTTGGTCCGGCTGCGCCGGGTGGTGCTGCTGCTGACTGTCCACGTCGGCGGCCGGGGCCTGCTCCGCCTGCCTGCCTGCCTCGTCTGCTCCGCCTGCTCTTCGACCGTACGGCCGCGGGCCTCTGCCGCGTAGGTGATCGCGGCGATACGGGCGAGGTTCTGCGGCGAGGTCATCCACGTCTCGGGGCCGTCGTCCGGCCCTCCAGGTACTCCTGCGGTTCATGTACCACTCCGTCGGCACCCCGGTGTCCGCATAGCGGCGGGCCACTGCCGCTACCTCGTCGACCGGCGTACCCCGACGCAGTACCCCGGCCGGAACCTCGACCCAGTCCACGTGCTCCCCCCCCCGCATGGCTCCTCCTCCGGCCGAACAACATCATGATCGCCTCGGTAGTCGGGACGGACATCGGCCGATGGACCTGTCTCGACAGCGACCTTGGGACCAGGACATCGGGTCACGGAACGGCTGCGCTACGGCATAACGAGCGGTGCACGTTCGCGTGTACCAGGCGGAGCATCTTCATGTGTACGCCGACACGGTGACCCTCGCGTCGATGAGGACACCGCAGACGGCTTCGATGACGTCGGTGATGTTGGCTCGGGTGGTGACGGGCAGGCCCAGGAAGCGGGCGAACTCCACGGCCAGCATGCGGGAGGTCGCGGCGGGCGGGACGGTGACGTAGACCACCGGGATCCGTCCGTCGACTCCGGGGTGCCGGCGTCGGTCGATGGCCTCGATGGTCTTGCCGAACTGGGTGAGTGCGGTGGTCTTGCCGGTGCCGGCCGGGCCGGACAGGATCAGGCCCCGGCGGGCGCTGATCGCATGCCGGTTGAGCAGGGTCAGGCGCCTGCCGGTGTGGACGACGGTGCGCAGGGTGGAGGTCTCGGCCACAGTCAGCCGAGTGTGGTAGTCGATGCGGCCGTCGTCGTAGTCCAGCCGCTCGTCGGCGTCCAGGCCGTCCAGGACGCGGTCGGGCAGAAGGTCGGGCGGGGCCGGATCCCGGACGGCGAACTCCCGCCAGCCTTCCAGGGTGGTGAGGTAGCGGTGCAGTTCCTCCCGGTCCAGAGCCCGTCGCCAGCCGTGCTGCCGACCCGGGTCCGGCTGCCCGCCGGGGGTGGGTCCGGTCGCGGTCACCATCGCTTGTCAGCCTCCTTGAAGGGGTCGAAAACGCCGAGGGGGATGACCTTCGCGACCGGTTCGTCCTGGGCGTCGCCGCCCTCCTCGTCGTCGTGGGGGCGGCGGGCCGTCTGTGCCGGCGGGTGCGGTCTCGGGCTGGGGCGGCCGAGGACCGGGGTTCTCGGCGGCGGCCCGGGTCCGGGCGGCGACCCGCCGGTCGCGACGGGAGGGGCGAGCCTTCCCGTCGCCGCTGGGGCCCTGGCTGGCTCTGGTCAGGAGTTCCGTGACCGCTTGGGCAATCTGTTCCTCGGTCGGGTCGCTCTCGCCCCGTTGGCGCAGGTCAGCCGCGGCGTGGTCCCAGGCCAGGTCGCCGAAGGGCTGCGGGACGGTGCCGAGGTGTTTCCAGGGAACCGGGATCCAGCCGCCCTCCCAGTGGTTGCGGACCCAGATCCAGTTGGCGTCGTAGGGGTCGCGGTGGACCTCCCACAGGTTCTTCTTGCGGGTGACCCCGGAGGGCTGACGCCGCAAGGGGCCCAACTCCCCGCAGTCGTAGATGCGATGGTTGATCTTGACGCCGTAGGAGTTGACGGCCCGCCAGGTCGCGGGCAGCAGCTCGACGTAGTCGTCCCCGGCGAACGCGAGGGGGACGTAGCCGGCGCTTTCGACGAGGCTGGCGTACTTCTCGTTCGGTGTGAAAGTCCGGCCGGGGCTGCCGGGGTCCCGGAGCCCGTCGTGGCGCCTGTTTTGCCACTTGGCGACAAGCCATTCGTCCAGAAATTCCTGGATCTCCAGCATCGACCACAAGGGTTCGTCCTCAACGCGCCGGCCGCGATGCTCGGCCGTGCGGCCCAGGTAACCGGGGAGGAACTGGCAGAACAGCGTGGCCACCGATTCGAGCGTCCGCTCGATATGGGGCTTCTCCGCAGGCGACCGGGGGTGGCAAGGCTGGAAAATGATCTCCAGGGTTCGGCAGGCGGAGCGGAAGTTCTCCGAGATGAACGTCTTGCCCCGGTCACAGACAATGGTCTCGGGGATGATCACCGGCCGGGCCGCTGCGTGCTCCAGGCACTCGTCCAACGACAGCAGTCTGCGGTGCGGCAGCACCGACCGGGACATGCTCAGCGCGTCCGACCAGCCCGGCCGCATCGGCTCCGGGGTCAGAGCGCGGGCCAGCAGCAGCGAGGCGTCAACCGACTTGGTGGTGGGCCGCACGACCGCGGCGGCGATGGTGCGGGTGGCGACATCGACCAGGCCGCAGAGCTCGACCCTGCCGGGAACCCCCTCATCGAGCCGCACCAGCACATCCAGCGGAGTGGAGTCGATCTGCATCAGCTCGCCCGGGGCCGCGACCTGCTCGTAACGGAACGGGCCCTCCGGTTGGTCGGCCAGGGACCGCCGGGTCCGAGCCGACCCGGTCACGTGGACACCGCCAGACAGCTTCCCGAAGAGCCGGTAAAACGTGGCCCGTGACGGCATCTCCACCACGTCCTCGCCGTGCTCGGCGGCCAGAATCCGCCCGGTCCGCCAACGCGCGTACTCGATCGTGCGGGTGGACGCCGGAACACTCTCCGCGATGGCCTGACGCATCGCCGCCACCACGCGAGGATCAGCACGGCCCAGCAGCGAAGCGTGCGGGGCAAGGCGGTGGTCCACCACCGCAGCGACGCCGCCGGCCTCGTAGCGCTGCCGCTTGCGCTTAACGGTCCGCGCGCTGATCTCCTCGCCCAGCGCGGCCAGTTCCGCCGCCTTGGCCCGCTCCCGCTCTGCCAGCGACCGGCAGCCAGGGTCGTATTCCGGCCGGGGCAGGGCACCCGCCGGAGCATCCGGCGACAGGCCGGTGAGGATCTCGATCAGGTGCTGCTGCCACCACAGCGCCCGCTCTGCGGCCTTCTCAGGCAGGTGATCGAGCAGCGCGGCCGAGCCCAGCGCGGCCCGCTCGCCGACGCCGAGGACAGCGAAGTCCTCGGCCGCCTGGAGGTGGACCTAGTCGATGAGCATGCCCGTGCCGTGGACATCGGCCAGGCGAACCCTCATCCCGGTCAGTCCGACGACCGTGTACGTACGTTCCTCGAACCTGACCCGGCCCCCCAGACACAGCCGCCCCGGACGCGCGGACCTCACGACCGCCCCCATGCCGCCAGGCTGACGACCGTCCCGCCACCGAGCGGACCCGAGACCAGGTCCGCCGTCAGCTCGTGCCGCCAGAGCAGGTGATAGAGCACCGGCAGCACCGCCATCCGGTCTCCGACCCGATCGGCCCCCGCGAACAGCAACTGCGGTTCGACAAACACCTCCCGCAACAGCGCTGCCAACGACGCCCGGTGGCAGCGTGGATGGCGGTAACGCGCCAGCCAGCGCAGATTCGCCCGGAACGGCTGACCCAAATAGTCCGGAGTGTGGTCACGATCCCGGTCGCCATCCACCCAGGCCAGGCGGAAGGGCTGAGAGGCCAGAGCGACGACGGCGGGATCGAAATCCAGAGCCATCGCGGCGTCCCGCTCCACCCACGACTCATAACCCACCAGGTCACGCGAGGTCACTGCCCAGTAATCACCCGTGAAGTTCTTCTGCCCCTTGAACGTGATGAACTTCCGGGCCGGGGAGGCAAGTTCGAAGGGCTCTCCCCAGTAGCGGGCCAGCGGACCGTCCCAACGGACACCGTCAAGACCGACAAACCCCACATGGACGTCCGACGCGTACTCCCAGGCAGGTACCGCCTCCGCAGGCTCGCCCACGAACACCTCCCACCGCCCCTGACCCTGCACTGCGAGGGTGGAACACCCCGCGGAGCTTCAAGACGCGGACGAGGAAGGCGTCACCCGAACGAGTGACGTCAGACGGTCGGCGAGGACGTTCCCACACCCTGAAGACACTTGACCTTGACCACAGGTAAAGGACGACAGTGTCAGTGGCGACCAAGCCGGCGAGCTGAACGCACATGGCTCTGACCGAACCCGGACGAGAGGAACTCGCATGCATGACGACGCTCTCCTGACAGAGCAAATGGCCTACTACAAGGCCGGCGCGGCCGAGTACGACCGACCCTACGCAGAGTACGAAGACCTGCGGAAATTACTGGCTGCCGTCGATAACCTCCCGATTACCGGGGACGTGCTGGAGCTGGCCTGCGGAACAGGCCAATGGACCCCGAGGCTCGCCGCGCGGGCGCAGTCCGTGACGGCTGTCGACGCGTCATGCGAAGTACTGGCTCTCGCCCGTGCGCGCACCGCGTCCCCCACTGCCCAGTTCCTTGAGGCCGACCTGTTCGAGTGGCAGCCACCACGACGCTACGACACCGTGTTCTTCGCCTTCTGGCTCTCCCACGTCCCGCCGACACGGTTGCCCGACTTCTGGAACACCGTCGCCACCGCGCTCGCGCCGGGCGGCAAAGCGATCTTCATCGACGACGGCCCCGCCGCAGCCGCCTACGAGGAAGTCCTCGCGAACCAGACGACCCCGACCGCGCTTCGCCGACTCGACGACGGCAGCCAGTACCGCATCGTCAAGGTATTCCACGATGCCCAGACGCTCACGGACGACCTCACAGCTCAGGGGTGGTCGATCCACACTCGGCCCATGGCCGGGAACTTCATCGGCATCGCAGAACCGCCGACCACCGCCGGCTGAGAAGCCGCGCTGCGACACCGGCCTGCACCGCGCGGTCGCGTAGGCGAACCAGGTCACTTGAGACCACGGGCGAATCGGACCAGATCACCTGAGACAGAGGCCAGATCGACAGAGACAGGACAGCGGGAGTGCTCGGCCGTCAGCAGTCTGCTGTCCTGTCTCAACGAAGTTGGTCGTCCACCCCTACGCTGACCTGCGTGGACTGGATTGGGTGAGACGCGGGGACTTGGTTCGTTGAGACAAATCTCGGGGGCCAGGGCCGAACAGCCTCAGGGCTGTCCGGTCTCAGGTCTGGTTGCCGCTGTTCTGGCCCGGCCGTCACGCCCTGGCACTGGCGACTCCCAGGCCGTCCATGTAGTCGCGGACTCGCATGATCAGGCCGTTGTGGACGTGGAGTATCAGGAGACCGGGGACGGTGAACGTGGTGGCCTTGGTCGGCAGCGTCCCCACCACGACATGCTCGGCGATGATCACTTCCGGATCGGCGGTCTCGTGGGCCGAGATCCTCCTGACCTCCTGCACCTGGGCGGGGCTGGCGCCCCAGGCCGCCCGGTATCCGGCGCGCACGGCCTCACGACCCTCGAAGCGTGGGGGGAAGCCGGGTGAGGTGAACGGGAACTCGTGCACCGCATCGATGGTGTAGAGATCGGCGAGATCGTCCGGGGACTTGTCGAGCATGGCCTGGTAGTAGCAGGTCAGCACCTCGTGAGGGGTGCGAACAGCAGGTGTAGCCAGATGGGACACGGGGATTATTCCATTCGCTCAACACTTGTTGACCCACTCACCGTAGGATCGGCCGGAAGTTCGGTCAACGGCTGTAGAGTGAATTGGTGTCCACTCCACGCCAATCCCGCGCCGACCGCCGCCGAACGACCGAGGCACGCATCCTCGACGGCGCCCGGGAACTGTTCGCCAAGAAGGGATTCGAGCGCACCACCATTCGCGCCGTGGCGGCCGCGGCGAGCGTCGACCCAGCTCTGGTCATGCAGTACTTCAGCTCGAAGCGGGAGCTGTTCAACCAAGCCATGCAGGCCTTCCCCGCCCCGCTGACGGCCACTGATACCGACACGCTCGTCGATCAGTTGCTGGCCTCGCTCGGCCTCAAGCTCGGCGGTCTCCCCGAAGGCACGCTGGCGATGATTCGGTCCATGCTCACCGACCAGGCGGCAGCCGATCACGTCCGTGTCGCCCTCGGCCGCCAGATCGACAGCGTCGGTGCCGCCCTGCCCGCAGCCGAGGATCCCGAACTGCGCGCCGCACTGGTTGTCACCACGTTGCTGGGCGTCACCATCGGCCACCAGTTCCTCGGCCTGGCCTCGCTTCGTGAGGCCCCTGTCGATCGCATCGCCACGTTGCTCCGCCCGGCCATCAAAGCCTTGGCAGGAGCGACGGAGTGAACGCGAAGCCGCCGATGCTCGGTGAGTGGAGCGCAGCTTCCGCGATCCGTAAGAGCGGGCAGGTCGTTACTGAGGCTCAGCAGCGGTATTAGGGGAAAACGAGCTCCACGGTGCTTCCGTGTCGGCTTCATCAGACTGGCGCGATGGCGGAATGGTTTCGCGAGGGAAGGACGCGTCGTAGATCCTCCGGCTTCGATGGAAGGCGACGAACTACAACTCGACGCACGGCCCCGCCTGATCCACTGTCGGCGACGGCTGAAAAGTGGACCAGGGGCGGCGCTTGGGTTCTAACGCTTGTCGCAACATTCCTTGATCATTGTGGAGTTTTGATGGCGAGGCGGGGACGCAAGCGCAGACTGGAGCTCGAGGCCGAGTACTGGCGCCTCTTGGCGGCTGGGGTGGGCAGCGTCGAGGCGTGCAGGCAACTCGGCATCGGGCGCAAGACGGGCTACCGTTGGCGGGCGGAGAATGGTGGCCTGCAACCCGACTACCTCCCGGAAGCCTCGCGTTCGGGCCGGTACTTGTCGCTGTTGGAGCGCCGAAGGATCGCCTCGTTGCGTGGCCGCGGCCTGGCCATCCGGGAGATAGCTGGCCTGCTCGGGCGGGCACCGTCGACGGTCAGCCGGGAGTTGCGGCGCAACAGCCGCCCGCACGACTACGGCAGATACGACGCCGACCTGGCCCACCACCGCGGCCGCGAACGAGCCGGACGTCCCAGACGCTCCAAGCTGTCCACGGACCCTGAGCTCAAAGCCGAGGTGCAGTCCAAGCTCGACCTGGAGTGGAGCCCGGAGCAGATCGCCGCCCATCTCAGGACCCGCTGGCCTGACCATCCCGAGCGACACCTCTGCCACGAGACCATCTACCGAGCCCTCTACCAAGGTGCCAAAGGCGGCTTGAGCAGGACCCTGACCAGGAAGCTTCGTACCGGCCGACCGCTGAGAAAGAAGCGTCGCCGCCCTGACCAGCGCATGCCCAGATTCGTTGCGCCGGCCGTCCTCATCGACCGTCGGCCATCGCTCATCGAGCTGCGCGAGCGTCTCGGCGACTGGGAAGGCGACCTCGTCGTGGGCGCCCGCAGCCAGTCCGCCGTCGCCACGCTCGTCGACCGACGAACCCGCTATCTCCTTCTGGTCCCGCTGCCGGAGGGGCACTCGGCCGGCCAGTTGCGTGATGCCCTCATCGCAGCCCTCGGCAAGCTGCCGGAACGGGCACGTCGGAGTCTCACGTGGGATCAGGGCTCCGAGATGTCACGCCATCATGAACTTGCGCCCTACTTCACCGACGGGATCTTCTTCGCGCGCCCCGGCAGTCCCTGGGAGCGAGGGACGAATGAGAACACCAACGGCTTGATCCGGCAGTACCTGCCCAAGCGTACGAACCTGTCCCTGCACACCGCTGACGACCTCCGTGTCATCGAGCAGCGGCTCAACAACCGACCCCGCAAGACACTGAGTTGGCAGACCCCGGCTCAGGCATTCACCGCGGCTCTGGCACTCTCAAGCCTGCAAACGTTGCGACGATCATGCGAATCCGCCCTGTCACCTGATCGGTGGCCAACTCGAAGAAGCTCAGTGGAAGAAGCGATACCACACCAGGGCCGGGGTGGAAGGCAGCATCTCGCAGGCGGTGCGGCGCACCGGCACCCGACGTACTCGCTGTCGCGGCCTCGCCAAGACCGCTTTGGCCCAGGTCCTGACCGCGGCCGCTCTCAACCTCTACCGTCTCGACGCCTGGTGGACCGGAACCCCCTGGGTACGACACGAGTCTCCCACTACGAACAACTTGTCCTCAGCCTCACGGCCTGATCGACAAAACCCACATAACATCGGCCAACAGAGTCCCACAGGGGCGGCAGAGCCTCCAGGAGTCGGCTGGATCGAGTCCCAGAATCAGGGCATTCCTCCGCAGACGCGGATCGGGCCCAGTGGCGCCGCGATGCCGGGATGTACCTGGGTCTGTCCCCGAGAGGACTGTGGTCAGTCCGCCGTCGGGGCCGCTTTCAGAGCTTCGGAGGTCAGTTCGCCGCGTGGGCCGATGGCGTCGGCCACGCTCAGGCAGGTGCTGTCGTGGAAGATACCGAGTTCGTAGTGCACGGAGTCGGTGTCGACGGAGCGGACCGTGAGCCCGATCTCGTAGTCGCCCGGGTAGGTCACCTCGCCGAGATACTGGATCTGGTATGACGAAGGGGGCAGATCTGGCACCGAGCCCGCACCACTTGTCCCAATCGAGTGCGAGGTGAAGGTGGCGACGGCCTCGTCGTACCAAGTGGTCAATGCGATGAAGTTGACGTGCTGGTTGGAGTCGACGTCACCGATCCGGGAACGCAGCGTGGCCCAGTGCGAGTAGTGGGCACGTTGCAGGCGCTCAGGGCGTGGACGGGCAGCTGCCGACGTTCCTGTCTCCGGTAGCTGCATCTCGTCGAGATCGGCGATCAGCTCGTCCGGAAGCTGGAGCGGCCCCGAGTTGTCGGCCAGCACGACGGTGGCGTCGCCCCTGCCCACATGCTTGCCGTCGACCATGATCACCTGTTCGAAGGTGAATGAGGAGCGCCCGATCCGGCAAACGCCGGTGTGCACTTGCACGTGGGTACCGGTCGGGCCGGCCGGAGCAAGCCGATTGACCCGTTGGCCGACGAGCAAGATCTGGTACGGCCCGAAACCACCCTTACCGATGAGGCGTTCGAAGCGGTGCAGCCGCAGCCGGATCCGGGCGTCTTCCAGCCAGCGGGCCATGCCGGTTGTGCTTGCCGAGCCGTTTCGACCAAGATCGGCCTGTCGTACCCGGACATCGATCTGGATACCGAGCCTCTGACCGTCAGGAGTGTTCATACATGATGATCTTAGAGCAGCGTCAACTTCGCCACCAGGTCGGACAGGGCATACCACGCGACCAGGTCCAGTTGCTCCAAGCCGCACCGCGACTGTGCGCAGCACCGACGACCTTGCCTTTGCCGACGCGCCACCAGCTGTTTGGAGGCACGCCAGCCGAGCTTGGCGGAAGTGGCAGCGGCGGGCTGCGGCTTGGTGTCGTCTGCGCCAGAGGGGCCAGTTCAGGGCGTGTGCAACGGGTCCGAGGCGGGGTGTGGGGCGGGGCAGCAGAGCGTCCAGGAGTCGGCGGACTTCTGCCACGGTGAAGTGGATGGTGCTGGTGGGGTCGTTTCTGCAGACCCCCCTTTCAGTGGTCTGGGCTGCGACAGCGGCCAGGAACGCGTGGGCGAGCATGGCCAGGGTGATGTGCCGGTACCAGCCCGGATAGCGGCGGACTTCGTACTCGCAGGGGCCGCTCTTGTTCTTCGCTGCCTGGAAGGCTTCTTCGATGGCCCATCGGGAGCCGGCCACGCGGACCAGTTCGGAGACGTTCGCGTCCGTGGGGGCGAAGGCCAGGTAGTAGGCGATCTCCTCGGGGCGGGCGAGGCTACGGCGGGCCAGCACCCAGCGGTGATGCGTGAGTGCACTGCCGTCCGTGTCGTCGGCGGCAGGGAGCCTGGCTGCGGCCCAGTCGTAGACCCGAGGGCCCTTCGCACCGTCCCCGCACGAGATTCGCTCCCAGGCGTCGTCCGGGGCACCGGCCAGAACGTGGTCGATGCGCCAACTCCCCGCAGTCGACTTGACCTGCTGCGACTTGGGAACCGCCAGGACATAGCCCACACCGGCCTCCTCCAGCATCCGCCGGAAGCCGCGCTCCTGGCCGTAGGCCGCATGCGGTCACCCAGGCGATCGGCAGCGCGGAGTCGAACGCCCTCAACACCATCGCCCGCGCCAGTTCGGGCTTCGTCGCAAAAGACCTATCCGCAGGGATTCTCGCCGTGCGGCACCGATCCGGGCCGTCGGTCCAGGACCTGGGCAGATACAGCTCCCGGTCCACCAGGGCCCGCCCCTTCGCGGAGGCGTAGGCGGCGAACACGCCGATCTGGCAGTTCTCGGTGCGGCCGGCCGTCCCCGAGTATTGGCGCTGCACCCCGGCTGAGACGGTGCCTTTCTTCAGGAAGCCGGTGTCGTCGACGATCAGCACACCGTCAGGCCGCCCGAGCCGCTCGGCCACGTAATCCTGCAGGTCATCACGGATCTCGTCTGGATCCCACTGACACCACGACAGCAGCCGCTGCAGGCCGTAGGGGGTGGCATGGCCGACATGCTCGGCGAGCTGCCAACTGTTCTTCCGGCCCACTGGGCCGAGCAGCCCGCGCACGTAGTCCTGCATCCGACGCCGCGGCTCGATGCGCCCGAACCGCTGGCCTACCCGCAGCAGCAGCGACTCCAACTCGGTGGCCCACAGCCCCGCTTCGATATCCGGCTCCATGACAGGCTCAACGCACCCCGATCGGGTGGGTCACGAACCACCACCGCCCTGATGCAGCGTCAGCTCACCAGACTCGAAGCAGGCACGCTGACCAGGACAAATGGAGAAGCACAACTGGAGTACTAATACTCCAGCAGCACTTTGACGTCTTCCCTGTTCAGGGGCGGTTTGGGCGAGTGTAGTGGGCTGGTTGTCGGACCGTGCTCTCTTTCCCGGGCAGCCTCTCGATCGTGTGCAGCCACCGCTGATAGTGGCAGCGGCCCGGGCAGCCTCCCGGCGTGATCGACGAGCGTGCAGTTGAGATCTGGAACGACGAGCTCGAGGAACTGTTCCTGCGCACCGGCCACCGCTTCAGGCGTGTCGAGCCGCGTCGCAGGATGCGCGACTACATCCGTGGACTACTGGGCCCGGTCGGCCGCAAAAACGGCTGGCAGCTGGCCGAATACGCCGGACACCGCACACCCGACCGCCTCCAGCGGCTCCTCAACGGCGCCCGCTGGAACGCCGATGACCTCCGCGACGACCTCCAGCACTACGTAGCCGAACGGCTCGGCGAGCCCGACGGCATCCTCGTCCTCGACGACACCGGCTTCCTCAAGAAGGGCACCACCTCGGCCGGCGTGCAGCGCCAGTACTCCGGCACCGCCGGCCGCACCGAAATGCTGCCTTCATACTGCCCCTCCTGAAGTGATGAGCGATGGCTTGGGCTTGATCTGCGGTGATGCCGCGATCAGAACTCGGCAGGCGGCCTCGGTCTGCGGGTCCCAGGGGACGCACAGGCGCCCGACGGGGGTGTGGCGGGCGGCGGGTTGGCCCCACCCTGAAAAGTTCAGTACCAGGCGTAGGCCCTCCACGAGTTTCTGTGTCCTGGGGCGGCACAGGACTTCTTCGGGGGCCTCTTCCTCTGCTCTGAGGAGCGTGGCGACCGCTTCGGTGCGCAGGCCGGCCTGCTTCTCGCTGATGGTCCGTGGTGAAGAGGTGGGCGCGGCGCTCGCGTGGGAGGCCGGCGAGGGCGGCGCCGGGGATGCCCTCCGCGACTCATGTCGAAAGCGGACTGCCCTATCGGCGCAGCGTCAGCTCGCCACGCTCGTAGATCCATCCCCACTGAGGAGGGTGCGCAGCCGGCGAGCTACGTCGGTGGTGCTGTGCCCGTCCCACACGGGCGCCGTCTCTACCTCGGGCACGTCACCGAACAACGACCAGTTATTGGCTCGGTAGTGATTGCTGACCTGCCCCGTGGGGAGCTGGGCCATGACTATGAACCAGCCGCCCCCGAAGCATGGTTCACCGTCGTGGTGCCTCCATGAGCGGACGACGGGATACCTGGCGGCCAGCCACGCCCGGACTGCGTGTGCGTGGTAGAGCAGCCTGAATTCGTACAGCTCGTCGAAGGTGTGGAACCCGTCGGAGATGCTGCCGGTGTCGGTCATTACTGGCTCCAGATTGTGTAGAGCCCGCGGCGCGGGCTTCGCCGCTCGGTGCCGGGCACCTCGACAGCCTGGCCGGGCTGAAATGGTCAGCCCGGCAACGTAACTCAGGCCAGACTTCATTGCAAGCGTTGTCTGCCGAGAGCCGCTCGAGTAAGGACCCGGGATAGCGGCGGCAGACTCAGGGACCGCTCGCAGATCGGGTTCTTGTGTACTGCACTCACAGGAGGGACGCCGACATCGTTAGCCCCGGCGCCGACAAAGTGTCCGCAGTGATGACGGAGGGGCAGCCGCTCATCCGAGGGGCCAACAGTCCTCTGGCCCGCCTCAGGAGCCTGTTGCTTCGCGCGCCGCAATCCATGCCGCTGAGCAAGGACAACTGTGCCTGGGCCGAACATGTCGCGCTGCACGTAGAATCGACCTTTTCCGGGTCGAGCAGGAACGTGTCGCCGCTCTCGGCGCGACGCAGGTCCCGATCCGCCGAGCCCGCGTGACGACGGCGAGGCTCGACGAAGCCGCCAACCGCAGCCCCGTCGATCGAGGTGGTGAACTGGCGCAAGACGTAAAGGATGTGTTGGTGATGAACAGCAGCAAGCCTCGTCGGCCGGACGTCACGACGGTCGAGATCATCGGTGGTCCAGAAGCGCTCGAGGTCGGCCTTGGCAGCTATGACGCCCGGTGGGCGGAGGTGTACCTGCATCACCGGCGTCGGATCCTTGACGCGTTGGCGGCAGTGGACGTCGATGTCGAGCACATTGGATCGACTTCGGTTCCAGGCCTTGCCGCCAAACCGATTGTTGACATCGTCGTCGCGGTGGCCGACATCACAGCAGAGGAGGACTACCTCGACGGGCTGTTGGCCGCAGGTTACGAACTGCGGGTTCGCGAGCCAGGACATCGGCTCGTGCGTACGCCGACTCGCGACGTTCACGTGCACGTATATGAACGAGGGGACGCAGCGGTGCACGAGTACCTTCTCTTCCGTGACCACTTGCGCACCAATGCAGACGATCGCGCCCTGTACGAGAGTGTAAAACGAGCTCTGCTCAGCCAGCAGTGGAACGACATGAACGACTACGCCGACGCCAAGAACGACGTCATCCTCGCGATCAAGACTCGAGCCAGGTCAGCTCGCCAATGACGCGGGATGGCGTCACGGGTTTGTGATCTGTGAATCTGTTCGACTGGCGACGCCTACGTCACCGGCGCAGAACAGTCATGAGTCACGAACTGCCACCGTCGCCGGGACCTACTTACTTCACCGGCTTCCAGGTCCCGCACCCTCGCGTGGTTAACTGACCGTCGGTTGGTGCGACCGTCACCGTAATCGTCTGCGCGGACGTTGCGAGTTCGCGTGTAATTGCCTCGATCGCGGCCAGCGCCGTCTCGCCCACTTTGGGCACGGCGAAGGCCAGGTATCTGTCGATGGCCGAGACGATCACGGCCCGGGACTCGTCGGCCGCCCGGTCGGGCTCCAGGGTCTTGCGCAGCCGCGAGACATAGGTGCGCAGCACGGGCACGGCCGCCGTCGGAAGGTCCTTACCCCATACGGCGTGGACGATGACACCGGCCGGCGACTACGCGAGGGCTATTCGACCGATAGTGATCATCTCTTCCGTACGACGACGAAGTCGGCCAGCGCCGTGAACCGCGCCCGGCCGCCCAGGCCATCCTGGTCGGCGACGCCCGCGGGAAGAACAGCACCGGCCGAAGTGCTCCTGGTCGGGTGCCTTCTCGTAGGCGTAGGCGGGCGAGATCATCATCTCGTCGACCTTGAGGTCGTCGTTGAGGAAGTTGAGCACCTCGATGATGGTCTGCGGGGTGTCCGTGTTGAAGAAGGTCGAGTTGGTGGTGACCCTGAAGCCGCGCCGCTTGGCCTCCTTGATCGCCTCCACGGCCTCGTCGAACACACCCTCCTTCGCCACCGACTCGTCGTGCCGCTCCCGCAGCCCGCCGATGTGCACGGCGAAGGCGAAGTAGGGAGAGGGCTTGAACTTGTCCATCTTCTTGCGCAGCAGCATGGCGTTGGTGCAGAGGAAGACGTACTTCTTCTTCGCCATTTCCCTCAGGCGCTCGCGCCTCGCGCTTCCCCGCCGCCGCTTCCCGCAACACCTCCGCAGCCGCTGGACAGAGCATCCGCTAATGGCGGCCGCGGAGAATGCGGCCTCCGGGCTGCGGGGCCTCACGGATGTCCTTACGCCGACCGCCCACCGCCACGGCCCGGACGACGGCTACGTAGCGGCCCGGCCGTGTCCGAGATGCCCGTCCAAGAAGCGCTCCACTGCGTGGTACACGGCGATCAAGTTCTCCGGGTTCTCGATGGAGTGCCCTTCGTCCGCCATGAGTATGTACTCGACGGGGACCCCACGTGCCCGGAGAGCCTGGACCATGTTGTCGGATTCTGCCTGCGCCACCCGGGCGTCGTTGGCGCCCTGGGCGATGAGCAGCGGTGTACGGACCTGGTCCACCCGGCTGATCGGTGAGCGGGCCAGCATGTCGGCCTCCTGCTGCGGATCCGCGGGGTCGCCGACCCAGCGGAACCAGTTGGCGGCAAGGGCCGGCCGGACGAATTCCGGCTGGTTGCGGAGGAAGTTGGCGAGGTCAGAGACCCCGAAGATGTCCACCGCAGCAGCGAAGACATCGGGCGTGAAGGTGACTCCGACCAGTGCCGCATAGCCACCGTAGGAGCCGCCCAAGATCGCCACCCGGCCCGGGTCCGCGTATCCCTGTTGGATGGCCCAGTTCACACCGTCGATCAGGTCGTCGTGCATTTTGCCGGCCAACTCCCCGATGCCGGCCTTCATGAACGACTTGCCGTACCCCGTGGAGCTGCGGAAGTTCACCTGAAGCACCGCGTAGCCCCGGTTGGCCAGCAGTTGGACGAGAGGGTTGAACCCCCAGCTGTCTCGGTCCCAGGGACCGCCGTGCACGAGCAGGACCAGCGGCAGCCGGTGCGGCTCTGTCCCGATTGGCAGTGTCAGGTGGGAGGGGAGCGCGAGACCGTCCCGAGCGGTGATCGTCACCGGTGTCATCGGTGCCAGCTGCTCGGGATCCAGGTGGCCAAGGGGCCGGAACAGTAGGCGACTCTCGCCCGAGGAGTGGTCGTAGAAGTATGTGGCCCCGGGATCGCGGTCGTGGGTGAAGCTGACGACCCACCGCTGCTCGCTCTCGTCGGACGAGATGTGGGCCAGGTCGCCATCGGACAGATTCCTCAGGTTCTCCAAGACCTCGGCGAAGTGCGGGTCCAGGGCGTTGATCACCAGTCGTTCCCCGAGGTAGCGAACTCCGATGAGCTCGCCTGTACGCCGGCTGAAGATGAGCGGCGAGGGCAGTGCGGGAAAGACACGGGCTCGTGTGTCCAGGTCGTACTGCGGGTGGGAGTCGACCTCCGTCTCCTCGCCGGTTTCTGCATCCAGCCGGGCCAGGCGGAGTCTGTCCGAGCCCCGGTTCGAACCGAAGAGAACGCCGGCGTCGGCGGTAACTTCCAGCGGATAGACGCCCAGCGGATAGTCCGCACCGTCGAACTGCGCGATGTGGCGCAACGTCTGCGTGGCCTCGTTCCAGCGCGAGAGGTTGAGGTCGCCCTGTTCGGTGACGTCGCTGGTGAAGGGGTCTCGGCTGCCGCCATAGAAAAGGGTGGTGGCAGCGCCTCCGGGGTTCTCCGCGAGGGTCCGCAGGTCACCGGTGGCGATGTCCAGCTCGAAGAGGTCGAACGCGGCGGGGTTCCGGCTGTTCGAGGAGAACACCGCCTTCCCCGGCCGCGCGGCGGGCAGCTTCAGATCCATGATGCGTGCGCCGGGGAAAGGGGTCAGGTCAGTAGCCCCTGCGTCCGGGTCTTCGAGATCGACGCGGTACAGGTGCCGGTTCTCGTCGCCCCCCTGGTCCCGGGTATAGAGCAGCCACCTCGGATCGTCGGTCCAGTGATAGCTCAGCAGGTTGCGGTCCTCGGAGGTGACCCGCCGCGCGTCCCCGGGCGCGTCGACACTCTCGATCCACAGGTTCAGGTGGTTCCCCCAAGGAGCCAGGTACGCGATCTTGGTGCCGTCCGGCGAGAGGGAGGCCCGCGAACGGACGGGAGGGGCAAAGAGCTCCTCGACGCTGATCGGCTTCGGCAGTGCCATGTGGGTCCTTCCTGTGGCTGTCCCCGGACAGCGAGTGATGAGGCCCTGATGATGGTCGGCAAGGGCTCTGAGTGGGTCCGCAGCCTGGAGCCGGTCACCGTTCAGCGATCGAAGGCTGTCACTTAATGACAGTGTCACTAAGTGACAGCATTGGCAAGTGCGCCGCATGTCCAGCCGCTGTGGGCCGTCGATTGCAGCCTCACCTCCCCTGGGTGACCGCTCGGCCGGTAGTGAACTCGTGACGCAGGTCACATGCGCGAGGGGTGGACAATGCCGTCACTAAGTGCCACTATGGCAGTTAGTGACACGATGGTGGGGTCGCACAAGATGGACTTCGGGAGAGTTGACGGCCATGAAGATCACGAGCTTCCTGCCGTGAGTCGGGTGATCGTGGTGCGGATTCATGGCGCCTTCGAGCGGCTGCAGTCCCGTCGAGTCAGGAAAAGCGCTACGCCGACAGGTCGACGGCCGAGGTCGGCGAACCCAATATGCCGTCAACGGCCCTTGTAGATCGCGCCATGTAGTAGGAACTGGTCCTGTTGCCACGTATTCAAGGAGTTCACATGGATCTCACGCTTCCGCAGCAGATCTACCTGTGTGCCTACACCTTCAAGAAGAACAAGTTTCCGGCTACTCTTCTGCAGTTCCGCGGGCAGCGGCTGCGCGCTGCTGCCCTGACCGAGCTAATCCTTGCGGGACAGGCTGAGACCGACGGGCGCCGGGTTCGCGTACTTGGGGACCAATCACCGACGGATCCGTTTCTTGCCTCTGTGTGGGAAGAGCTGCACGCGAGGCCGAAAAAGTGGATGGCACTGGTGCACAACACCGCGCACAAGGCGGAGAAACCGGTCGAAAACCAGCTGACGGCTGCTGGGATCATCGAAAAGAAGACCGGCCGCACCTTGAGTCTGCTGGGAGGGAGCAAGGTTGTCTTGCGGCGGGAAGAGGAGGCCCGAACTGTGCAGCAAGCGTTGCGCACGCGGGTCACCACCACTGCCGACCCGTCCACTCTGCCCCTGGCGCAAGTGGCACTGCCGGTGATCGCCCTGGAGAGCGACGCGACCATGGGGGTCGTACTGAACCGTTCCGAGCGCCGCAAACACAAGGATACGCTTGAGGAACTCGCCAAGAAATTCGATCGAGAAATACCGGGCCTGCGCAAAGCCCTGTCAAACTCGGTGCTTTCCAGTCGGTCTGTCGGCGGCGGATGGAGCTGAGCAGGACAAACCTAAAAATGCGCACGTCCGCAGAATGCGAGCCGAAGTAAAATCGAGCGACATCAAGGCCGGTGCTGGAGACTCTGGTTGCCGCGTTCGCCGCATGGTGGCTGATGGAGCCAAGTGTCGAGCTCACGTCCATCACTTGGGCTCCGGTTGATCATCGTCGGCGCCACAGTCGTTGTGACGAGTGGCGACGGAGAAAGAATCGCGCCACGGCAAGACAAACACCGCAAGGGAACACCGCCGTACCCGGACCGCGTCCCGTACACCCCACAAATACCGTCCGCGACCGGTGAATTCGCCACCGGAGAGCGGGAACCCATCACGCCGCAGCGAGCTTTCCTGGCCGTCTGGCCGACGTCACCGGAACCGCAACCGTCCATCTCGTACTCCCGGCGGGCCTTGCGCTGCACCCGGGACGGTCGGGGCGCCCTGGGGGCCGTCAAACGGCTTGGCAGTGCACGGCGGGAGCGGCGGTGGAGTGGCCCACTCGGTGTCGTCCAGCTCGGTCACGCGGAGGAATTCGGCGAACTTGCCCGGCGTATCGAGGGTGACGACTGCCCGTGGCAGATGTGGCCTGGTGGTCGGCCGCGCTGTGGTCGGGCATGAGGTCGACCACAGCGGTGCGCACGGCGCCACGGCTGATGCCGTGCTCGCGGGCCTGGGTAGCCGTGGCCGGCCTTCGAGGTGCGCGGCGCACGTCGGCGATGGCCCTGCCCGGACAGCCGATTGTGACCACCGCCGTTGCCCTTGGCCTCGGCGACCCGCAGCCCGTCGTAGGTCGCTTCCCACTGGAGACCGCCCTGCAGTTCGCAGGGGGCGGCGAGTCCCTGCACCATGGACTTCACGTTGGACAGACCCGCGCATCGAGCAGTCCTTGCTCACGGTGTTCAGCCGAGCGACCGGCTGGGGTGCCCCAGCCCCATCCGTTCAGGTGACGGCAGATCACCTACCAACCCTTACCGCCTTCTTGTGGCCCGTGGACTCTCTCGAGTGCGGTCAAGGTCTGCTGCCACGGCCTCAGCGTAGACACTCTGCTGTGACTCAGGTCACTCCACCGAGGATGGCCATAGAAGTCACTAAATGCCAAACTGGCGCTTAGTGCCATTCCGTGGGCGGCGTGTCGATCAAGACATGCTGCAAGCCGCAGAGGCACCACGCACGGATCCCGGGTGCTTTACCTAGGGACAGTGCAGCCAACAGAAGGAGAGCTCATGAAGTCGTGGCGTTCCCGCATTACCGTCGGCCTCGCCGTCGGCGCCGCAGCGATAGCAGTCCCGCTGACCGCCACCAGCGCAGTCGCCGTCCCCCCACCCGGCAGCGGCTGGCACGTGGCTGGCGGTATGACGTATGACTCGAAGAGGCAGTGCGAGGCTGAGGAGCTGCCGAACGCCCAGCACAACGGGTATGACGAGGTGTGGTGCGACGGTCCGGGTGGTCGCGCCGAGTACACCGTCTGGGTGCGCTGACCGCTTCGCAAGGCGCAGAAGAGGCGGCCACCCTGGCGCGCTGCGCAGGGTGGCCGCTCCCCGTTGTCTCACCAACAGCCCGGTCCGTCTGCTGCCGTTCGGGCCGCAGGCTCTGGGTGGGGCCCGTTCGCCCGCTGGCCAGCACGGTCGCAACCGCGTCGGGCGCGGGGTCCCCGACATCCTGCTTCCGGTAGAGCTGCCCAACGGCAAGAAAGCGTCGGTCAGCCTGTCGACGAGCTCGCACTCTCGTACTGGGGTACTCCGGGGAGCTCGGGCCCGAAGGCTGGGAGCGCACCGGTCCGTCCAAGCGCTTCCAGAACTTCATGAGAGGCACCGACCTGTTCGACAAGGGCAGGGCTACGCCTTCGTGATGGTTTATACGCGCGGGTTCGGCCGTTCCACCGGCTGTCCCGACTTCGGCGAACCCGGCGAGCAGGCCGATGTGAAGGCCGCGATCAACTGGAGCGCGAAGCAGTCGTGGTCCCACAGGCGCAGTGGACATGAACGGCAAGTCGTTCGACGCGTACAAACATCTTCGTACCTCCGGCAGTCGCCGGATGGCGACAAGCGCTGCCGGGCCAGGCCGACCAGGAGAAGCGGCACACGGAGTGCCCGGCGCTCACCTCGTGGAACTAGACGAGTAAGTCCGATGTATTCAGTGATCGAATGCGACCAGCGACCGCGTGCTCGGGGCGCCGGTCTTGTGGTTGCGCCAGATGGCGGCGGCCATGGCGAGGATGCGCTGGGCGACACGGACGGCGATGCCCTCGAAGGTCCGTCCGCCGTGCTGCTCCAGGTCCAACTGTCCCTTGAGGGTGTCGTTCACGGACTCGATCAGCTGCCGCACCGACTTGAGCAGGCCCTCGCCCTTGCGCTTCTTCTCCCGCTTGAACGAGGGCCGCAGCAGTTCGGGCCCACGCATGACCAGGTCATTCTCGAACTCCTTGGAGGCGAAGCCCTTGTCCGCGATGATCAGCAGTCCGGGCCGGTCGGCGACCAGGTCTTCATCGACGTCGAGCATGACCTGGAGCACTTCGCGTTCGTCGAGTTTCGGGTTCGCCAGCGCCCACAGGATCGCTCCCGAGCCCACGGAAGCTGACGTCGAGGTCGTCGACGTCCTGTCTGACGACGTCGACCCAGAGGAACGCAGCACTCTGGTCGAGCGAGAGCAGCAGGACTACTCGGCACCTGGGTCGTGCTGGACATCAAGCCCCGCGGCGGCCAGGCCGCATACGTGTCGGGGTTGCACCAGCAGCTGTCAGACATCGTCAACGGCTTCCCGCTAATACTCCCGGCTCGGGGTTAGCACCACCTCTTCCCCCAGGGACTTCCACCCCCAAGCAATCACCCATGCTGGGCGCGCACACGGAAGGGGTTTGACGACGGCCGTCGTCAAACCCCGTGTGCGCGCGGGCGGTCGGCAATTCCGGTCGCGCGGTGGCGTCGATGGGATACCCTGTACGAGATTTCGCGCGGCAGGTTCTCTGCCGCCCCGTTCGGCGCGCTCGGCGTCGACACGCACCGCGTGCCCTGCCCGGAAGGAGGCGAGAGACATGGACCGTGCTGAATGCGTTGCGGCCATAGTTGCCTCCGGCCGTGTGCCCTCCCTCCTCTACGGCGCGCGGTAACTCTTCCCCCTTCTTGTTTCTTGTCTTCGGCATCTTCCTGAGATGCCGCGTCACGAGATGTCCCGGCCTGCGCGGTTCGTCGCCGCGCGGGCCGCGGGGGCGCGCGCCCGAAGACGGGCCCTTCTTTTGCTGGTCACCGTGATCTCGGCCTCTCCGCCTCACGACCGGCAAGAGCGCCGGCGTGAGTGACACGCAACTGGTGAGGCAGGCCCCGGGTGCTGTCCGCGGTTCCCGCTGCCCCACCGCCATGCCGTGTCTCCGTGCTGCGTACACCGGCCCGTCGTCACCACTGCGACCGTCCCTGGCCGGCTGTCTCGACAGCACTTCGACACGAAACGTGCGTGATCGCCATGAGCAAGAAACGTCCCGGAGGGGAATCCCTCCCGTCCACCCCTTCCACGGCCACCGACCGTTCCCCGGACCGCGAGGTTCCCGCCGCGACTCAGGCACCGGAACCGGATCCGAAGCGCTGGTGGGCGCTGGCCGTCATCGCCCTCGCCCAGCTGATGGTGATCCTTGACGGCACCGTCGTGAACATCGCGCTGCCCTCCGCCCAGCGCGCTCTCGGCATGTCGGACGCCGACCGGCAGTGGGTGATCACCGCCTACACGCTGGCCTTCGGCGGGCTGCTGCTGCTCGGCGGCCGGATCGCCGATCTGGTGGGCCGCAAGCGCACCTTCGTCATCGGCCTGGCCGGGTTCGCCGCGGCCTCCGCGCTGGGCGGCGCGGCGGCCGGTCCCGGGACGCTGTTCGCGGCGCGGGCCCTGCAAGGTGCGTTCGCGGCGGTCCTGGCGCCCTCGGCCCTGTCGCTGCTGACGACGACGTTCACCGACCCCAAGGAGCGGGCAAAGGCGTTCGGGGTCTACGGTGCGCTGGCCGGCGGCGGCAGCGCGGTCGGGCTGATCGTGGGCGGTCTGCTGACCGAGTACCTGAACTGGCGCTGGTCCCTGTACGTCAACGTGCCCATCGCGCTGGCCGCCCTGCTCGGCACACCGGCCTTCCTGCGCGACCGCTCCGGCCGCCGGGGCGGGCACCTGGACGTGCCGGGCGCGCTGCTGGGCAGCGGCGGGCTCGTCGCCCTCGTGTACGGCTTCAGCGAGGCCGAACCTCGCGGCTGGACCAGCCCGTCGGTGCTCACGCTGCTCGTGGCCGGCGTGATCTTGCTCGCCGCCTTCGTGTGGTGGCAGAGCCGCGCGGCGAGCCCGCTGCTGCCGCTGCGCATCGTCAAGGACCGTGTCCGGGCCGGATCGCTCGCGACGATGGGCTTGGCCACCATCGGCATGTTCGGCGTCTTCCTGTTCCTGACGTACTACCTGCAGGTCGTCCTCGGCTACCCGCCGGTGCGGACGGGCCTGGCCTTCGTGCCGATTTCGGCCGGTATCGTCATCGGCGCGACCCAGATCGCGGCCCGCCTGCTGCCACGCACGGCGCCGCGCACCTTGATGTCGTCCGGCATGGTGCTGGCCGCCGCCGGCATGGTGCTGCTCAGCAGCCTGACCGTGCGTGCGCAGTACGTCCCGCACGTGCTGCCCGCCCTGCTGCTGCTCGGTCTGGGCATGGGCCTGACCTTCATGCCGGTCTACGCGACGGCCACCGCCGGCGTGCCCGCGCAGGACGCCGGTGTGGCCTCGGCTGTCCTCAACACCGTTCAGCAGATGGGCGCTTCGCTGGGCACCGTACTGCTCAACACCATCGCCACCGGCGCCACCAGCCGTTACGTCCACTCGCACGTGCACGATCCGGGCCACGGCGGCGCGACCCTCGACGAAGGCATGGTGCACGGCTTCTCCGTCGCCTACTGGTGCTCGGCGGGCGTCCTGCTGCTCGCCGCCCTGGTAGCGGGCCTCACCGTACGGCACAAGACGCCGAAGCACGCCGGAAACGACGCACCGGCCTAGCGAGCCGGGGTCGTGTCCCGCCACCGTCCACCTCACCCCTCGAAGGATCTTCCATGAAACCGCTGACCGAGCACGACATCCGTACCTCGTTCGTCAACTGCTCGAAGGGCGAGGCCAAACGCCTCCCCCTGCCCAAGAACCTGGCGGACCTCGACCACTGGGACGACCTGGACTTCCTGGGCTGGTTCGATCTGTCCGCGCCCGATCGCAGGTATCTCGTCGTCGAACGCGCCGATGAACTCGTCGGCCTGTCCCTGCGCTCCCCTTCCGGCAACCGCGGCTTCCTGCGGCGCAGCCTGTGCTCGCTGTGCCTGACCACGCATCCCGGCAGCGGCGTCTCCCTCATGACCGCCCCCAAGGCAGGCCCGGCCGGCCGCGGAGGCAACTCGGTGGGCCTCTACATCTGCGCCGACCTGGACTGCTCGTTGTACGTACGGGGCAGGAAGAAGGCGGCACCGGGCGGGCGCATGGAGGAGTCCCTCACTGTCGAGCAGCAGATCGAGCGCCTGCGCGGCAACCTCGACGCGTTCGTGGAGCGGGTCTTCCACTGAGACCGACAGGGGCTCGACGGCCATCGTCGCCGAGCCCCTGACCACTCCTTGAACCGCCGTCTCCTCGCGGCTCCTCCGGTCTTACGCGCCGGACGCACGACGACCGGGATGCCGATCCTGTGGGCGCTGGCGAACCCGAAACTCGACGAACGCGAAGTGCTCCAGGCCATGCTCGACGTCGATGAAGACCTGGTCGCCGACCGGCCCGGACTGCTGATCATCGCGGACAAGGGCTTCGCCTCCAAGGAGTTCGAGAATGACCTGGTCATGCGTGGGCCCGAACTGCTGCGGCCCTCGTTCAAGCGGGAGAAGAAGCGCAAGGGCGAGGGCCTGCTCAAGTCGGTGCGGCAGCTGATCGAGTCCGTGAACGACACCCTCAAGGGACAGTTGGACCTGGAGCAGCACGGCGGACGGACCTTCGAGGGCATCGCCGTCCGTGTCGCCCAGCGCATCCTCGCCATGGCCGCCGCCATCTGGCGCAACCAAAAGACCGGCGCCCCGAGCACGCGGTCGCTGGTCGCATTCGATCACTGAATACATCGGACTTATTCGTCCAGGGGGTGCCATCTCATGAGGTTGATGGCGTGGTGTCTGGTACCTGTACCTCCCGGCGCACCCGACTCCGGCGCAGCGCACAGCACTTGAGCTTGTCGGGGGTGCACCCGAGGCACCGGAGGAAGAGCCCTTCGCGCAGGGGCCTCTCACCGTGGGAGGGTGGTGGTGACCATGAGCCCGCCGCGTTCCCGGGGGGCCGCGGTCACATCGCCGTCGTGGGAGCGCGCGATGGCTCGTACGATCGCCAGGCCGAGGCCCGAGCCCCGCTCGGAGTCGATGCGGTCCGCTCCCAGGCGGCGGAAAGGCTGGAACAGCGCCTCGATGTCCTGGCGGGCGACCACGGGGCCGGTGTTCTCGACCGTGAGGGTTGCGGTGCCGTGCGGGGTGGTGCGGGTGGTGAGGCGGACCCAGCCGTTCGGTTCGTTGTAGCGGATGGCGTTCTCGAGCAGGTTGTGGATGATGCGCTCCAGCATCACGGCGTTGCCCGAGGTGGTGGCGGGCCTGGTGTCGAGCCGGAGGCCGATACCTGCTTCGGCTGCCTGTGACTGGTGCAACTCGGCGGTGTGACGGGCGAGTTCGGCGAGGTCGACGGGTGTCCGGTTGGCGACCTCTGTCTCGCCCTTGGCCAGCGCGAGGAGGCCGTTGATCAGTCTTTCGTTGCGTTCGTTGACGACGAGTAGTGAGGTGCCGAGGCGTTTGGTGTCTTCGGTTGCGGTCTTGCGGCGCAGGGCCACCTCGATCAGGGTCCGGTTGATGGCGAGGGGCGTGCGCAGTTCGTGGGAGGCGTCCGCGATGAAGCGCTGCTGGTCCTGGAAGGACTTCTCCAGGCGTCCCATCATCGAGTCGAAGGTGTCGGCGAGCTCGGTGACCTCGTCGCGGGGGCCGGTGAAGGCCAGCCGCTCACTGAGGTCGCCGCGGGAGGTGATGCGGCGCGCGGTCTGGGAGATGCGGTTGAGGGGACGCAGCACGCGGCCGGCCATCAGGTAGCCGAACAGCGTGGCGACGACGGTGAGCACGCCCAGGGCGAGGGCGCCTTGGCGGAGCAGGGACTGCAGGGTCGCGGCCCGGTAGCGGTCCTGGAGTTCGCGTAGCTCGGGACTGCCGGCCAGTCCGGCGGCGGGCTCCGACGGGAGGTTGTGGGTGGACGCTTCGGGTACCGGGGCGATCCCGCCCTCCTTGGTGATCTGCAGGGCCACGCCGTCGAACCGGTCGGTCAGTCCCGCGTCGAGCAGCAGATAGGTCACGCCGAGCAGGATCACGCCGCAGGCCATGAACAGGGCGCCGTACAGGAGCGTGAGCCGGACGCGGATGGGGAGACGCGGCAGCCGCGAGGTGATCCTCATGGGATCTGGTACCCCGAGCCCGGGACGGTCTGGATGACCGGCGGCTGCCCGAGTTTCTTGCGCAGTTTCATCACGGTCACGCGGACGACGTTGGTGAACGGATCGATGTGCTCGTCCCAGGCCCGCTCCAGGAGTTCCTCGGCCGAGACGACCGCGCCGTCCGCCCGCAGTAGTTCCAGCAGGACGGCGAATTCCTTGCGTGCGAGGGATACGTAGTGGCCGTCGCGGTAGACCTCGCGGCGGGCCGTCTCCACCCGCAGGCCGGCCCGTTCGTAGGCGGGCGGGCCCGCGGGCTGGGCGCGGCGGGCCAGGGCGTGGACGCGGGCGACGAGCTCCTCGAAGGCGAAGGGTTTGGTGAGGTAGTCGTCGGCTCCGATGGCGAGGCCCTCGATGCGGGAGGGCACATCGGAGGCGGCGGTGACCATGAGGATGCGGGTGCGGCCGCCGGATTCGACGACGGCCCGGCACACCTCGTCGCCGTGTACGACGGGCAGATCGCGGTCCAGGAGGAGCACGTCGTAGTCGTTCACGGAAAGGCGTTCCAGAGCGGAATCCCCGTCGTGCACGACGTCGACGGCGAACGCCTCCTCACGCAGCCCCTCGGCGACGGCGTCGGCCAGCATCCGCTCGTCCTCGGCGATCAGCACTCTCATGATCCCCAGAGTGCCAGAGGCCGGGATAACCAGGACGTAACCGCCTGCGGTTACGGAGGGGATACCGGGCCCCGCCTCTACTGGTCCCCGACGCCGGGAGGGACCCGGCACAGAAGGGACTGCCGAGCGCATGCGTACCATTTCGCGCACCAACTGGGGGCTGCTGGCAGCCATACCGCTGCTGAGCCTGAGCCTGGCCGCCTGCGGGGGCGGCACCGGCGGGAACGACGACGTCGCGTCGGCAGGCGGCGACAAGAAGGGGAGCGGGCAGCAGCTCACGCCCGCGGAGAAGACCAAGAAGTACAACGCCTGCCTGGCCGAGCGGGGCGTGGCGCCGGGGAGCGGGAAGGCCGGCGAGGACGCGCCCGAGCAGACCGCGTCGCCCGAGGAGGTGCAGGCCGCGCTCGCGGCGTGCAAGGAGTTCGCGCCCACCGCGCAGGACATGCAGAACGCACCGAAACCTGACGCAAAGCAGCTCGAGCAGGCGCGCAAATACGTCAAGTGCCTGCGGGCCAACGGCTATGACGCCCCGGATCCCGACCCGGAGACAGGCGGCATGCCGCTCGAGGACGCGAACATGGACAAGCTGCAGGCGGCCGCCGAGAAGTGCAAGGCCGTCAACCCCGCAGCCCAGCGGTGACGGGCGAGACCGACATGACGCACACACCCGAATCCACCGACGACGAGACGACCCGGATGCACCAGTTTCCCTCTCAAACGGACCCGGTAAAGGATCCGTCAGGGACCTCGGCGGGCAGGTCACCAGACGGCCCGCAGTACGCCCCACCGCGTCGCCGCCGTGCCCGCACCACCGCCGCACTGATCGCCCTCGCGGTCGTCCTCAGCGGGGCCGGCGTGGCGGCGTACGGCTTCGGCGGCGGCAACGGCGAGAAGTCCGAAAAGGGCAGCGGCCTGCCGCCGGCGACCGCACTGGTGACCCGCTCCGACCTCGCCCAGCAGGACACCGTCACCGGCAGCCTCGGCTACGGCGACAAGCAGCCCCTGACCAGCGGCGCGTCGGGCACCGTGACCTGGCTGCCGAAGCTCGGTGCCACCATCAAGCAGGGCCAGAACGTGCTCAAGGCCGACGGGCGGCCCATCCCCCTCATCTACGGCGACACACCTCTCTACCGCGAACTGCGCGCCGGCACGAAAGGCCCCGACGTCGCCGAGGCGGAACGGGCCCTGGCGGCCCTCGGCTACACCGGCTTCACCGCCGACGAGGAGTACTCCGACCAGACCGCGGCGGCCGTCAAGCGCTGGCAGAAGCACCTCGGAGTGCCACAGACGGGCACGGTCAAGCCCGCGGACCTGGTCGTTGCCGACGGTGAGATACGCGTCACCGGCCAGGAGGTGAAGAAGGGCCAGAAACTCCAGCCCGGCTCACCCGTGCTGACATACACCGGCACCAGCCAGCTTGTCGCCATCGACCTCGACGCGAAGAAGCAGAAACTCGTCCGCCGTGGCGACAAGGTCACCGTCGTCCTGCCCGACGGTGCACACGCGGCCGGGACAATCACCTCCGTCGGCAAGGTCGCCAGCACTGAAGGCGGGGACGGCGCTCCGGGAGAGGGCGACGGCAAGACCGTCATCAAGGTCACCGTCCAGATCGACAAGAAGGACAGGGGCAAGCTCGGCAGCTACGACGGCGCGCCCGTCGATGTGGAGATCACCTCCGCGGAGAAGAGGAACGTGCTGACCGTGCCCATCTCCGCGCTCCTCGCGCTGTCGGAGGGCGGCTACGGCGTCCAGGTCGTCAAGGGCTCCGTCAGCAGCACGGTCGCGGTGGAGACCGGCATGTTCGCGAACGGCCGGGTCGAGATCACCGGCGCCGGCCTGAAGGCGGGCGACAAGGTCGGGGTGCCGCGATGAACCACAACGTCGTACGCCTCGACCACATCACCCGCTCGTACGCCGGCGGCGTCACCGCCCTCGACGGCGTCTCGCTCGACATCCGCCGCGGCGAGCTGGTCGCCATCGTCGGGCCCTCCGGGTCGGGCAAGTCGACCCTGCTCAACATGATCGGCAGCCTGGACCGGCCCAGCAGCGGCACCGTCACCGTCGACGGCCACGACATCGCCGGCCTGGGCGACCGGGAGCTGTCCGCGCTGCGCGCGCTCAGCATCGGCTTCATCTTCCAGCACTTCCACCTCACCGCGGGCGTACGGGCCCTCGACAACGTCGCCGAGGGCCTGCTGTACGCGGGCATCCCGCTCGCGGAACGCCGCCGCGTGGCCCGCACCGCCCTGGAGCGGGTCGGCCTGGGCCACCGGGTGTACCACCGGCCGCACGAACTGTCCGGCGGGGAGAAGCAGCGCGTCGCGATCGCCCGCGCCCTGGTCGGCGGGCCGAGCCTGCTCCTCGCAGACGAGCCGACCGGCGCCCTGGACTCCCACTCCGGCACCACCGTGATGAACCTGCTGCGCGCCCTGAACGCCGACGGCACCACCGTCGTGATCATCACCCATGACCGGGAGATCGCGGCCTCGCTGCCCCGCCAGGTCCACGTTCGCGACGGGCGCATCGTGCACGACTCCGCCCAGAACGCCCAGGGCGACGTTCAGGCGGTGTCCGCGTGCTGAAGGTCTCCCGCATGAGCACCCGCGACGTCGTACGCGTCGGCGCCTCCGGGCTGCGCGCCCGCCCGCTGCGGGTCTTCCTCTCCGCGCTCGGCATCGCCATCGGCATCGCGGCGATGATCGGCGTGGTGGGCATCTCCACCTCCAGCCACGCCGAACTGCAGCGCACTCTCGACCGCCTGGGCACCAACCTCCTCACCGCGTCCCCCGGCCGGACCTTCACCGGCGGCGAGGCCAAACTCCCCGAGCGTTCCATCGACATGGCGGGCCGGATCGCCCCGGTCGAGTCCGCAACCGGCACCGGCAAGGTGACGGCGTACGTCTATCGCAACGACCACATCCCGGCCGCCGAGACCGGCAGCATCAACGTCAAGGCCGCCCGCCTCGACCTCCTGGACACCGTCGGCGGCTCTCTCGCCCGCGGCAACTGGCTCAACGCCGCCACCGCCAAGTACCCGGCCGTCGTACTCGGCAGCGGCGCCGCCGACCGCCTGGGTATCGGGGAAGTCGGCCCGGACACCCGGGTCTGGCTCGGCGGTCAGTGGTTCAGCGTGGTCGGCATCCTCGACGAGGCGCTCCTGGCACCCGAGCTGAACGACAGCGCGCTCGTCGGCTGGGACGCCGCCAAGCGGTACCTGGGCTTCGACGGACACCCCACGACAATCTACGTCCGCACCGCAGACAGCGCGGTCACGTCCGTACGCGACGTCCTCGCCGCCACCGTCAACCCCGAGGCTCCCACCGAAGTGACCATCAGCCGCCCCTCGGACGCCCTCGCCGCCAAGGGCGCCACCGACAAAGCCTTCACGGGCCTGATGCTCGGCCTCGGCGGCGTTGCGCTCCTTGTCGGCGGGGTCGGCGTGGCCAACACCATGGTCATCTCCGTCCTGGAACGGCGCGCCGAGATCGGCCTGCGCCGCGCCCTCGGCGCACGGCGAGGCGACATCCGCACCCAATTCCTCGCGGAATCCCAGCTGTTGGCAGGACTCGGCGGGATCGCCGGAGTCGTCATCGGGGTGGGCGTCACCACCGCGTACGCCGTCGCGCAGGGCTGGCCGGCAGTCGTCCCGGCCTGGGCGATGGCGGGCGGCCTGCTCGCCACCCTCGCCATCGGGGCCCTGGCCGGCCTGTACCCCGCCGTACGGGCGTCCCGGCTGCCCCCGACGGAGGCGCTGTCCGGGGCCTGATCCCAGGCGGGCACGTCCAAGGTCCGGATGCCCGATCGCGTCCTGCCCGTCCCACTCCGGGGCTGCTCGATGATCCTGCTCGATACGAACGGAGGCCCGCGTTCCGCAGCACGAGCTGCGGCACGCGGTGGGTCTTGACTGTGCACGCGAACGCGCCCCTCACCCCGGAAGGGCGGCTCCGGTTGTGCCTACGCGTCGACGCTGGACGCCCCATCGCGCACATCGCGGCGGAAGCCGGGATCTCGCGTCGCTGCCTGGCGAAGTGGTATGCCCGATGGCGGACACACGGCGAGGACGGCCTGCTCGACCTTCCTCCCGACCGTCTGCCTGCCCTACGCGCACCGGCGAGGGCATCGCCGACCTGGTGGAAGCGCTGCGGCGCCAGACCAGGTACGGGCCTGCCCGGCTCGCCGCAGAACTTGAGCGGCTGCACGTCGTCACCGTGGCGCCGGCCACCGCATCCTCGTGCGTCGCGGCCTAAACGGACTGCGTGACCTCGACCTGCGGGGCGCACCCTTCTCGTCGAGGGCGTCGAGGGCGTCGCGGGCGTCGAGGGCGTCGCGGGAGGCGTGGGGAGCGCGGGAGGCGTGGGGAGCGCGGCAGTCGAGATCGCTGTAGCACAAGGTGCCACCGTGATCGGGACAGCCAGTGAACGCAACCACTCCCCACCTCTCTCGGCGCCGTTCCCACCACCTACGGCCCCGGCCTCGCACAGCGCCTCACCGCTCTCGCTCCGCACTGCGTCGACCTGACACTCGACACTGCGGCTCCGGCTCGCTGGTCGACCTCGTCGCGATCACGGGCGAGCCGACGCGCGTCGCGACGGTCGCCGACCAAGCAGGCGGGTGGCGCCTGGGCACCCTCCACTGCCTCTGGTCGACGCCTCGGCGAGGTCGGCACGGGGAGTGTCGGCGGGGGTCGGGAGGGCGCGGCCGCCGGCGGCGAGGGCGCTCTCCTCGGCGAGTCGCTCCGTGCTGGTGGTCGTCTTGAGCGGCTTCTCTTCGATGAACAGGACGGCGATCAGCGCCAGCAGGGCGAACGGGGTGGCCCAGAAGAAGAGTTCTGCGGTGGCGATGCCGTAGGCGTTCTCCACGAGCGAGCGCAAGGGCGCGGGCAGGGTGATCACGTCGGGGACACCGTGCCCGGCTCCACCTCCCGGCGTGTCACCTCCCGCCGTGCGGCCGGCGGCCAGTTCGGTGGCGACGCGGTGGGCGAGGACCGCCCCGAGGACGCTGGTGCCCACGGTCCCGCCCATGCTGCGCGAGAAGGACAGGACGGAGGTCGCGCTGCCCAGAGTGTCGGCGGGCACGTCGTTCTGCGCGGCGAGGACCAGGTTCTGCGTCAGCATGCCGACGCCGGTCCCCAGGACGGCCATGTAGACGCTCAGCAGAACGAAGGGCGTGTGGGATCCGATGGTGGACAGCAGGGCGAGGCCGGCGGTCATGAGGACGGTGCCTGCCACGAGGTACCGCTTCCACCTGCCGGTCGCGCTGATCCGGTGTCCGGCGAACGTGGAGGCGGCGAGCGATCCCAGGATCAGCGGCAGACTCATCAGACCGGCGGTCGTGGGCGACTTGCCCATGGCCACCTGGAAGAACTGCGAGAGGAAGACGGTGCCGCCGAAGAGGCCGACACCGACCAGCAGGGAGGCCAGGCTGGTCAGCGCCACGGTGCGGTTACGGAAGATGCTCAGCGGGATGATCGGCTCGGCGGCCCGGGACTCGACCCGGACGGCCGCCGCCAGCAGCAGCGTTCCGCCACCGACCAGGGCGGCCGTCTGCCAGGAGAACCAGTCGAACGTGCTGCCCGCCATCGAGACCCAGATGAGCAGCGCGCTGACACCGGCGACGATCAGGAGGGCACCGAGCCAGTCGATCTTCACCTCGCGGCGGACGTGCGGAAGGTGCAGTGTGCGCTGCAGCAGCGCGATGGCAAGGAGTGCGAAGGGCACACCGATGAAGAAGCACCACCGCCAGCCGAGCCAGGAGGTGTCCACCAGGAGGCCGCCGATCAGCGGGCCGGCCACGGTGGCGCCGGAGAAGACGGCGCCGAAGACGCCGGAGTACCTGCCCAGCTTCCGCGGGGGAATGACGGCCGCCATCACGACCTGCGTCAGTGCCGTGAGTCCGCCGGCCCCCACGCCCTGCACCACCCGGCTGAAGATCAGCATGCCGACACCTTGGGAGAACCCGGCCACGAGCGAGCCGACCACGAACAGGCCCAGCGACATCTGGAGGAGCAGCTTTTTGCTGTAGAGGTCGGACAGCTTGCCCCACAACGGAACGGTGGCCGTCATGGCCAGCAGCTCCGCGATGATCACCCAGGTGTACGAGGATTGGCTCGCCCCCAACTCGGCGGTGATCCGGGGCAGCGCGTTGGCCACTACGGTTCCGGCGAGGATGGCGACGAACAAGCCGGCCACCAGCCCGGAAACCGTCTGAAGCACCTGCCGGGGCGGCATCGTCACCGCTTCCGGCTTCGTCGCAGGGGAATAGTCGGTAGTCACGGAGTCTTCCAATCAAGGACAGCAGGTGGCGTACACACTGGGTACCGAGCGCCACCTGACGGGAATGCTTCGAGGGATCGGGAACGGGCGGTATCCGATCCGGCGCCGGTGGATCGACCTGCCACCCGGCCTGTGTCACACACGGCGAACAGCGCGGGCAGCCCGCTCAGGCGCATGCCGAACGGGACACTCAATGCCGGTGTTTGTGCGACCTGACGGGGTCGTCGCGTACGGATCTCAGGTCGTAGCCGCGTCCCCCACGGCGCCTCCCGTGGCACTGCGGATCGCCTGGGCCAGGAGCTGGTGCGCATGTGCGAACTGGCGCACGTCGGCACCGCCGAGCAGGGCATCGCCGATCTCCTCGTTGACGACCCGTAGGGCGCCCGAGGCGGCCGCCGCGTGCACCTGCACCCTGATGTCGTCGGCCGGCAGGTCAAGTCGGCCGGCGATGCTCCCGGCCAGCTCGCGTTCTACCTGGTCACAGGCCATCAGCCAGGCCGTGCGGAGCGCGGGCTCCCTGCTGCTGAGCGCGATCATCTTCATCGCGAGCGCGTCGTCGGCGCGCTCCGCCCTGTCGGCGTCGCGGCCATGCCTGCTCATCTCATCGGCGAGATGGTCATCGAGGGAGAGTTCGGGTTTCCAGCGGCGCAGGGCGGCCATCTCCCACGCGACGCCATGCAAGATGATCGGTTCGGCGCAGCTCTCCTTGCTCCGGAAGTGCCGCCAGATGGTACGCGTCGACAGGCCCACTGCTTCGCCGATCTGGTCGCCGCTGGTCGCGGCAACGCCCTGCTCCCAGAAGAGACGCGACGCCTCCCGAGAGATCTCCAACCGGATCCGGCAGCGCCGCTGCTCGCTCATCCCAGGTCCGACGCGATTGCTCACCTGCATGGGGTCACCTCGTCATTCAGCCGTGGGACAAAGACGTCGTTCGGCTGCGGCTATGCCGGCGAAGGGCCAGGAAGTGCCCGGCCGTGTGCTCGCAGCGGCGGTGCGGAGGTCGGCAACCCCACAAGAGACGACGCCCAGATCGGCCGTGGTCGCTCCGCGGTGCGGACGCGTGTGCCGGACGGGCCGTGGGGGCCCGTCCGGCACGGACGGGGAGCGGGGAGGGCGTCGGTTAGCTGCGCTGGGCGGGCAGCAGGCCGACGGCCTTCAGTCGCTTGTCGGAAGCCCGGGCGGCCCAGGCGACGGCCAGGAAGCCGACGGCGAGGAGCGGGTAGCCCATGGCGATCTTGGCGAAGCCCAGCGAGCCGACCTCGTCGGCCTGGTAGAGGTACTGCTGGACGGCGAACCGGGCGCCGAAGATGGCGGCCAGCACCAGGGTGGCGATGTCGTAGTAGATCCGCGAGCGCTTGTCCGCCCGCCAGACGGTGCCCTTGCCGGTCGCCGAGTTCCAGATCAGGCCGGCCAGGGGCCAGCGCAGCACCACGGAGAGGACGAAGGCGACGGCGCCGGCCAGGCTCAGCCAGATGCCGACGAGGAAGAAGTCCTTGGCGGATCCGGTGTACCAGGAGATGCCGGCGGCGATCGCCACGCCGAACATGCCGCCGAGCGCGGGCTGGATCGACTCCTTGCGCATCAGCCGCTGCACCGCGATGCCCAAGGCGACGAGTAGAGCGGCGAGGATGCCCACCTTGAGTCCACCGGCGTTGTTGGCGACGACGAACACCAGGGCGGGCAGCGCCGAGTAGATGACCCCCTTGGTGCCGCCCGCCTGTTCGAGCGCCGACTTCTTCGTCCGTTGGTCTGCCGCCTGCATGTCGGTCGCCGCCTCGTGGGGACTGGTGGTCTGCATGGTGATCAGCTCTTCCGGGTTCGTCTTGGGGGCGAAATTCTGCGTCACTAAGTGACATCTTGACATCTAGTGACGAACGAAGCCACCTCGCGCGACGTGACCTGAGTCACGCCTCGGCGAAACCCCCGCTCAGCGAGTCGCCCGTCATCACGTGGCGATCAGGGTCCGTACGACGGTGCGGCGATCGCTGTCGCGCGGCTGGCGGAGAAGGGCGCGGGCGGCACCTGTCCCGCGCCCGCTGGCGCGCCGACAGCTCCGCCATCAGCACCTCTGGGTGCTTCAAAAGGGGCCTCGCAAAAATCAGTTCACATGCGCGCGCACATTCGCCTACGCCTATTCCTGGCAGAGGCGGAACGGCAGGCGAAGCTCTCGGCCGCTCCCGCGGCGGACTGACCACGAAGATCTACCTGAGTGCGGACGGTAGATGCCGCCCGCTCTCCCTGGTCGTCGCGCCCGGCCAGCGGGCGGACTGCACGCAGTTCGAGCCCGTCATGGACAAGATCCGCGTTCCCCGGCTCGGCGTGGGCCGGCCACGGTGCCTTCCAGACAGCGTCGGCGCCGACAAGGCATACAGCAACAGCCTCATCCGCTCCTACCTGCGTCGCCGCGGCATCCGACACGTGATCCCCGAGAAGAACGACTCCAAGGCCGCTCGCTGGCACAGGGGTTCAGACGGTGGCCGACCGCCCGGCTTTGACAAGACCCGATACAAAGCCAGGAACACCGTCGAGCGAGCGATCAACAAGATCAAACAGTTCCGAGCCGTCGCCACCCGCTATGACAAGCGCGGATACGTCTTCCTCGGCACCGTGACGGTCGCCGCGCTCCTCATCTGACTCCGCTCATGACCAACAACCGTTACTACACCAGGTCGTTGCGTGTCCGAGCAATCTTGTTGATCAGGCGGCGGGCCTCCTTGACTGGCGCAGCGATGCCCGCCTCACCGTGAGCAGCGGCTTCGCTGCCTGAAGGGAACAGGGGCACCGGCGACACGTACTCGACCACAGTCCTGTACGTGGCGGCGTCGATGCAACCGTCGAGCACCGCCAGCCGCAGGGCGAGTAGTTCCTCACCCTCGTGGCATCCAGCCCAGCCAGCACAAACACGCCGGACAGCACTGTCGGCATCGGCCTGATGGCACTGGAACAGCCCTGCGGGCTGGTCTGGAGTTTCGGCGTCGTAGCGCCGGAGCTTCGCGTATTCCTCACTGACCCAGATCCCTGCGGGTACGTCGCGTCGATAGGGACAGCTCTTGCAGGGGCGCTGCGCAGGGGCCTCCCCCTGCCCCCGGTGCCGCGGGCGTCTTCCGGAGCCCCGGCCCGGCCCGGACGGGGCTCCGGGGGCCGCCGGGCGTCGCGAACCGTCGTCCGGCCTCGGCTCCCCGCACTCGGTCTCCCGCTTCGTCTACTTCGTCACCTTGATCCCCTCGTACGCGGTGGACTTCGGCGCCAGGCAGACGAACCAGTCGTAGGGCGAGTGCTTGGGGCTGTGGATGACCGGAACGGCGGCGTTCGCCTCGGTGGCCGCGGACGCACGGCCGACCTTGGTAGACGTGCCGTCCTTCCAGGTGCAGGTGACCTCCCGGGCGGTCTTGGCGACCTGGCCAATCACCAGGCGCGGGGCCGTGCCGTTCCCGGGGAGCAGCGGGAGCGAGACGGTCCCGGACTCGCCGCCGGACAGGACGTCGCCCTCAGGTAGCGCCATGTCCGCGATCTGAGTGGTCCTCGCCTCTTCACCGGTGACCCGGTGCACGAAGTGCGCGACCTTGCCCACCAGTTCGGAGGCCGTGGAGACGTCCTCCGGGTGCTCGCCGAACTCCGCCATCGCCGCCAGGGTGGCCTGGGCCTCCGCCGTGTCCGCCGGAGCCTTCCACACGTCGATGTACACCCTCCACGGCACTCCCGCGTCGGTGCCGCTCGCCAGGGTCGTCCGCATGTGCGGCTCGGACGCCTCCGTGCTGGCGACCGGCCGGCTCGCCGGCGACACCCCCCGGTCCCCGTCACCGGACAGCCCCGTCAGCGCCAGAGCCCCCGTGGAGCCGGCCACGACCAGGGTGGTGGTCGCCACGACCGCCCAGCGACGGGCCTTGCGGCGGCGGCCGCCGCGAATCAGCGCCTGGGCGGGGGCTATGCCGATCTTCACCTCGTCGGCCGCGTCGGCCAGCAGGAGTGCGATGTCGTGCTGTGTCATGTTGTGGCTCGTCTCCCAGTCCGCGCTTTTCACTTTCGTCCTCCCTGCGTCACTGTCTCCGCCAGTCCCGATATGGCGCGCAGCTTCGCGATCCCCTTGGCTGCGTTGCTCTTCACCGTGCCGACCGAACAGTCCATCGCCTCGGCCGTCTGTGTCTCGGTGAGGTCCTCCCAGTAGCGCAGGACCACTGCTTCCCGCTGCCGTGTCGGCAGTTCGGCCAGCGCCTTCAGCAGCGTGTGGCGGTCGTCGGCCTGGGCGATCCGGTCACCGGTGTCGGCCACCTCGTGTGTCAGGCCCGCGTCCTCGCTCCTGGGCACCAGGAACTCCCGCAGTTTCCTGCGGTATCTGCGGGCATGCGCGTTGATCATCACTCGTCGTACATACGCCTCTGGGTCGTCGGCCGAGGCGACCCTGTGCCAGGCCACATAGACCTGTTCCAGCGTCGACTGGACCAGATCCTCCGCGGCGTGCTGCTCCCCCGTGAGCAGGAATGCCGTGCGCATCAGCCGCGGCCAGCGGCCGACGACGAAGGCCTGGAACTCTCTGTCCCCGGCCTGTTTTCGAACCCCCATGAGCACCTCCTAGATGTTCAAAAGAGGCCATGAGAGGCCGAGACCGTTGCCTCACCGCGGAATCATTTTCCGCGTTCTAGTCGGAGCGGGGGGTGCCTGTTGAGTCGGCACGGAGCGCGGTGCCGGTGTTGCCACCGGTCCGTTCCTCCGTGCCGCTCGCCGAACGCGGCGTACCCGTCTCCGAGTACCGGGCTCTCCACGGACTCTGCCGTTCGCGCGGGGGGTCCAGGGGTTGGAGGTCGTGTTGCCTCTGTAGCGGTAGCGGGTGACCGTCACCGCTTGGAGGTCGAACAGTTCGATCCCGTCTGCCGAGGGCTTTTGCCACCGACCGGTGTGGTCGGTGAACCGTCGGCGGACGTCCTTCCACTTCCAGCGGCGCAGTGCCATCCACCAGCTGATCACCCGATGCCGCGTGAAACTGGCCAGGGAGCTCAGGGCGGCTTTGCAGACCGCGTGCTTGAAGTAGTTGAGTCGGCGGCGGCAATCTCACGCACCGCCGCTCGCAGAACCGTGCGGGAGTCCATCGGCTCACACGGCTCCCATCATCCAGCCATCAGGCTTGAGACCGAACCACCAATGGGCGAAGAGATTCGGGTACCGGCGGGCAGTTCCCGCCAGTAGTTCCCGCGCCTTCTTCTCCCGGCGGTAAATCCGTTACTTCCGGCAGGCCCAACGCACCAGATAGCCGCCTCGCGCGACATGACCTGAGTCACATCGCGGCGAACCCCCCGCCCAGCGAGTCGCTCGTCATCAGGTCACGGTCCGTACGGCGGTTCGGCGATCGCTGTCGACCTGTCCCGCGCCAGCCGTCTCGCTCAGTTCGCCGCCGACTTTCCGTAGAGGTCGCGGCCGTCGAGGTGGCGCGGGTGCGGGTCGTCGGACGCCGATGTCCGAGGACCTGCGCGAGTACGTCGCGGACGACGTGAGGGTCAGACGCCAGGTCGGGGCCGGGAAGGCCAGACCGCGCGAAATGGCGCGCGTCAGCCGCAGCCCACTGACGACGTCAACTTGCATGGCAAGAAGGCGGACGGGCCTACGCCGGCCCGGCAGCCGGACACCCCTTCTGCCTCCGGTCAGCCCGACCGTCACCGCGTGCCCGCCTCCGGTGCTGCGCCCAGAACTCGGCGTGTGGGGTGATCCCGCCATCCATCCATGAGCTTGAGTGTGCCGTCGCGGCACAGTGTTGACTCAGGCCATGGCTGATCAACATCGCTACGCAGTGTCTGACGCGGTCGTGACCGGCCGACCGAGACCTGCGCGAGGTCGTAGCCGGGACGCCGATGGCCGAGGCGTCGTGACGTTGGACATGCCTCGGACCGGGCCCCTTATCGCTCTGATGGGAGCACTCGTATGGGTATCACTTGGGATGAGTACCGGGAGCACGATGCCGTCGGGCTGGCCGAGCTGGTGAAGTCCGGGGCGGTGAGCCCGGTTGAACTGCTCGAGGCGGCGATTGCCCGTGCCGACGCCGTCGAGCCGACGATCAACGCGATCCGCCACCGACTCGACAACGATGCCCGTACCCGCGCTCGCAGTCCACTGGCAGGCCCGTTCGCCGGCGTCCCGTTCCTGATCAAAGACTTGGATCAGCACCTCGCCGGGGTTCCGACCGGCAGTGGGAATCGATCGCTGGCGCGCTTCCCGCGCCCGGAGACGTCCACGGTGGTACAGCGTTGGCTCGACGCCGGTCTGGTCGTGTTCGGCCGGACCGCGACCCCCGAGTTCGGTGCTCGCGCGATAACCGAGCCGGTCGCGGGGGGCCCGACCCGCAACCCCTGGGATCCGTCGCGGACGCCCGGTGGCAGCTCCGGCGGGTCCGCGGCGGCCGTCGCGGCCGGAGTCGTGCCGGTCGCGGGCGGGAACGACGGCGGGGGCTCCATCCGGATTCCGGCTGCGGCCTGCGGGCTGTTCGGGCTCAAGCCGGGGCGGGGCGTCGTCCCGTCCGGGCCGGAGGTCGACGAGGTCTTCCATGGCGCCGCGGTGCAGGGCGTGCTGTCGCGCACGGTCCGTGACTCCGCCGCGATGCTCGACGTGCTGGCCGGCTCCGCACCGGAGGGCCCGTACCGGGCGGCTCCGGCGGAGCGTCCGTACGCCGAGGCCGTCGTCGACGACCCACGCCCGCTGCGGATCGGGCTGAGCACGGTGTCCCCGCTTGGCGGACCGGTTGATCCGCAGGCCGCCGCCTTGGTTCGGGATGCGGGGGAGTTGCTCACCGGACTCGGACACGTCGTGGAGGAGTCCGCCCCGGCCATCGACGGGCAGCGCCTGGCCACCGACTTCCTCACGGCCTGGTTCGCGATGGTCGCCGCCGAGGTCACGGCCGCACGGGAGTTCACCGGCTGTGCCGAGGGCGACTTCGAGATCGAGACCCGGATGATGGCTGCGATCGGCCGGAGCCTTTCGGCGCCGGAGTATCTGGCCACGCAGTCCCGCTGGCACCAGCACACCCGGGCGCTGGCCCGGTTCCACGAGCGCTACGACATGCTGCTCACCCCGACCATGGCCCGGCCGGCGTGGCCGATCGGCGAGTTCGATCTCGCCTTGCCGGTCCGGCTCGCCGCACGGGGGCTGCTGGCTGCCCGGATCGGCGGTGTGCTGGGGCGGATGAACCTCGTCGAGAAACTGGCCGTCGCGAACCTTGAGCCCGCGCCCTTCACCCAGCTGGCGAACGTGACCGGGCGCCCGGCGTCGTCGGTGCCGCTCTACCGGACGTCGAGTGGGCTGCCGCTCGGTATCCAGTTCGTCGGGCGCCCGGGGTCGGAGCCCGAGCTGCTGGCACTGGCCGCGCAATTGGAGCGGGCGCAGCCATGGTCGCATCTCTGGCCGTCGTTGCCCGATTCGCCGTCCGCGCCCTGACGCCTCTGAGGACAATTTCACGTATGACTACTGTATTCTCACGCATTATCGTCGGCGAGCTGCCCGGACGCTTCGTCTGGCAGGATCCGGACATCGTCGCTTTTCTGTCCATCGCTCCGTTGCGGCCTGGTCACACTCTTGTTGTGCCGCGGCGTGAGGTCGACCGGTGGACGGACGCTGACGGGACCCTTCTGACGCGTTGCTTCGAGGTAGCCCAGGCCGTGGGGCAAGGGGTGCAGCGGGCTTGGAACGCTCCGCGTGCCGGCCTCGTCATCGCAGGCTTTGAGGTACCGCATTTGCATATACATGTCGCGCCGGTCTGGGACATGTCCGACTTTGATTTCAGCAAGGCCAAGCAGGAGGAGGATCAGTCAGCTTTGGCTGAAGCAGCAGCAAAGCTCCGTGCCGCCCTGCTGGAACTCGGTTATGAACAGGCACGGGACTTTGACCCCGGAGTGTGAACCGGAACTCGTGCGACCGCGCACTGCCCAGCTGCCGCGAGCCGGAAGCCGAACAGCACCAGCCCGGTCCCGATCGCGATGCCGATCGTGAGCGGCAGAGGCGGGACTTGACTGTGCCGTAGCGGCACCGTGTTGGCTGAGGGCCATGAGTTGGAGTACCCGGGAGATCGCCGAGCTGGCCGGCACCAGTCTGCGGGCGGTACGGCACTACCACGAGGTCGGGCTGCTGGCGGAGCCCGAGCGCCGCGCCAACGGCTACAAGCAGTACGGCGTGCCGCACCTGGTCCGCCTGCTGCGGATCAAGCGTCTGGTCGATCTCGGGTTCTCGCTGAACCAGATCGCGGAGACGGTGGACGAGGGTGAGCACCCCGGGCAGGCACTGCGCACGCTCGACGCGGAGCTGGCCGCGACCATCGAACGGCTGCAGCGGGCCCGGCTCGAACTCGCGGCACTGATCGACCTGCGTGCCCCGGCCGACCTGCCTACGGAACTCACGCCCGGCGAAGCAACGGCCCTGTCCGAGACCGACCGCTCGCTCCTGCTGGTCATGACCCGGTTGATGAACGGGGAGCAGCTGCAAGCCTACGGTGCACTGGTGCGCAATCTGCCTGCTCACCCGATCAACCGGGAGTTCGACGAACTGCCCGCTGACGCAGGCGAGCTCATCCGCCAAGACCTCGTGGAGCGGATGGTGCCCTACCTGCGTCGGCTGCGGCAGGACCACCCGGACCTGCCCGACCTGTACACGGACGCCCCGAGGGGGGAGAAATTCGTTCGAGAGACCATGGAGACGGTCCTGCGTGAGCTGTACAACCCGGCGCAGCTCGACGTTTTGCACCGGACCCACGTGATCGTGGACGAGTCCACCCAGCCTCGACCGAGGCGGAACGCTACCGAACTTCGTTGACCGCGCCGGTTTCCGGCTCCATGCCGTCGCCGTCGACGGCCGCACCCGTAAGCGACACGCAGGAGTGACAATGCAGTCCCATGCCCATGCAGATGCCCGCGACGCAGTCAGCACTGCCTTGCTGGCTGAGCTGCGGTCCAGAATCCCTGCGGGCCGTGTGCTCACCAACGGGCCGGAGTACGCAAAAGCAGTGGCGTTGTTCAACGCAGCGGTCGATGTCCGTCCTGCTGTCGTCGTGCGGTGCGCGACCACCGCTGACGTGCAGGCCGCGATACGCGCGTCTCGCAACCACGGGGTGCCGATCTCGGTACGCGGCGGGGGTCATGACTTCTGGGGACGGGCGTTCCGTCCCGGCGGACTGGTTCTCGATCTGACTGACATGCGGGGAGTTCAGGTCGACATCGGCCGCCGTTTCGCGACGGTAGGTGGCGGGGCACTCTCGTCCGACGTCGTATCCGCTGCCGAGCGGGCGGGCCTGACGGCGGTCACCGGAACGGCGGGCGCCGTCGGCATGGTCGGCCTCACGCTCGGCGGCGGATACGGCCCCCTGATCGGGCAGTTCGGGCTCGCGGCCGACAACCTGCTCGGCGCCGAAGTCGTCCTGGCCGACGGTTCACGAGTGCACACCGACGCCGACCATCATCCGGACCTCTTCTGGGCGCTGCGCGGCGGCGGAGGCAATTTCGGTGTCGTGACCTCGGCGCGGATCCGTCTGCACCCCGTGCCGACAGTCGTGTCGGGCACCATCTTGTACCCGATCATCCAGAGCGCCGACATTCTCGCCGACCTCGGTGGGATCCTTCAGGACTGTCCGGATGAGCTGACGGTGGACGTGGGGTTCCTTCCCGGCCCGGACGGGAAGCCGACGGTGTACGTCGCGCCGACCTGGTCGGGGGACATCGAGGTGGGGAACGCCGAGAACGGGCCGGTGCGTGCCCTGGCCAGACTCGGTACACCCGTGCTGGCCGAGATTGGACCGGTCGCCCGTTCCGCGGCGTTGGCCGCGACGGACACCATGTTCCCACCCGGGCGGATGGGCGCGATTCGCACGCGCACCGTCCAGAGCATCTCCGGCTCCATCGCGACCGTCCTGGACCGGGCTGCCCAGGAGTTCACCTCACCGTTCTCCGCGATCGTGTGGCATCAGTTCCATGGTGCCGCCGCCCGGCTGCCCCTCGGCTCGACGGCTTTCGGCCGACGCGAACCGCACCTGATGGTCGAGCTGATCTCATTGTGGGAGGGCGAAAGCAAGAGCAACGCAGGAGCCGGCGATGGCAGGTCCCCGCACCTTCGCTGGCTGGAAGCGTTGCACGCGGCGCTTGAGCCGTTCTCGTTGCCGGGTGGCTACGTGAACTTCCTGGGGCCGGAGACTCCCGACCAGGTCGCGGAGTCCTACGGGCCGAACACCGAGCGTTTGCTAGCCGTGAAGTCTGCGGTCGACCCGGACTCCGTCTTCGCCGCCACGCCGCTCCCCAGCGGGAGTGCCGACGCCGGTTCCAGGCCCGTGTCAGGCGTGGAGCCGGAGCATCCGAGGGGGCCGGCGGTCCCGCCGGAGAACGGCATCGGGTCGTCGGACACTGGCCACGTTGGCCTCGGGCTTTCACCAAGGGGGCCGTCCGACGGGTGATCAGATAGCCGGGGAGCGCCTCTGAACTGGGACGGTAGGGCTTGTCGAAGGTCCTGTTCGTCGCCCGGGAAGAAGCCCTCCCCGGGTCCAGGGCGCCGGGCAGGGTCAGGCGCCACCGGCCGCTGTATCCGGGATGGAGAGCCGGGGTCTTCGTCGGACTGGCCGAAATAGCGCCCTGGGCCACAGAGTTCATATGGGCGCTACGGCGTTGTCGTGCCCTGGGAGATCCGCGGTTGAGCGGCGTACACAGTACGTGCAGCAGCGGCCGTGTCCCCTCCCGCCTCCGTGGCTGAGCCCATCGGAGTGTGCCGCTCAGGGGGCACCGCTTACTCCTGTCGATCGGCGGCGCCCTCGTCCGGCGCGGCGGGCGCCTCGTCGACCTGGACCGGGTCGCCCACGGCGCCCCCGGTGGCCGTGCGGACAGCGTCCGCAATGAAAGCGAAACTCTCGTCACCGAGCTTCCGCGGATCGGTGCCGTCCAGAAGGCCGGCTCCGACGTACTCATTGATGACTCGCAGGGCGGCCGCGGCGGCCGCGGCGTGCAGACGTACCTGTAGGTCGTCGGGCTTGAGTCCGAGGCGAGTCGCGATGACCGCTGCCAGTTCGTGTTCCACCTGGTCGCAGGCCATCAGCCAGGCCGTGCGCAGGGCCGGTTCGGTCTCGGCCAATCGAATCATCTTGACGCCCAGCCCGGCATCGGCCTGCCCCGAAGGGCTGATCTCGCTGACCAACCGCTTCGCCTCCGTGGCGAAGTGCTCCTCCAAAGAGCGGTTCAGCGGCCAACTGCGCAGAGTGGCCAGTTCCCACTCCACGCTCTGCGCAACGATCGGCTCCGCGCAGCTCTCCTTGCTTCGGAAATGACGCCAGATGGTGCGGGTCGACAGGCCCACCGCCTCGGCGATCTGGTCACCGCTCGTGCCGTCGACGCCCTGCGCCCAGAACAGGCGTGCCGCCTCCCGCGAGATCTCCAGACGTACACGACGGCGGCGCTGCTCACTCATCCCGCCACGGCTGCGTTCGGTCGATACCACGTCGTCGGCCATCTTTTCGCCACCCTTTCACCATCGCGCTCACTCAGTGCCATATTGACATTAAGTGACGCTGCACGCCAGCTAGTGCGCGCGCCTCGATCCGGACTCAAGTGCATCCACTTGCAATATCTGTCACTTAGTGACACTGTCACTAAGTGACAAGGGATCCCGCCGCGCGGTGGCCTTTGCCACTCGCTGTGCAAGGCCGACCTGCGCAGCGAGTGATCCCCTTCCGAGCCCACCCCTACCCGAGCTCCGGAGTACCGCATGAGGAAACGACCAGCCGCCACCGCCGCAGCCCTGCTCACGGCCTGCGCTCTGACCTGCGGCCTCATAGGGGCAGCCGTCGCCGCGCCGGACCAGGCAACCGACGGCGGCCGAACCGGGAGGACGACCGTCGCCACTGCTACCGATTCGGTCACGCACGAGGAGAACGAGCGGGTGCCGGAGGGGGCGCGCTGGACCCAGCACTACTTCCCCTCCTCGGACGGCTCCAAGACCGAGCTGCACGCCGACGTTCTGCTTCCTGAGAAGCTCCCCGAGGGTGCGAAGGTGCCCGTCATCATGTCGGCCGGCGCGTACTTCGGTCACTCGGGGGAGATGGAGGTCGAGGAGGAGCACGCCGGCCCCTCGGAGCGCTTTCAGGACCTCCTGGAGGGGACCGACCTGTTCGACAAGGGGTACGCCTTCGTCATGGTGGACACGCGCGGCTTCGGCGGCTCCACCGGATGTCTCGACCTCGGCGGGCCCGGAGACCAGGCCGACGTCAAGGCCGCGATCGACTGGAGCGCGAAACAGCCCTGGTCCACAGGCGCGGTGGGAATGTACGGAAAATCCTTCGACGCCTACACCGGTCTCCTCGGCAACAACGTCAAACACGACGCACTGAAAGCCGTCGTCGCCCAGGAGCCCATCTGGGATCTGTATCAGCAGCTCCACTCCAACGGCGTGCCCCGCCCGAACAGCGTCCAGTTGCCCACCAGCTACAACCGCATTGCCGGCCTGGCCCAGTTGCCGGACGAGGACAAGCGGTACCGGACCAACGCCGCGTACGAGAAGAAGCACCCCGAGTGCCTGGTGCTCAACTCCTTCGGCCCCTCCATCGGTGACCCGGACGACCCGTACTGGAAGGACCGCAGCCCGGCCAGGAACGCGAAGGACACCCCCACTCCCCTTCTCTTCACCCAAGGCACCGCCGAGACCAACACCCTGCCCGTGGGGATGGAGGAGTTCCTCGACAATCACCGCGGCCCCCAGCGGGCCTGGATCGGCCCCTGGGGCCACGTGCGCGGCAATGAGCGCACACAGGACGGGAAGCTCGCGATGGGCCGCGCGAACTGGTTCAAGGAGACATTGTCCTTCTTCGACGAACACCTCAAGGGCATCGACCCGAAGATCCAGTACCCGAACTACGCCGTCCAGGACAACCTGGGCAACTGGCGCGCGGAGAAGTCCTGGCCCACAGCGAAGCGCTCCGCGAACCTCCGTCTCGGCAACGGCTCGTACGTGGACAGCGGAGCGGGTTCGCAGCCGACGTCCCCAGAAGAGGAATCCGGTCGTGACGCTGGAAGCTTCCTCGTCTGGTCCGGGCCTCTCGAGACGGCCACCCGGGTCACCGGCACGCCCCGAATCACCATGACGGCCAAGGGTGAGGGGAACGTCATGGTCAAGCTGTACGACGTGGACGAGGACGGCAACGCTGTCGCATTCGACGAGCGAGTCTCCCGGCTGGACCGGGACAGGCTGGACATCGGCCTGAAGTCGACCGACTGGACCCTGCGGGCCGGCCACCGCCTCGCCGTGGAGATCGGCTCGGTGCGGACCGGCGATTGGCTCGACACCCCCTCCAAGCAAAAGATCCGGATCAGTAACGCCCGTCTCCAGCTGCCCCTGGACAACCCGGCTGAAGACATCGCGACTGGTGGCGACCGGGCGCCGTGGCTCGACACCTTCACGCAGATCAACGCGGCGCAGCTGAAGCCCGGCCCAGCCACGTTCACGCTGCCCCCGGCCCGTGCGCGGCGCTGAGGAACGCCACACCGCTGGACATCCTCGTCGCGTTGGCTCACGGGGCGGAGCACCGCCACCGACAACCCACCGACCAGCGCGAACGACAGGTCGGAAACAGCTCAGTTCATCGAACCGAGGGGATACCCGTGCCCATCAGCCTTCCGCCTCTCTTTCACGTCGGCATCATCGTGGAAGACTTCGACCGCGCCGTCGCCGATTACGAGAAACGGTGGGGGGCCAACACAGAGCAGATAACGGATCTGAAATTCTCCAAAGCCGAACTTCACGGGGAAAAGGTCTGCCCGTTACGGCTTCATCAGGACGGGATCTTCGGAGATCGAACTGATCCAGCCGCTCGATGGCCGCTCGCCGTACACTCAGTTCCTCGACCTCCACGGTGAAGGCGTCCACCACCTCGCCTACGTGGTGGGAAGCATCGACCAGTGCCTCGAATCGCTGCGAGCGACGGGAGAGGCAGGTCGTGTCACCTTCGAGGCAACCATCGCAGGGCAGACACGCTTCGTGTACCTGGACGGTCTGGCCCATGGGCCGGCCATCGAGCTGATCGAAACCACCGGCGAAGACGCCTGACCGCGACACGGTTCCGGACGGACGCGACACCGCAGCGGGCTCTCACACCTTGCGGTCGCGTTCGCCAATGTTCACGAACAGTCGCCATCTTCCCCGCTCGGGCGCGCGTGCCAACGGTCCGTGCGCCGAGCGGCGACCGGCGACCGGCGACCGGCGACCGGCGGGCATCCGATAAGCCCGCCGTGCTCCGAAGCGCCTTCGCGTCCACATCAAGGAGGACTGCATGACGAGCGGCACGATGCAGCCTCCGACCCAACGTCCGAGTTCGAGCCCAGCCCGCGCCCAGAGCCCCGGTCGTCAGAGGCTGGGTGCGATGCCGGCCCGGAGGATGTCGAGGTAGTTGTCGATCGCGTCCCCCTGCCGCTCCGCCGGGTGCTCGCTGACGGCGTGGATCAGGCCGCACAGGAGCTTGAGCAGGTTTTCGCCGGTGAGGGCAGGGGCAGGGCGGATGCGTGCGAGCAGGTGGGAGGTGACTTCGACCAGCTCTCCCTTGGCCCGGTGCAGAGAGTCCGTCTCGTCGGACCCGGTGATCAGAACGTCGGTGAGGCCCGGTTGCGCCAGGGCCGTCAGGAGCGCCGTGCGGAGGAAGTCAACGAGCGCCTTGGCGGGATCGGGGTGTCCGCCAGCTGCGGCCGCCGCATCGATGAGCTCTCGGACCGCCTCTTCCAGGACGGACTCCAGCATGGCCCGCTGCGTGGGGAAGACCCGGTAGACCGTCCCGACCCCCACGCCCGCCCTGCGCGCAAGCTCGTTGAGGGTAAGCGCTATCTCCCCGCCGATGACGGCGCCGCGGGCCTCATCGAAGATCCTCTGCCTGTTGCGTGCGGCATCCGACCTCATGATCCCTCCTTCGCATACCTATGTGGATAACCTATCAGGTTGGTGCTACGGTTAAGTCGATAACCAATCCACTTCACTTCGTCAGGAGCGGTCATGACCGTTGTGTTCATCCATGGAGTACCGGAGACGCCCTCCGTCTGGAACGACCTCCGGGGGCGGATCGACCGCCCCACCACGGCCCTGCGGCTGCCCGGATTCGGCAGCCCTCGCCCGGCTCACCTGGACGGCAAGGAGGCGTACGCCGACTGGCTGGCGAACGAACTGCGCGCCTTCGGCGAGCCCGTCGACCTCGTGGGCCACGACTGGGGTGCACACCTGGTGATGCGGATCGTCTCCGCCTACGACGTTCCGGTACGCAGCTGGGTGTCCGACGTCGCACACGGCTGGCACCCCGACTATCAGTGGCACGAGGCGGCCACCCTCTTCCAGAAGACCCCGGAGGGCGAGGAGCTGCTCGCGTCGCTGCGCGCCCAGACCCCCGGCAGCCCCAGCTTCGGCGACTTCCTCCGCCCCCGGGGGATGAGCGCCGAACTGGCGGCAGAAGTCGACACCGCCCACGACGAGGAGATGAGCAAGGCCATCCTGACGCTCTACCGCTCGGCCTGGCCCAACTTCCACACCGACTGGGGCAAGGACTTCGACCGCCCCTCTCCCGCGCCGGGACTCGTCCTGATCCCGACCGGCGATCCTATGGCACAGCCCGCGATGGACCTGGACATGGCCACGCGAACCGGAGCACAGGCAGTGGAACTGGACCACCTCACCCACTACTGGATGCTCCAGGACCCTGACCGGGGCGCGGAGGTACTCAACCGATTCTGGGACTCCCTGCCCGCATGACATCCGATCGCCGGTTACCGAAAGTCATATTCGGTGCGGTCCGGCTCCGTCCTGCCAGCGGTAGAGGTCGCGCAGCAGGGAGATCTCGGCGCCGTGATGGATCAGCTCCCTGTTGACGTGCAGGACCCTGTTCTCCATGGGAAACCGCTCGGGACCCACCGTGGGCGGATTGTCCAGGTCAGCGTCCGATAGCTCGCGGACCCCCGCGTTCCATCCCCCATACATCTCATCGAGCTGTTCCAGCGCCTCGTCAGCGGTCCCCGCGTAGGCGAATGTCTGGGAGTCGACGTCCTGGCCGCCGAAGTACCATCCGACCCGATAGCCCAGGCACGAGACGATGATGTGCGCCAGCCGCCAGGCAATCGTGGTCACCGGTGCCGGCACCGGGGCAGGGGACGCGGAGTCCATCGTCCATTCCCCCGAGCCTTCCAACATCGGTGCGGCCGACGTGTCACGTGGGCGGATGCTCCAGCAGCCGCGCACCGGCTCCCAGAAGTACTCCTCGTCAGTAAGACCGTCCAGCCGTGGCCGCAGGTTCTTGCGCCAGTACCAGTCCAACTGCTCCGCGAGCCGCTCGCTTCTTGTCATTGCCGCACACTACAGACCCGTCGAGCAGAGTGATCGTCGCCGTCTGCGGTCATCCTCCACTATCACAAACCCCGCAGACGGTCATCCCTAAATGGCACAGAAGTCAATCGATCGGCCTTCGCTGGCAATCGATTGCAGGACCTTCAGCAGCCCCGGCGCACGTTCGGCGAGCAGGTGGATGACCGCGCTGGCATAGGCGTGGGCGGTGGACTCTCTGATACCGAACCCGGCAGCGATCCTCGCCAGAGTGGTGTGTTCGCGCAGGTACACCAGTGCCACCATCGCACGCTGGGGCGGGCGCAGCTTGCAGCGCCGGTCGTCCTCACGGGTGACGACGAGCATCGTCACCCACTCCACGAGCGCATGCGGCAGGTCGAGTGCGGCAGGATAGATGACCAACGAGGCCCCCGAGCAGCGTGGTTGAGACGTCAGACATCTCGATCACCAGCTCGGGGGCCTCGCTCGTTGCGCTCCGGAACCGTCACCTGATCGGTGGCCGGCTCGCAGAAGCTCAGTGGGCGGTTCATCCGAGTACGCCTCTTCCGGGGCCGCTCAGCCCATGTGCACGGGAACGCTGTCCCCGCCGTTGTGCTGCTTTTTGGCGTTGACGGCGAGGATCGTGACAGCCGCCCCGGCTACGAACATGACGGCTGCGGCGGCGAACGCCACGGTTAGCCGTGGGTGAGAGCCCCGCCTGCCTGGTCGTCCTTCCTGTGCCAGAAGCGAGACCAGACCCGTCGGCTCGCCAGGGTCGCGCCGGTCGACCTCGGCATACCCGGCATCGCGCCGCGTTCAGCGGCCAGGTGATCGGTTGACGACACCCCAGCTGAGCGTCGGCGTGCTCGCGGTGGGCGCGGACGGGTACCAGGCGCTGGTCTCCTACGGCGCGATCGCCCCGGGCTCCGGCAACCGGGCGATCCTGGCCGTCGAGCAGGACGGGGCACCGCTGGCCCGACCCCGGCTGGTCGTGACCGGCGAGGTCACCGGTGGGCGCGACGTCAACGACGTCGTCGAGCTGGACGTCGTGCGCGTCGAGCCCACCGGCTAACCCCGAGCGACCTCAGCGGTGTGCGCGGGGGTGTAGCGCTCGCCCATCACCTGGTCGCTCAGCGGGTCCAGCGCGGCCAGCGCCTCGGCGTCCAGGGTGAGCTCCAGCGCGGCCGCGTTCTGCTCCAGCCGGGCCGGGCTGCGGGTGCCCGGAATGGTCGCCACCGCCACCCCGAGCCGCTCGGCCTGGGCGTACACCCAGGCCAGCGCCACCTGGGCCGGGGTGGCACCCAGCCGGTCGGCCACCTCGCGCACGGTCTGCGCGATCTTCTCGTTGGCCTCGCCCGCCTCGCCGGCGAAGCGGGGGTTGGTGCGCCGGAAGTCCTTCTCGCCCAGCGTGGAGCGGTCCAGGCTGCCGGTCAGGAACCCCCGCCCCAGCGGCGAGTACGGCACCAACCCGACCCCCAGCTCGGCCATCACCGGGGTGACCGCCTCGACGTCGCGGGTCCACAGCGAGTACTCGCTCTGCACCGCGGTGATCGGGTGCACCGCGTGCGCCCGGCGCAGCAACTCGCCGTCGACCTCGGACAGGCCCAGATGGCGGACCTTGCCCGCCTCGACCAGCTAGGCCATCGCCCCGACGGTCTCCTCGATCTCCACGTCCTGGGGCGGGCGGTGGGCGTAGTACAGGTCGATCACCTCGACGCCCAGCCGCAGCAGCGAGGCGTCGCAGGAGCGCAGCACGTAGTCCCGGGCACCGCGGATGCGGCGTGCCCGGTCGCCGGCGCTGCGGTCGATGCCGAACTTGGTGGCTAGCTGCACCTGGTCCCGGCGGCCGTGGATGGCCCGGCCCACCAGCACCTCGTTGTGCCCGGTGCCGTAGGCGTCGGCGGTGTCCAGGAACGTGATGCCCAGCTCCAGGGCCCGGTTGATGGTGGCCAGGCCGCCGTCCCAGTCGGCGGCGCCGTAGCTCTCGCTCATCCCCATGCACCCCAGGCCCATCGCGCTGACGGTGAGACCGGGCGAGCCGAGCGTGGTTCGGGTGATCATGCGCGGATACTCCTCCTGCCCGGCGGACCGGGCGGTACCTCGAGGGCTGGCGAACGCCTCCGACGCTAGGACCTGGAGCGTGCTCGAAGTCAAGCCGGAGGACCGGCCCCCGCCGGCGGGTCAGGCGCGGCGGTGGCGGGGGCGGGTGAAACGGTCCACCGGCAACAGGTCGCCATAGGGCTGTCCTCCGGGGCACTACACATCGCGGTGGACCTCGCGCCGGCCCAGTTCGCCTTTCACGCCACCGCATGCCTCTGGCTCACCGTCACCCCGGCCGATCTCGATGCGACCGGCACCGCACTATCGCTGCATCCCGAGACCACGTTCACGGCCGCTGTCACCGGCGCGGCCAATCTGCTGGTCACTGTCACCTGCAGGGACACCGAGGACCTGTACACCTTCATCACTACCAAGGTCGGCGTGCTCCCCGCCGTGCGCCAAGTCGGCCTCCGACCTGCTGCCTTCGATGGGCTCCATCGGGAACTGCGAGGACAACGCGAAGATGGAGTCCTTCTGGGCACGCGTCCAGGTCGAACTGCTCAACCGCCGGCGCAGACACTCCGCACTGGGCATGCTCAGCCCGGTGGAGTACGAACTCCGCACCCCACCGGTAGCGTGAAACCAAGCAACTCGACTCCACCCAACTCGGTACAGGCCCGAGCCTCCATCAGACCCGGAGCGGTTCATACCGCCACCTCTCGATCAACATCGCGCCTCGTGGCGCACAGCTGGGCCGCGAAAAAAGCCGACGCCGTCCGCAGGACCTCGTTCGCCCGTCACAGTTCCCGCGCCTCGCGCCGCAGCTGAGCCAGCTCGTTCTTCTCTTCGGTGGTGAGCAGGTCGTTCCGTTCGCCGGCGTCGGCCTCGGCCTGGCGGATCCAGTTATGTAGAGCCTCATGGTGCACACCGAGTTCCTCGGCCATGCGGCGGATCACGGGCTTCGGCTCGGCGGCCCGGTACATCCGGACCGCGCACTCACGCAACTCCAGCGGTACTTCCTCGGTGCAGGCATCGTCTGGACTCCTCTCATGAGACCCCTCTGACCCTCTGTCACTACGCCCCGCATGTCGGGGGAACCTCGGCATACCAATGATCACTGAAACTGAACATTGCGCAGCACAGATGACACGACCTGATCATCCAACCAGCCAACTGACAAAGCCGCAGATCAGAACCCCACTCCGGACAACGCCCACAGCCGCACTCCAAACTGATCAGTCCAGGCCAGACCACCATCTACTGATCACAAATACCGCTCATGGACAACGGCGGACCGAAAAACTCCTTCTACTTCTCACATCTTGTGTGTTGGTCTGATGTCCATGGGACCTGGGGAAAAGATGATGACCACGGCCATGGCCGGCGCGCTCGTCGCCGCCGCCCTTGCTGCGGGAGCTCCGTCGGCCGCGGCGCGCGTCGACCCCGGCTGCGCCGAGCTCGACGTCTGCTTCTATAAAACGGCGGACGACTGGGCGCACGGGCAGCCGACCGGTTCGTACCGGGGCGTGACGGGCTTCCCCCAGGAGCTGGGACCGGACGCGTACGGTGCCTACGCCGTCTACAGCGCCCTCAACGAGGAGAGGGCGCTCCTGCACATGACCGCCGCAGGCGACGGCCACGTGTACGGCATCTGCCTGGCACCCTACGAGCAGCGGGTACTTTGGCCGGACACCGTGAGGACGGTCTACATCGACGGCAAGGCGGGCTGCTGAGGGCGGGCTCGGGTGCGTCCGCACGGCGGGCCGGGTTATGTGTGCCCGATAGTGCCCGGTGTCGGACGTGACGCTGCGAAGGCCTGCGTCCGAGGACCTTCGGAACGCGTTACCGGCGGATGTTGGACGCGTTGCGGCACCTGAAGGACCGCCACGCGGCTGGACCTTCGCCCAGCTCGCCCGGAAGACGGGCTACAGCACGGCCTCGTGGCACCGTTGTCTGTCCGGCCGGACGATGCCGCCGTGGGAGGCCGTGGACACCCTCGGACGTCTCGCTTCGCAGGAGGACGGCCGGCTGCGGCCGCTGTGGGAGGCGGCCGCGACCGGCGTCGCCCGGCAGTCGGCGCCGGGAGGGACAGGGCCCCTGGCCCGGGACGGGGAGGCAGCCCCGTACCTGCGGCGTTTGGTGCGACCCTCCGTCCGAGGTACCGGATGACCGTGCTCGGCCCTGCTGGGGACGGCACTGCTGCCGGCCTCATCGCTGGCCCTGCTGAGCCCCGAAGACGCGCGCACCAGCGTGCGGCTGCCCGGCCGTCAGCTCGGTGCCGGCGCCCGCGCATCCTCGGGCGTGGATCAGTGAGCGTCCCGGCAGACGTGCACAGCGGCCGCGTCGGTGCGTAGCGGGACGAAGCGCTCTTCGTCGTACACCGCGTAGACGCCCGCGCTGGTGCGGCGCATTGGCAGGGCGTATCACTCGCCGTCGTAGACCGTCCGGGACGGCCGGGAGATCACTCTGCCGCCCGCGAAGCCGGAGGTCTGGGCTCCCGTGACCCCGTCGGCGACCAGGCCTTGGTTGCCCTGGCAGACGCGGGTGACCGCACGAGTGTGGGCGTCATAGCGGCAGGTGACGAAGACCCGGGGGGAGGAAACCGTCCGCCCACAGCACGCACTGCCACAGGCCGACAAGGTTACTGCGCGGATGCCTGCGGGGCGTCGAGCAGGTTCTCGTCCCCCCAGTCGTCGCTGAGGACGCCGCGGCCGGTGACGTACGACGCCGCCGGCCTGTTGGCGGCGCTCGCCGGTGCGGACGCCAGGACGCCTCGCGGCAGCCAGGACGAGTGCCACGCGGAGCGGATGCAGTCCCCCGGCGCGCCCCCATGTCCCGTCTCTGCCCGGCGGCGGGACATGGCAAGCAGTGCACCTTCCGCGGCAAGGCCGGTGATCTTACAGCCGGTTGGGCGTGTCGTCCGTGGGGACGGGGCCGGGGGAGGCAATGAGGCAGTGGCGGGCGTCACCAAAAGAGCTTTTTAGATGGAAACGAGGTTCTGGCGCAGATCTTGAGGAGTCGTCACAGAACGTTATCTCGATGTTCGATTGCCAGGAGACGAGGTCGCGTGAGACCGCGTACGCCTTGTCGTCCGATCAGAATTGACGTCCCATCACGTGTCTGACGGCCGCTGCTGCGGTTGGTCGTGGACGGTGATGGTGCTGGTCATGCAGACCGATGCACCGTTCTGGGACTCGCTGGTGTTCGACGGGATAGACAACGTGGATGTCGAGGCGGCTACGTCCGCGTTCGGCACGGTCGGAGTGGTGGCGAGAGGCCGCGCTGCCGGGGCTGCATGTCCGGAGTGCGGCCGCTTCTCGGACCAAGTCCAGGCCGTTACCTGCGCAGGCCGGCGCGGGGCGAGTCCTTCTCGTAGGCCGTCCTTGCGGTGCAGGAGGATGACGAGATCGGCGTTGTCCTCCAGGGTTCCTGAGTCCCGGAGTTGAGGGTGGAGACGCCGACGGGGCTTGCGCGGGGCACGGGCCGGTGTCTCTTGTTGACCCGCCGCCAACGTGCGATCGACGAAGGCTGGCGCGGTGAGGTCGAAGGACTCGACCTCACCCTGAGGTTCCCGCGCAGCGAGCGCGACCGAGCCCACCGGGCCGCCTCGACCGGCAGGGTGGACCCGGCCATGCCCACACGGTCCCGGCACCGCCCCGGCCACGGCACGTGACCTCCGCGCTTTCAGTGGCTGCTCCCAGCCCCGGATCTGGAGCCGGTACTCCACGGCAGTGCGATGCGGTAGAGCCGCGTCCAGCCGCCAAGGAACCGAGTGCCGTAGCCGGCCGCTTCGGCGTTCAGTGACACATGTTCAGTCGAGGACCGCCGTGGCTTCGATCTCGACCAGATGCTCGGGGACGTCCAGCGCCGCGACGCCGATCAGTGTGGCCGGCGGCACCGGAGTGACTCCCAGCTTCGCGGCCGCCCGGGAGATTCCCTCCAGGAGCGGGGGCATCTTGTCGGCAGTCCAGTCGACAACGTAGAAGGTCAGTTTCGCTACCTCGCCGAAGGAACCACCGGCCTCCCCCAGTGCGGTGGCGATGTTGAGATAACACTGCTCCACCTGCGCAGCAAGGTCGCCCTCGCCGACCGTGACCCCGTCGGCATCCCAGGCGACCTGCCCGGCGATGAAGACCAGCCTCGAACCGGAGGCGATCGCCACCTGCCGGTAGACATCGATTTTCGGCAGTCCGTCGGGGTTCTTCAGAGTGATGGCCATACTGTCCGCCTCCTTGTCCGGGCTCCTGTAAGCCCGTGTTCGTCAAACCAGACCCTTTACGGTCTCTTGTGGTTACTCAGGAACCGTAGGAGAGTGTGCGTTGACATGGAAGAACGCACTTTTCAGTGACTGGGGAACCTGATGGTGACCAAGCAGCTCAGCAGCTCGGCCGAGGAAGCCGACCTCCGGCGCGCCGACTCCCTGGCGCGGGAGATCTTCTCCGACGTTGCCAACAAGTGGGCACTGTTGATCATCGAAGCCCTGGGCGAGGGCACCCTGCGCTTCAGCGAGCTGCGCAGCCGGGTCGAGGGCATCAGCCACAAGATGCTCACCCAGAACCTGCGCATGTTGGAGCGCAACGGCCTGGCCGAGCGGACCGTCCACCCCACCGTCCCGCCCCGCGTCGAGTACACCCTCACCGAGGCGGGCCACGGACTGCGGGCGACGGTCGACGGAATGTGCGATTGGACCCACCGCTACTTCCGGCACATCGAGTCCGCCCGGCGAAGCTTCGAGGCCTGAGGCCGACGACTGTTACCGGTGGCCATCCGCCCGTGCCGCATCCCCACAGGACGGCAGCCATGATGAGCAGCAACTTCTCCACCGGACGGAGCTCAGGGTCAGCAACGCTCAGTCCACTGCGCCCGGACCGGGATCAGGGATTCCAGGTACGCAGGAAAACGGCGACCCGAGGGGCGGTGCAGCGCGGGCTGTTCAGCTCATGGGCGAGCGCGGTCAGCTGTTCACGAGTGGGGCTGACAGGGATGTTGCCGGCCTCGAGATACATGACGGCGACCGCGCACGCAACGGTCAAGTTGGGCCGCTCCAGCCAGCGGCAGCGGCCCAGAGTGTGCACCAGGGCGGCGGCACGGGCGTAGACCCCGTCGTAGACGGGTGTGTCGAAAAGTACGCCACGGTGGCGGGCGACTGCTGCGATGGGGACGCCGTGCTGGCCGGCCGGGCCGGCACCCGGTTGGCGAGCGTCCTCGATGCCGCTGCCAGCCTCTTCACGCTCCTGCGGCTGATCCGGTCCACCCAGACCCGCCTCAGCGAGCGGGCGTGGACCGCACGGCCCGGGTGGTCCACAGCAGGACGAGCGCGGCGGCCTGGATGCCGGCGACGACGACGATCAGAGCGGGGATGGAGATGTCATACAGGGCCCCGGCCAAGGCGCCGCCGGCCAGCGCGGCCGCTCCCATGATCCCGGCGAAAATGCCGTACGCGGTGGCCCGGCGGCCAGTGGGTACGAAGTCGGCGACGGTGGCACGCAGCGTGGACTCCTGCACCCCGACCGCGGCGCCCCACACCAGCGCACCCGTGACGGCGACCCCGACCGTATCGGTGAAGGCGAGGGCCGGAACGGCGGCGGACAGCAGCGGCAGGACGACCAGGACCTGGGCGCCGAACCGGTCGTACAGCCAGCCCGTGGCCAGCGCCGCCACCGCGTCCGCGGCCATGGCCGCCGCATACAGCACCGGCACCATCGCGGTCGGCATCAAGTGGCGGACGACCATGTGGTAGGAGAGCACACCGAAAGTGGCGAAACCGGTCAGGGTCGCGGCGGTGAAGACCGCATAGGCCCAGAAGGCCCTCGGCAGCTTCCCGTCCCGGGACCCGGCAGGGCGTGGCTCGTCACGCACCGTCGGGTCGGTGGTCACCTCATAGCCGACCGGGTCGGGAACCCTGGCACGCAACCAGACCAGCAGCGCGATGGCGGCCACGCCGGGCAGCGCGAGCACTCCGTAGCAACGGGGCATAGTCGTCGCCCGTGAGGGCGAGGACTCCGGCCACCGTGAGCGGGCCAAGGAGCGCGCCGACCTGGTCCATCGCCTCGTGCACCGCGAAGCCTCGGCCCCGTCCGGTGACGGCGGTGGCGTGCGAGAGCAGCGTGTCCTTGGCCGGGGAGCGCACCGCCTTGCCGACCCGTTCCGCGATCACCAGCGCGCAGGCCGCCCACAGCACACCGGTCAGACCGAGGACCGGGACGCTGGCCGCGGTCAGCACGTATCCGGCGATCGTCCATGCCCAGAAGCGGCGGCTGCGGTCGGCCAGCGGACCCGATGCCAGACGCAGTCCCAGCGCGGCGGCCTCGCCCGCACCCGTGACCACGCCGACCACGGCCGCGGAGGCGCCCAGATGGGCGAGCAGCGGGCCGGTGACGGAACGAGCGCTTTCGTAGACGAAATCCATCAGCAGACTGACGCCCCCGAAAACCAACACGAACCGCCACGCCGAGAGCACCTGGGCAGGTCCGCCCGACGGTGCGGGCGTGGTGGGCGTGAGGCCGGCGGGCTTCACAAGGTCCTCCCCGGTGGTGTCGCGTGCCTGGCCGGGCCGGACACGTTGTCGCTGCCCCTCGGCCAGTAGTGGCCCCTACCGCAAACATGCCGTAGGTGCGACGGCCTCCTGCAACGCCGGACCACTTTCTTGTGACGCTCTCACCTTTATTAGACGAACATGGCGCGCATCCTCCCTCTACATGATGTAGTAGCCAAGCATGGAGAAGGCGGACATGGCCGCCATACCGTCTATACCGAAGTGCGGCAGCCTGACGCGCCTCCGTCCGCCGCCGCCCAGCCCCGGGCCAGCGCCAACGCCGAGGCCCCTCGGCAGTGGCACCGAGGCATGACGTTGATAGCCACGATCAGCCTGTCTCATCGGCGCCTGCTCGGCCTGGACCCAGGCGATGACCACCCATCCGCCCGCCGCCGCGGTCATCTCGGTCTGCTACGCCTGGATCCTCGTGTGCGGTGTGCTCATATCGCTGGCGGTGGTCGAGATGGATGAGATTGAGAACGTCAGGAAGGGCGCGGAGAGGGCCGACGCCCGCCAGGGTGAGGCGGATGAGTTCGGTGCCTTCCCATGCGGCGCGGTCGCCATGGGTGAGAGAAGCGATGCGCCGGGCGGCATCCATCGTGGGCGACTGGCGGGCACCCGCAAAGTAGACCGCGGATGTCGATGCCCGCATCAATGAGCCGTTGCCGGCTGCTCGCTGGTTGACCTGGAAATGAATTGCGGCGGCCAGATCCCACGGCATGCCGTTTGTCAGCACGTCCTCAGGCTGCAGGCCGATGTCTTTGGGGTCAGCTGCGGCCCACCGTTGGAAGCGGGCGAAGATGTCCGGCAAGTCCAGTCCGCTCCGCTGCGGTAGCGACTCCGCGACAAGAACGGCCATCTGCGTGTCATCCGTGGCTTCGCCCGGTTCCAAACCGCCGCCTCCCGCACATCTCGCCACCGCCCCCTGAGTCCGGGAACCGGGCAGAGAACGCACCTGGGGGACCGAACTCGAAAGGGGCTCCCAGCGCGTCACCCACCGCTGAGCCAACGACGGTCGCGATAGCTCGCTCCCTACGTTTCATCCGCGCAGGCTATCGGCGTCACACGGCAGCAGCCCCAGCCATTTCTGTCCCAGCTGCGGGAGAGCGGCCGCTGTCGCCGGAAGGCGACTTGACGGTGCGTTGAATGGCTCGCGGTGTGGTGGTTGCTGCCGCCCCGGCAGCAACCACCAATAGAGCAGGACTGCCTGATCAGGCGTTGGCGCAGATCGCGTACACGCTGATGCCGACGGTGGAGTAGCCGTCCTGTCGGCCGAGTGCGATCCAGCCGGTGCCGTCGGGGGCGGGGAAGCTGCCGACCAGTACCGCGCCGTTGCCCTGGGCCTCGGCGCCGCCGCCGATGACCCTCTTGCCCGCCGGGCAGTGGAGGGTTCGGCGCTGGAAGTTGGGCACGTTGGCGTTGGGGAGCTGGACGATCTGGTAGCCGTCCACGCCCGCGGCCCGTACCGGCGCCTTGGCCACAGCAGCCTGGCTGGCAGCGGTCTCGCTGGTGGTCGCCTGGGCGGCCCAGCCGACTCCGGATACCAGGGCCAGGGCAAGAACGCCCGCGCCGATCGCCTGCTTGCCTCGCATACGTATGTCCTTCCGTCCAGGAGGCTCCAGGGAAGCGGAGTCCTCTCGGTGGCCATCGTTACGGCACCGCTCAGCAAATAGGTAAGAAATCCCCCTAAACGCCACGATGGTGTGGACGCAGGGCATAGAGGGCGCTCACCGTCAGCCGGTGCTCCGGCCAGGCAGCCAGCACGCTCCGCCGGCATCGGTGGGGCGCAGGGTGGGTGCCTCGGCAGCCGGTCAGTCTGTCTGGTCCTTGCCCCCCAATTCCCTCTTCGTGGATCTGCGACGGGGCCTCCGGCCTCGCGGGCCTACTACGACAAGAAATTCGAACCGGCGATTCGTCGTCAATCTCTAGATGATCGATTCCAAGGCGTTTAGTGGTCGTTGGCGGTCACTGCGTGCATGACCGGCTGGCCCCGCATGAGCCTGGCTCCACTGATCAGGCCCCCTTGGAATCGATCTTCTGGGGATTCGGGAGGCGCTCTACCGGCGGACCGCCGAGATCAGTCCGCCGGGCCGCTCCTCCTGCTGCGGCGGGGTGCTGATCGGGCGGCCGTAGGCGGCAGCGCGTTCACGCAGGGTGTGGCTGCCGGCCTCCCAGCCGTGCCCGGCCAGCCAGCCCACCGGGTCGTCGGGCATCTCCGAGACCCACACGGACGCCGCCGAGCCCGGCTCGGCGTCCGCGCCGAAGCGCTCGATCACGCCGCGCGAGCCCAACGTCAGCCCCATCCGACTGCCTGGCGCCGACTGCGCGCTGATCCGGGCCAGCAGCAACTCCACCGCGTCCTCGGGCAGATAGATCAGCAGTCCTTCGGCGATCCACACGGTCGGCACCGCCGGGTCGTGCCCTGCGGCGGCCAGCGCGCCTGGCCAGTCCTCACGCAGATCCACCGCGACGGTGATCCGCTCGCAGCGTGCGACGGCCCGCTCCCGGCGCAGCACCGAAGCCTTGAAGTCCAGTGGCGCGGCGGTGTCGACCTCGAACAGCCGGGTGCCCTCGGGCCAGTCGATCCGGAAGGCCCGGCTGTCCATGCCGGCGCCGAGCAGCACGACCTGCCGGACCCCGGACGCGCAGGCCTGCTGCAACAGGTCGTCGAGGAACTTCGTCCTGATGACGATGGAGAACGACACGGCCAGCCGGCGGCGGCGCGCGGCCTCGTCATCGGGCAGCGGCGGCGAGGTGGGCCACAGGCCGCCGGCGGTGGCGAAGGCCTGTGCCAGTGGGTCGCGGAACAGCGCGTTCTCCCGCTCGGTCTCCAGCGCCCGCACCCTGGCCGCCCCCACCGCCGTGGCCCACACTCCCGACGGCCGCACCCGCTCCTGCTCATCAGTCACCGCGCCAGCCTAGATGATCGATTCCAAGGGGCCTGATGAGTGGAGCCAGGTTCATGCGCGGCCAGCCGGTCATGCGCGCACTGACCGCCTACGACCACTAAACCCCTTGGAATCGATCATCTAGACCCGTCACACCATCGATCATGTCGGCTCAATGAGTCGTCCACCAGCTCGTCACCGGTCCCAGGTCAGAAACAGGTCCTCACCCAGGGTCCACCGCGCTGCTAGCGGCCCCGTCGGCGCGCAACCTGGCAAAGCGCGCCCCGATCCCCGGCTGCGTCCACGCCGCCCATCCTGCCCCTCCCCCACCCTCACTCCAGCCAGGGATATGGGCGAAAGCGGCCTCAACGGGGATGGCAGCGCCCCGACGACGCCGAGATGGCTCTGACGTTGTTCAGCGGCTCCAGCATGTCGGCTTCCAGCGGCTGCAGTTGGTGCGGCGTCAGGCCTCGGGCTTTCACGAGGTGGTCTGTCCGAGGCTTGATCACAAACCCGAGAAGTGCTTTTGACCTGGAACGATAGCGCGTCTCGAGGGAGTCTGGCGCCGTGGAAATTCCGTTGCCGGAACAGCAGCATCTTCGATCGAATGCCTCCATGACTCATGACGGCCCGGCGGACCATGTGGAGCAGAACCGACGCTTTTGGGATGACGAGGCGGCTGCGTGGCACGGTCCCCTCGCCCGTGATCACTGGGCGCAGGTGGAACCGTCCTGGGGATTGTGGGCCACCCCTGAGTCGCAGGTCTCCGTGCTTCCCGACGGAATCGACGGGATGCGCACCATTGAGCTGGGCTGCGGTACTGCCTACGTTTCCGCTTGGCTGGCCAGAGCAGGAGCCCACCCGGTCGGGATCGACCTCTCGGAGAAGCAACTCGCCACTGCTCGCGCGATGCAGGCGGAGTTCGGCATCGACTTCCCCCTTGTCCTGGGCAATGCCGAGAAGGTGCCCTACGAGGACAACACGTTCGACCTGGCGATCAGTGAGTACGGCGCCTCGCTGTGGTGCGACCCCTACCAGTGGATCCCGGAGGCAGCCCAGCTTCTCGTTCCCGGAGGCCGGCTGGTGTTCTCGCGCTACTCACCGCTGTTCGCGCTGTGTGTACCGCCCGAGGGACCGGCATCCACCACGCTGTCCCGCGGCCAATTCGGCCTGACACGGCTGGACTGGGGGAATCACGTGGAGTTCATCCTGCCGCACGGTGAGATGTTCCGTCTGCTGCGGTCCTGCGACTTCGTCGTTGAAGATCTGATTGAGATTCAGGCACCCCAGCCTGCACGGGACTACGAAGAAGTTTCCGCCGACTGGGCCCAGCAATGGCCCAGCGAGGAGATCTGGAAAGCTCGGCTGGCAGGCTGACAGCTCCGCAGGCACCGTGTATCGCCTTACTCATCCCGCGGAGCACCTTGCTGCTCCCCCGCAAGCCTTTACTGGCTGTTCTCTATCCGTACGTGTGGTCGGGGAGAGAGTGGGTGGGGATGTTCGCGCAGGCCGGCTCAGCCGGAAGACGAGCGGCGCGGCAGGGACCAGAGCGGCGACAGCGGTACCCAAGGTGCTGAGCAGCAGGGGCCAGCCAGTCCTGCGTGCCGTACAAGCACGGCTCCGCCCAGCGCGCCCGCCAGCACCGCCAGCACGGAAGCCAGACGACGGCCCAGACGCGGATTGGTGCCGCCGGCCCATGTCGAGTCGGATGCCAGCCCGGTCAGGGTGAGCGTGAGTACCGTCGTGGTCACACATCCGGCACGGCGAGCTTGCGCACCGTCCCGTTGCGCAGGCCCATGGCCAACGCGGTCAGGGCGATCAGAGGGTGGGGTTGGAGTCCACCATCGTTTCCTTGGTCACAGCCCGCACCGGTCGCTGTGTGTGCTCGGGCCTGGCCCGGCCCACCTTTGACGAGGCGTCGCCCGTCTGGAGGCGGGTGCCGGCCCGGGCTCTTCGTCCCGGACCGGCACCGGACCGACACCAGGCCGATGGGTCAGGCTGCGGCGTGGGTACCGGAAAGGGACTGGGCATAGACCAGACCGAGGCCGTAGGCGCCGCCGTGCTCCTTGACGATCTCCGTGACAGGGCCGTACGTCTCCCCGCGCGCCCAGTCACGCTGCAGCTCGAGCAGGACCTGGAGCCAGGTCACCGGCACCGCGCCGGCGCTGATCATGCGCTGGATGGCGTGCTCATGGGCCTGCGGAGTGACACCGGCTGAGGCGTCAGCCACCACGTAGACCTCGTAGCCCTGTCCGAGAGCGGACAGCGGGCACACCCGACCGAGCGGGCGGGTGCGCGTCCAGAACAGTCTGCGTCGAGTCGGCCCCGCAGCCCGGGGGCGGAGGTGTTAGCCCACGACGCCCGAGGCAGTGATGACGATCTTTGCCCGGGTGGCGCCGGAGTGCGAGCCCAGGGACTCGACCTTCGCTACCAGTTCCTGGCCCTCGATGACTTCGCCAAAGACCACATGCTTTCCGTCCAGCCACGGTGTGAGCACCGTGGTGATGAAGAACTGCGAGCCATTGCTGTTGGGGCCGGAGTTTGCCATGGACAGCAGGAACGGCCTGTCGTGCTTGAGCTTGAAGTTCTCGTCGTCGAACTTCTTGCCGTAGATGCTCTTGCCGCCGGTGCCATCGCCGCGGGTGAAGTCGCCGCCCTGGAGCATGAAGTCCGGGATGACGCGGTGGAAGCCGGAGCCCTCGTAGCCGAAGCCGTGCTGGCCGGTGGCCAGCTCACGGAAATTCTGCGCCGTCTTGGGGACGACGTCGTCGTACAGCTTGAAGACGATCCGGCCTGCGGCGTCGCCGTCGATGGTGATGTCGAAGAAAACGTTGGTAGACATAGGGCGATCTTGTCACGGCCCTGGAGCCGTTCCCCCCGAGACCGCTGCCGATGGGCGCTCGATGCTGGTCCTGCTGTACCGCATCGCTGAGGCACCGAACCAGCGCAACCCGGACCCTGAGAGACCACCGATCGAATGTCAGCATCGGCAACTCCTGCTTTGCCGAAATCGACCGCGCTGGACGGAGTTATGTGACCTGTGGGGGTGTCTCAGCCCCAAGGTGTCTCAGGCGTCGCAGCCCCCATAGACGAGACGTGACGGGCGTCGCGGCCACGTGCCGCAGCGGCCGCTCAGAGGTGGCCGTCCAGGAACTTCCGTACCTCGGCGATGGTCATAGGCCCCGTGCCGTGCGCCACCGCCTCTCCCTCCTTCAGCAGGACGCAGGACGGGGCTGCGGTGATCCCGTATCGCACGGTCGCAGCCGGACAACGCGTGATGTCGGCGCGGACGGCCGTCAGACGGCCCGCGTAGTCGTCGGCGACGCCACCCACGACGAGGTCCATCACCCGGCACGGCTCGATAGCCTTGGGCCACGTCCCGGTAAAATACGCGAGGACCGGAACTCCGCTCATCCCGAGAATGAAATTGAACTCCGCGTCCTCACGGGGCCGGTGAACCCGCTGCGCCATACAAGCTCCTGACCTCACATTCCGTCATTCCACCCCCATCATCCCCCGCACGGTATGCCAGACCGGCCGCCCGGTCGGCCCTCCGATAGACCCGCCGGAAAGGAGCCACGGGCCCGCCGCAGAACCACAGTGGCCCCGGGCGGGAGCGGCCCAGCCCCCGCCCCAGCTGACGGCACCGAGAACGAGACACGATCACTGGACCGCTCGCAGACGCAGTCGTGGACGGTCGAAGTACGCGTCAGCTGACCCGAAGACCGACCGCCAGCGTCAGTTCAAGGACCCGGTGTGGCGATGCGAGATCCGGAAACAGCTCCCGCAGCTGCGACATCCGGTACCGGACTGTCTGGGGATGGACGAACAACGCCGCCGCCACCTCGTCCCGTCTGCCCTGGTGCAGCAGCCACTCCCGCAACGTCTCCTCCAGCCGCCGTGCGGTCGCGACAGGCAAGGTCCGCAACGGTGCGAGGGCTCGGGCACGGAGGTCTGCGAACGCGTCCACGTCGGCGCTCAGCACCAGCTCGGGCAGGTGGTCCTCGGTGTCGCGGATATCAGAGGAGAGGGAGCGCGCGCGTAGGGCTCGTGCGTACGAGGCGGACGCACGGGTCCATGGCCGGGCCGGGCCGACCACGGCGGTGCGGTCGGTCAGCTGTCGCAAGAGATGTGATCGGTCGGCATCGGGGACGAGCAGCACACCGGTGGCGTCCGGCAGATCGTCCAGGACGAGGGTGCTCGGGTCGAGCGTGCGGTAGGCAGGCCGGGCCTGGGCGGCGGGCAGCAGGACCGCGGTCAGTGAAACCGGAGGCTGCCACCCGGCCCGTTGAGCGGAGGCCAGCAGCACGTCCGGGCTCGCGCCGGCGAGGAGGTCGCGGGCCAGGTGTTCCAGGTGGCGCTCGTGGTCCCTGCCCCAGGCGGCCAGTTCGTCGGCGTGGCCTGCGGCGCTCGCGGCGGAGAGCTCGTCGATGTAGGCGAAGGTCAGCTCGGCGAACTTGGCGACCTCGGCGGCGGGCAGACCCGCGGGTACGGCACCCGCCGCCAGGCATCGCCAGGCCACGCGGGCGCCGACGCGGTAGGCGCTGAGCAGGGCGTCCATCGAACGGCCGTCGCGCACCTCGCCGCGGCCCAGCTCGTAGGCCGCGTCACCGGCGTCGCCGCCCGTGGCGTTCCCGCTCGCGAGGTCCAGGTAGTGCCCCAGGGCGGTGCGGACGGCTCTGCGGATGGTGGCGCCCATGCGGCCCGAAAGGGCGTTGGCGTAGGGAGGGACCTCGTCGATGATCGCCTGGACGACCTCGTCGGCGGTGCTCTTCAGCGCGGCCCGCAGTGCGGTGACCGTCGTCTCATCCAGGGCCAGTTCGCTGGCCCTTTGGATTGCATGGCTCATTTTTTGTTCCCTGCGAACAATTCAGCCGATCAGATTCACATCCTGCGGTCAGGACTTTACGCCTTGAGGCCAGCAAGCTGGAGTCATGACGAGTGCAGCCCTCCGCAGCAGGGCGTGGAAACTGCTGGAGATGGTCACGACGCCGCTGCTGCCGTCGGACTACCTCGACCTGGTCAGCCCGCTGCGTGCGGGCGCTGACCTGCGTGGGCGCATCGAGGCCGTGCACCCCGAGACGGGTGACGCCGCGACCATCGTGATCAGGCCGGGACGGGGCTGGCGCGGCCACACAGCCGGTCAGTACGTGCGGATCGGGGTCGACGTCGACGGGGTGCGCCTGTGGCGTGCCTACTCCCTCACCTCGCCGACAAACCGCCAGGACGGCCGCGTCACGATCACCGTGAAGGCGATCGAGGACGGCAAGGTCAGCAACCACCTGGTCCACAGGGCGAAACCGGGCACGCTGATCCAGCTCGACCAGGCGACCGGTGACTTCGTACTGCCGCAGGCCAAGCCCGCCAAGGTGCTCTACCTGACGGCCGGCAGCGGCATCACGCCCGTGATGGGCATGCTGCGCGACACCGAGTTCGACGACGTCGTCATGGTCCACTGCGCGCCACAGCCGCAGGACGTGATCTTCCGCAACGAACTGCACGACATGGTCGCGGACAAGAAGCTGCGGCTCACCGAGGTGCACACCGACACAGACGGCATGCTCGACATCGCCCGACTCGACGAACTCGTGCCCGACTGGGCCGAGCGCGAGACCTGGGCCTGCGGGCCCGCGGGCCTGCTCGACGCCGCCGAAAAGCACTGGACCGAACACGCCGTACAAGAGCGCCTGCACACCGAACGCTTCCGCCCCGGCATCGTCGTCGCCGGCGACGGCGGCGAGGTCACGTTCAGCACCACCGGCAAGACCGTCGACGCGGACGGCGCCACGCCGTTGCTGGACATCGGCGAGGAAGCCGGCGTGCTCATGCCCTCCGGGTGCCGCATGGGCATCTGCTTCGGCTGCATCACGCCGCTCAAGGCGGGCGCCGTCCGCGACCTGCGCACCGGCGAGATCACCGAGGCCGAGCCGGGCGTCCTCATCCAGACCTGCGTGTCCGCCGCGGCGGGCCCCTGCGACATCGAACGGTAGGAGCACCTTGACCGCCACCGACCCCACCGCCCACCTGACCGCGGAGCAGATCGAGGAGCTCGGCCGCGAGCTGGACGCGATCCGCGACGAGGTGATCGCCGACCGCGGCGAGAAAGACGCCGCCTACATCCGCAAGGTCATCTCGGCGCAGCGCAAGCTCGAGCTGGTCAGCAGGGGCGTACTGCTGTTCTCGATCTTCCCGCCCGCGTGGCTGCTCGGCACCGCCGGTCTGTCCGTGGCGAAGATCATGGACAACATGGAGATCGGCCACAACATCCTGCACGGCCAGTGGGACTGGATGCGGGACCCGAAGATCCACTCCACCACCTGGGAGTGGGATCACGTCTCGCCGTCCGACCAGTGGAAGCACTCGCACAACGAGCTGCACCACACGTACACCAACGTGATCGGCAAGGACAACGACCTCGGCTACGGCATCATGCGCGTCGACGAGGACCAGAGGTGGCACCCGTTCCACCTCGGCCAGCCGCTGTGGAACTTCATCAACGCCTGCTTCTTCGAGTACGGCATCGCAGCGTACGACCTGGAGCTCGGCAAGAACCTGCACAAACGCCGCCGCAAGAACCCGGAGTTCCGCGCGCGGGCCAAGGCCGTGGGCCGCAAGATCCGCAAGCAGGTGCTCAAGGACTACGTGATCCATCCGCTGCTGTCGGGCCCGTCGTTCCTCACCACGCTCGCCGCCACGTTCACCGCGAACCTGGTCCGCAACATCTGGACCCACTCGGTGATCATGTGCGGGCACTTCCCCGAGGGCGTGCAGGTCTTCGAGCGCCGGTCGATCAGGGGCGAGACGCGCGGCCAGTGGTACCTGCGCCAGATGATGGGCTCGGCGAACATCAGCGGCAGCAAGGCCATGCACTTCATGACCGGCAACCTGTCGCACCAGATCGAGCACCACCTGTTCCCGGACCTGCCGAGCAACCGGTACGCCGAGGTCGCGGTGAAGGTGCGCGCGCTGTTCGAGAAGTACGAGCTGGAGTACGTCACCGGGCCGCTGCCCAAGCAGGTGTTCTCCGCCTGGCGCAAGGTCTTCCGGCTCTCGCTGCCGAACAAAAAGCCCAAGGTCAAAACGCCGGACCGCGAGCAGGAGCTCGTCGCGGCCTGATTCCCGGTATTGGTTCACATCTCTCGGCCGTACCGGCGGCACCGCCGGGTTCGGTGAGATCCGTTGCGGACGGTGGGCGACCGCGACATCAGACCGTACGACACGGGATCCGGGCAGCCCGGTGTCCGGCTGCGCTGCCTGGACGTGCGCCAGGAGCTCAGCACACAGCCCCCGGCGAGGTGTTGTAGTGCGCTGACCTGCCGTGGCCGGGCCGGTAGTCGGGTGCGTACGCGCACTCGGTCTGCCGACGGGCGGGCTGGGTGGAAGGCATGGACTGTGAGTGGACACTGCCGGAACCGATGCTCGCGGCCCCTGTGTCCGACCCTGCACTGCTGCCAGGGTCGGCAGGTGAGCCGAAGTTATGGCGGGGGTTGGCAGTTGTCCGTTTGTCCGCAGTGCCGCGAGCTGGAGTGCAACGTCACCCCAGCGGTCTCGCGTAGACGGCTGTGCCGTTCCTGCCCTTGATGTATCGGTAGCGGATGCTGCCGCTACTCCGCAAAAGATGCCGCAGATCGACTCGCGTGGCTCGTCGGTCAGTCGGGTGTCTCGGATGAGTCGGCCGGCTCGGAGTCGTTGGCCTGCGCGGACCGCTCGATGCCGTCGTCGGTCGCGGCCCAGCTGGCCAGCAGGTTCAGGGCGTCCTGCGAGGGTGAGTGGGGCTCGGCGGTGTAGGTGAGGAGGAACTGGCTGGGGCCGTCGGGGAGCGGGAAGGTTTCGAAGGGCAGATCGAGGTCGCCGACTACCGGGTGGTGGAGGAGCTTCACGCCGGTGGTGTGCATGCGGACGTTGTGGGCGGCCCAGCGGTGACGGAATTCCTCGCTGCGGGTGGACAGTTCGCCGATCAGGTCCGTCAGCCGTCGGTCGTAGAGGTCGCGGCCTGCTTCGGCGCGGAGCATGGCTACCGTGTCGCCTGCGACTTCGTCCCAGTGGCGGAAGAACTCGGTCGCGTGCGGGCTGAGGAAGACGAACCGGGCGTTGTTCGGCGGCCGTACCGGGTCGGCGTAGACGGGGGCAAACAGTGCGCGCCCGAGGTGGTTGGCGGCCAGTATGTCTCCGCGTCCGCTGAGGATGAACGCGGGTGTGCCTCTCATGGAGTCGAGGACGCGCTGCACCGCGGGCCGCACACGCTGCTGAGCGGGCCGACGACGTGGCGGGCGGGTTGTGCCGGCGCCGCGCAGGAGGTCGAGCAGGTGGATGCGTTCGGCCTCGTCGAGCTGCAGTGCTTGCGCGATGCCTTCGATGACGCTTTCAGAGACTCCGGTGGCGTTGCCGCGTTCCAGCCGGGTGTAGTACTCGCTGGAGATGCCCGCGAGGAGGGCGACCTCCTCGCGGCGCAGCCCGGTGACCCGTCGGCGTTCTCCGCCGTATAGGGGCAGTCCGGCCTGTTCGGGGGTGACCCTGGCCCGTCGTGTGCCGAGGAATTCCCGGATCTCCGCACGGAAATCATCACGGATGTCACGGTTTGTTCCATTTGGGTCGTTTCTGCCAGCCATGCGCTTCACTCTACGAGCGCATCCGCCGGATTGGGGGTCCCTGTCAGTGACCCCCTCAAGAGGCACTCCCACCCTCGCGTGACAGCCGGTTTTGTTGGTGGTGCACCGCCCCGCGGTGTGAACGGCCCGGACAGGGCGGCGCTTGCGCCACCGGTCCCAGCCCCCTCTGCGGCGCTGTCCGCGCTGCAGACATCACCCCCGCACACAGCGGGTGCCGGAGCACGGCGCCTGAAAGGAAATCCCCTCATGAGCAAGGTCATTCTCGTCACCGGTGCCGGACGCGGTCTGGGCACGGACATCGCCCGCGAAGCCCTCACCGCCGGCCACCAGGTCGTCGCCACCGGCCGCCGCCCCGAAGAAGTCGAGAAGACCCTCGGCGGGCCGCAGGACAACCTGCTGGTCACCAAGCTGGACGTCACCAGCATCGAGGACGCCGAGGCCGCCGCGCAGGCCGCCGTCGACCGCTTCGGCCGCATCGACGTCCTGATCAACAACGCCGGTAACCTCTTCACCGGCTACTTCGAGGAGATCTCGCCCGCGCAGATGCGCCGGCAGTTCGAGACCAACCTCTTCGGCCCGATGAACGTCACCCGAGCCGTCCTGCCGATCATGCGCAAGCAGCGCGCCGGCCACGTCATCACCATCACCTCGACCGCCGGGCTGGTCGGCATGGAGTTCACCTCCGCCTACGTCGCCTCCAAGTTCGCGGAAGAGGGCTGGATGGAGTCCCTGCGTTACGACGTCGAGCCGTACAACATCCACACCACGATCGTGGAGCCCGGCTACTTCCGCACCGAACTCCTCGCGGACGGCTCCACCAACTGGCCCGAGCTGTCCATCGACGACTACGCCCCGCGCACCACCCCGCGGATCGAGGGCATGAAGAGCATGAACGGCAAGCAGCCCGGCGACCCGGCCAAGCTCGCCCGCGCCCTGCTCACCATCGCCCGGCAGGAGAAGCCCCTACAGCGTTTCGTCGCCGGTGCGGACGCCATAGAGGCCGCCGAGGCCAAGGCGAAAGAACTCCTCGCCCAGGCCGAGGCATCCCGCGAGCTGGGCGCCGGCCTGGCCTACGACGACGCCCACGCCTGAGCACCACGCCCCGCACCCCGGCCGGGACGGAGGACGGCTGCCGGGTGCCTTTTCGACAGCACGGAGAGAGCCAGCATGCCCCTCAAAGGCGAGTACGAGCCGAGCAAGGCGCAGTTTGTACAGGACCAGGTGGAGCTGTACGAAAGCTCCGGAGGTACGCAGGGACGACGCTGAGTGTCCTGGTCACACGGGAGGAAGACGAGAGGCTCCGGGACCTGCCCGTCGTCATCCTGACCACCCTGGGCGCGAAGAGCGGCAAGATCCGCAAGACCCCGGTCATGCGGGTGGAGCACGACGGCTCCTACGCCGTTATCGCCTCCATGGCAGGAGCCCCCAAGCACCCGGTCTGGTATCACAACGCGGTGGCCGACCCCCGAGTCGAGCTTCAGGACGGCCCGGTGCGCCAGGACATGCTGGCACGCGAGGTGACCAGGGACGAGAAGGCCCTGTGGTGGGCCCGAGCCGTCGAGGCGTTCCCCGACTACGCCGAGTACCAGAAGAACACGGACCGTGAGATCCCTGTCCTCGTTCTGGAGCCGGCGGCCCACGAGCACTGACCCGGCGCAGCCGGTTTAGCCCGCGGATCCCCCGCAGCCTGGCCCTGGCAACACCAGCGTCGGACCCCACCTGACAGCGGCCAGCTCGAATCCCCCATGGTCGGCCCGCCCTGCCGCCTGGACGAAGCACATCACCGGCGACCCCGGCATCGATGTCCTCGGCAGCCTGGCCTACGACGACACCCACGCCTGAGCACCATGCCCGGCCGAGGCCGGAGGCCCGGGGTGCACCTACGGCGCTGACCCGCTACCCGGCAACGGCGCCCGCGCCAGCAGCGCGCGGACCACCGAAGCACGGTCCGCCAGCTGGTGCCGCACCCCATTGATCAGACCGGCCTGACGGCCGTCACGAAAAGGAGTACCTGATGAAGCACGTATCACTGGGCGGGCTCGATGTCTCCCGCATCGGCCTGGGAGCCATGACCATGGCCGGCATGTACACCACGGGCGGGGAGCTCGATGACGCCGAGTCGATCCGCACCATCCACCGGGCACTAGACCTCGGGGTCACCCACATCGACACCGCCGAGATCTACGGCCCCTTCCACAGCGAGGAAATCGTCGGCAAGGCGATCAAGGGCCGTCGGGACGACGTCGTGGTGGCGACGAAGTTCGGTCTCGTCTCGCACGCCGGCGACGGACCCGGCGTCATCGACAGCAGCGCCGGCAACGTGAAGGCCGCGGTCGAAGGCTCTCTCCTGCGGCTCGGTACCGACCACATCGACCTGTACTACCAGCACCGCGTCGACCCGAACACGCCCATCGAGGAGACCGTCGGCGCGCTGGCCGAGCTGGTCGCCGAAGGCAAGGTGCGCCACATCGGCCTCTCGGAAGCCGGCCCCGAAACGATCCGCCGGGCGCACGCCGTGCATCCGGTGTCCGCGCTGCAGACCGAATACTCCCTGTGGACCCGCGACGTCGAGGCCGAGATCCTCCCGCTGCTGCGCGAACTCGGCATCGGATTCGTGCCCTACTCGCCGCTCGGCCATGGCCTGCTGACCGGTCAGATCCGTACCGTCGACGACTTCGCCGACGACGACTGGCGCAAGACCAACCCGCGCTTCACCGGCGAGAACTTCCAGCGCAACCTGCGCATCGTCGACGAAGTACAGGCCATCGGCGCCGAGATCGGAGCCACCCCGGCACAGACCGCGCTGGCCTGGCTACTGACCCGCGGCAACGACATCGCCCCCATCCCCGGAACCCGCCGGGTCGCACGCGTCGAAGAGAACACAGCCGCCGACGCCATCGAACTCACCCCCGCTCAGCTCGACCGCCTGAACAACCTCACACCGGCCGCAGGCGAGCGCCACGACGAGGCGAACATGGCCACCATCGACCGGTGATCTGACGCCCCGGCAACATGCTGCCCCGTCGCACCCGACCAACCCGCATCCGTTCACCCATTTCACTGATCACTGAAGAGGCTTTCTCACCATGTCCAAGGTTCTCCTTGTCGTAGGCCACCCCGACCTGTCCCAGTCGAAGGCCAACAAAGCCCTGGTGGACGCCGTCCGCGAGCTGGCCCATGTCACCGTGCACGACCTCTACGCCACCTACCCCGACTTCCAGATCGACGTCGACGCCGAGCAGGCACTGCTTGCCGACCACGACGTGATCGTCTTCCAGCACCCGGTGTTCTGGTACAACACCACCCCTCTGCTCAAGCAGTGGCAGGACAAGGTCTTCACCCTCGGCTGGGCCTTCACCATGGACGGCTCTCCCTCCAAGCTGGTCGGCAAGAAGGCCGTCGTCGCCGTCACCGCCGGCGTCCCCGCCGACCACTACACGCCCGAAGGCGCGAACAAGACCACCCTGGAGACCCTCCTCAGCAACTGGCACGCGACCCTGCGGCTGTGCCAGTTCGACATCCAGCCCATGGTCAAGCTGTACGGCACTGCCTTCGGCCTCTCCGACCAGGACCTGACCACCGCCGCCAAGCAGTACAACGAACTGTTCGCCTCCTTCGCCGCGTGACGCGCTCTCCCGCGGACAGTTCAACAGCGCATAACCGAAATGGGACGGATTTCGGGCTCTCGTCTCCGTCGACGCGGGCGAGGTGGTGCTGCGCTCCAGGCGCGGCACCGAGATGGGGCCGTCGTTTCCGGAGGTCGCGGCCGGGGCCGTGCAGCTGCCGGACGCGACCGCGCTGGACGGCGAGCTGGTCGTATGGCACGCCGCGGGCCGCCTCGCGTTCGAGCGGCTGCAGAACCGGCTTGCCCGGCGTGGTGCCGGGGCGGCCCGGGCGGCACAGCAGTGGCCGGCCCACTTCGTCGCGTTCGATCTGCTGCGGCTGTCCGGGACGGACACAATCGGGTGGCCGTATCGGCGGCGCAGGGCCGCGCTGGAGTCCGTGTTCACCACCCGCCGGCTGTCGGCGCCGTGGGCGCTGGGTCCGTCGACCACCGAGGCCGACGTCGTGCGCGAGTGGCCGTGGGCGTCGGTCGGGATGGAGGGCGTGGTCTTCAAGAGGCTGGACGGCGCCTACCGGCCGTCGGTGAGGGGTTGGCAGAAATACAAGGTCCGCGAGACGAGCGAGGCGATCGTCGGCGCAGTCACCGGTCCTCTGGCCGCGCCCCGCACGCTGCTGCTCGGCAGGTACGACACCGAAGGACGCCTTCAGCACGTCGGCCGCACCACCACCCTCGCCCAAGCGGCAGGCGCGGCGTTCGCCGGTCTGCTCGCTGCAGGGCGGGGCGGTCAATCCATGGACAGGCTGGTCGTCCTCCGCCGCGTGGGGCAGCCAGCAACGGCTGAACGTCACGCTGATGGAACCCGAGCCGGTGGCGGAAGCCGGCGTCGACGTCGTCCGGGACGCTGCTGGCCGGTGGCGGCATCCCGCACGCTGGCATCGTGCGCGCCCCGACCTCTCCCCCGCCGACGTCCCCCGCCTGACGTCACCGCCGCGCTGACGGCGGCCGGGCGCGGAGGCCCCGCCGACGCGCAACCGGCTGAGCGCGCCCAACGGGGATGCCAGCAGCCCGACCACGCCAAAACCGCTTACTGACCTGCACAGATGCGAGAGGGGATCTACAGGTCCCGCAACACCCAGCGCAACCTGACGCGGTTCCGGGCAGCCGAGGTGCGGGTGCCACCGCAGGCGTACGGACAGGAGCAGCAGGCGGCGGCGCAGGGCCTTGGTGTCACGGGGCCGGCGCGGAGAGCGCTTCGTATTCCAGGCGTGCTGCCGTCTTTACGCTGAGTGCTTCTCTGACGACTGCTGGATCTGGTCGATGAGGTGGTGCTGCCGTACGGCGTCCGCGAAGGTGGTCGCTTCGGTGGTGCCGTTGGCCTTGTCCCGTGCGAACGCGGCGTACAGGTGGGCCAGGTCCTGCACGCTCTCGTCGAGAGAGGTGTCCGGGAGGGAACGGTATTCCTGCGGTACGGGCAGCACCGTAAGTGCCGACCTGCCGCTGTCCGCGTTGACGCCGTGGATGGTGTTGTCCTCGGTGTTCTCGAAGGCGCGGTCATTGGTGAGCCGCAGGACGCCCTCGGTGCCGGTGATGTCGATCTGTAGGCCCGTCGGGAACTTCTGGGCGCCCTCCAGCTGGACGGAGAACAGGCCGCCGTTCTCGAGGGTGCCGATGGCCATGACCTCGTCGGGCTTGGCGGAGGGGACGGTCTTGCCGGTCTCCTCGACGGTGAGTTCTGGGAACTGGGTCTCGATGAGTGCGGTGAGGTCCTTGGGGGGTCCGGCGATCTGGAAGAGCACGTCGAGGAAGTGGCCGCCGTAGATGGAGAGCACGTGGGTGAAGGCGTTGACGTCGAAGGTCCAGGCGACCTTCTCCGGCATGACGGGCGGGAACGCGTTCACGCCGACCGAGATGCGGGCGGCCCGCACGTCGCCCACGTAGCCGCGGGCCACGAGGTCCCGTGCGTAGCGGGCGGCGGGCCCCTGGCGGCGCTGGAGGCCGACGACGTGCCGGACGCCCTTGGCTTCGGCCAGGGCCAGCAGTTCCTGGGAGTCCGAGGTGCGGGTGGTGAGCGGCCACTCGCTGTAGACGTCCTTGCCGGCTTCGATGGCGGCCTTCACCAGCGGCACGCGCTGTGAAGTCGGTGTCAGTACCGCCACGAGGTCGACGTCGGGGTCCTTGATCAGTTCGTGGGCGTCATCGTAGGCGCGGGGGATGTCGAACTTCTCGGCCGCGTTCTGCGCCGACTCCTTCCGGCGCGCCGACACGGCGACCACCTCGAACTCGAGGAGGGTCCGCAATGCCGGGATGTGCCCGTAACTGGCCCAGCCGCCGGCCCCGATGATCCCGACCCGGATTGCCTGCTTGCTCATGCTCTGCTCCTTCACGTGTGCGGGCTTGGCTCTCCAGCCCTGTGCTACCTGATGGTCTGTGTGTTCCCGGGCGACGTTCCTGGCGTGGCCCGGTGGCGGCTCACCCGGCCATGCGGTCGCGGCGCCTGGTGGCGTCGGGGAAGCCTTGCTGGCGTGCGGCGACGGCCACGGCGAGAGCGAGGAGGAGGATGACGAGGGCCCCCAGGCCAGGGACGGCGAACCAGTCCCGCTGAGGAGGATGCCGCGCAGCATGGCGCCTGCGGCGATGCCGGTGTTCCATACCGTCACGACCAGGGACTGGAGGCCGTCGACGGCTTCGTCCCGCCCCTGCTGCCTCGGCGGCGGTCTGGCGCAGCGGCCCCGCACCGCCGAAGGCCAGTCCCCAGATCGCGGCGGAGGCGTAGACCAGCCACGGGATCGCGCATCCCGCAGAGCAGCTGGTCCACGGGGTGCCGGGGTGCCTCGGCAGGAGCAGCCCAGCGAGATGGTCACGGAAGCCGGGACGCTGCGGCGGCGTCGAGAAAGGGGCACCGAGCTTGGTCGTCACGACCCCCAGGCGGTGGGCGAAGCGCACACTGTCCGGTTTTTTGCCACCCCGGCCCCGCAGCAAACGCACCACCGGTGGCAGGACTGCCGCACACTCCGCCCGGTCGCCCAGATGCCGGTCATTCGGAGGGAAGGTTGCCAAGGCGCTCGGCCATGTTCAACTCGAACTCCTTGTCCGTGCTGAAGCCTGCGGCGTTCAGCCTCGGCATCATCGCCTGTGCTTCGGGCCAGGTGTCTACCCCGGCGAGCACGTGGTTCGAGACCCAGAGATCCCCTTCCGAGGGGACGCCGGCGCGCGCGTTGACCAGCTTCTTGCCGGTCTCCAGCGCGCGCTTCTCGAAACGGCTCACGCGCTCGGCGAAGGCGTCGACGAACGCGTCGAGTTCACCGTCGGGAACGGATCGGTTGACCCAGCCATAGCGTTCGGCGATGTCCGCGTCGAAGTCGTCCGCGCCCAGGACGACCTCGAGGGTTCGCGATCGTCCTATCAGGGCGGCGAGCCATTCGACGCCGCCGCCGCCCGGGACAGAGGAGCCGGCGACCTCAATCAAGGAGAACACCGCCCGCTCCCTCGATGCGAAGCGCATGTCCATGGCAAGGGCGAATTCGAACCCTTGCGCCCGGGCGCGGCCGCGCATCTTTGCCACGCTGATCACGGAAGACTGTGCGAGTCGGGTCACGAAGGTCGGCCAGTGGTCGAACGACGCACCGCCCGGCTGGTCGGCCGCCCCATGACCGCGCGCAACATCGTGGTGATTGACGAAGAAGTCCTCGTCCCCGCTCTCGAAAACGACGATCTTGAGATCGGAGTCGTGCTCGATCTCGTCCATCAGGACGTTCAGTTCCGCGAACATCTCCGGGTCGAACAGGTTGAACGGGGGATTGTCGATGACGATCCGCCAATAGGCGGGCGACTGGCGGATGACATTGAGACGGCTGGTGACGGCCATGATGTGTACTCCGTTCAGAGGACCATCGCGGCTGGACACCTGTGATGCCGCCGCGAGGTCGTGTCGTACGTGCGTCACCCCAGGGTCAAACATTGACACCAGTGTCAAGGTCAAACGGGAGGCCGCCCATCCCGCAGAGAGGCTGGCCCGGCACCGCGGCGCAGTACCGGTGCCGGTACTGGCGGACTCCCGCCGGGCCAATGCAGGCGTGAGTGAGATGTCCCATGACTCGGCGGTGTGCCGTCGGCTTGGATCTGCGCGGCGCTGGTGGTGCTGCGTTAGGTGGTCGCTTCGTCGACGGCATTCATGTAGCCGTCGATGGCGTCGCGGTTCTGGGTGAGGCAGTGAATGCGGGCCGTCATCCGGTCACGCTCGCGTGCGAGGAGTACCAGCAGTTCCGGGTCGGCATCTTCGACCACGATCTCGCGGGGTTTGTCGAGGCACGGCAGGATCTGCTTGATGATCCGGGTGGGGATTCCGCTGTCGATCAGGCCGCGGATCTGAATGACCCGGTCGACCAGGTAGTCGTCGTAGTCGCGGTATCCGTTGGGCAGCCGCTGCGGGACGATCAGTCCTTGCGCCTCGTAGTACCGCAGTGACCGCGCAGGCGTGTCCGTCAGCTTCTCCAGCTCTCCGATGCGCATATGACCATCCTCACTTCCGGCCTCCGGGTTGACCTTGACACTTATGTCAACCATGCATCGTAGGGCAGGCCCCGCCCCTCAGATCCCCCAGCTGTCGAAGACGTCTTCCCTGAGTCGCCCGGCGGGACGGAGGACGCACCCGTCGACTTTCGAACGATCTTGGCTCGGTCATCCGGCCGATGTCTATCGGAGGAGCAGATGCACAGCGCACGAGCACATCCGTGGCAGGACCGGCGGCTCACCCCGGACGAACGCGCCCATCTCGTCGTCGCGGAGATGACCGAGGACGAGAAGTTCTCCTGGCTGTCCGCGCCGATCGCCCTGCCGGTCCCGGGCCGGCCGGAGATCCCGGACGGGGCGCTGGGGTCGGCGGGCGTACTACCCGGCTATCCCGCGTCTGGGCCTTCCGGGGATCCAGCAGGCTGACGCCAGCCTCGGTGTCGTCAACCCCGCCGGCATCCGGCCGGGCGACGTCGCGACCGCGCTGCCTTCGTCCCTGCTGCTCGGGGCGACCTTTGACGTCGCGACCGCGCGGGAGACCGGCGCGCTCGTCGGCCGTCAGGCCCGGGCCAAGGGGTTCGCCGTTCAGCTTGCCGGCGGCGCCAACCTCGTGCGTGAGGCCACGGGCGGCCGCAACTTCGAGTACATCAGCGAGGACCCGCTGCTCACCGGCCGCCTGGCCGGCGCCTCCGTCGACGCCATCCAGGCCCAAGGCCTGGTGTCCACCGTGAAGCACTTCACCCTCAACGCCCAGGAGACCTGCCGCGTCATGGCCGACTCCCGCATCGAGGAGGCGGCCCACCGCGAATCGGATCTCCTCGCCTTCCAGATCGCCATGGAGGACGGCCGTCCGGGTGCGGTCATGCCCGGCTACAACCTGGTCAACGGCCACTACGCGTCCGAGAACGCCCACCTGCTCACCACCATCCTCAAGGGCGAGTGGGGCTTCGACGGCTGGGTCATGGCCGACTGGGGCGCCAGCCACTCCACCGAGAAGGCAGCCCTCGCCGGCCTCGACGTCCAGTCGGGCGCGAACTTCGACCCCCAGCCCTACTTCGGTACACCACTGCGAGAGGCCGTACGCGAGGGCCGGGTCCCGCAACAGCGGATCGACGACATGGTGCACCGCCAGCTCCGCACGCTGTTCCGTCTCGGCGTGATCGACAACCCGCCCGTACCCGGTGGTGCGGTCGACTACAGCGCCGACGATCTGATCGCGCAGCGGGCCGCGGAGCGCGGACTGGTCCTGCTCAAGAACACCGGCGGCCTGCTGCCCGCGCCGCAGGGCCTTCAGCGCATCCTGGTCATCGGGCGGCACGCGGATGTCGGGGTTCTGTCCGGCGGCGGGTCCTCCACGGTGACGCCGCACGGCAGCACGGTCGAGAAGTCCGGGATCGACCTGGTTTGGGCCGACCGGGTCCACCATCCGTCCTCGCCGCTGCACGCGATCCGCGCCGAAGCGCAAGCTGCCCGCGTCGACTTCCACGACGGCCTCGAAGTCGATGCGGCCGTCGAGGCCGCGCGGGGCGCCGACCTCGTTGTCGTCATCGCCGAACAATGGCGTGCCGAGGGCCTCGACACGCAGGGCCTGGGACTGCCCGACGGGCAGGAACGGCTGATCGAGGCTGTGGCCGAAGCCAATGCGCGCACGGTCGTCGTCGTGCAGTCCGCAGGCGCCGTCAACGTTCCCTGGGCCGCGAAGGTCCCGGCCGTCATCGCCGCGTTCTACCCCGGAGGGCGTGGTGCACAGGCCATCGCAGGAGTCCTGTTCGGCCGCGTGAACCCCTCCGGTCACCTGCCGGTGACCTTCCCGGAGTCGATGGAACAGCTTCCCCGGCCCGAGCAGGGGGACCCGGCCACGACCACGTCGAATCCCAACATGGAGCGCATCGGGGAGATCTTCGAGGTCTCCTACGACATCGAGGGCAGCGACGTCGGCTACCGCTGGTTCGAGCGAGAGCAACTCATGCCCGCCTACCCGTTCGGCTGGGGACTGCCCTACACCACGTTCGCCTTCAGCGGCTTGACCGTCACCGCCCACGGCCCGGACGTCCGCGTTGCGGGCACCGTCACCAACACCGGCGCCCGCGCCGGAGCGTTCCTGGCCCAGGTGTATGTCAGCCGCAGCATGCCCGCCGGCGGCGACACCGACGATTTCGGCCCTCGGCTCGCCGCGTTCGACAAGGTCCATCTGGAACCGGGCGAGAGCCTCCCAGTGGTGCTGCACCTCGAACCACGCCTGCTCGCCCGCTGGGACGCCGATGCCGGGGCATTCGGTATCGCGGGCGGCACCTACCAGGTCCGCATCGGCGCGCACGCCCACGACGAGGACGGACCCGCACAGACCATCCGCCTCCGGCTCAACCTGCTGCGCTGACACACCATCCGTCCGACCAGACCCCACGGCACCAGCCGGTGCCGTCCATCACCAACCACCTTGAGGGATCACACGAGATGACCACCACCGACACCGCCCGCCCCGCAGAGGCTTCGGGCACCTTCCGCCTCGGCGGCGACCTCGAGATCAACCGCCTCGGCTACGGCACGATGCAACTGACCGGCAAGGGCGTCTGGGGCGAGCCCAAGGACCACGACGAAGCCGTCCGCGTGCTCAAGCGGGCCGTCGAGCTCGGCGTGAACTTCTTCGACACCGCCGACAGCTACGGCCCCGACGTCACCGAACCCCTCCTGCGCGAGGCACTGCACCCCTACGGCGACGACATCGTCATCGCGACGAAGGCCGGCCTCACCCGCCAGGGCCCCGACCTCTGGACACCCGTCGGCCGCCCCGCCTACCTCCGCCAGCAGGCCGAGATGAGCCTCCGCCGCCTCGGCGTCGACCGGATCGACCTGTTCCAGCTCCACCGCATCGACCCCGACACCCCATTCGAGGACCAGATCGGCGAACTGAAGAAGCTCCAGGACGAGGGCAAGATCCGCCACATCGGCCTCAGCGAGGTCACCGTCGCGGAGGTCAAGGCGGCGCAGGAAATCGCGCCGATCGTCTCCGTACAGAACCTCTACAACCTCACCAACCGCTCCTCGGAAGACCTGCTCGACTGGTCCACCGAGCAGGGCATCGGCTTCATCCCCTGGTTCCCCCTCGCCACCGGACAGCTCACCGGCGAAGGCAGCCCGCTCACCGAACTCGCCAAGCAGCACAACGCCTCACCGTCGCAACTCGCCCTCGCCTGGCTCCTCAAGCGCTCCCCGGTCATGCTCCCCATCCCGGGGACGTCGAGCGTCGCGCACCTGGAGGACAACCTCGCCGGCGCGAACATCGAGCTCACCGACGACGAGTTCGAGGCACTGGCGAAGGTGACCGCCTGACCCACGCCACCCGCTCCTCGCTCTGTCCCTTGCAGCGGGCGGTCACCCGGAAGGTGGCCGCCCACGCGCGCTGTCACAAGCTGAGGTAGAAGCGCACAGTCGTGCCGTCATCGCCGGTGTGCAGCCGCACCAGGTCGGCCACGTAGTGGACCAGCATCAGGCCCCGGCCGCCCAGCTGGCCGCGATCCGGCGGGCGGCGGCCGGCGAGCGGATCGGTCAGCCGGCCCGCATCGCGGACCTCACACACCAGCTGCCCCTGCTCGGCCCAGATGGCGAGTGTCCCGCGGCCTCCGCCGTGGACCACGCTGTTGGTCGTCAGCTCCGCGACCGCCAGCTCCACATCCATCAACCGTTCCCCGGCCAGGCCCAGCCGCATCGCCCGAGCGAGAGCGAACTGGCGGACCGCCGGAAGGTCCTCACCACCGTAGGAAAGGGCCGCGGCGTCCGGTGCAGGCGCAAGCACCTGGTTGTACCGATCGACGACCGCCTGCCAGTCGTAGGCGTCGCTGACTGACTCACGTCCATCCCCGCTGATGACGGACGGGTGCGTGACCCGCGCATCGGCGATCACCTCCGGGTCCAGCCGCACCTCGTCGTAGGGGCACAGGATCGTCACCGCCCGGCCCTCGAACGCGGCGTTGATCAGCGCCTCGTGCTGCGCGCACGCCGGGTACTCCACCGCGCTGCGCCCCGCCCAGATCGGCTCACCGATGATCCGCACACGCCCCTTCGGGTGGGCGTCGGCGAATCCGCGCAGCACCTTGGGGATGATCCGTCCCGGGTTGCGGCCGGCCTCAGTCATGTCCAGGAACAGGATGCCCTCGGCGTCCCCGCCCAGACCTGCCTTGATCAGTTCCAGGTTGGGGCCGGGCACCGCTACGGCCATCGGCTCGCCGTTGGTCAGGCCTTCGCGCAGGAAGGCCACCGTCTGCTGCGTGTACTCCTGCTCGGTGCGGTAGAAGAGGGCAGGGTGCACGAACGCCTCGTGGGTGGTCACCGTGCTCATCACAGAGCCACCTCGATCCGGTCCAGGCCCGGCCAGAACATCTCCAGAACCCGTGGCAGCTGCGGCGGGGGGTTCTCGACCACAACCCTTCCGTCGGGCAGGTTCATGGCGGTGATGGCCAGCGCGGTTACCCCGGCCACATCGACGAACGCCACATCCGACAGCTCCACGTATGACACGTCCGCGTGCCGCCGGGCCAGCTCGGACAGGGCCTGCTCCCAAGACGGGCGAGTGAGGGCGCTGATCTCACCGCGGGCACGTATCCCGGAACGACCGGGCAACGGGTTCACCTCCAACGCGGCTCTCTCGGGCGCCGGGGCGGGCCCGCCCGCCACATGTGGGGCATCCACGCTCGGACTCCTTCACATCAAGCCGCCTGCCGACCGTCCCGGCATGGGCAGAGGAAAAGCTCCTCCAGCGGGGCAGTGTATCCAGGCTGCAGAACGCCTGATTCTGTAAGTAGGAGCGAGCAACGTGCATCGACGGTTCCGGATGGCGCTCGGAGATCGCGGAGCCCGAAAAGGTCGATGAGGACCAGCAACGTTCCCAGGGGACCGGACGCTGACGTCGGCCGCAACCGGCCCGGGGTGTGAGCGTCACGGGTGAGGGGTCGCGCAGTCGGTCGTTTCCTCAGGCGAGTGCGGGTCGATGCCTTGCTGGTGGGGTGCTGGCAGGCCGGGCACAGTTCGTGGTGGCCCGCGGGGGTGACGACGGTTCCCCACTCATGGCAGTCCTTGCAGTCCTGGGCCAGGGTGAGGTCGGGGCGACGGGCCCGGACTGGAGGAATGGGTGTTGTTTCGTGAGCCATGCGGTGGGTCCTCAGCGTGGTGAGCGACGGACACAGGCTGCCAGCATTTCGGACGATATGTCTGCATGCGTCTCATGTCGGGGCAGGAGTGCCTCTCGCCCAAGACTCGCGCAACACTCAGGCGCAACTTGGCGCGGTTCGGGCTCGAGGGCTGGAAGGCCGCGCGACGGCACGGTCATAGATGCCGTGCCGCCGCGTCGCTCACCCCAGCGCCACCCGTCGCGTGCCCGGCATAGAGCTGATCTACGCGCTCCCAAGGCTCATCGTCTGCGCGGGAATGCCCCGCAAGCAGGTGCTGACTCGTCCCCGGTGGGGTTGGGAAGCGAGCCCTTCGCGGGTGTCCTCCGGAAGCTACTGCCGCGCCCGGGGACTCACGCGTAGTGACGCGCTGGAACGGATGGATGCTGACGGGGAACCGGGGCAGGCGTGTGAGGGTGCCCCTGTCCGCTGTCTTTCCCGGTGATTGCCTTGACCTCATCCGTCCGTCCCCGTCCGCAGTCCACATCGGCGTCGGCCGATGAGCTGGCGGCAGAGCTGGAACGGTGCCGGCGCAAGACGTTACCGAGGCGCTGCCGTCGATCCCACCGCGGTCGCGGTTGACGTCGCGGCTGCGTACCTCGGTCGGGGAAGCGGTCGCCGACCGCGGACGGACGGTGGTGCAGGCCGCGCGCGACTTCGAGGTGTCGTGGCCGGTGGCGAACACCGCGTTCACGGCCGCGGCTGCGCTGCCGAAGGACACGCCGCCGGGTGACGCACCTGGGGATCGACGAGACCCGACGCGGGAAGGTCGAAGTTCCGCCTGGTCGAGGCGCCCGACGGCGGTGAGATCTGGGAAGTCGTCGCCGACCGGTGGCATGTCGGGCTGGTTGACCTGGTCGGCGGTGCCGGGCGGCTGGGGCAGGTCGAGGGCCGCACCGCGGCGAGTGTGTCGGCGTGGATCGGCGCCCAGCCTCGCCAGTGGCGGGCCGGGGGCCAGGTGGTCGCGATCGACATGTGCACCGTGTTCAAAGCCGCGGTGCGCGACTCGCTGCCGCACGTCAGCACGTGGTGGCCGCAGATCCTCGCCGCGATCACGACCGGCGTCACCAACGCCGCCTCCGAAGGGGTCAACAGGGCAATCAAAACCGACGCCGTTCATCTTTACGCGAACGCGTTGTAAGTCAAGTATCGCCGAACCCTGATCGAGATGCATAAAGGATTCATATAAAGTTGCTATGCTTCAGGCATGAGTCGCCGAGACGCCGCGCACGGCGCTTCCGATGCCATCGGGTCAGTCCTCTACGGTCTGGCCACCAGGGCCGTGAGACGCCTTCCCCGCGACATGAGCCTGACGTCCGCCGCCACCTTGGCCACCCTGGACAAGACCGGCCCGCGACGGATCACCGATCTGGCGGTGGCCGAGGGCGTCACCCAGCCCGCGATGACCGTCCTGGTCCGGGTGATGGAGGAATCCGGGCTGGTCGAGCGGAAGGGCGATCCGTCCGACAAGCGGGTCACGCTGGTGTGCCTGACCGAGGCCGGCGCGTCGTACGTCCGGACGCGACGCCAGGCGGGCGTCGACGCGTACGCGCGGTTGATCGACGAACTCACCGGTGACGAGGTCGGGGCCTTGGCAGCAGCCCTTCCGGCGCTGCTGCATCTGGCGGAGCTCGAAAGCCACGCCCGAGAGGAGTCGGACCGGTGACCGCGGCCCAGGCTCATGACCAGCCCATGAGCAATGCCCTGATACGTTCCGAGGCACGTCTGCTGGTCCCCGCCCTGATGTTCATCGCCCTGGTCGTGGCGGCGGTCGCCAGCCTCGGGACGCCGCTCATCACCAGCGTGGCGACCACGTTCCACGTCTCCCTCGACAGCGCGCAGTGGACGCTGACCATCGCCCTGCTCAGCGGCGCCGTCGCCACACCCGTCCTCGGCCGCCTCGGAGCCGGCCCACACCGACGAGCCACGATTCTCGCCACGCTGGCGATCGTCGTCGTCGGCAGCGCGCTCACCGTGCTGCCGCTGCCGTTCGCCTGGCTGCTCGTGGGCAGAGCGGCCCAAGGCGTCGGACTCGGTCTCACGGCGCTGATGATGGGCGTGGCCCGCGACCATCTTCCCGAGGAGCGCAGCGCGGCCACGATCGCCCTGATCTCAGTGGTCTCCATCATCGGAGCCGGCGTCGGCTACCCGCTGGCCGCGCTGCTCGCCGAGTTCGGCGGACTGCGGGCCGCCTACGGCCTCGGCCTGCTCGTCACCGCCATCGCCTTCGTGACCGCGTGGCGCTCCATGCCCGCAGCTCCCGAAGGCCGCTCCGCTCACGTGAACGTGGCCGGTGCGCTCGTCCTGGCGGGTGGACTGCTCCTCGTCCTGTTCCTGGCCGGCGAGAGGAGCCTGTGGAGCCGACACCTCGCCGTGGCGGTGACCCTTGCCGTCGCCGCCGTACTCCTGCTCTGCGTCTGGACCGTTTCCGAACTGCGAACCAAGACGCCCCTGGTCGACGTCCGGGCGGTACGGCACCCGGCGGTCGCCGGGGCGAACATCGCCATGTTCGTCGGTGGGAGCGGCATGTACCTCCTGCTCACGCTCATCACCCGCTACGCGCAGACGCCGCACAGCGCCGGCTACGGCTTCGGACTGACCACCTTCGTGGCGGGGCTGGTCCTCATCCCGTTCTCCGTGCTGGGGTTCGTCGCCGGCAAGCTCACGCCGCGGGTCCGCGAACGGATCGACGGCCCCCTGCTCCTGGCCGGCAGCGCCACCATCGTCGGCGGCGGGTTCGTCCTGTTCGCCACCGCCCGGTCCAACCTGGCCGAACTGCTCGCGGCCATGGGCGTGCTGGGCTTCGGCGTCGGCAGCTTCTCGGCCGCCATGCCCGGCGTCATCCTGGCCGTCACCCCCAAGAGCGAGACGTCGAGCGCCATGAGCTTCAACTACGTCGTCCGCAGCGTCGGGTACTCCCTGGGCAGCGCCATAGGCGGCCTGGTCCTGGCCGCCGGCACCGACACGGGCCGCCTCTTCCCGAACGACGACGCCTACACGACCGCGGCGCTGGTCGGCGTCGCCGCGATGGCGATCACGACGATGGCCAGCCTCACCCTCGCCCGCCGACGCTCACCCGAGACCAATCCGATCACAGCCCCAGTCGGTGTGCCGGGCCTGGGCCGGTCGAGTCGAACCGGAAGCTGAGGATCGAAGCCGTCCGACTTCGACGCCGTCTCCGTCGGCTCGCTGACCCACAGCGCGCCGGCCATGGATCTGAGCATGCTTCTGAGCATCAATTCCGAACACAGGAGGTACCGTGGTCAAGGGCTATTGGGTCAGCGCCTACCGCACAATTGCGGACCCCGAGAAGCTGGCTGCCTACAACAAGCTGGCTGGTCCAGCCGTCGAGGCCGCGGGCGGGCGGCTGCTCGCCCGCGGCAGCCGGGTCGTCGCACACGACGCCGGAATCGCCGAGCGCACCGTCCTGATCGAGTTCGACAGCTTCGAACAGGCGGTCGCCGCACATGCGAGTGCGGCCTACCAGGAGGCGCTGGCCGCACTTGCTGACGGCGTCGAGCGCGACTTCCGCATCATCGAAGGCCTCGACTGACGATCGAGGCTGCGTCGGCGACGAACACGAAGCCGACTGCGGGGATCACCCCGGCTCGTCAGCGCGCCGCACCGTCGCGAACAGCGTCAGGCCAGTGGCATCGGCGGTGATGTCCAGTCCGGCAACGGTTGTATGAGGGCTCGACGTTGGTGACGCCCTCGCGGAGGCGTGCTGCTGGCGGCTTTCCGGCGGCAGCACTATGCGGCCGGTGGTAGTTGTAGTGGATGTTCCACACTGCGATCGCGGCTGACCGGGCGTCCTCGCTGGTGAACTCGCGGGCGTAGAGGACTTCCTCGGCCATGATGCGCTGGTAGCGCTCCACCTTCCCGTTGTGCCGAGGTGTGTATGGTTTGGTTCTCTGATGCCGGGTGCCTTGCCCGACGATGCGGGCGAAGTCGCCGGAGCGGTAGCAAGCGCCATTGTCGGTGACGACCCGGTGGATGTGGTTGATGCCGTGGGCGGCGAACCAGACCTTCGCCCGGGCGAGGAAAAGCAGCAGCCGTCGCGCCCTTCTCATCGCCCAGCGGTTCTGTGTAGGCGAGCCGTGAGACACCATCGACGACGGAGTGCAGGTAGACGTAGCCACGCTTCGCCCCGGCCGACTTCGCCCGACTAGCGACCTTGGCCTGATCGCTGTCCCGGCCGTGGATCCGGCACCCGCTGCCATCAGGGCGTCCTTCGCCGTCCGTGACCACCATGGACTTGACGGCGTTCTGCTTGTTCTTCCCGGAGATGAACTTGTCCCGGTCCTTGCGCCCTTGGGCCGGCCGCCGGACCCGGATCTCGGTGCCGTCGATGATGCCGGTCCTTCCTGTCCCGCCGAGATTGTCGATGACTTCGGCCAGAGTCCGCAGCCGTACGTCGGGGCTGATGGTGCACCCTCGCTCGGCGAGCAGGGGCCGCACCTCGTTGATGGCCCGGGTGATGGTCGAGCGGTCCACGCCAAACCAGCAGGCCAGCACGTCGTGGGTGGCTCCGTGACGGAGATGGACGAGAGTGGCCAGCAGTCGGTCGACGAACACCAGCCGGTGCTTCGCGCCGGCGCCTATGGCCCGCTTCCGCTGCCGGGACGCAAGCCTGGCCTGGTGGCGTTGATGCCACAACGGGCCGATTTCGGCGACGAGTTCAGCGATCACATCGGCCGTCAGGCCCGTGATCCGCCGGTTGCTGATGACCAGTGCACGAGTCGAGTTCCCCACCACGCAACCATGATCAACGATCAAGAGCTCGACGTCTCAGCGCCAACCAGGCACGAGCTCGTAGCCTGGACGCAGCACCGACAGAGGGAGCGCCAGGCCTGATGAACTTCTTGGAGCCGGATCCCTCTCCCGCGTCTGCGACATTTCCCACCGCGCCTGCGACGAATCCCGACGGCGGCTGGGGCGCGCGGCGGACTCCGCTGCCCGCGCCACCGCTCGATCTCGGCCCCGCGCAGCGCGACGGAGGCTTCGGCTACGTCGCACTGCGCACGTTCGTGATGTCCACGCTGCCGCCCGAAGAGCGTCGAGGCCTGCGCGAAGGGCTTGCCCCCGACGAACGGGCCCGCCTCACCGCGGAGACGGCGGGCCCGGAAGGAGAGCGCCTCCTCACAGTCCGCGCGGGGCTGAGGCTGCTCCTCGGACAGCTGCTGGACGCCGACCCAGGGGCCGTCGTCATGGACGACGGCCCCTGTCCGCACTGCGGTCGGCTCCATGACCGCAGTGCGTGCTCCCCGGCCGGCCGTCGACTGCACTTCGCCACTGTCGGGCGAGGGGATCTCGTCGTGTACGCGGTCAGTCGCTTCCCCGTCGGGCTCGGGCTCGCCGTGACCGACGGACCCGACCGCGAAGCATGGCTGCTACGCCGCAAGCCGGCCCGGCTCGCCGCGTACCACGAGGGGGTGGCTCGGGGACGGTGTTGCCGCCCGCGGGACGGTTCGGTGGAGTACATCGTGCGCTACGTCGATACGGCGCCGGAGTACTGCTGCGTCGTATCGCTGGTGTATGAGGTGCCTTTCCACGAGGACGCCCCCATTTCCCTGGACCCGTCGACCGACTAACGACCTCGTGCACGGCCAACCGTGCACGAGGTCGTAAGCGCTGTCCCGCAATCAGATCTACGACGTGTTCATTGACCCTCTGTCTCTTCGTCACCCGGCGAGCGCGCGCGCACGCCCGGCGGTGTCGTCGCCCGCGTCATGGAGCGCATCCTCGCGCTGACCGCAGCGATCTGGCACAACGACCACACCGGACAGCCTGTCTCGCGTTCACTGACCGCCTATGACCACTGACCCCTTGGGGCCGATCATCCTGGCGGTTTAGTTTGGATCTCCAGGTGAACGAACGAGAGACGGCCGTGATGCGCCAGTTCTATGGCTGGCGTGCGGCTTCGGGACGCGTCGGTGGGGATGCCGGCTGTGCCGGGGTGACGGTGTAGCGCCAGAACGGTCGGACAAGCAGTGCGCCGGCGATGACGACGATCATGCAGAGCAGCGAACTGCCTGTCCACGCGACACCGAGACCGGTGGCGGAGGCCATGGCGCCAGCACGTAGGTCTCCGAGGCGCGGACCGCCGGCGACGACGACGGTGAAGACGCCTTGCAGCCGGCCACGCATGGCGTCTGGTGCGTAGGTCTGCAGAATCGTCTCGCGGTAGACCGCGCTGACGAGGTCGGCCGCTCCGGCAGCGGCCAGCAGGGCCGCGGCCGCGAGGAGGTGGTGGACGGTGCCCGCGAGGGCGATGGCCGCCGCCCAGGTGGTGACGGCGATCGCCAGCGCCCGGCCTTGGCGGCGCACTCGTCCGATCCATCCGCTGAACAGCCCCGCTGCGACCGACCCGATGGCGATGGCCGAGTACAACAGTCCCACTCCTCCGCCGAAGCGCAGCTGTGCCGCTTCCGGGAACAGGGCGGTCGGCATGGCCATCGTCATCGCCGCGATGTCGACCGCGAAGGACATCCAGAGCACGGGGGCGGCGGCGATGAACCGCAGCCCGTCGAAGACCGAGCGCAGCCCGCCGGTGCGGGCCCCCGAGCCGGTCGGCAGGATCGGGGGCAGGTTAACGGCCGAGTACAGCAGGACGGAGAACAGCACGGCGTCGGCGCCGTAGGCCCAGCAGTAGCCGTTCGGCAGCGAGATCAGGAGGCCCGCCACAAGGGGCCCGGCGACCTGCCCGACATTGCCGGCGGTGAAGTACAGCGTGTTCGCGGCGGGTACCAACGGGGTGGGAACGATGCGGGGAATGATCGCGCCCCGGGCGGCGGACGACACGGCGAAGGCGCCGGCCTGGACAGCGACGAGGGCGAGGATGAGGGGCACCGAGCGCAGATCGGCGAGCACCTGGAACAGCAGGGCGAGTGTGATCGCCCAGGTGAGGCAGGCCGATGCCAGGTAGAGCGTACGGCGGTCGAACCGGTCGGCGATGGCGCCGCCGTACAGGCCGAAGACCACGAGCGGTACGAGGCCGGCCAACCCCGCCAGCCCCACGATTAGCGACGACCGCGTCAGCTCGTACACCTGTACCGGGATAGTGACGCCGGTGACCATGGTCCCGATGTATGCCGCGCCCTGCCCGATCAGCAGGCGACGGAAGACAGGGTGCGCCAGCGGGCGGGTGTCGAGGGCGATGCCGCGCAGACCGGAGACCAGCCGGGCCTTCAGTGCGGGCGGGGCCGTGGCAGGAAGATCGCGCGGGGTGTGGGATGTCGTGGGCATGGTCACCACGCTGGCAGGACCGCGGGGTGCAGCGCTTCCGTTATTCTGCCGTCGTATGTCGGAAAACAGTCAGGCGGAGGAGGCGGCGGAGCCCAGGGACAGCACGCACGCCCACCTCGCGGGTGACGTCATCGACCGCCACCAGCATGGCTATCACCAGCTTCTCTACGTCAGCGCCGGTGTGGTGGCGGTACGGACGGGCGAGGCATCCTGGGTGGCGTCCAGGGCGCGCGCCGTGTGGATTCCAGCGGGCATCTGGCATCAGCACCGGGTGCACGGGCACAGTTCCGTGCACACGCTCGGCTTCGCCGCCCACGACGTCCTGCTGAGGTCCCGGGCGCCGGTCGTTGTGGCCGTGGACAACCTGGTGCGCGAACTGATCATCGCGTGCAGTGAACCGTCTCTCCCGCAGCAGGAGGCACGCCACCTGCGCGCCGTCCTGCGGGACCGGCTGCGGCGAGCCCTCGTGGAGCCATTGACCCTGCCCACCCCCAACAACTCCCTGCTGCGGCAGGCGTGTGCGCTGGTGGCCGGCGATCTGCGGCAGCCGCGGACTGCCGCCTGGCTCGCGCGGAGCATCGGCGTGAGCGAGCGCACCCTGGCCCGGCTGTTCAGGAGCGAGTTCGGCATGACCTATCCACAATGGAGGACCAACGTCCGGGTGTTTCACGCCATGGTGCTGCTGGCGGAAGGAGCAAGCGTCAGTGAAACGGGACGCCAGTGCGGATGGGCCACGACCAGTGCGTTCATCGACACGTTCAGCCGCACCATGGGCCAGACACCGGGAACCTATCGCATCGCACCCGGTGGGTGAATTCCCAAGCCAGGCTTCGTGAGCCAAAGGCCAACTCGACCTCGAACAGCACCGAGGACGCACCCCCGGCGGTGTCATCGCCCGCGTCATGCAGCGAATCCTCGCAATATCCGCCGTGATCTGGCACAACGATCACACCGGACAGCCTGTCCTGCGCTCACTGACCGCCTATGACCACTGATCCCTTGGAATCGATCATCTAGATGGCGACGGTGGCAAACCACCGGTCAGCGGCGTGCTGGAACCCTGCGTGGTCGGGATCGAGGCCGTCTGCCCAAGCGACGACGCCGTCGGGGCGGATGAGGAGGGCGCCGCAGCCCAGTTCGTTCCTCGCCGAGCCCGACACGTACCGGATCAGGTCCTCGTGGCCGGCTGTCGCACCGGCAAGCCGCCCACCGGTGGTGAAGTCGATGGCGATGCCGTGCCCGTCCCGCATGAGATCGCTCAGGCGCGTTCCGTCCGTGAAGTGGAAATCGGGGGCGTTGCGGCCGACCAGGGGATGTGCGCTGCCGAGGTCGTAGCGGTGGGAGGAGGCCGAGGTCCGGTTGTAGACGTAGGTCGTTCCGTCCCGGGTGCCCAGCACGTCGCGGACCAGGGCTTGGATGGCCTGGGCGTGCGGGTCGGGCTTCATGACCGCGCTCTGGGCGCGCGTCCAGTCGAGGATCTGGGCGCCGACCGGATGGCGCTCCTGCGTGTAGGAGTCGAGCAGGTCGTCGGGGGCGTTTCCATGGACGGTCGCGGCGAGCTTCCATCCCAGGTTGATTGCATCACCGATGCCGGTGTTGAGCCCCTGTGCGCCGAGAGGCGAGTGGATGTGTGCAGCGTCTCCAGCCAGCAGGACGCGCCCTTGGCGGTAGGAGGTGGTCTGCATCGCCCGGTCGGTGAAGGTGGAGACGAGCTGGACGTCGCTGAGCGTGACGTCGGTGCCGGACACGCGGCGCAGCACCGTCTGCAGGTGTTCGAGGGTGGGCTGCTGTGATCGGTCGAAGGCGCCGCCGTCGCAGTCCAGCATGCCGATGTGCCCGGGGGTGGGCATCCGCAGGTACATGCCGGTCGGCGTCAGGGTGAACCCGGGCTGCAGCTTGTCGGGGTCGGCGACGGTGGCGAGCATGGTGTAGCCGGTGAACAGCGGCTCAGTGCCGGTGAACTCGAAGCCCGCGAGGCCGCGCACCGTGCTGCGTCCGCCGTCGCAGCCGACGAGCCAGCGCGCCGCGTACTCGTCCTTCCCGGCTTGTACGAGGACACCCTCCGCGTCCTGTCGCAGTCCCGTGACCCGCGTTCCGCGGCGGATCTCCACCCCGGCCTTGGCTGTCTGCTCGGCCAGCACCGTCTCGACCGCTTCGAGGCTGGTCATCACGCCCTCCAGCACGGGGCTGGGCAGGCGGTACGGCAGGGCGCCGGTGTCGATGTCGGCGGGGTCGAGCATCATGCCGGCGAAGTGGCTCACGCTGCGCGGCGCCGGCGCCACCTGTGCCTCGAGGTCCGCACTGCCATAGCCGTGGGCGCCCGACGCGGTCAGCAGCGGCTGCAGCATCCCGCGGCGGTGGAACACCTCGACCGAGGCGGCGGACAGGCCACGCATTCCGAGCGGAAGCGCCTTCCAGGGGGTGCCTGTCTCCGCCTTCTGCTCCAGGACCAGGACGTCGCAGCCCGCGAGACCGAGCTCGCAGGCCAGAAGCAGTCCGACGGGGCCTGCGCCCGCGATCACTACGTCATGCATAGGGCTTTCCGTTCTTCTCCATGGTCACTGGGTGGGCGGGCGTCACTGGAACAGGGTCAGGTCGATGGAGTCGCCCAGGGCCCGGCAGCCTGCGTCGCTGCCGTGCAGGTGATCGCCCGCATGGAATCCGTCCTGGATACGGGTGGGGTGGGCCGGGTCGCGCCAGACAGCGTCGAAGTCCAGGACCGCGTCGAAGGCGCCGCTGGTGCGGATCCACTCGTTGACCGCCTGGCGTACGCGGTCGCCTTCCGGCGTGAAGATCTCATCGCCCTCATACGGGGTGAGGGTGGCGCCGTAGACGCGCACGCCGCAGGCGCGGGCCCGGGTGATCAGCTGCTCGTAGCCCGCGATGAGGTCATCGGTCGTCACCGGCGCGCCGGTGAACATGGCGAGGAAGTCATCCGCGGGGCCGCTGCCGTCATGGGGTGCGTAGGAGACGCCGATGTCGCCGAGGCCGATGGCGATGACCACGTGGCCGAGACCCGGCGTGGCCAGCACGTCACGGTCGAAGCGGGCCAGCACCGCCTCGCCCAGGCCCTCGTTGAGCATCCGGTTCCCGCTGATGCCCTGGTTGGAGACGCAGACGGTACGTCCGTTCCGCCCGGCCAGACGCTCGGCCAGGCGGTCCGTCCAGCGGCGGTTGGCATCCGGGGTGGTACCGGAGCAGTCGGTGTTGGAGTCGCCGATGACCGCGATGGTGGCGGCCGGGCCGTCGGGGAGCACGTCGATCGCCGAGATGAGGGCCTGCAGCGGCAGGGACGTGGCCTGCGCAGGCAGGGTGAGGGCGTCGACGGCGTTGCCCGGGATGCTCCAGGCGGTCTGGACGCCCATGGCGTGGCAGGTGGCGCTCTTGACCGCCTCGGGCAGGTAGAGGCTGATGGAGAGCTCGGACAGGGCAGGCAGGGGCAGCGCGATCGGGTCGCTGAGCATCGGCGCGCCGACCGGGACGGTGACCCCCGTCTGACCGGCGAAGGTCAGCTCCCGGTCGCTGCCCGGCCGGACACCACCGTCAGGCGCGGCGAGGGCGATCCGGGCTGCGCCGATGGTCAGGGGCTCGGTGCCGTACTCGTTGGTGAGCCTGAGGCGCACCCGGTTCCCGCCCCCGCTGATGCGCACCACCTGGCGCAGGGTCGTGTCGGCGAACGAGGGCAGGGGCCCGAATTCCTCGATCGGTGCGTGCGGGGCAGTTCCCCACGTCCGTACCCAGGCGTCGTTCGTTGTAGGGGCCTTGCCTGCGGTCGTGGTGCTGGTGCTGGTGCTTCCAGTCATCGCGTCTCTCCGTCTTCAGGTGCGAGCAGTCCTGGCGTCAGCTGCGCGAACGTGATGTCCGCCGCAACACCCACACACTCGCCCGGGCCGCTCACACGGGGCGCACACGGCGCTGACACCACGCCTCACGTGGATCGACCTGCGTGTGCACGGCCATGTCAGCGCCGTGCACGCGAACGCTGCCCGGCCTTGTGGCGGCTGTCACGGCTGGGACGGCACGGTGGCGGTGCCCGAATTTGGCCATCCGGCTGCGCTCGCGCAAAGATCGGCCCATGGATGGGGATGCGCGGCTTCGCATCACGTTGCTCGGTACGTTCCAAGCATCTCGTGGTGGCAGTGCCCTGCCTGTGCCCGGGCCCCGCCTCCAGGGGCTGGTCGTACGTCTCGCGCTCGCCGGTGGGCGCGCCGTCACGCAGAGCACCCTCATCGACGCGATCTGGCCGGAGAACCCTCCAGCCAATCCCACACATGCCCTGCAGGCCCTCGTGTCACGACTTCGCCGTGCAATCGGCTCCTCCACCGCCGTCACACAGGCCGCAGGCGGCTACCGGCTGGACGTGTCCGCAGGCGACGTGGATGCGCTGCGCTTCGAGCAGCTCGCCGCAGCCGGCCGGGAGCGTCTGCGCGCCGGCGACGCGCAGCACGCGGCTGCTCTGCTCGGTGAAGCCGTCGCCCTGTGGATCGAGCAGCCCGGCGCTGAGCCTGCCACCGTCGTTGCGGTGGAACCCGCGGCCGCGACCCGCTTGGCCCACTCCTCGGTCGAGGCCACCGCCGACCTCGCCGAAGCCGAGCTGGCCTTGGACAACGCTGGGCAGGCAGCTGTCCGCCTGACCGGCTTGCTGTCCCAGCACCCCGTATTTGAGCGCGCCGTCGCGCTGCTCATGGACGCACTCGCCTCCCAGGGCCGTCAGGCCGAGGCTCTGGCCCGCTACGAAGAGTTCCGCGAGACGCTGGCTGATGAGTTCGGCACCGATCCGGGCGTCGCGCTACGCGAACGGCACCTGCATCTGCTGCGGGCCGAGCAGCCCGCACCCGCCGCCACTGCGCCCAAGGGAGCAGGTGAGACGCCGAGTAATCTGCCCATCCCGCTGACCAGCTTCATCGGCCGTGATGACAACCTGGCCCGGATCGACACCCTGCTCGCTGCGGGGCGGCTGGTCACCGTGCTCGGCCCCGGCGGCGCCGGCAAGACACGCCTGGCCGTCGAGGCCGCCCGCCGCCACCGCGACGCATACCGTGACGGCGCCTGGCTGATCGACCTTGCCTCGGTCACCGACCCCAGCAAGGTCGGCGGCGTTCTGCTGGCCGCGATCGGCCTGCGCGGCTCCGCGCTGTTCGACGCCTCCGCCAGGCTGCGCAGCGACCCCGCCGACGAACTCGATGTGCTGACCGACCAGTTGGACGGCCGCGAGATTCTGCTCGTCGTCGACAACTGCGAGCACGTGATCGACGCGGCAGCACACCTTCTCTCAGCGCTGCTGGCCCGCTGCGCCGGACTGCGCGTCCTGGCCACCAGCCGAGAACCGCTGGCGATCGACGGTGAGGCACTGGTCCCGCTCGGCCCATTGGCTCTGCCCGACCCGAACGCGGACATCCAACAGGCCCGCCGCGCGGCATCGGTACGTCTGTTCACCGATCGGGCAGCCGCGGTGCGCCCCGGATTCGACATCGCCGAGCACAACCTGGCGGATGTACTGCGCATCGTGCGCAGCCTGGACGGTCTGCCGCTCGCCCTGGAACTGGCCGCCGCCCGCCTGCGCACACTGACGCTGACCGATCTGGCCGACGGGCTGTCCGACCGGTTCCGGCTGCTCACCACCGGCAGCCGCACTGCCTTTCCACGCCACCGCACACTGCGAGGAGTCATCGCGTGGAGCTGGGACCTGCTCCCCGCGGGCGCACGGACCGTCGCAGAGCGGATCGCGGTCCTGCCCGGTGGCATCACGCCGGCTTCGGCTGCCGCGGTATGCATGGGAACCACCGTGCCGGTCCGCGACATCCCAGAGCTCCTCGCGGACCTGGTGGACCGGTCGTTGCTGCAGCTGTCACCCGACACCGGTCGGCACCGGATGCTGGAGACGATCCGGGAATACGGCCTGGAGAGGCTGGCCGAGCAGAACACCCTGACCAGTGTGCGGAGCCTGGCTGCCCACTACTGCGCTGACCTGGTGGCCCACTACGACCCGCTGACCCGTGGGCCCGAGCAGCTCCACGCCCTCCACATCCTGCGTGCCGAGCACGACAACGTGCTTGCCGCGCTGCGACACCTCTGCGACACCGGCAACGCTGACGGAGCGATCGCGCTTGCCCTCAACCTGACCTGGTACTGGCAGATGCTCAGCCGCCGAGACGACGCCGCCTACTGGCTCGGGCAGGCAGTCGCGCTCCCGACCGGCAGGCCCGGTGTCGAGCACGAGATCGCCGAAGGACTGCTGCTGCTCAACTCCCAAGCCGGTCAGAGCGCACTGTTCAGTGGCTCCTTCAAGGAAGGAAGCACACAGCTGCGGACCCTCACCGACCGTCTGCTGAGCCACCGCGAACTGCCCGGCTTCACCGGCGCGCTGGCCACCATCAAACTCGCTCTCCCGCACAGGACACAGGAAGGTGAGGCGATCATCCAACGCCTGGCTGACGGGCCGGATGCGTGGCTGGCCGGGTACGCCCGCATCTCGCGCGCCCACGCCGCCGAAAACGAAGGCGACCTCGACCAGGCGCGCGCCGACGCAACCGCAGCCCTGGAATGCTTCACTCAGTCCGGCGACCACTGGGCACTGGCCACAGCACTGCCGCTGCGCTCCCTGCTTCGTCAGTACGACGGCGAACTCAAAGGCGCACTCAGCGACTTGAAGGAGGCCAAGCAGCTGGCCGGCGAGTTCGGAGCGCTCAGTCTCAACGATGAGATCTACATCGACCTGCGCCAGTTCGATCTCCTGGTGCGGCTCGATCAGACCGCGCAGGCGACCGAGATGATCGCCACAACGCGGGAACGCGCGCTCCGTTCCACGTCGCCCGCGATGGCCGTCCTGCTCGACGCCCGCGAAGCCCGGCTGATGGTGCAAACGGGCAACCTGGACCGCGCACGCCAGCTGATCGAGTCGGCCGAGTCCGGACTCTCCACCCAGCTTCCGCTCGACGACGACCACGGCCGAGCCCTGATCGCGACCGTGCGGGCCGAACTCTGCCTCCGACTCGCCGACGGGCCTGGTGCCGCGCACGCACTGACCCGGGCATACACGGCAGCGGTCAACAGCCAGGACCTGCCGATCGTGGCGACCGTGGCAGTGACCGTCGCCGGACTCGCCGAACTGCACGAGCGACACCGCGACGCAGCCGTCATACTCGGCGCAGCCGCCCGCCTCCGTGGCGCCCACGACCGTACCGACCCGCACATCCGGACGCTGAGCACGCGCATCAGCTCGGCGCTCGGTGACAAGGATTTCGCCGAGGCGTACACAGCAGGATGGCAACTGAACGTGACAGCCGCCCTCGCCCGCGCTGACCCAGCTCTTGTCACGCCCCCGCTGCCATAGAGGACAACGCAGAGCCAGATGCGACCGGGCTTGGACGCCGCGCTCGCTGTGAGCTGCCCTCCGGCGCGACGGGCGCAGTCATGTTCGCGCCGGCCAGGACAGACAGCAGGCGTAGCTTGCTGGCCGCCTCGCTGTCGGGGTCTGCGGTGACGACGACGATGCACACGTCCGGAGCCGTGCGCCGAGAGCACGTCCTCGCCGCGTACGGCCAACGAGCACGGGGGAAGGCGGTCGTCGGCGAAGGCGACGCAAGGAGCTTCCACGTAGTTCAGCACAGTGTTGCGAGCGGGCGCCGGGTCTGGGCCAGGCCGTGTAACCACCTTGAGTCGGGCGTCTAGGGTGATCGCTGCCGGTATGCGATCGGCATCAGCCTGAGGACCGTTCAGTGCGACGATCCACGCCCAGGTCATGTCCTCCTGGGCGAGAAGGCTCTCGTAAAGGTCCCTGAGGAAGAGGAGCCGGTTGGGCCGTAGACCGGTCGGAGTAATCACGGCGACGTCAGGTTGGTCGAGGTTGCGCATCAGGGTGAGGCTCCAGGAGAGGGAGGCGGAGTTGGAGGCTCAACACGCCGAACTTGACAGGGAACAGACCCGGTCGGTGTACAGCTTCGTCGTCAGCTGGAGGCCGCAGCCTCCGAGCAGCAGCCCGCACCAGAACGTGTCGTGCTCGTGATGGCGGCGAACGGCATCCAGCTCGATCGCCTCCAACGGCAGCATCAGCGGATCTTCCGAGTCCGCACCGCCCAGGACCGCCGTCTGAATCTGCCGCCTGTCACCCTGCACGAACCCCCACCTTTCGTCCCAACTCATCGTGCCGCCAGCGGTGTTGGCCCTCCAGACGATCGACGACTGCGGGCCGCGAGATCCAGGGCGAAGACAAGCCCGATGACCCCGACAGCTACTGGAAGGACTCCAGGTAGCTAACAGCGGCCCGAAGGTGGTTCACAGAATCCTTGAATCGGCCGAGCCCGTTGTTGCAGCTGTTGCATAGGAGCCCTCGCACACACTCTCCACACGACTTCTTTCCGGGACAACAGGAGTGGTCGTGGTCAACCTGGGATCGATTGTCATCGGCGAACCCCACCCCGCATACAGCACAACAGTTGCCCTGGTCCTCCAGCATCCGAAGAAAGTCTTCGGGCTCCGTGCCGTACATAGCCCGCCGTCGGCTGTCGTTATTGCACGTCTTGCATCCGCGCGCGCCATCCGGCTTAGAAGTACGTCGTCTCGTGATCGCTCTTCCGGACCTCGGACCCTGGACACGGCCCAGGACCCGTTCGCCGGCGTGCTGGACCAGGACGCTCTCCCCGCCGTACAGCAACGTGACCAACTCGTCCCGGTCGGCCGGCTCCGCCCAGTCCAGCAGGTCCCACCGCGGCGGCGCCTCACCCGGCAGGTCGCGCCGCACGTACGCCTGGGGCATCAGTACCTCGCGCCGAATGGAGAGCAGGGCATCGCGCACCGGGCCGGGTCGTAGAACGCCCGTCTCCTCCAGCCGGGCGACCATGGCCTCCCGGGCCGCGACCGTGTCCTGGGCGATGCCCATCGGCGTGTGCGCCGGGGCCGCTTCGGGTGTGGCGGGATCAGCCGGTTCGGTCTCCTGTGCTGGTGCGCTGTCCTGTGCCGAGGCCAACGCGTCCTCCAGTCTCTGTCGCGCCATAGTTCGAGTACGTCTGGTTCAACGAGACGAGAGAGCTTTCGAACGCACGTTTTTCAGACGCGCTGAGATCTGCTTGAGGACGAGGGAGAGCCGAGGGGGACGGGACGTATGAGATGCAACGACCCTTGCCCGGACAGGCCCGAGGCGACAGAGATCTTGGCCGAAACGCCGAGTGCCCGGCAGGCTCCCGGGAGTGTGCCTGAGCCAATACAGAAGAGACCCCAGCCGGCCGGGCCGCCTTCCCACCGATCTTCTTGTGGCGGTTGGAGACGCACGGCTGGGATCTGCTCACCTTCGACTGGAACCGCATCTGCCGAAGCGCCGCGGGCAGGGCGGGCGTCGGCAGTGTCACCGCCATGTGATCAAGGGGTTTCTGTTCGGGCAGCGGACCAACCTGCCCAGGCGGGGGCTGGCGGCCCGCGACGCGATTCTGCACCAGCCTTGTGCGGGGCGGGCGGCCACTGCGGCGAGCTCCTTCTGTAGGCGGTCGAAGGCGTGGCGGCCCACGGCATCCGGATTACGTAGGATCCCTGCGCGGCTCCCTCCGTAGCCAGTCGCGGGCCCCGCCCTGAACTTGCTTGCGGGCGGCCGTCTACGCTCATTGACCGGCGCGGCATTGATCGCGCCGGACGGGTTCACCAGGGGGAGTGTGCGGTGCGCGCGGGGCTGATCAGGTTGTGGCGGTGGACGGCGTGGGGCGGGATCGGGCTGAGTCTCTATGCGGGCTGGCTGACGGCCGATGACATCCGGGACCGTGCTTCCAGTGAGCGGGACATCAGCGCGGCGTGCGACGGGCTCGTGTCGGGGGCCGCGGTGATGGATTTGCAGGGCGGGATGGTCCGGGCGAAGGCCGCCGACTACGACGAGTCCCGGCTCGATGCGCGCGAACTGTACAGTTCCTGCACGATCTACAAGGTGCCCGGCCCCGGGAACACCACGAGTCTGTTCACGCTGGCGGTGGGGCGCAGCGACGCCTCCCAGCCGATGAACTGGATCGGTGACAACGGCGGACTCGAGCCGTTCTCTGCCATTGGCCGCGGCGAGCAGACCGATGCCACGGCGGTTGCCGACCAGCGCTCCGAATCGTGGCCGATGGGTGACGGCACGCTGGGCCGGTACGGGAACCGGTACACGACCGTCCGCGCCGAGTGCGGCTCGGGTAGCCGTGCGACGGCCCCGAAGCTGCTGAACGTCACCGCCCGCGCCGACTACGACGACGTCTCTGCAGCGGACCGTGAACGCCTCGCCCGCCTCGCCCGCTCCGCCGCCGAGGCGGCAGCCGACCGGATCGGCTGCCAGACCCGACTGGCCGCCCTGCCCGGCCGACACCTTCCGGCCGTGCCGATCACCCTCCGCCCCGCGAAGACGGCGGACGGCTCCTGCCGTTGGTTCGCCGGACACATCAAGCAGCACGGACAGGGCCGGCTGCCCGACCGTGCCCTCGTCGTACCTGTCCGGGACGCGAACCCCCTCGAAGGCTGTCTTCTGGCGGTCAGCCCCGTCCAGGTGGGCCGGATCGCCGACGGCCTGAACGGCGACGAGCGCGACTACGCACGCAGTGCGCTCACCCACTCGCCGTGGTGGCTGCGGACCGTCCCCACCGTGCGCGGAGGCGCGCACGGTGGGATACGAGGGCATCGGCGCAGAGGACAGGATCATCGAACCGGGAACGGCCGGACACACAAGCGGAGCATGGTGTGCCTCCTCCGTCTGCGACGGCAAACCAGCCTTGCACACCCTCAGTTCCAGCTACACCTACGACAACATCCTCGGCTCCCAGAGGCTGAACTCCTTGTTCCGCGCATACGTCGACCACATCACGAAGCGGCGCGGCTGCACCGACGTGACGTACCCGGTCGCTAAGGACTTCCGCATCCCCTAGTACGCGTTGCTGAACCCTGATCGGCCACCGGAACGATGCACATCGTCTTCGGCCCGGACTTGGTTCCGTCCGAATGGCCAGGGACCGAGACCGGGGGTGCATCAGCCTCAACGCGGCCGTGTCCCACTGTGTGGCTGTCGAGGTGTCGGCGGCAGCCGCCGAAGAGGACCGAAGGCGGCCGCCGAGCACCCCACCGTCCGCAAGAACCTCGGCGATTTCGCCACCGAGGTCGGTGAGCCCCCGGCGGTGAGTGGGGGCCGACCACGACGGGCGACTCGTCGCGCCGCCATGCACCGCGACAGGCTTCCAGGGTCACCTGAGCGCCGCCCGCGCCGGCCGGCTTGGGCGGCGCTCGAGTCGTCGAGGTCAGCTCTTCCCGAGCAACTGACGCACATGCTGGACGATCTCTTCGTTGGTGTAGGCATGGCCCGCGATGCCCCAGCCACCAGGAACCGCTTCGGTGAGGGCGACCCAGGTCCGCTCGGCGAGGGACGGGTCCCCCGCGGCCGATGCCACCAGTTCCGAGAGTTCCTTGACCAGGCCGAGCTGCTGCTCCCTGTTCAGCGCCCCGGCATTGGTCGTAACGGTCACACGTACGTGGTCGTTGCTTCCAGCGGCAGTGGAGAAGGTGTCCGCGTCCAGTTCGTGCACGAACGCCGCAGTGTTGTCCGAGAAGAACGGGATGACCGGAACCTTCTCCCAGCGCATGATCGCCTGTGCGAGATCCTGAGCCAGACCCTTACGGTCCTTGATGATCCCCTTGGCGGCGTAGACGTCGATCATGGGCATGAGATCGTTCCTCACTCTGTTGTGTCTTGTTTCTCAGATCGGGTGCGTGGCCATCCTGCCGTTCACACAGGTGCCACAGATCCCGAGGAGTGCGTAGTCCGCGCACATGGGCGCGTAGTGTCGCCGACACCTGTGCGCAGGTCGAAGCCCGTGTCGGCAGCTCAGGCACGGCACAGCTGCTTTTCTGGAGCTCGACGGTGGACCTGGCCGGCGGAGCGCGCGAGAACGAGGGTGCGCGGGCGTTATGCGTCGGGTAGCGCTGAGCGACGGCGGCCTGCGCCACATGCCCGTACACGTACACGTACCCCGTACACGTACTACGAACTGCACGGGATGCCGTACGGGGTCGGCACGCATGAGACTCGAAGCCGCGGTGCGAGCTTGGGCGCCACTTCCGAATGCCTCTCTCAGACCGCCGGGTGCCACGTACGAACCGGGAGGCGCAGTTGATGAAAGTAGTCGTCGTGGGAGGGCATGGCAGGGTTGGCCTGCTGCTCACACAGAGGCTGAGCCGTGCCGGCCAGGAGGTGATCGGCACTGTGCGCTCCCCCCGCCACTTCGCCGACGTGTTGTCGGCGGGCGGCAGACCTGCCCTGCTGGACATCGCTTCGTGTGACGTCGACACGCTGGGCGACGTGCTGATGGATGCTCAAGCAGTCGTTTTCGCCGCCGGTGCGGGCTACGGGAGCAGTACGGCGCAGAAGGAGTCCGTCGACCGGGATGGCGCCGTCCTCGTGGCGGACGCCGCCGAACGGGTGGGCGTGCGTCGCTACGTACTGGTTTCCTCCATGGGCGTCGACTACCAGTCCAAGGGCCATGACGCCGATTCTTTCCAGACCTATCTGCGTCTGAAGGGCCAGGCGGACGCCGACGTGCGAGGACGGAACCTGGACTGGACGATTGTGCGCCCCTCCGGGCTGGACGATGGTCCGGGCACTGGCCGGGTCAGGGTCGGAGAGCGGCTCGGTGGCGGCAGTATCCCCCGGGAAGACGTGGCCGCTCTGCTATATCGGGTGATTGTCGAGGATCTCGCGGTCAGGAAGCAGTTCGAGGTCACGTCGGGCGCGGACCGGATCGACGATCTTGTTTGGTGAATCACGCATGGCAAAGGAACGTGACATGGCCAGTGACAGTCCGTTGGGCATCAACGTCCACGTAGCCCCTATACGGCCGTTCGCGGGTGCGGGCGGGGCAGGCGCCCGAGGACCGGCCGATGTGGTCGCCGTTGAGCAGCACGCTCATCACCGGGGACCGAGGGTGGCATGGATCGCCGATCTGGACGCCATCGCCGCCCTGAGCCCGAGCATCGTCGTGTCGGGACACAAGCGGGTGGGGCGCCCGATTCTCCCGTCGGAACGAGAGGTGCCCGCATTCACCTCGGTGAGGTCTGCCCCAGGCGCCGATACGCGAGGCCGTCGTCCAGTCTGGTGGGTTTCATGATGAGACTCGCTATCGTGGGGGCATGAAACGGACGTCGTTCGCCAACTGGCCTTGCTCCATCGCGCGGGCCGTGGACCTGCTGGGCGACCACTGGACGCCTCTGGTGGTACGGGAAGCGTTCTACGGGATCCGTCGCTTCGACGAGTTCCAGAAGGAGTTGGGCATCGCCCGCAACACGCTGACCGACCGGCTGTGCCGCCTTGTGGACGAGGGGGTCCTGGAGAAGCGGCTCTACGAGAGGGAGCCGCCGCGCTACGACTACGTCCTCACGGAGAAAGGGCGTGACCTGTTCGCCGTGCTCGCCGCGATGTCCTCGTGGGGTGACCGGTGGCTGACCGGAGAACAGGGTGTTCCCGTGGTGTTCCATCACGACGCGTGCGATCACGACACCACGGTCGAGGTCGTCTGCTCCATGTGCCGTAAGCCACTTCGGTCGCAGGAGACCTCGATGCGGATGGGGCCCGGATATCCCGAACGCCTCAAACGGCGGCCGGATGTGCGACGTCGATTCGGCACCGCCTGACTGTCCTCGGGTGCCGTCCCCGAACGGGCGGGATCCCTTGACAGGTGAGTCTCATAAAGCAACTCTGGTGGTCGTAACCCCTTAGTGGCAAGGAGGCCGACGACCTTGGAGTGGACGGGCGCGCGCTACACGGACAAGCCTACGGTTGAGGTGCGAACCTGGATCGGGGCCGCACCGGACAGGGTGTGGGCCCTGGTCAGTGACATCGAGCTGATGCCGGGCATGAGTGAGGAGCTCCAGTCGGTCGAGTGGCTCGATGGTGCCACCGGCCCAGCCGAGGGGGCCAGGTTCGTCGGCCGCAGCCGGCACGAAGCGTTGGGCACGTGGGAGACCACGTCCCATGTCATCGAGTGCGAACCGGAGTTGGTCCTCGCCTGGGCGGTGGAGGATCCGTCCCACCCCTCCGCAGTCTGGCGATTCCGGCTTCGGCCCGAGGATGGTGGGACCGAACTCTCGCAATGGATGCAGCTGGGGCCGGGGCGTTCCGGCTTGTCCGTGGCGATCGACCGGATGCCGGAGAAGGAACAGAAGATCGTGTTCGTGCGGATGAGGGAGTTCGAGCGCTGCATCACCTCCACGCTTGCGCAGATCAAGCAGCGGGCGGAGGCATGATGCGCACAGCCACCACGATCGAGGCCTCCGGCGGTGAACGCTGGTCCGAGCAGGCGGACTTCGTCGTCGAGGCCGAGAAGCTGGGCCTGGACGTCTGCTGGGTCGCTGAGGCCTGGGGCTCTGACGCGCCTTCCGCCCTCGGGTACTACGCGGCGCTGACCGACCGAATGCTGCTGGGCTCCGGTGTCATGCAGCTGGGCACACGGACCCCGGCGGCCGTTGCGCAAACGGCGATCACCCTCTCCAACCTGTCGGGCGGGCGCTTTCTGCTCGGCCTCGGTGCCTCCGGTCCGCAGGTGATCGAGGGGCTGCACGGCGTTCCCTTCGACCGGCCTCTGCGGCGCATGCGTGAGACCGTGGAGATCGTGCGCCGGGTGCTCGACGGTGGCCGACTCTCCTACTCCGGCACGGAGTTCACGATCCCGCTGCCCGGCGGCGACGCCGTCCCGATGCGGCTGTCGATGCGTGCCGAACACGGGGTACCCATCTACCTGGCCGCGTTGTCACCAGCCATGCTCCGGCTGACCGGCGAGCTCGCCGACGGCTGGCTGGGCACCAGTTTCGTCCCTGAGGGCGCGGCCGACGCCTACTTCGCCCACCTCGAAGACGGCCTGGCTCGCGGTGACCGGACGCGCGCGGACCTGGATGTCTGCCAAGGGGCCGAAGTCGCATTCGCGCCTGACGAGGAGGCGCTGGGAGCGATGATCGCCGGGCGCAAGAAGGAACTGGCTTTCAGTCTTGGGGGCATGGGCTCGGCATCCGCCAACTTCTACAACAACGCATACAGCCGCCAGGGTTGGGCCGAAGTCGCTGCCGAGGTGCGCGAACGATGGCAGGCCGGCGACCGGGACGGCACGGCCCGTCTGGTGACCGACGAGATGGTGCTGAGCACGACGCTGATCGGCACGGAGGCCATGGTCCGCGAGCGGCTGACAGTCTGGCGCGACGCCGGCGTCGACACCGTCCGCCTCTATCCGGCCGGGGAGACACTGGAGGACCGACTCGCCACGCTGGGCAGGGCGATCGAGCTGGTTCGCGAGACCGGTAGCGCCTCCTGAGAATGCCCGCGTCTCGATCTTCAGTAGCTCGGGACGGGGAGCCGGTGGACCTGGTGATTGATCACGCCGATGCCTTGTAGGAACGTCCACCGGCTCGTGGCACCGTCTCGTGGCACCGGCTCGTGGGTCCGACGAATCCGTAGCCCTGAGGCCTCAGTTGTTCACGAGGCCAGACTTCGAATGGTGCACCGGGCTGCGGTACCCGCCGCCCACGCCGTGAGCCCGCTAGGCCCGGGACGATCGAGAAGCTCATCCCGTGTGGCAACGACCGTTGGCCGGACTGTCTCGCACCGCTAGCCCGAAGTGGTGCCGTCGGGCCGGTTGGCCAGGTCGCGCCGGGAACGAACGTCGAGTTTCCGGAAAACCTTGCGCAGGTGGTAGTCGACGGTGTGCACACTGAGATAGAGCTGGGCCGCGATCTCCGCGTTCGTGGCCCCGCCGGCCGCCAGCCGTGCCACCCGCGCCTCCTGGGCGGTCAGCGTCTCGCCACCGCTGGGCGCGGGCCTGCCCGGCGGCAGTCGTTCGCCGGCCGCGGACAGTTCCTGCGCCGTCCTGGCCGCGTGACCTTGAGCGCCCATCGCCTCGAACAGCTCATGAGCGATGCGCAGTTCGCGCCGGGCGTCCTTGGTTCTGCGTTCGCGGCGCAGCCACTCGCCGTAGAGCTGGCGGCTGCGTGCCCGCCGCAGCGGGCCCCGGGCGTCCTCGTGGTGCGCGATGGCGCGCAGGTACAGTCGCTCTGCCTCCGAGGGATCCGCGGTGGTCAGCGCCCGGGCCCGGGCAAGGTCACCGAGCAGACCCGGGACGGGTGTCCTGCCCGCCAACCGGGACAGGCGCTCCGACAACTCCAGCGCCTCGTGATCCTTGCCGCAACGTGACGCGGCCTCGACCATGTCGACGAGGGCGAACTTCAGTTGGGATGTGTCCCCGATCTGGCCGTCCAGGCTTACGAACGCTTCCTCGTAGCGGCCCCGGCTCAGCTCCACCACGCAGCGGGCGTAGTCGAGGAAGAGCAGTTGGTAGCCCTGCCCCGTGCGGGCGGCATGCTCCCGTACGGCCTCCGTCAGGAGGCGAGCCTCCTCGAACTGGCCGCGCCACGCGGCGATCAGGAGCGCGCCGAGATGCAGCTCGGCGCCGCGTGCCTCCTCCAGCGCCGTCCGCTGATCGAACAGGCGCTGGGACTCGGTGAGGCGGCCCGCGATCAGCTCCGACAGAGCCGTGTGGCTGAGGGCCAAGGCCATTGGAATGACCGCGCCCTGACGCCTGGCTTCGGCGTGCAGCCGCCAGGCGAGGTCGTGCAGGGCAACGTCGTCGCCGAGGATGGTCGCGTATGAGCAGGCCGCAGCCAGCCACTGGAACAACTCCGGAGCCGTCGACTCCTCGTGCCGTACTGTCTCGATGGCCTGTCGTAGTCCCGGGGCCGCCCTGTCCAGTCCTTCGAGATGGACCTCCGTGTCAGCCTCCAACAGCACGTCCGCCGTTGTGGCCGCTGCCCCGGCCGGCAGTGGCAGCGAGCGAGCGGTCTCGGCGACGCTGAGGCGCGACGCGCCCCGCGGTGAAAGGGAGCCGCTGATCTGTGCCTGTACGAGGGCTTCCACAACGATGTCGCGGGCGAGCCGGATATCGACCGGACCCAGCTCTCGGGCCGCGGCCAACAGGGCGTGCGTCGCTGCCGCCGGCGCGCCGGTCAACCGGTGGATGCGTGCCTGAACGCGCTGTACCAGACCGTTGTAGCGTCGATCTTGGCGATAGGCGGCCGCTTCGTTCAGCAGTGCCTGCGCCCGTCTCGGCGAGCCGGCCACGGCACTGGCCTCCGCCGCGCCCAGGAGACGGCGGGCGCGCGCGAGTGGGTCCGACGTCAGGGACGCGGCACGTGCCAGGAGGGACGAGCTGCTGGCCCAGCCGCCTCGGTCACGGGTGCGTTGCGCAGTGCGCTCGAGTTCCGCCGCCACGTCGTCGTCCGGGTCTGTGGCCGCTGCCGCCAGGTGCCAGGCGCGCAGGTCGAGCTCGCCGAGTTCCGCGGCTACCTCGGCCAGCGCGGCATGGACTCTCGAGCGCTGAGCCAGGGGAGCTCCGTAGTAGATGGCCGAACGGATCAGCGGATGACGGAATCTGACGGTCTCCCGGATCGAGAGGAGGTTGCGCTCCTCCGCCTCGGCCGCCGCGTCGGCATCGAACCCCAGCTCCGGCCCGGCTCGCCACAGCACGTTCGGATCACCGGTGGGATCGGCCGCGGAGGCCAGTAGCAGCGTTCGCGTCTGCGGGGGCAGCGTGCGTGCTTCGCTCAGGTAGACCCGTTCCAGGGTCTCGCCGAGGGGCACGGGGTCCGGCAGCGGTGCCTGACCACTGAGTTGGTCGGAGCTCAGTTCCCTCGCTGCCTCGACCAGAGCGAGGGGATTGCCTCCCGTGGCGGCGACGATCCGGCGGGCGACGTCCGGATCGAGGCTTCCGGAGGCGACTGCTTCCAGCAGTTGCCTGGAGGCTTCCGCGTCCAGGCCGGTCACGGCCAGTTCGGGAAGCCCCGCCAGGTGGTCGACCTGGTCGGTCTGATCCCGGGCGGTGAAGACCATCGCGGCAGCGTCGGCGTGCAGCCGGCGGGCCGCGAAGGAAAGCACCGCGGCGGACTCCTCATCGAGCCAGTGCGCGTCGTCCACGAGACAGAGCAAGGGCCTGTCGTCGGCGCGCACGGACAGCAGTCCGAGGGAGGCGAGTGCGACAAGGAACCGGTCGGGCGGGCTGGTCTGCTCCTGAAGCCCGAAGACCTGGCACAGCGCATCGCGCTGCGGATCGGGCAGCTTGGGCAGCTGAGCCAGATGCGGCCTGAGCAGGTGGTACAGCCCCGCGAAGCCCAGCTCGGCCTCGGACTGCACGGCGTCGAATCGAATGACCTCAAAACTTGCGGCGGCCATGGACTGCACATGATCGAGCAGTGCTGTCTTGCCCGTCCCGGGGGCGCCCCGCAGCACAAGGGCACCGCTCATACCCCGGCGGGCGCCTTCGAGCGTGGCCGCCAGCCGACCGCGTTCCTCGTCCCGCCCGAACAACTCGACCACAATGCCACCTCTTGCCGGTACGGGCCATGTGCTTGCTTATGGGCCCGCATGGCTGACCACGGTAGTCGCTCCTTGCCTCGCAAGCCGATCAAGCCTGCGGACGGAAGCGTCAGTCGCCGGTGGCGGCCGGTGTCACCTCCTGCTGTGGTACCAGTTCCCGCACTACGACGCCGGGTCGGGTGAGCAGGTAGGGGGCCGTGAGGTAGTTCCACATCGCGTAACCGGCGAAGTACAGCACGTGGAACTGGTCCCACGGGGTGTCCGGGTCGTGGTCGGCGAAGGACTCGCGGGGAGCGGTTCGTTCGGCTACGACCTCGCCGTCCTGCTTCTCGATCGTGACACCAAAGAGGCACTTGCCCAGTGCGAAGGCCGTAAAGGTGAGTCTGCTGCCTGATGCTGTTCCGGCGGAGGCGTTCGCGAACGCCTCACGCTTTCGGGACGACCTATTCGGCTGTCTGACCGCGCGCGGGGACGAACTGTTCGAGCTCATCGACGCGTTGCTGTGCGCGGACGGTCCGGTGACGTCGCCGGTAGACCTGACGCTGGTGGCCGAGCACCGGCGCGGGCACGGCGCCGGACCGCTCACGGCGGACCGGCGCAAGCCCTGGGAGAAGACCACTCGCCCTGGCACGGCCCTGACACCGACTCGCGTCCGGCGCGGGTTCCGGCACCTCCGCCCGCACCTCCCCTGCCCGGCCCGTGCACCGAAACTCAGCCGCCCCGGCCCCGGGCGCCCGCCCGGCTCCAGGAACCGACCCCGCCACCCGCCACGACATCGGCAAGACCCTCAAACGCCCCGCGAGCATCACCGAACGTGACGAACGAGGCTAAGGAACAAGCTGAACCACTGTTGATGCTGTGGCGCGGTGCTTGGGAGACTTCGGGCCGCCAAGTTCAGGGGCAAGACTGTGCAACGACAACTGCCTCCCGCGAGCGGGCCATTACCGGTCCGGCCGCCACTGCCGCGAAGGGCACGGCTGTTCCGCCCAGGTGGACCGGACCCGGTGCAGCCGCAGATGCTGTTCCTCGCACCGTCACCCGTTCACTTCACTCCTGAGCGGCTTCCGAGTCGCCCAGCTCGGCGTCGGGATCGTATGCGTAGATCCAGCCGTTGGCGACGAGCGGGTCCTGCCGGGCGTAGGCCTTGTCGCGGGCCTGCTGTTCGGTGCCGTCCGGGAGATGGTTGCTGTGCGCGCGGTCGCGGCTGGCGTTCTGCAGCCGGGTGGTGCGTGGCAGGCGCAGCTGCTCGTATCTGCGCAGTGCCGCGGGCGGGTCGTCGATGCCGGCGGCCAGGCACCGGGCCAGCACCGCCGCGTCCTCGATCGCCTGGGCGGCGCCTTGGGCGAGGAAGGGCAACATCGGGTGCGCGGCGTCACCGAGCAGTGTCACTCCTGCCTCGGACCACCCGGACAGGGGCGCCCGGTCCAGCAGCGCCCAGCGGCCGGGCGTACCGGCGGCGCTGATGAGGTCGGTCAGCCGCTGGTCCCAGCCCTCGAACTCGGCAGGGAACTCCGCGACAGTGGCGGTCGCCGCCCAGGACTCGCCGGTGAAGTCGCCCGCGGGCGCGACAGCAACCAGGTTGACCAGCGTACCTGCTGAGACCGGGTAGTGGACCAGGTGGTGGTCGGGACCGATCCACAGCGTCTGGGCCGGGCGGCGGGCGAAGCGCGGGGCCCGCTCGGCAGGCACCAGGGCCCTGAAGGCACAGAGACCCGAGTAGGTCGCCGGCGAGGTGCCGAAAAGCGTGCCGCGCACGACGGAGTGAACCCCGTCGGCGCCGATCACGACGTCGGCCTCGGCCTGTCTCCCATGGGTGAAGTGGAGCCGCAGCGCGTCGCCCTCGTGGTCCAGGCCGATACATTCGTGACCGTGCCGGACGCTTCCGTCCGGCACGGATGACATGAGGGCGCTCAGCAGGTCCGCCCGGTGCGCGGTGTAGGTGCGCTCACCGTAGAGCCGTCCACAGGCGGCTGACAGGTCCTCCGAGGACAGGACCGTCCCGTCCTGCCAGCGCCTGAACTCCCAGCCGGTGTCGAGCCGCACTGCCCGCTCGCGGAACACGTCGAGCACCTTCAGTCTGTGGAGCTGACGGGCGGCGTTCGGCGCCACCAGTACCCCCGCACCCACCTCCATGAGACGGGGCGCCTGCTCGTACACCGTGCTGGGCAGCCCGGCACGGCGCAGGAACCCCGCCGTGGCGAGGCCACCGACACCGCCGCCCAGCACGGCGATCCTCGGCGGTGCGGTAGTGGACGCTGTCATCCTCACGGCTCCTCGGTTCGGGCGCTCGGCACACGGCCGGCATACGGGGAACGGGTTCGGCAGACCTGAGCGGGACCCCGCCGCCCATGGTGAGCCTCGGGGCAGACCTCGAAAACACCACGTCCACCGAAGCAGCGGGGCTACCTGATGAAGAGTTCGTCCACATCGACGTCGTTCTTGATGACCTTCAGGTCTTTCATCGTCGTGAGGTACGTCTGGAAGTTCTCTCGGTCCGTCGTGGCAGAGAAGTGCGGCATCAGGAGCTGTTTGCTCTGCTGCTCGGATGTCTTCGTGTACGTGGTGATGGCCTGTCGGACTTCGGTGTCGTGGGTGGCGGCGTATTCGTTGGACTTCTTCAGCGCCCGTGTGAACTTGTCGACCGTGGCCTTGTTCCCTGCCAGGTACGAGGCGGAGGTGATCCACATGGTCTGCACGGTTTCCGGTTCGAAACCGGAGCCGTTGGACAGGACGCTGCGGTCTGACTTCTGCAGTGCTGCCGACAGGAAGGGTTCCGCCAGGTCGGCGGCGTCGACCTGGCCCTTGGCGAGCGCGTCGGCCATGGCCGAGAACGGCGTCTCCACGAACTTGATCGTGTCCGTGTCCACGCCGGTCTTCCGCGCCGAGACGATGAAGCTCAGGTGAGGCAGCTGGTAGAGGGTGTCCACCGCGACTTTCTTGCCCTCCAAGTCCTTGGCGGAGCGGATCGAGGAGTCCTTTGGTACGACGACCTGGATGTGCACCTTGTCGTTGTCGCGGGCGAACTTGCCGGCCGGGCCCACGATCCGCACCGGAAGGCCGTTGGAGGCGCCGACGAGGATGGCCGGCACATTGGTGAAGCCGAACTGCGCGTCGCCGCTGACGACGGCTGCCTGTGTCGAGGCGGGCGGAGTGTCCTTGAGCTTCACGTCCAGGCCCTCGGAGCGGAAGAAACCCTTCTCGACGCCCAGTACCAAGGAGGCGGAGGTGGTCACCGCCGGGTTGGCGACAGTGATCTTCGTGAGGCCTCCGGAGGACGAGGAGGAGGTGGGCGAGTCGTCACCGCAAGCGGTGGCGAGCAGCAGGGGAAGTGCGAGTAACACGGGCAGGAACCGTTTCACGAGTGCCTCCTATGTACCCGGGCTGTTCAGCCGGGACAGAAGTGGGAGCGCGGGTGGACGTTCATCCCGCCGTGCCGATGAGTCCGAAGATCTCTTTGCGGTACTGCTGGAACTCCGGGAGGGCCCGTGTCTCCACCTGATCGCGGGGCCGATCGAGGTCCACCGTCACGGTGCGCAGCACACGGCTGGGACGACGCGACAGGACCAGCACCCGATCCGCCATGAAGATCGCCTCGTCGATGTCGTGGGTGACGAGCAGGACGGTCCAGCCGAACTCACGCCACAACTCCAGCACCATGGACTCCAGTTGGGCACGGGTCTGGGCGTCCACGGAGGCGAAGGGCTCGTCCATCAGCAGATAGGACGGCCGGGAGGCGATGGCCCGGGCGATCGCCACGCGCTGCTGCATGCCCCCGGACAACTGCCACGGATAGTGGTCCGCGAACTCGGTGAGCCCGACATGCCCCAGAGAGTCGGCCACCCGGGCGGCGCGCTCCCGGCGGGGCAGGGCATGCAGCCCGAACTCGACGTTGCGGCGCACGGAGAGCCAGGGGAACAGGCTTCGCGTGTACTCCTGGAAGACCACGGCGAGGGAATGCTGTACGTCTTGCACGGCCCGCCCGTCCAGCCGGATCGCACCGGAGGACGGCCTGTCGAGTCCGGCGAGACAGCGCAGCAGTGTCGTCTTGCCGCATCCGGAGGGGCCGACCAGCACCACGAACTCACCCCGGGCGGCGCTGAACGTCAGGTCGGCGATCGCCTCGGTGCCGGTGGCGGACGAGCGGGACGCGGCGTACACCTTCGCCAGCCGGTCCACCTCCAGCACACTGCGCCCGGACGCCGCCCCGGTGTCCCGGGCGAGATCCCCCTCAGCCACGGCCGATTCCCTTCTGTCCCTCGTACCAGGCCAGCACGTGGTACTCGACAACGGTGAGAAACAGGGTGAACAGGCCACCGAGCAGGCCCAGGACGAGGACGCCGGCGTACATGTCCTGGAAGGCGTACGCCCGTTGGGCCTGCAGTACGAAGAAGCCCAGACCACTCGTCGAGGCGACCATCTCACTGATCACCATCATGATCAGTGAGATGCCGAGGGCGATCCGCAGACCCGCGAAGACCTGCGGCAGACAGGCCGGCCAGATCACCCGGCTCACCACCCGCCACCGTCCGACGTGCGCCGCACGCGCCGCGTCCACGAAACCCGCGTCGACCGTCCGAGCCCCGTCCATGGTGTTGAGCAGCACAGGCCACACGGCTCCGAGCGCGATCAGGCCCACCCGCGTACCGGAGTTCGGGCCGAAGGCGAGCACCGCCACGGGGAGCACGGCGGGCAGAGGCACGGCCCTGAGGAACTCGAGGACCGGGCGTACCCACGGGTCGAGTGCACGGAAGTGACCGAGCAGGAGGCCGGCGGCGACGCCGAGCGACGATCCGACGAAGAAGCCGACCACGGTACGAGTGGCCGACGGCAGCACGTCCCGGCGCAGACCGGGGCCGGAGACGAGGTCCCAGGCTCCGCGGGCGGCGACGGAGAACGGCTCCAGGAACATGACGGAGCCCGATCGCCCCACCGCCTCCCACATCCCCAGTACCGCGAGGGTGGTCAGTACGCCGACGGCCCGGCGAGCCCGGCGAGCCTGGCGGACTCGGCGGGACCGGCCCTGGACGCGGCTCACTGGTCGCCTCCCACCGTCATGGCGCGCCAGCGGACGGTCAGGCGGTCGGCCGCGAGAACGGCGGCGTTGACGAGATACCCGATCGTCCCGGCGGCGACGATCCCCGCGTACGCCTCGGGCATGTCGCCGACCTGCTGATGCAGGTCGACATAGTGCCCCAGGCCGGTGCCGGAGGCGACCAGTTCGCTCACTACGGTGACGACCACCGCGATGGAGGCGGCCAGCCGCAGTCCTGTGAAGACGGCCGGCAATGCGCCGGGCAGGACGACCCGCCGGACGAGAGCGAGTCGGCGCAGTCCCAGGATCCGCCCGCTGTCGAGATGGAGAGGATCCACGTTCCGCACGCCGTAACGTGTGTTGAACACCACCGGCCACACCGAGGCGAAGCTGATGAGAAAGGTCTGCATGCGCAGCCCGAGTCCCAGCAGCACGATGGCCACCGGTACCAGCGCCACCGCCGGAATCGGCCGAAGGAAGTTGAAGAGCGGCCCGGTGGCCGCATCCGCCCACTGCGAGAGTCCCACCAGCGTGCCGAGCAGTACGCCGATCGACGCCGCGGTGGCGAAGCCGACGGCCCACGCGTACGCGGTCTGCGCCGCGGCCGTGGCAAGCGGACCCTCGCCGATCTCATTGAGCAGCGCGGACGAGATCGCGCCTACGGACGGAGCGTTGGTCTCCGGCAGGACCGAGGTGGCGCGCAGGATCTCCCAGACGCAGACGGCCCCGACAACACCCCCGATCCCCTTGGCGGCCCGCACCGGCCTGTGCCGCGCACCGGCGTCACGCGCGGCACCTGTGGTGTCTTCGGCACTCCGAATCGGCCGGCTCGCGGAGTCGGAGCCGCGCACCGCAGTCATGTCCGCCTCCACCGCCCCCCCTACCGATGTACCTGCGACGGTAGTGTCTAGCCGTGTCCATGCTCAATCCCATGGACGGAGATCAATTCCCCTGCCCGGTAGGGAAGTTGGGGAAGTTTCCCTACCGCAGTGATGTGTCCGATGCCCGCTGGGAATGCCGGCTCCACCACCCCCGGGGCTCCGGGCGCCACGCGGCCTTCTCCAGCAACCGGGTCAGCGCTCCGCGCAATCCAGCCGCTCATACCTCGGCATGTCGGCCTCAGCAGCAGGTTCTTGCAGAAGACGGCGACAGCCCGGCTGACAACTGCCGGCGCCCAACAATGCCGAACGTGGAAGGCGGTCAGTGCCCAATTTCTGCCTGATGCCACCGAGCGTCGGGCCGGGTGGCTGGCGTCTCTGCGACGAGTGGAATCCCGTAGGCCGGCCGGCCCGCACCGTGGGGTACGGGGGCCGAGGTAGCGGTGGCCGGTCATGTGACACCAGGCGGGCAGGTCGAGCGGCGCGGCTGGTCGCGGCGACCATCAGGCCGGAGGTGATGCCGCCGATGGCGCCTGCGATGGCGATGGCGACGTCGACCAGACCCTGGGTCTTGGCGCGGGTGGCGAGCGGAACGGTGTCAGTGATGATCGCGGTGCCGGCCACGAGGCAACGAATACCGGCAACCGCATGGCACGTTGTCAGTAGCACGTGCGGAGGGACAGCCTGCTCCCCACGGCGATGGGGACCGCGGAGCCGGCCCTGCGGTACGCGGGTGCCTCAACCGGGTCAGCCCAGGATGATCTTCCACACCCGGGTCGCGACCTGCAGATTGAGGCGGTCCTCCACGTTCGTGAGGTCATGGCCGCTGATCTCGCGGATGCGCTGGAGCCGGTAGCGGAGCGTGCTGCGGTGGATCGCGAGGGATTCGGCGGTCTCGGCGTAGTTGCCGCCGCAGTCGAAGTACCGGGAAAGGGTCTCCACGAGCGCCGTCCGGTGCCGGCCGTCGTAGTCGATGAGCTGTCCGAGCCATTCCCGAACGTACGCCTCCAGCTCCCGGTATTCGTTTCCGGGCCCCAGGATGCGGTAGAGGCCCAGATCGTCGAAGAACGTCGTGCCGTATCGCCTTCGGGACCGTCGGCGGACCTCCAGGGCACGTAGTGCCTCTTGGTAGCGGCCGGGGATACCGCCCGGGGTGTCGCAGCGGGCGCTCACCCCGATCGTCCCGTCCGGTGTTCCGGTCTCCCGGGCGAGCGTCTCGTACAAAGCCGAAGCGTGGTCGTGGGGCCTGCCGTCGGCGACCAGGACCACATGGTCGGAGCGCCGCGTCACCAGCGACGGCATGCCCACGCCGGACGCCGCCCGGTCCACGGTCAGCGCGAAAGCGTCGTCCGCCGCCCGGCTCGGCCACTGCACGACGACCACGTTGTGGATGCGGTGCAGGTCGTGTCCGAACGCCTCGGACCGGGCGTAGGCGCTCGCCTCGTCCGTGCCCGCCAGAAGATCGTCGACCAGTTCGCGGCGCAGTCGCAGCTCCACCTCCGCCAGATGGCGCAGGTGCGACAGTTCCAGGGCGAGTGACGTGGCGGCGTGCTCCAGTGCGAACACGGTGTACTCGTCGGCGGCGTGCCGGGGATCGACCAGGGCCAGCACGCCGAGGACCTCACCGCGGGGGCGTACCAGGGAGATCAGCCGCTCCTTGATCCGCACGGGTCCGTCTCTCCGGGCGACCGCCTGGAGCATCTCCTCATGGCGGGCGGGGTCCGGTTCCGGATATGAGTCGGGCCGGCCGGGACCGGTCCAGGACCGCAGTCGGCCGAAGCGGTCCTCCACCAGCACGGGGAGTCCGGTGAGCTCATGCAGTGCGCTGGTGATGGCCTCCTCGCCGCCGCCCGAGGCCGCGACCTCGGCGAGGGCCTCGTGCACGGCCCGCTGGTATCCCAGCTCGACCACGACGGAGATCAGCCGCCGCTGGAGGTTTGCCCGTTCCCGTCGCAGTCGGTGCAGCTCCAGGGCGTCTTCCCGCTGGCGGCGGTGCGCGACGGCGACCGACAGGGCCGCGGCGGTGAGGCGTACGAGCGTGGCGAGCAGGAGGTGCTGGGCCTCGGTGGGCCGGGAGCGAGAGGTCACCACGAGGTAGCCGTGCAGTCCACCGGGTCCGCGCAGGGCCAGGGCCCGGCCCCAGGACCAGCCGGGAACGGTTACGGGGCCGTCCCGCCCCGTCAGCTCTCGCACCGTCCGGTCGACGGCTGAGGCATGGCCCGGCCCGGCCTGCGGACTGGGGACCAGATGGCCGTCCACCCTGAGGTATCCGACCTCGGCTCTGTACGGCCCGACGGCGGACACGTGGTCCATGGCCAGGCGCAGGATCTCGCCTTCGTTCCGGGTGTCGGACAGGGCGCGGGAGACTGCCAGCAGTTCGTGGGGGGCCAGGTCGGCCGGGCTGGGAAGGTGCGGGTGGGACCCTCTCCGCGAGGCGGTGGGGTGCCGCCCGGGACGGCCCCGTGGAAGGCTGCGTTCCTGGTCGGGACGGCCTCGGTACACATTCCGGGCCCGGCGGCCGATCATGGGATCACTCCCTTCCCCGAGCCCTCAGAGAGGTGAGCGGTCTTCGCGTACCCCTCTGTGACCGGCTCACCCGAGATGTTCGGAGTTTTCGTCTCGTGCTCGCGGGGCGACCGGTTCCGTTGTTCTTTGACCTGCCGGGTGCAGGCGTAGCGCTGCTCAGTTCGCGAGCCTGGGGCGTGCCGGGGGCCGCCATGCGTACCGGTAGGAAGGACTGGGCGATGACCGAGCAGCCTCGTAGGCCCATTGCCACGTACGAGACGTACCAGGAAGCCGAACGCGCCGTCGACCACCTATCGGACCAGGGGTTTCCAGTAGAGAGGGTGGCCATCATCGGCCAGGACGTCCGCCTCGTCGAGCAGGTCGTCGGCCGTATGGACTACGGCAGGGCGGCCCTGCACGGAGCGGCGAGCGGGGCCCTTCCCGGAGCGCTGATCGGCTGGCTCTTCGGCCTGGTCGACTGGGTGGACCCGCTCGTCTCCGCCCTGCTCGTCGCCCTCTACGGCCTGATCTTCGGAGCGATCGTGGGCGCGCTGTTCGGCCTGCTGCTGTACGCCCTGCAGGGCGGCCGCCGGGACTTCGCCTCCGTCCGCTCGATGCAGCCCAGCCGGTACGACGTCGTCGTGGACGAAGCGGTCGCCGACGAGGCCGTACGGCTGCTCGGCGGGCTGCAGACCACCGGCGCCGGCCACCGTCCCGCCCCGACCTGAACGATCGGATCCGCAGTGCCGGCGCATGCCGCCGCACCGGGAGGAGTTCCTCATGGCCAAGGCAGTGGGCATCGACCTGGGCACCACGAACTCGGTGATCGCCGTGTGGGAGGGCGGCGAACCTTCCGTCGTGCCCAACAGCGAGGGCAACCGTACGACACCGTCCGTGGTGGCATTCACCGACACCGGGGAACGTCTGGTGGGCCAGCTGGCCCGGCGCCAGGCGATCCTCAATCCCAAGGGCACCATCTACTCGGCCAAGCGGTTCATCGGCCGGCACTTCGACGAGATCCCGGACGAGGCCAGAGCGGTGGCGTACGACGTCGTCGAGGGCCCGGGCGGCGTCGCCCGCTTCAAGGTGCGCGACAAGCTCTACGCCCCCGAGGAGATCAGTGCCCAGGTGCTGCGCAAACTCGCCGACGACGCCTCCAAGCAGCTCGGGGAACGGGTCACGGAGGCGGTCGTCACCGTGCCCGCCTACTTCAACGACGCCCAGCGCACCGCCACCAAGGACGCCGGGCGGATCGCGGGACTGGAGGTGCTGCGGATCATCAACGAGCCGACCGCGGCCGCCCTCGCGTACGGCATGGACAAGAAGCAGCACGAGACGGTGCTGGTCTTCGACCTCGGCGGCGGCACGTTCGATGTGAGCATCCTCGACGTGGGCGACGGCGTGGTGGAGGTGCGTTCCACGGCGGGCGACAGTCACCTGGGCGGTGACGACTTCGACCGGCGTCTGGTGGATTACCTCGCGGACGACTTCCAGAAGGAGAACGGCATCGATCTGCGCAAGGATCCGCAGGCCCTGCAACGCCTGTTCGAGGCGGCGGAGAAGGCCAAGACCGAGCTCAGTTCGGTGACGCAGACGCAGGTCAGCCTGCCGTTCATCACCGCCGATGCCTCGGGCCCCAAGCACCTCACCGACTCGGTCATGCGGTCCACGTTCGATCAGATCACCAGCGACCTGGTAGAGCGGTGCCTGGGACCCGTCCAGCAGGCCATGGCCGACGCCAAGGTCGGCGAGAACGACATCGACGAGGTCATCCTCGTCGGCGGTTCCACCCGCATCCCTGCCGTCCAGGCCCTCGTGCGCCGGCTGACCGGCGGCAAGGAACCCAACATGAGCGTCAACCCCGACGAGGTCGTGGCCCTGGGCGCCGCGATCCAGGCCGGGGTGCTCAAGGGCGAGGTCAAGGACGTCCTGCTGCTCGATGTCACGCCCCTGTCGCTGGGTGTCGAGACACGAGGCGGCGTGATGACGAAGATCATCGAGCGGAACACCACCATCCCCGTGCGCCGCACCGAGACCTTCTCCACCGCGGAGGACAACCAGCCCGCCGTCGACATCGTCGTCCTCCAGGGCGAGCGCGAACGGGCCGCCGACAACCGGGTGCTCGGCCGCTTCCAGCTCACCGACATCCGCCCGGCGCCGCGTGGCGAACCGCAGGTCGAGGTCACCTTCGACATCGACGCCAACGGCATTCTCAACGTCAAGGCCCGAGACCGGGACACCGGCAAGGAACAGGGCATCACCATCACCGAGAGCTCCAACCTCGACCGCGGCGAGGTCGAACGCATGGTCCAGGAGGCCGAGCGCAACCAGGGCCAGGATCAGGCCCTGCGCGAGGCCGTCGACGCCCGCAACGAGCTCGACGCCGTCGCATACCAGGTCGACAAGCGCCTCACCGAGCTGGGCGACGCCGCACCCGCGCACGAGAAGGCACGCGCCGAGATGCTGGTGTCGGATGCCCGGGCGGCGGTCAAGGAGGAGGCAGGCGTGGAGCGGGTGCGGCCCCTGACCTCCGAACTCCAGCAGGTGCTGGCAGGGCTGTCGGCGCATCAGGGCGGCGCCACCACGGGCGCTCCCGGCCCGGACACCACCGGGGGCGGCGCGACCGGCGGCGGCCCGAGCGGCGGTGGCGGTGACGACGACGTCATCGATGCCGAGTTCGACAAGGACTGAGGAATCGCCATGCCGATCCACCCCAGGGAATCCGACCCGGCCGTGCCGGACCCGGCCGACCCGGCTCCGGAGGGCGCCGTACGCCCTCCCCGAGGGGATCTTCCGCGCTCGGGCCCGCCGACCGGGCGGGGGCCTGACGCGGACGAGGAACCCGGCCCCGACGCGGCCGGCGGCCCCGCACCGTCCGAGGACGAGCACACGGCCGAGCTCAAGGAACTCGAGGACCGCTGGCGGCGCGCGCTCGCCGACCTCGACAACCTCCGCAAGCGCCACGCCAGGGAACTGGAGCGGGAGGGGACGGTCGAGCGTTCCCGTACGGCCGCCGCCTTCCTGCCCGTCCTGGACAACCTCGAACTCGCCCTGAACCATGCCGGATCCGACCCCGGCGCGATCGTCGAGGGCGTCCGGGCGGTCCGCGACCAGGCCGTGAACGTCCTCGAACTGCTCGGCTACCCGCGGCACGCGGAGACCGGCGTCGCCTTCGACCCGGCCCGGCACGAGGTGGTCGGCGTCGTCCAGGACCCCGACGCCCCACCGGGCACGGTCGTCGAGGTGCTGCGCCCGGGCTACGGCGACGGCGAACGGCAGCTCAGGCCCGCCGCCGTGACTGTCGCGAAGCGGGAGTGACCGGTCATGGCACGGGACTTCTACGAGGTGCTGGGCGTGTCGCGGACCGCGAGCCAGGACGAGATCCAGCAGGCATATCGCAAACTCGCCCGCACGTACCACCCCGACGTCAACAAGGACCCGGGGGCGGAGGAACGCTTCAAGGACCTCAACGAGGCATACAGCGTCCTGTCGGACCCGGAGATGCGGGCCCGTTACGACCGCTTCGGCGAGGACTTCCGCAAGATCCCCGAGGACTTCGACGAACGGGTCGCGGCCGGAGCGGGCGGCGGCTTCCGCGCTCGCGGGACCGCTGGTGCGGGCGGCCCCCGTGTCCGGTACACCGGCTTCGGCGACGACTTCGCCGCGGAGGGCGTCGACATCGAGGACCTGCTCGGCTCGCTCTTCGGAGCAGGCGCCGCCCCCGGCGGTGTACCGGGAGCCGACCAGGAGGCCGAGCTGCCGCTCACCGTCGAGGAGGCGTACAGGGGCGGCCGCCGCACCGTCACGCTCGCCGGCCCCACCGGGCAGCCGCGACGGTACGAGGTCGACGTACCGCCCGGCGTCACCGATGGGCAGCGCATCCGGCTGGCGGGCGAGGGCGGCCGGGGCAGTGGTGACGCCCCCGCGGGCGACCTGTACCTGCGGGTGCGTATCCAGCCCCACCCCCGGTTCCGGCTGGACGGCCGCGACGTCCACATACAGGTCCCCGTCACCCCCTGGGAGGCCGCGCTGGGCGCGACCGTGCCGGTGCCCACCCCCGGTGGCGGCACGGCCAAGGTCACGGTGCCCGCGGGCTCCTCCAGCGGCCGGCGACTGCGGCTGCGCGGCGAGGGCATGCCGAACCCGCGCGGTGCCGACGGCAACCTCTACGCCGAACTCCGCGTCATGGTGCCGCCCAAGCTCAGCGACCGGGAGCGCGAGCTGTTCGAGGAGCTCGCCGCCACCTCTTCGTACGACCCCAGGAGGACGTGATGAGCGACCGACCCTCATGGGCGGCGACCGGCGGTCGGACCGCCCGGGCCGACGCGGGCGGGCGTCCCGTACGGACGAGCGCCGGCTCCACGGCCGTGCGGTACGCGCTCGTCCCCGTGCCCAGGCTTTCCCTGGACACCGTGGCCCGCCGCGCCGGCCTCCACCCCGACCTGGTCCGCAGGTTCGTCGCCCTCGGCCTGGTCGACGCCGAACGCGACGCCGCGGGGGACCTCGTGTTCGACCCCGCGGCCCCGGCGGTCCTCGCCCGCGTCCAGCGGCTGCGCACCGGACTCTGCCTCAACTACGCATCCATCGGCCTGGTGCTCGACCTGCTCGACCGCATCAGCCTGCTCGAAGCCGCACTGCGCCGCGCCGGTACGAGGAGTGACATACCGCCATGGACATGAACCGTCTCACCCAGAAGTCACAGGAAGCCCTCCAGCAGGCACAGACCGCCGCCGTCCGCATGGGCCAGACCGAGGTCGACGGTGAGCACCTGCTGCTCGCGCTCCTCGACCAGGAGGACGGCCTGATCCCCCGGCTGCTGCAACAGGCGGGCAGGGAGCCCGAGGAGCTCCGGGCAGCCGTGCGCGAAGAGCTGTCGCGCCGCCCCAGTGTCACCGGACCCGGCGCGGCCCCAGGTCAGGTGTTCGTCACCCAGCGGCTCGCGCGCCTGCTGGACACGGCCGAGCGGGAGGCCAAACGCCTCAAGGACGAGTACGTTTCCGTGGAGCACCTCCTGCTCGCCCTGGCCGAGGAGGGCTCGTCCACCGCCGCCGGACGGCTGCTCAAGGAGCACGGCATCACCCGGGACTCGTTCCTGAGCGCGCTGACCCAGATCCGCGGCAACCAGCGCGTGACCTCGGCCAACCCCGAAGTGGCGTACGAGGCGCTGGAGAAGTACGGCCGCGACCTGGTCGCCGAGGCCAGGGACGGCAAACTCGACCCGGTCATCGGCCGGGACGCCGAGATCCGCCGCGTCACCCAGATCCTCAGCCGCAAGTCCAAGAACAACCCGGTCCTCATCGGCGACCCCGGCGTCGGCAAGACCGCCATCGTCGAGGGCCTCGCCCAGCGCATCGTCCGCGGCGATGTGCCAGAAGGACTGCGCGACAAGACCGTGTTCGCACTCGACATGGGCTCCCTGGTGGCCGGGGCAAAGTACCGGGGCGAGTTCGAGGAACGCCTCAAGGCCGTGCTGTCCGAGGTGAAGGCCGCCCAGGGGCACATCCTGCTCTTCGTCGACGAACTCCACACCGTCGTAGGCGCGGGCGCCGCCGAAGGAGCCATGGACGCGGGCAACATGCTCAAGCCGATGCTCGCCCGCGGCGAACTCCACATGATCGGTGCCACCACCCTCGACGAGTACCGCAAGCACATCGAGAAGGACGCCGCCCTCGAACGCCGCTTCCAGCAGGTCCTGGTCGAAGAGCCGAGCGTGGAGGACACCATCTCCATCCTGCGCGGACTGCGCGAACGCCTGGAAATCTTCCACGGCGTGAAGATCCAGGACACCGCGCTGGTATCCGCGGCCACCCTCAGCCACCGCTACATCACCGATCGGTTCCTGCCCGACAAGGCCATCGACCTCGTCGACGAGGCGTGCGCCCGGTTGCGTACCGAGATCGACTCGATGCCCGCCGAACTCGACGAGATCACCCGCCGCGTCACCCGACTGGAGATCGAGGAGGCCGCCCTCTCCAAGGAGACCGACCCCGCGAGCAAGAGCCGCCTCGAGGAACTGCGCAGGGAACTCGCCGACTTGCGCGGCGAGGCCGACGCCAAGCACGCCCAGTGGGAGGCCGAACGGCAGGCCATCCGCCGCGTGCAGGAGCTGCGACAGGAACTGGAGCAGGTCCGCCACGAGGCGGAGGAGGCAGAACGCGCCTACGACCTCAACCGCGCCGCCGAACTCCGCTACGGCCGCCTCCAGGACCTGGAGCGCCGGCTCGCCGCGGAGGAGGAGCAACTTGCCGCCAAACAAGGCCAGAACCGGCTGCTGCGCGAGGTCGTCACCGAGGAGGAGATCGCCGAGATCGTCGCCGCCTGGACCGGCGTTCCCGTCGCCCGCCTCCAGGAGGGCGAACGCGAGAAGCTGCTGCGCCTCGACGAGATCCTGCGCGAGCGCGTCATCGGCCAGGACGAGGCCGTCAAGCTCGTCGCCGACGCCATCATCCGCGCCCGCTCCGGCATCCGCGACCCTCGCCGCCCCATCGGCTCGTTCATCTTCCTCGGCCCCACCGGCGTCGGGAAGACCGAGCTGGCCAAGACCCTCGCTCGGGCCCTGTTCGACTCCGAGGAGAACATGGTCCGCCTCGACATGAGTGAGTACCAGGAGCGGCACACCGTCAGCCGGCTCATGGGCGCGCCGCCCGGATACGTCGGCTACGAGGAAGGCGGCCAGCTCACCGAGGCCGTACGCCGCAAGCCGTACTCCGTTGTGCTGTTCGACGAGATCGAGAAGGCGCACACCGACGTCTTCAACACCCTGCTGCAGATCCTCGACGACGGCCGCATCACCGATGCCCAGGGCCACACCGTCGACTTCCGCAACACCGTGATCATCATGACGTCCAACATCGGCTCCGAGCACCTCCTCGACGGCGCCACCGCCGAGGGTGAGATCAAGCCGGACGCCCGCGCCCTGGTGATGAGCGAACTGCGCGGCCACTTCCGCCCGGAGTTCCTCAACCGCGTCGACGACATCGTGCTGTTCCAACCGCTCGGCGAGCGGCAGATCGAGCGGATCGTGGAGCTGCAGTTCGACGAACTGCGCCGCCGCCTCGCCGAACGCCGCATCACCGTCGAACTCACTGACAAGGCCCGTGAGTTGATCGCCCACCAGGGCTACGACCCGGTGTACGGTGCACGGCCGCTGCGGCGCTACATATCCCACGAGGTCGAGACACTCGTCGGGCGCGCCCTGCTGCGCGGCGACGTCCAGGACGGCGCGAAGGTCCGCGTCGACGCCGAGCACGGAGAACTGGTGGTCACCTACGACCAGCCCGAGGACGTGAAGGGAGCGAGGGCGGCATGAGCACCGTGCAAGCCACCAACGTCACCTGCCCGCACTGCGGGCGCACCAACCGGGTACCCGTGGCCGCCGAGGGCCGCCCCAGGTGCGCCAACTGCAAGCAGCCTCTGCCGTGGATGACCGACGCGGGCGACGACGACTTCACCGAGGTCGTCGATCAGGCCACCGTGCCCGTTGTCGTGGACCTGTGGGCCCCCTGGTGCGGCCCCTGCCGCATGGTGAGTCCCGCGCTGGAGAAGGTCGCCGCCGATCTCGCGGGAACGATCAAGCTGGTCAAGGTCGACATCGACAAGAACCCTCGCCTGGCGCGGCGGTTCGAGGTCCAGGCGGTACCGACGCTGCTGGTCCTCGACAAAGGACAGACCATCGCCCGGCAGGCGGGTGCCGCACCTGCCCCTGCCCTGCGGCGGTGGGTGGAGCAGTCGATCGCCGGCCGCGAACCGGCCGGGAAAGGGTGATCGGCCATGACCGTACGGACCGACCCCCACCTCGCCCTCGTACGCCCCGTCACCCCGCGCGCCCCAGGATGCGAGGAATGCCTGGCCACGCGTTCCCCCTGGGTCCACCTCAGGCTCTGCCTGACCTGCGGACACGTCGGCTGCTGCGATTCCTCGCCGAACCGGCACGCCCGCCGTCACGCCGCCGCCGACGGCCATCCGATCGTGGCGTCGCTGGAGCCCGGCGAGGACTGGCAGTGGTGCTTCGTCCACGAGGCGTTCGTGTGATGCCCCGCGACGAGACGCGGCCCGGCGCAGCGCCTGTACCGGACGAGGCGGAGGAGAGCGTCCCCTTCGAGACCCCCGACATCTACGGCGCCTATCCCCGCCTGCCGGACGACCAGATGGCCCGCCTGGCGCAGCACGGCCGCAGGCGCCCGGTTGACGCCGGTGACGTGCTGATCCGAGAGGGAGAGCGGTGCGAGACGTTCTACGTCGTCCTCAGTGGCTCGGTCGCCATCGTCGAGGGCTACGGCACACCCGGCGAACGCCTGCTGCGTGTGCACGGCCCTGGCCGCTTCATCGGCGAACTCGGCCTCCTGAACGGACGGGTGGCCTTCTACACCGCCGTGGTCAGGGACCCCGGCGAAATCCTCACCCTGTCCATGGATCAGCTGCGTGACCTGGTGACCCGGGACTCCACCCTTGGTGATGTGGTGCTGCGCGCCTGCCTGGGCCGCCGTGCCCTGCTCGTCGGGCAGGGCGCCGGTTTCCGCATCATCGGCTCGCGCTACTCCCCCGACACCCGGCGGCTGCGCGAGTTCGCCGCCCGCAACCGGCTGCCGCACCGCTGGATCGATCTGGAGACGGACGAGGAGGCCGAGGCGCTGCTGCGTCGCTTCGCGGTCGGTCCGGAGCAGACGCCGCTGGTGATCTGGCGGGACACGACCCTGCTGCGCAATCCGAGCAACGCCGAACTGGCCCGGTTCATCGGCCTGCCGCCCCTGCGATCGGGCAACGGCCGCGGCGATCTCCTGATCGTCGGCTCCGGTCCGGCGGGTCTCGCTGCCGCGGTGAACGCCGCCTCGGAGGGCCTCGTCACGACCGTGGTCGAGGCGCTGGCCACCGGCGGCCAGGCCGGGACGTCCTCCCGCATCGACAACTGCTTCGGCTTCCCCTCCGGCATCTCCGGCGCCGAACTCACCGAGCGCGCTGTGCTGCAGGCGGACAAGTTCGGCGCCCGGATCAGCGTCCCGGCGGAGGCGGCCCGGCTCGAACGGCGGGACGGCCACTACGCCGTCGGGTTCGCCGACGGCAGCGAGATCACCGCCCGTACCGTCGTCCTGGCGACCGGCGCCCGCTACCGCAGCCTCCATGTGCCCGGCATCGAGCCGTTGGAGGGCGCGAGCGTCCACTACTCGGCGACCGTCTACGAGGCCCAGCAGTGCCGTACCGACCAGGTGGCGGTGGTCGGCGGCGGCAACTCCGCGGGCCAGGCCGTGCTCTTCCTGGCCGAGTACGCACCGCAGGTGTATCTGCTCGTCCGTGGGCCGAGCCTCGAGACGCACATGTCCCGCTACCTGGTCGATCAGATCGAGCGCCACTCGCGGGTGCGCGTACTGCTGCACACCGAGATGACCGAGGCACTCGGCGATCAGGCGCTGGAGGCGGTCACCGTGGTCGACCACCGTACGGGCGAGCATCGCCACCTCGCGGTGCGGGCCCTGTTCGTCTTCACCGGCGCCGACCCTCACACCGAGTGGCTGTCCGGCGCGCTCGCCCTCGACGCGCGCGGCTACGTGCTCACCGGCGCGGAGGCGCAGGCGTGCTCCGTTCCGGAACTGTGGCAGAGCCAGGGCCGCGACTGCCTGACGTTGGAGACCAGCCTGCCTGGCGTCTTCGCCGCCGGCGACGTCCGCAGCGGCTCGGTGAAGCGCGTGGCCTCCGCGGTCGGCGAAGGCGCGATGAGCATCCACTTCGTGCACCGCTACCTGGGCCACACGGCCGCGCCCGGCGGCACCGACAGCTCCCCGCGCACCCGTCCGAAGGAGTCCGCTTGGCTCGCATGACGCCCAGCGGGCGACGAGATCACGAGAAGGAGAAGGAGGCGATGGGAATGACCACGCCCGTCCGGCGCCACCGCGGTGGCCCCATGCAGGACAGGCCCCTGGGCTGGGCACGCAATCCGCTGACGGAGTTCGACCAACTGCTCAGCGAGATGAGCGGACTGATCGAATCCACGATGGGAGGCGCGGCGCCCGCAGTCGCGTGGACACCCCTGGCGGATGTCACGGAGTCCGACGACACCTTCCACGTCGAGATCGAACTCCCCGGCGTCAAGAGCAAGGACATCAACGTCGAAGCGAACGGCCAGGAGCTGGTGGTCACCGGAGAGATCAAGGGAAAGGAACGCAAAGGCGTCCTGCGCCGAAGCACCCGCCGCACCGGAGCCTTCGAGTACCGGCTGCGGCTGCCCGGAGAGGTCGACACCGAAAAGATCAATGCGCAGATGTCGGACGGGGTGCTCACCGTCACCGTCCCCAAGGCCGAGGTCGCAAAGCCCCGGCACATCGAGATCAGCAAGACGAGTGAAAGCACCGAGAGCAGCAGCTGAGACGCGAACGCCGTGGTTCCGGACACACGTCCGGAACCACGGTCGGCCGACGAGGCTCGGCACCCGGGGTGACTCATGAACGACGTCCCTTGTCACAACCCTCACGGCGGCCGAGGCGCGGCACGTGGCTCCCCACCGGCTTCCTTCCGGCGCCGCGGACGCCAGGTGCGCAGCAGCCGAAGGGGGAGCAGACCCAGCGGTGCTCGCCGGCCCATGTCCGCCTGGTCCTCGCGGTCGAATGCCCGTGCGTAGCGCTCGGCGTCCTGACCCTCCTACAGGAGTTCCTACCGGCCCTGTTCCAACGCTTCGAAGTGAACGGCCACGCCAGCTGACACCGGAGGGTCCGGAGCACGGCCCGGATGAACGCGGGTACCCCTCTGGCCTCAGGCACGAAGGCTGAACCCGCACGACCGCCCCCGGATACAGGGAACTGGCGTCCGGGTTCGACGTACTTCGGATCCGGGATTCCGGGAACCCGCGCGCTTCTGACCGCGCGATGTCCAAGGTCCGCAACGACGAGCGCGGCCGCGGCGGGGGCGAGCGGCGCCTGGTCACACTCGGCGCTCGCCCCCGTCCCTACCGCCTCAGAGTGGTGCCAGCGATGGAACGGCCTACGGCACTCCTTTAGCCACGGTAGTGAGGGCGGGTTCGATGCCCGGCGGCGCGCGGTCGAGATGCTGCCAGAGAAGGCGGCGAACGCCGTGATCGTGCTGGAAATCCTGACCAAGATGATCCTGTCCGCCCTCGCCGAGAAGATCGCCGAGGGCGGACAGGATGCTTTGCCGGCCGAACACGCCAACCTCGACGATCTGCTGATCGTTCAGCGGCTGCTCGGACACGCCAGCTCCACGATGCGGTCTCTGCGCTACATCCGGCGGACGAACCTGCTGGTTGCGAGGACGATCGCGGAGTGAAACGACCAGAACAAGACCTACGCCGACTACGCGAGCCGTCTGGCAGAACGGCAGGCGGTCTGATGCCCAGACGAGGAGAACGCAGGTCCTGGTAGGCGGCGAAGCCGCGTGAGCGGGGCAGGCAGGTGTCCCGGACCGGGACGGGTGAGCTGATCTACATCAGTCCCAAGGGTGCAGCCATACGGCGCGTGACCTGCCCGGAAAACTATCGGTGCACCTGACGGAGTGATCTTCGCCTTCGAGAAGGACGTGCAGGACGGCTACCCCGCCGACTCGCCACGGCCTCACTCGGCGAGTCCTTTCGGCGATCCGTCAACCGTCAACTCAGACGGGAAGTTCGGTGACGCTGAGGGCGAAGTCCAAGTTGCCCACCCCGTGGTTGGCGAGGCCCACCGTGACCACGCCCGCTCCTTCCAGCCAGTGCGCCATTTTCAGGCCGCCGACGTCCAGCGGGCGCAGCCCGAGGCTCTCGACGAACGCCTCCACACTTGCCTTGGCCTGCGCATTATCGCCAGCGATGAAGACGTCGGGCCGACCCTCCTCCAGGACATGACGGAAGACGGTGTTGAACGCCTTCACCACGCTGGCGCCGGCCGGGGCGACCTTGGCGACTTCCTGCGCGATCGAGGTCTCCTCGCGGTGGGCCAGCCCGTCGAACGTGGAGTTGAAGGGATTGCTGATGTCGACGATGACCTTGCCCGCGAGAGCGTCTCCGTACTGGGCGACGACCGGCACGACGCCGTCGTACAGCAGGGCCACGATGACGATGTCCCCGGCCGGGGCGGTGCCCCATTCTCCCGTCGTGGCGCCGCCACCGAGAGCCTTGGCCAGGTCAGCGGCCTTGGAATGATCGCGGCCCATGACCTCGACGGTGTTGCCGCCCGCTATCGCCCGCCCGCCGATGGTGCGGGCCATGTTCCCGGTGCCGATGATGCTGATGTTGCTCATGAGATGTCCTGCCCTGGTTGTGGTTGTTCGGTTCAGATGGCGGTGGTGCCGCCGTCGGCGACGAGTTCCATGCCGTTGACGTAGCTGGAGTCGTCGGAGGCGAGGAAGAGGGCGGCGGTAGCGATTTCGTCGGGGCGGCCCATCTGGCCGCGGGGGATGAGGGACTCGAACTGGCGCCTGGTGGCCTCGTCGAACAGTTCTTCCTGCTTGGCCGTGGCGACCTGGCCGGGGGTCAGGACGTTGACGCGGATGCCGCGGTCCTTGAGTTCGTTGAGCCAGATTCGGGCCCAGGCCTGCTGGACGGCCTTGCTGCCGGCGTAGACGCTCCAGCCGGGGAAGGCGCCGAGGGAGGCGTTGGAGCCGGTCATGAGGATGGAGCCGCCGTTATTGAAGAGCGGGAGGGCCTTCTGGACGGTGAACAGGGTGCCGCGGGCGTTGAGCCCGAACCAGGTGTCGAACTGGGCCTCGGTGATCTCGCCGAGCGGGGCGGGCTCGCCCCCTCCGGCGCTGGCCCACAGCACGTCGAGGCTTCCCTTCTCCCGCTTGACGGTGTCGTACAGGCGGTCCAGGTCGTCCAGGTCGGCGGCGTCGCCCTGGACGCCGGTGACGTTGCGGCCGATCTGCTTCACGGCCTCGTCCAGGGCGTCCTGGCGGCGGCCGGTGATGAAAACGTGCGCTCCCTCGTCGACGAACAGCTTCGCGCCGGCCAGCGCCATGCCGGTGGTGCCGCCGGTGATGACCGCGACCTTGCCGTCAAGCTTTCCCATAGTCGTTCCCTTGAGTCGGTGGTGCCGTGTGTACCTGGGGCGATGGCGTTATGTACACCGCCCTGTGTGCTTACGGTACGGGGCGGGCGGCTGGGACGCAAACTATGTACACCGGTCGTTACCTAGCCGCGGTACGATGGAGCCATGACGGAGTTGGAGAAGGGCCCCACGGGCCGCCGCCGCGGCCGGGGCGCCCGCGAGCGCATCATCAGCGCGTCCCAGCAGCTGTTCCGCGAGCAGGGCATCAACCGCACCGGCATGGACCAGCTTTGCGCGGCGGCCCAGGTGTCCAAGCGCACGGCCTACCAGCACTTCACCGGCAAGGACGAACTCGTCGCCGAGTACCTGCGCCGGTTCGACCCCTCCGTTCTGTCCGGCGTGTTCGACCGCACCGACCTCACGCCCCGCGAACGGCTCCTCGCCGCCTTCGACATCCCCCCCACCACTCCCCTGTGCCCCTACATCGCCGCCGCCGTCGAACTTCACGACCCCCAGCACCCCGCATCCCAGTACGCGCGCGACTACAAGGCAGCCGTCGCCGCACGGCTCGCCGAAACCGCCCGCGAAGCCGGCGCCGCCGACCCTGAACAGCTCGGCGAGCAGCTCGCGCTGCTCATCGACGGCGCCGCGGCCCGCACCCGGGTCCTCAACTCCGACGCCTTCCCCACCGCCGCCGCCATCGCCGCCGTCCTCATCGACAACGCCATCCCCGCCACAGACGGCGATGACCGACGACGGCAGGAAGTGTCGAGTTGACGTGGCACATCGCGGCCGGGCTGGACGCGCTACCGGTCACGCGGCTGCACCGGCCGGCACGCGATACCAGCCGCCCGGCACCTGGCATTGCGGGCTTCTACGGAACTGGCCGCCCCGCCCCGCCTGTTGAAGGCCGCAGCAGAAGCCGCCGGGGAGAATGGCGACCCTCGAAGGTCGCAGGAGTTCGAGGCCGTCGTCTCGGCCCAGGGCGCTGACGCGCCGCCGGTTCGAACAGACGGCTGATCACATACGTCCGTACGCGGTGGCGCATGAAGAACTCGTACGCGGCTGGCAGAGGTTCTGAAGATGCGGGTGGCCCATCTCGGCCACGCCGGTCCGAAACGAAGGCCAACAGGCGGGCAGCCAACACGTCCGGTTGGAACCCGCCGTCGGGTTCTGGATCCCGGGGACCGACTCCCGACGCTACGAACAAATGGCCTGACGGAGTGGTGCTGTTGCGGCTGACCTCTGAGACGGTTCCGTTCTTCGGCCAGCAGTTCAGCGCATGATGAACGGGGTCAGTCGAAAGTCGAACTGCTCAAGCGTGGCTTGTGACGGCGTCGCCTCCAAGTTGCCACATCTCATAGTTCCCGCATTCTGCCGTGATCTCGGCCGTCGACTGAGCCGCAGTGACGAAGTCATCCACTACCGGCGAGGTGTGCGATGCCGCCACCGCGAGGCACACCTGGTCGGGCGCCAGTTCCGGGATGGGCACATAGACGATGTCTGGATGCGAGTAGAACACGGACGCCGAACGGGCCAGGAAGGAGATGCCCCGTCCGGCCGCGACATGCTCGAGCGTCTCGTCCACCCCGCGCACCGGGTACCCGGCATCAGGGTGCGGGCGCTTGGTGGGCTGCGTGCTCGGGTCACCGTGCCAGACCAGCGGTTCGCCGGCCAGGTCGGCCTCGGTGACCTCCTCCTTGCCGGCAAGCCGGTGTCCGGCGGGCAGTACCGCTACCCGCGGCTCGGTGTACAGCGGGGTGACGCGCAGGCCGGCCTCGTCGATGGGCAGCCGCACATAGCCGACGTCGATGCGGCCGTCGAGCAGCATCGCAGCCTGGTCGTCCCCTTCGATCCGCTGCACGTCCACGACCACGTCCGGGTGCCGGTCCTCGAACGCCCGCGCCGCCGGGATGACCGGGATGCCGGCCCGGAAACCGACCATCAGCCGCCGGTTGCCGCGGGCGGCCGCGGACACCCGGCGGCGGACCGCGTGGGTTGAGGCGAGCAACGGACCGGCGTCGGCCAGGAGTTGCCGGCCCGCGTCTGTCAGCTCTACTCCGTGGCGATCCCTGGTGAACAGCGAGGCGCCGAGATCCTGCTCAAGCGCGCGGATCTGCCGGCTGAGCACCGGCTGCGCGATATGGAGCTCATCGGCGGCGCGGCCGAAATGCAGCCGGTCGGCCACGGCGACGAAGTAACGCAGTTTCCGCAGATCCAGATCCAGATCCATGGCACCTCCCGGCCCGGTGATGCCTTCAGGGTATCACCACAGCTTAAAAAGGTCTTGGACACCCACTCAGACCCGATGGCAGCCTGAAAGCAGGCACTTAAGGGCGCCGAAGTGAATTCGACCCAAGAATTCGACACTGGAATTTGACAGCAGGGTCCAAGCCCGGAAAGCAGGAACACCGATGAGCAGCATCAGCATTATCGGACTGGGAAACATGGCCCGTGCTTTGGCCGGCCGGGCGCTCGCCGGCGGCAACGCCGTCGAGATCATCGGCCGCGACCCGGCCAAGGCCAAGGAGTTGGCCGCCACGCTCGGCGGCGCCACGGTCGGGACGGCCGGGTTCGCCCCCGCCGGGGACATCGTTGTCCTCGCCGCGCCGTACGCCGGCGCGGCGGCGGTGGTGAGGGAGTACGGGGACGCACTGCGCGGCAAGGTCATCGTCGACATCACCAACCCCGTAGCCCCCGACCTGCAGGGCTTCGTCGTCCCCGACGGCAGTTCCGGCGCACAGGAGATCGCCAAGGCGGCTCCCGACGACGCGCATGTCGTCAAGGCGTTCAACACTGTGTTCTCCCACGTTCTGGCGGCCGGGCCGGCCGAGGGCCGCCCTCTGGACGTGTTCATCGCCGGCGACGACGCGCAGGCGAAGGCACGCGTGTCGGCGTTCGTCGAGAGCTTGGGGCTGCGCCCCTGGGACACCGGGGAGCTGTCCATGGCGCGGGCACTGGAGAACGTCGGCCTGCTGGAGTTGGGCCTCATGAACCACTCCGTCAAGCACACCAATTTCTCCCTCGGCATCACCCTTCTCGGCTGAGCGCACCCCTATCACTACCTCTCGTGCCGCATTACGCCAGTTCACTTACGGCACGAAAAGACCCTGCACCTACCCTCACAAGGACAGCCAGATGCGCGTTTTCGTCGCTGGGGGGACCGGCCATTCCGGTTCGTACATCATCCCCGAGCTCATCGCCGCCGGGCACGAGGTCACCGGCCTGGCCCGGTCGGACGCGGCCGCGGCGGCCGTGTCCGCGCTCGGCGCGAAGGTGCGTCGCGGCGACCTCCAGGATCTCGACGGGCTCAAGGAGGCAGCCGCGGACTCCGACGGCGTCATCCACGTCGCGCACAGGCAGGATCTGCTGCCCTCCGGCGGGCTCGACGCCGTGGCCGCCGCGGAACTCCCGATCATGCTCGCGTACGGCGAGGCACTCGCGGGAACCGGAAAGCCGCTGGTCACGGCGGGAAGCATCGGCTCGCCCGGGAACCTGGAGCGGCCGGCCACCGAGGAGGACCCGGCCCTCCCCGCCGGCGAGGAGCACAAGGGCACCCTGCGGGTCCGCAACATCGTGGAAAGGGCCGTTGTGGACCTCGCCGAGCAGGGGGTGCGGTCTTCGGTCGTGCGGATCGCCAACATCGCGCACAGCACGACCGATCGTGCCGGCTTCCTCCCCACGCTGATCGCGCTCGCGAAGGAAAAGGGGTTCGTCGGCTACCACGGCGACGGCGCGAACCTGTGGAACGCCGTGCACATCCGCGATGCCGCCACCTTGTTCCGCCTGGCGCTGGAGAAGGGGCCGGCCGGCACATACTGGCACGCGGTCGAGGACGGGGGCATCCCGTTCCGCGACATCGCCGAGGCCATCGCCAACCGCCTGGGCCTGCCCGCCATGAGCGTTCCCAACGATGCCCTGATGACGCCGGGGTACTTCGGGTTCCTCACGAATATCGTCACGCAGAGCTACCCGGCGTCCAACCTCATCACCCGCCGGACCCTCGGCTGGGAACCCGCCCGGCCCGGCCTGCTCGCCGATCTGGACAACGGCCATTATTTCCCCGCCGGCTGACGGCGGGAACCCGGATCGTAACGAGCCCGGCAACCGGCAACTTCGGCTCTTCTGAAGGACGTTGAGATTATGACGACTGTGGGATTCATCGGAAGCGGAAGCATCGGCAGGACCCTCGCGCGACTCGCTGTCGGGGCCGGGCACCAGGTGGTGCTCAGCAACTCGCGCGGTCCCGAAACGCTCGTGGACACGGCCGCGGAACTGGGGCCGCGGGCGTCCGCGGCGACGAGCGAAGAGGCCGCGGCGGCCGGTGGCATTGTCGTGGTCACGGTGCCGGTCAGCGCCTTCCCCCACGTGGCCGCCGCGCCGCTGGCCGGGAAGACGGTCATCGACACCTGCAACTACGGCCCCGAGCGTGACGGGCACATCCCCGAGCTCGACGACAAGTCCCTCACCTCGAGCGAGCTGCTTCTGCGGTACGTCCCGGACGCCCTGCTCGTAAAGGCGTTCAACAACATCTTCTTCAAGCACCTGCTGTCACTCGCACGCCCGGCTGGGGCGGCCGACCGCTCCTACCTGCCGATCGCCGGTGACTCCGCACCGGCGAAGGCGGCGGTGACCGAATTCATCGACTCCATCGGCTACAGCGTGGTGGACGCGGGAACGCTGGCCGACAGCTGGCGGCAGGCGACGGGCACGCCGGTGTGGGGAACACCGTACGGGCCGTACTCGAACGAGAAGGGCCAGCCGGTCGACGAGGACGCCATCCGCGCGGCACTGGCCACCGCAACGCGGTAACCGTCAATTATCGCGGACCGTGATGTGGCGCGGCGGCTGCGCGATGGTCCGGCCGTGCCATGCCCCCGCCGGTGGATACCGGGCGGGGGCACATTTCGCACGCGAAGGCGTCGAATCCAGCGACGGGTTGCCCCTGCGTCTCGTCGCGCGGAGTCAGGTTCGACGTCGCCGGGTCAGGTCGCGGACTGCTCCCTGGGCGGCCACCTGCCCGCGCAGATTCGTGTTGGCCGCGAGGTCGGTCGGTGTCCCGTTGCAGGGGGCGCGGCCGGCTTCGATGCGCGGCATGGCAACGCTGTTGTCGGCGACCTGCTCCTCGTCGACCCAGCAGTCGCGGGCGCGCGGGACACCAGGCTTCCTCCGCGCTTGTGCGTGGTGGGGACCTGGCAAGCGGCAAGACTGGGCGGGTCAGTCGTTGAACGCGGTGGCCACGGCATCTCCGAGCTGAGCCAAGACGTCCCGTGAGAGCTGCACCGACCCGGTGAACGAGAAGAACGCGTGGGTGGCACCCTTGATCGGGAGGTGCTTGACCGGCACGTAGGCGTCGGCGAGCTTTTGCGCGTAGCGGTCGCCCTGGTCCCGCAGTGGATCGTGTTCGGCGGTGACGATGACGGCGGGAGGAAGCCCGGCCAGGTCGTTGGAGCGGGCCGGCGAGACGCGCGGGTCGGCGCCTTCGTCGGGCGTGTTGAGGTAGAGGCCCCAGAACCACTCGAGCCAGCTGCGGCTCAGCAGCGGTCCGGCCATGCCCTCGTACATGGAGGGGCTGTCGTCGAACCGGTCGACCGCCGGGTACGCCAGTACCTGCAGTGCGATCCGAGGTCCCCCGCGCCACTGGGCTTCCTGCACGAGGACCGCAGCGAGGTTGCCGCCGGCGCTCTCGCCGAACACCGCGATGTTCTGCCCGTCGCCTCCGAAGCTTCCGGCGTTGGCCGCGACCCATGTCAAGGCGGCGTAGGCGTCTTCGATCCCCGCCGGGAAGCGGTGTTCGGGCGCGAGCCGGTAGTCGATGGAGACCACGATCGTGCCGGAGCGGTTGGCCATGATGCGGGCGATGTGGTCCTGGCTGTCCAGGTCTCCGAGAACCCATCCGCCACCGGGGAAGAAGACCGTCACGGGCAGCGGCCCGGAGCGCGGGACGGTGGCGAGGGTGTAGATGCGGATGGGGATCTCAAGGCCTTCGGCGGCGGCCACGGCGTCGTGCACGCTGCCGACCGGCTCGACGTCGCCCGCGAGGGTGGCGAGGCTGCTCGCGAGGGCGCGGTTCTCCCTGACCGTTCGGCTCTCCGGTGCCGGTTCGCCTCCTTCGGCCAACTTCTGGAGCAGGGCATCGATCTGAGGGTCGAGGGACATGCTGAGAACCTTCCTGGAACCGCCGGAACGGGACAGACTGGAACCACGGCTGCCGCCTTCCTTCTGACCGCCACCGCCCTCATCTCCCCGGTCCGCTCCGGCCCGCATGCCACCTGTTCCGTGCGCTGGTCCCTTGATGTGAACGAGAAGTTCGTCTACTGGTGCTACATCAGCAATGAGTCCGGCAACACCTGGTCATTCGGCTATGCGCCCGAAGGCGAAAAGTTCGGCTGGGTCTGGGATGGCAATCTGTACGCCAACGGTGCTCGAGAACACTGCTGATCCAGGCCACACCGCGACCGCGATCCATCGGTCGAACCTGAGCGTCCCAAGGTGACCACGCGGCTGGGTGCGATGCCCAAGAAGACGGGCATCGAGAACCCGTACGGCCACGACCCCGAGAGGCCCGGCGAGGGAGAACGTGCTGCGCGACTCCTCCAGCCCCGCCGCCCACTCCTGCTCGAAGGCCGGCATCCCCCGTTTCGCAAACCGGTCGGCGCGCAGCTGGGCGAGCACTTCGGCTGGAGCTTGCGAGGCATTGCGGTCAGTTCGAGGGGCGCGGGTACGCAGAGAACTTGTACCTGGTCGACCCTCTTGTGCCGTCGTCAAGTTCGACGTCGACTTCCAGGTAATAAGTGCCGGGGTACATCGGTTTACGCCCAAGGTAGATCGTGTCTGTGCCGCAGTACTGAATGGCGCCCTGTTCGAACAGCTCACGGCCGGCATAGAGCCGCCATGACAGGTGGCAGCCACTTCTTTGCTCGATGCCTTCCAGCGTGTACACCGAGTTCTCTACCGGGACGCAGAAGACTTGGATCTCTTCGCAGGCGTACACCTTGTCCTTGCCTGGCCGGTAAGTCGCATCAACAGACAGATTGATCACCAAGCCAGCGGATCGAGAAGGACTTGGGCTCTTCGACGGCGAAGATGAGGCAGGATTCGGCGCATTGGAACTGGCCACCTCACTAGTGCTCGGTGTCGGCGTCGCCGACGAGGCGCCATCCTGATCGTCATTCCCACCGAACAGCGCCAACAGCGACGGCACGCCAATCAATGCCAAAATGCCGCCGATAGTTGCAATGCGCCCAGCCATAGACCAAAACGGTGTTTCGTCCCCCTGATTTCCCATGTCCCAGTGTCCCACTGGCGCAGCGGCGGCACGCTACTGAACCTGATTGAGTGATGTCGGGACGGTTTGCCTGACAGCGGCCTGCCGGCTCCGGTAGCTCCTGGGTGGTGAGATACACGCAGGGTGGTGGGCTGACCGACGCCGAGAGGGCCGCGCGGGGGCAGATCCGATTGCAGGCTGTCGTCCGCATCGAGGGCGGGGAGACGAACCGTGGGGTCGCTGCAGCTCTGCGGGTGAGCGAGCGGTCGGTGGAGCGATGGCGCCGGGCTTGGCGCGAGCGCGGCGAGGCCGGGGTTTTGTCGCAGGGTCAGCCCGGCTTGACCGCCAGCGTCGCAAAATAGTTCGACATGTATTGAGCGGATGCGTTGGACTGGTGCGGCGCTTCCGCGAAGCCGGTGAGGACGAACCCCGCGGCGAGTTGCCCGCCGATCTGGTCGGTGAGGGTGTGGCTGTATTCAAGAGGGGCATCCGCGCCGAACTTCGTGGCGCGTTCCTCGGCGGAGTACTGCGTGACATCGCTGTAGGGCAGCTTGTGCACGACGATCAGCTCGCCGCGCTCGTCGAGCGCCTCGTGGTCGAACAAGTACACATCAGGGTTGAGGAAGCCCACGAGCAGGGTTCCGCCCGGTCGCAGGACGCGGAAGCACTCACGCCACACCGGTGCCAAGTCTGGTACGAATAGGTTAGAGACCGGATGGAATACGACGTCGAATGTTGCGTCGCCGAAGGCGCTGAGGTCGCGCATGTCGCCTAGGACGGTGCACAGCTCGAGTCCGTCGCGCGCCGCCACCATCTGGTCCTGGCCGAGCTGAAGAGGTGAGTTGTCGAATACGGTGACCCGCGCCCCTGCGGCGGCGAGGATCGGACCCTGCTGGCCACCGCCGGAGGCCAGGCACAACACGTCCTTGCCGGTCAGGTCCGTCGGCAGCCAGGAGCGGTCGACTGGCTCACGCCCGATGAGAACAATCGACCAGTCGCCCATGCGGGCGCGCTCGACATCCTCAGCGCTCACCGGCCTCGACCACTCGTTGCCCTCTTGGACACACTTGTCCCAGGCTGCCCGATTGTGGGCAACGGGGTCGACAACAATGTCCTGCACGTTCAACTCCCTGCTACAGCCAAGCGGACACCTGCGGTACTGACAGTTCGGTGCCGCTAGCCAACACGATTGCAGGGTGCGGGCTCAACGAAATTAGCGGGCATCGAGGTGTCCACGGGCTCGACGGGTGGTCGCGCAGCGGGTGCGTAAGCGCTGGTTGCCGGGGTTGCGGAGCCGTAGGCGTCGCGGGCGATGGTCTTGATGACCCGGTTGGTGCCTTCGGAGCCGGCGTTGGTGATCCCAGTGTGCAGGAACGCAAGGATCTCTGGCCACCATGTCTCGACGGTTCGGCGGTAGAGCCGGTACAGCAGATCGCGGACCTGTTCCCGGTCTGGGCGGGTCCGGGCGGTGGCAAGCAGGTCCAGGAGGTCTTTCTTGGCGTTCCACGCAACGGTGATCGGCGCGCCGATCATCCTGGGCAGGTTGGACAGCTCGTCGAGGCACTCGCGGTTGCCCTTGCGGCCGCGCCGGCCGCGGTGGGTCACGGTGACCCGGCGGCGGACCTCGGTGAGGGTCTGGTTCGCCAGCTGCACCAGGTGGAAGTGGTCCACGCCCAGGGTGGCCTGCGGCAGGACCCGGCGGATCGCCGACTTGAAGATCGTGCACATGTCGATCGCGACGTACTGGACTGCGTCGCGCCAGGCTTGGTCGCGGTCGGCCAGCCAGTCGATGACCGCCTAGGACCTGTCCGGCCGATCATGCCGCAGACGCGGGGTGTGGCACGCACCGCCGATTTCCTGCGACTTGATCGGCCGGACAGGTCCTAGGCGGTGCGGCCTTCGACCTGCCCGAGCAGGTCCTGCTTGCCGGACAGGTCGACGAAGCCGACGTGCCGACGGTCCACAGCGGTCTGCCAGATCCCGGTGGCCTCGTCGGGGATCCATCTCGGCCGGCCTCGGCGGATCGCGTCGATACCGAGCGCCTGCACCGGATCGGGCTGGGCCGGCAGCACCGCCCGGGCGTGACTGGTGAACGCCGCCGCAACGACCGGCCAGGAGAGCACATAGTCGCGGGCCGCCTGGACGACCTTGCGGTCCTGATCGGCCACCGCCGCCCCGGCCGCAGTCCGTAATCATGTGGTTAGCCGCTTACGTGGCGGTACTGGCGGGACCGACTCGGTGAACGAGCGACGCCCGGCACGCCAGCTCGTCGCAGCGCCAGCGGCGCTTGGCCCACACCAGCTGCGGTCGGCGGCCATCGACCGCCGCGCCCGGGGGCCGCAGTTGTCAGGGTCCACAGTGGAACCCCGTCCGGCGCTCAAACCCCACCAATTTCGAAGAGCCATCATGCGTCCCAGTCGACGTAGTCCCCGATCGCCACGTCGTCGCAGAAGGTCTCCCAGAACCCGTTGTGCACGAGAGCGGTCTCGTCGATACCTAGGACGAGATCGCGCAGCTCTTCCGCGACCTCCTCGCACCTCTCCTCGTCGCCCTCTGCATAGAACGGGAAGCGTGCGATCACGGCCGCGACGCATCGGTTGAAGGAGTTGAGGTCTCTGTTCACGTGACTTGCCGTCGTTGACTCGATCTTGGGAATCTGCACCACGTGACCACTGGCCACGTCGACGGCGATACGTCCGAACAGGCCACTCGTCGCGATGGCGACCAGCCCCGCTCACCGATTCCCCCGAAGTACACCGGCTGGCTCAGCGGCCGGTACTCGTATCCGATCAACCCGCCTGGGATGCCGGTCTCCCCGAGATCGACAGCGATCTGAGTGGGCACCTCGGGCGGGGCCTCGACGGCAATCAGGACGAACTCGGGCTTCGGCAACTGCGGCAGGGACTGGCTCACGGGAGGATCCTCTCCCGACGGACTGCCCGGCAACACCCACAGGCCCGCGAGACGGGCGACTCATGCTGGGCGGCAGGTCCCGACATCACCCAATCAAGTTCAGTACTGATCCACCCATCGCCTTCGTGCCCGCCTCCGCGGCCGCAGCGGCCGCAGACAGCGTGGCCCTGTGCAGCAACCAGCTGTACCCGCAGTGCCGCTGTCCTCTGACAGGTGATATTGACCATTTGCCAGGCGAGTTCGACCGGTCGGGTTCGTGTCGGCGCTGCCGGTTGATTCGGCAGATCATTGACCGTATGTCCTGGGTGGTAGGTATGGGTTGTGGATACTAATGACTCCCGCCTGCCATCCGTCGATCACCCTGCCGAGATCGCTTTCAGACGCGGTTGCCAGGCCCTGGACTCGGGGGACTGGGATCGCGCACGCAGCCTGTTCGAGGAGGCGGTTGGCGGTTCCGGCCCGCTGATGCTTTGGCACGTGGCCGAGGCATGCCTGGAAACCGACCAAAGCGCATTCTGGATGCGTCGGGCCGTGGTCTCGGAGAGCGAGCCGGGCGGCATCACGGTAGACCCGGGCGCGCTGCGTATCTTGGGGGGCAACGGCGATATGTTTCAACAACACTGGGAGATCGCCGTCGAGTCGAACGACCCGGCCCGTGCGGTCGCGGCGCTCACCGCCGCGGAACGCCGCCTGGGGTGCGTGCTCGAGGACGGCCGCGAACTCTCGCCGGAGGAGGCCGACGATGTCATGGCCGACACCGACCTCTACAGCCCCAACTACGTCGCCGTCGACGACACGGTCCCCCGCGTATGGATGGACTGCAAGGGCGGGATGTTTCCGCACATGGCCCGCACCGCGCTGCGCATCGTGGCAGACGAACTACGCAAGGCCGGGGTACAGCACGCACACCTGTTCACCCGTCCCGCATTGCACCCCTCAGGCAGCTAGCGACGACCGCCGGCGGGGCCGGACGCCGCTGAACAACCATCGCCGGTGGCAGAAACCTACTGGCCGTCAAGATCACTTGGCACGCGGTCAAGATCTCGTGTCAGAGGTCAACACGTCCCCAGGATGGCAGGCAGCCGGGACCCGCCCACAATCGAACACAGATCCGACCTGCCGCCTGCTGAGCGCCTCTCCAAACTCCGCACCCTGGAGCAATGGCTCGACTGGCAACTGCTCGACACCCGCCGCTAGATCGAAGCAGTCGAGCAGCAGGCGCGGACGACCGGCGGCTACGTCACCGAGCAGGAGCGCAAGGCCGGGCCGGCCGTCGGAGTCACCATCCACGCTGCCGACTGCCCCAAGATCAGCCGGCCGGTTACCACTCTCGACGCGACCAAAGCCCAGTACGCGCTCATCAAAGACCGCGGTTTCCACCACCCCTGCCAGCACTGCCGACCCGACAAGACCCTCGGGATCGTGAAGGGCTAGAGCGTGTCTCTTTGATCGGTTGGTCAGTTGATCGGATGTGTCTGTCCGGTTAGTGATCACTGATGCGATGTGGGACCGGATCGAGCCGCTGATGCCGGCCGATCCGGTCCGTGGACGACGGTGGGCCAATCACCGCCGCACCCTGGAAGCCATCGCGTGGAAGTACCGCACCAACTCGCCCTGGCGAGACCTGCACGACGAGCTCGGCTCGTTCCAGACCGCCCACAAGCGCCTGATCAGATCGGCTGTCGACGGCACCTGGGAACGGATCCTGGCCTCCGTCCTGGCCGCGGCGGACTCCGACGACGACATCGACTGGACCGTGTCGGTGGACTCCACTGTCGTCCGGGCCCACCAGCACGCCGCCGGGGCACTCAAAAGGGGGCGGCAGGACGCTGTGAGCCGGCCGATCACGCACTCGGACGTTCCCGCGGAGGCCTGAGCACCAAGGTTCACCTGGCCGCGGACGGCCGTACACGGCCCTTGGCCTTCACGCTCACCGCAGGCCAGGCCGGTGACGCACCCACCTTCGAAAGGGTGATGGCCCTTATCCGCGTGCCACGCACCGGCCCGGGCCGGCCCCGGACCAGGCCCGAGGCTGTCTTGGCCGACCGCGCTTACTCCTCACGCGCCATCAGGGCCCATCTGCGGCGCCGAGGAATCCGCACGGTCATCCCGCAGCCGTCCGACCAGATCGGCCACCGCCAACGGCGAGGCCGTCACGGCGGTCGCCCGCCAGGCTTCGACCGCGAGGCGTACAAGCAGCGGAACACCGTCGAACGCTGCATCAACCGCCTCAAGCAGTGGCGCGGCCTGGCTACCCGAACGGACAAGCTCGCCATCGCCTACCAGGCCGCGCTCCACCTCGCCGGCATTCTCATCTGGACCCGACGCTGACCAAAGAGACAGAACCTAGGCGGATCGCGGCTGATGGTGTCGGTGTAGGCGTCCTCGAACTCTGAGCCTTCAAGGTCGTCGCGGCTCATCGATTCCATCAGGGCGAGAGCGCCGTCGATCTCCTCCTCTGTGACCTCCGTCGGCGGAGGCAGCAGTTCGGCGGGGTCGCGGATCTCTTCCGGCCAGCGCATCGCATGCAGGACGATCACGTTGTCGCGCACCCGGAGCAGGCCCAAGCCCCCGCGCCCGGACCACGCGTACTTCGCGACGGCCACCTTCGACGAGCGGCCCAAAGCCTGCACGAGCAGCTTGTACGGTTTCGCCGCTACCTGGCCGTCGGGGACCAGGCAGTAGCCCTCACCGATCTGGATCGGGGCGACGGACTCCAGCGGGACGAACGCCTGGATCTCGATCGCTTTCGCCGTCGGCAGCGGAAGCGCCCGCAGTTCCGCGTAGGAGATGGGGACGACCTGGCCCTTGGCGTACTCGTAGCCTTTGCCGATCTCCGACTGGCTGACCTCGCGGTCCTCAATCTCGCACACCTTCTTCACCCGCACCTGGCCCATGTCCTGAAGGTGGTACTGGGGGAACTGGATGCTGTGATTCTCGTAGCACTCGCCACGTGGATGTGTACCGTGACCAGGCCAAAGCTGATCGCGCCGCTCCAGATGGTTCGGGGCATGGCCGACCTCCGCATGAGCCCCGAAGACGACCTAGCCTGAAAGCAGACACCGGCACCGTCACCTCGACGCAGCGCACGACCCAGGAGCACGCTAGAACGCCGAACAGCTCAGCTCTCGGGGGGTGCCGATGGAATGGATCTCGTTGGCTAGCACCGTAGTGGGAGGTGGAATCGCTACAGCGTCAGCCGGGCTCCTGGACCATCGCCGATGGAGGAGAGAGCGAGGCGACCAGCACACCGAAACCCGCCGCTCCCTCTACGTCTCCTACCTGACCGCGCTGGCAACGGCTCGACACGCCTGCCGCGTCGCCGTGCGAGAGCCCGAACCGGAACCAGACCAGCGCAGGCGCGCCGTATGGGAAGCGTTCGAGGCGTGCACGGCTCTGCGCTACGAAGTATCGATCTGTGCACCTCGCTTCATCGTCGGGCCGGCAGATGACTCGTTCCGACGGCTCCGCGACCTGCGCGACCTCGTCGCCGATGGTTTCAGTCGGGACAGCGATGAGTACGTCGCGGGCCGGTTGCGTTACGACAAGGCCTACCAGGCCCTTCGGGATGCCATGCGCAAGGACCTTGGTGCCGACGCCTAGCCTCAACAGTCGACACAGCATGGGCCGTTGTCGCGGCCAGCGCATCGAGTGTGGGAGGACCGTGCCCTGATGTCAGGCCATGGACGCTGCGGGTTCGACCGCGGCTTCGTCCAAGACAGCCCGCAGCATCGGGGCTCAGGAACCAGCTCTCCTACTCGGTCGGGTGAAGACGGGGGGCCTGAGAACTTCTGCGGGCGCCGGCGCGATGACTCACAGCCCCGAGAACTTGTGGTGCCGCTGAATGCTCGCTGACTATGGCCTCCTTCCTGGCGGACGCAGCGATGTCACTGGGCAGTGTGCGCAGTCGGCCTGGTCACTAGTGCGGGAAGCGGCGGGGTGGGCGAGTGCGTATGGATTCGCGGAACTCGGCGATTCGCGAATGGACTTGGCGCATCAGGTGGGTGTCCTCGATCCGATCCAGGTAGAGGCAGCGGGCTGCCAGGCCCGGCAGGTCGAAGGCGAAATACAGGGACATCAGTGGGTTCACGAACAACTCGTTGCCCAGGGTGCGATCAGTGAACCGGACGTCGCCGAACGAGCCGCGCACGGCTGCCGCGATTGAACCGTTCACGATGCTGGGGTGCTCCGGGGTGTGGTGCTGAGCGTGTGTCACCGCGTCAAGGTAGAGAGCGCCCTCACGGGTGGCGCGCGGTATCGAGAACGCGCCGAGGTACGCGCCGTCGCGCTCCAGCGCGGCGATATTCTCCAATACCTGCACATGGTTTACGCCGTGGTACGCGTCCACACCGAAGCCGACTGAGACGACGAGGCGGGTCGGTATACCGTCCAGCGCGGCCAGTGCCGCCACGCTGGCCAGATCCTCTTCCGGAGTGCCGAGCCCGGCTTCGTCACCGCACAACAGAATGTCCGTACCGCCGTCAACCAGCACCACTGCGTCGACGCAGTGCAGCTCGATCAGTGCTTGGTAGGCGGCGCGCAGCGGACGTACCCCGGTCTGGGGGAAGGCGTACACGGCAAAGGGGTAGCCGTGCCGGCGCAGCCACTGAGCAAGGGTCCGCTCGGGGAAATAGCTCTGGTGCAAAGCAGAGTCGGGAGTGATCGCGACCAGGTCGGGGGCGACCCAGCCGTCGATCGGAAGACCCCCGAGTGCGCTGAAGGAGAGGTTCGCGAGATACACCTGCTTGCCCTGATGCAGATGGGAAAGAGCCAACGGCAGGCCGGAGTAGATGTCGAATCCGCCACCCGCGCCCGCGACGAGGATCCGTTCGGCATCGGCAAGCCGAGTGAAAAGTGGGTTGGAGTGGAGAGACGTCATGCCGATCATTGAGCCTTTTCCAACCTCGGGCTTGCGATGGCCAGTTGGGCTGACAGCGCAGTGAAGCCCCTGGTAGATGGGTTTTCGACCAAGAGAACCGTCTCCACCAGAGTCGTCGCATGCTTGTCTATCCGTCGGGGATCGACGTGTCCAGCTCAACCCTGCGCTTTCTGTCAGCTCAGCTGCGGGCCCACCGCCGGCGGCGCGGCACCCGCTGGCGACGTCTGAGCGCCGACCACCAGGCCCTGCTGGCGCTGGCCCACCTGCGGTGCGGGCACACCTATGCCCAGCTCGCGACTGGGTTCGGTGTCGGCACCACCACCGCCTACCGGTACATTGCCGAGGCCGTCGACGTTCTTGCAGCGCTCGCCCCGGACCTGGCTGCCGCGGTGAAGACGGCGGAACGCAAGACGTTCGTGATCCTCGACGGGACGCTGCTGCCAATCGACCGGATCGCCGCCGACCGCCCGTTCTACTCCGGGAAGCACAGGAAGCACGGCATGAACGTGCAGGTCATCGCCGATCCGCATGGCCGATTGCTGTGGGCCTCGCCGACCCTGCCCGGCGCTGTCCACGACCTCAAGGCCGCCCGCACGCATGGCATTATCGACGCCCTCGCCGACGCGGGCTTGGCCTGCTGGGCGGACAAGGGCTACCAGGGTGCCGGTGGGACCGTCCGGGTGCCTTTCCGTGGCAGGTGGGAGCGGCTTTCCACAGGTCAGCGAGCCGTCAACCTGTCCCATGCGCGTATCCGCGCGTTGGGCGAGCAGGCCATGGCTGCCCTGAAGCAGTGGCGCCTGCTGCGGAAGCTCCGGTGCAGCACGACCCGTATCACCGACACCCTGAAGGCCGTACTGGTCCTCCACCTCGCCACTACTCTCTGAGCTCAGCCCGCAGCATTCACCAGGGCCATCAGTACGGCCTCGGTGGTCCCGGTTGGCAGACGCACGTCGAACGTGTAGCCCTCATCGCAGAACACCAGGTCAAGGTGCATGGGTGTCAGCCTACGGAAGGCGATCGCCAACCAGATCGCGTCCTCTTCCCAAACGTCCATGTTCAGGCAGGTACCGTCCTCGTGCAGATACGCCTCACCCGGGCCGTTCCGCGTTTCGAACCCCCAGATGAGACTGCGTACTTCACTACGGTGCGACGAATCGATCTCGACCTCAGCCCACCGAGCACGGATCGCCTCGGTCAGCGCATCCCGATCGACGTGCCATCCGCCCGCATCACCCTCGACCACCGCCAAGAACGTCATAGCCGGGTCTATCAGATGCCCATGACACAGCGCTGATCAGCAGTTGCCTGAAGTTGGAATGGGCTCACTGACGCAACCGTCCGCCGCCTCGCGCAGCCGGGTGGGTCTGCGGCGTGCTCACCGATCAGGCGGATACGAGGTGGTTGTAGCGGCTTTGGAAGAACAGCAGGGGTGACGCCGTACTGTCGGCGTCGAGGTCGTCGACGCGTCCGATGACTATGTAGTGGTCACCGGCGTCGTGCACGGCTTCGATCGTGCAGCCGATCCAGGCGACGACGCCGTCGATGACCGGTTCTCCGTGCGGCCCGGGGTGCCAGGTCACCTCGGCGAACTTGTCACCTCCCGACACCGACAGAGCGCGGCAGATCCGCTCTTGGTCGGTGGCGAGGATGTTCACGCAGAAGGTGCCGCGCTCGGCGATGACCGGGAACGTCGACGATGTCTTGCCGGGCAGGAACGCCACAAGCGGAGGGTCGAGCGAGACCGAGGTGAAGGACGCGACGGTCATGCCGACCGGCCCGCCCTGCGCGTCGCGCGAAGTAATAGCGGTGATGCCGCTGGGGAAGTGCCCGAGGACGCTCCGAAAGCGCGCAGCGTCGGGGCCTGGATGCTGAGATTCGACTGATGTAAGCATGCTGATATTCTATAAGCATGCTTACTACTATGCAAGCATGCTTATGTTCCGGCGGACAGGCCCTATGCTGCATGGGTGACAAGCGAACTGCCCTACATCAACCCGTTCGACGACGGTCGGTCGCCGGCTGGAGCCACCGCCGGTATGGACGAGGCGTCCTCGATGATCGACGCTGTCTTTCGGTTCGAGCGGGCGGTCACCAGGATCGGCAACACGCGACTGCGTCCGTGGAAGATGACGCTGTCCAGTTACACCGCGCTGCGGATCCTGGCCAACCAGCCTCACCTCAGCCTGGCTCAGCTGTCACGCCGCTGCTACGCGCGCCCGCAGACCATGACGCGGATCGTCACCCAGCTGGAGAACCGTGGCTTCGTGGCCCGTGACACACATCCGGAGAGCGAGCGGGCACTCTCGCTCCAGGTCACCGAGGCAGGCATGACCGCCTTGGGCGAGATGAGCGACGAGGTCCTCAAGATCAGCGACACGCTGAACGCCATGCTCGGGCGGGACGACATCGTCGCCGCCGACCGCCGCCTGCGGGAGGCCGCACTCGCAGTGGAGAACGAACTCCGGGACATGGACCGCCGCGAGGATTAGGGCCTGCCCGGCGGATCGTGCCGCTGACGCGGGGTCTGGCACCGTCGCTCTCCTGCGACTTGATCCGCCGGACAGGCCCCAGGCGCTGACCGGCCAGGCCGCCGTCCGGCCGGTGTGTCGTGGACGACGGCCCGCCTCTGCGATTCCGGCTCCGGCAGCGGGAGCTCGTCGGCTTGAGGCCGGAGATGCGGAAGTCGCGCACCTCAGGCCGAGTGATGCGCCGGCGTGGTTTCGGTCGCGGCCGTGCGTCCGGCCGCACGGCCGAACACCGCGGCGCGCATGAGGGCAGCGCCACCGGGATAGTCGCCGTAGAACAGACCACCGACAGCCTCACCGGCCGCGTACAGACCGGGCACCGGCGCCCCGTCCGTTCCGAGTGCCCGCCCGTCCGGGTCGATCCGGATTCCGCCGAAGGTGAAGGTGAGCCCCGCGACGGCGTGGTAGACGACGAACGGCGGCCGGTCGAGGGGCGAAGCCCAGCGGGACTTGGGCGGCGTGATGTCGGCCGTGCCGCGATCCTCGCTCATGTCGTCACCGGGCGGGCAGGCGTCGTTGAACGTCGCGAGCGTGCGCGCCAACCGGTCGAGGGGCACCCCGATCCGCTCGGCGAGCTCCGGGACCGTTTCCGCGACGATGGGCACCGCCGAACCGGCGAACTCATCGGCGACCCGAGCCGCGGTCCGCTGGTCGAAGATCTCGAAGGCCTCGCGCCCGGGCTGACGCATGATCGCCTTGCCCATCTTCGAGTAGTTCCTGACCCACGGGCCGGGGCCCTCGTCGACGAACCGCTCGCCGTCACGGTTGACAAGGACGCCGAGCCAGAAGCCGTGCAGCGGGAACGGCGGTGCGGCCGCGCTGCTCTCCGGTGAGGGCATGGTCGGGTCGACCGCGGCCGAATGGCAGCGTGACCAGGTCCCGGCCTTGTCCGCGCCGGCGCGAAGTGCGGCCTGGATCCCGTCGCCCGTGGCAAGCCGGGTGCCGCGCAGGCGCACCGTCTCCCACTGGGGCCCGAGATGCTCGCGGCGCAGGTCACGGCTGGCCTGGAAGCCGCCGGTGGCAACGACCACGGCGTCGCCGGGCACGGTCTGGCCGCCGTCGCCGACCGCGACACCCGTGACCCTGCCCTCACTGTGCAGTACCTCCGCCAGTGGCGTGGACCAGCGGATCTCGACGCCGATCCGCTCCGCGTGCGCGAGCAGGGGACGGATCACCTCGAACCCGCGGGACATTCCCTCGCCGGTGCACGTCAGGACCTGACCCGGTGGAATGTGCAGGACACCGTCGCGGACCTCGGCCCCCAGCGTTCGGTTGAAGGTGAACCGGACGCCTTTCGCGGCCAGCCATCCGACCGTGTCCAACGACCGTTCGGCGAGCTTGTCGACCAGTCGCGGCTCGGCTCGGCCGCCGCTCATCGCCATCAGTTCGGCCACGAACGCTTGACGGGTGTAGGGCGGTGCCTCGATCCGGGCGGCCTTCATGCCCGGCTCGAAGTCCTGCGTGATCGATGTCAGATCGTCCGGTCCGTCATAGCAGAACAGAAACAGCCCGCCGGAAAACGCGGCGTTCCCGCCGACGTCCCGGCGGCTTCCCTTTTCCAGCAGCACAACGCGGGCGCCTGCCTCGCGGGCGGAGACCGCCGCGGAGAGCCCGGTCAGACCGGCGCCGGCAACGACGATGGTGGGCGTACGTGTTTTCGTCACTGCTCCTCCTTGACCCATGACTCTGCACAGGTACGTGTTGGCCGGGGGTGAGCCGGCTGTTGTCACCAGGTGAAGGCGAGTGGTGTGCCGGGCCGGGCCGGGCTCGGTACGCAACCGGTCTGCCGGACGAATCCCTTACCGGGCACGCCGACCTCGCCGGCGAGCCAATTGGCCGCATCGATCAGGCCGGACAGGTCGATACCGGTCTCCACCCCGGACAGGTGGAGGAGTTGCACGGCGTCCTCGGTGCACATGCCGCCGCCGTGGCTGCCGGGCATCGCCGGGTGGCCGCCGCTGCCGGCGAGGGAGGTGTCGATGGCGCGGATACCGAGTTCGAGGAGCGGGAGCAGCGCGGCCAGGCCCATGCCGCGGTCGTCGTGGATCTGCACGGTCAGGTTGCCGGGCGGCACGTGCGCGAGCGCGGCGGTGACGAGTTCGCGGATCTGGGGCGGTGCCGCGTAACCGGAGGAGTCGGCGAGGATCCAGTGGTCCACTCCGATGTCGAGAAGTCGCCGGGCCAGCGGCTGGAGTTCCTCGCCGCCACGGGCGGGGCCGGTCGGCCCGCCCCAGGCGAAGATGACGTAGGTGCCGAGCACGACGTCCTGGTCCGCGGCGAAGGCGGCCATACGCTCCAGTTCGCGCAACGAGTCGGTGGTGGACCGTCCGGTGTTGGCGCGGGCGAAGTCCTCGTCGGCGGACAGCAGGAAGGACGCTGTGTCGGCCCCCGCGTCGACCGCGCGGGCGAGCCCGCGCGTGTTGCCGACACAGCAGCCGAGGCTGAGCCCGGGCACTCGCGGCACCCGGGCGAACACCTCCTCGGCGTCGGCGAGGCCCGGAATGAGGTCGGGCCGGACGAAGGAGGACAGTTCGAACGCGCGCACGCCGGCGTCGATGAGCCGCCGCACGAGTTCGATCTTCACTTCGGTCGGGACTGTGTGGTTCTGGAAGGTCAACCGGGGCGCGATCTCGCGGATGCGTACCGTGTCGGGTAGGGACATGGTGGTTCCTCAGGCGTGGCGGGTGGGTCGGAGACCCGCGGAGAGCGCGTCCCAGGCGTCGGTGCGGCCCTCGTCACGCAGTTGGTGCTTGCGTACCTTGCCGTTCGGCGTGACGGGGAGCTGGTCGACGACGCGGTAGTAGCGGGGGACCATGAAGTGCGGCATCGACCGGTCGCAGTGGGCGAACAGTTCCGCGAGTTTCAACGCGTGCCCGGGCTCAGGCTGCACGACGGCGAGGACCTCGTCCTCACCCAACTCTGACGGCGTGCCGACAGCCGCGGCGGCCACGATGCCGGGGTAGGCCAGCAGAACCGACTCGACCTCGTGGGAGGAGATGTTCTCCCCGCGGCGGCGCAACGCGTCCTTCTTGCGGTCGACGAAGTAGAAGTAACCGTCTTCGTCCGTGTAGCCCAGGTCTCCGGTGTGCCACCACAGATCCTTCATGGTCGCGAGCGTCGCCTCGGGATCGCGGTGGTAGCCGGAGAACATGATGTCCGCCAGGCGGGGCCGGTAGACGATCTCCCCGGCCTGGCCGGGCGCGGCACGGTTGCCGGACTCGTCGTGGATCTCCAGGACGGACGATTCGGTGGGCAGGCCCAGCGAGCCGACCTTCCGGGCGCTGAGCGGGTTGTAGAGAACGTTCTTGATCTCGGTGAGCCCGTAACCCTCGACGATCTGCACGCCGAAGCGCTCCTCGAAGGGATACAGCACTGGGGGCGGGGCGGGCGCGGCGAACACCTTCGTCACCTGGTGGTCGCGGTCGCGGCCGGACGGGGGCTGCGCCAGGAGCACCGGCAGCATGGAGCCGAGCGCGTTGAACTGGGTGACCCGGTGGGTGCGCAGCTCGTCCCAGAATCTGCTGGCGCTGAACCGGCGCCCGAGGACCACGGTCGCCCCCGCGTAGAGGCCGTGCAGGGTGATGTTGATCTGCGCGGCGCCGTGGAACAGCGGTAGGCATGTGTAGAGCCGCTCGTCGGCGGCCGTGGCCATCTGCGTCGCGCACTCGCGCCCGGCGACCAGATGCATCAGGTGCGACTGCACCACGCCCTTGCTCCGCCCGGTGGTGCCGGACGTGAGCATGATCGCGACCGGGTCGCGCGGCGCGACGTGCGGGAGCTCTGTCGCTGTGCCGCCAGCCGCGAGCAGGTCGCTCCACGTCCGTACCATCACCCGGGGCGGGACGCGGCCGGGCCGGTCGGAACCGAGCAGCACGACGGTTTCGAGGGTGGGCGGTATGTCCGGCAGGTCGGCGACGAGTTCCAGCAAGGCCGCATCGGTGACCAGCACGCGCACGCCGGTGCTGCGGAGTGCGTGGTCGAGGAAGGGGCCCTTGTAGGCGATGTTGATCGGGACCTCGACGAGCCCGGCGCGGGCCGCTCCGAGCCAGGCGAGCAGGTATTCGGCTCGGTTGGGCAGGAAGATGCCGACTGAGCTGCCCGGGGCTGCGCCTGTCGACACAAGACCGCGCGCCATGCCGGTGACCGCCCTGTCGAGGGCGCTGTAAGTCAGCACGGTGTCTTCGAAGACGAGGGCCGGCTTGTCCGGGTGTGCCGCGGCGCGGGCGGCGAGGAGGCCGCCGACCGTGCCGTCTGCCAGATCGGACAAGTCCTCAAGCCCCCGGGCGCGATGGTCCGGAACGACGGTTGCCGTCATGCCAGCTCCTTCTTGGCGCGGGCGAGAAAGCCCTCCAACGACGGGTCCCAGGCCGCTTCGGCGCCCGTCGTGACGAGAAACGCGTCGACCCCGAGCTCCTGGTACCTGCGGAGGGTGTCGAGAACGCGTTCCTCGGTGCCGACCAGAGCCTGGGAGTTGGCGAAGCCGCCCAGGAGCTTGGTCAGCCCGGTCCAGAAGCAGTCGTCGTGCAACTCGTCGTCGGTGAGCGCGAGGGCCCGTTGCCGGCCGACGGAGGTGTCCGTCGACGACGAGCGCAGGAAGGCCGTGCTTCCGGCGGCCTCGGCGATCTGCCGCTCCACGGCACGGGCCTGGGCCCAGGCGTCGTTGTCGGTGTCGCCGATGAACAGGCGCAGACTCAGCGAGAACCGCATAGGGCGGTGGTAGCGCTCGGCGGCCGCGGTGACCCGGTCGATGCGCTCCTTCGTGCCGGCGAACGGTTCTCCCCAGAGCATGTACAGGTCGGCGTGCCGGGCGCCGAAGTCCACGGCGTCGTCGCTCTCACCACCCATGAAGATCGGTACCTGACCCTGCACCGGCTTGGTCTGCAGCTTCACCGCCTCGGCGGTGTAGTACTCGCCGTGGTGGTCGAACGGCTCGGTCTCGGTCCAGGCGCGGCGGACGATGTCGAGGTACTCGACCGCACGCCGGTAGCGTTCGGCCTTGGGCAGGTCGTCCGATTCGCGGCGCAGATCCTTGTCGGAGCCGCCCACGACCACATTGACGGCGAGCCGCCCGCGGGCCAACACGTCGAGGGTGGCGAAGTAGCGCGCGGCGGCCACCGGCGCCATCACGCCGGGACGGTGCGCGACGATCGGCGAGAACTTCTCCGACGACGCCAGCGCGAAGGGCGCCGTGGCGTGGTTGTGCGGCCAGGTGGAGGAGTACCCGACGAGGACCCGGTCGATGGCCTTCGAGCGGTCCAGTTCCTGAACCCTGGAGATCATTTGGGCGGGGTCGGTGTCCCCGGCCTGAAAGGGCTGTAGACCGGTGAAGAATTCGACCATGGCGTTCTCAGCTTTCTTCGTAAGATCCGTTGGTGGACGTTGATTGGCGGGCGAGCCATGCCTCGTGGCCGGCGAAATGGTCCGGCCGGCGTGTCCGCAGCTCGGCCCGGGAGGTGGCCAACGCCGCGCCTGCGAGCGTCATTTCGGCGGAGACCTCCCACTCCCTGCCGACGTGCCGTTCGATCCGTGCCAGCACGTGGAGGGGCCGCTCGACCGGAACCGGGCGGAGGTAGGAGACCGCCAACGACTTGGTGACCAGCCGCGGTTCGGCCCGCAGCGCGACCATGTTGAGTACGTCGTCGAAGACGGCGGCCGTCCAGCCGCCGTGCGCGACACCGGGCCCGCCGCGCCAGGACCGTGGACAGACGACGTCGAACCGCACCTGGTCGCCCTGCGTGCAGCTGATCTCGACGCCCAGGCGGCAGGAGTCGTGCGGTGCGCAGCCGCCGCACAGGAGGCGGCCCGACGGGGACGGCTCGATCGCGAAGGCGTCGGGGTCCTCAGACATCTCCGGCCAGCTGACGCAGGGCCACGAGCACCGCTTCAGGCACATCAATGGTGCCGCGACGCAGTGCCTCGTTCCGGCAGGTCACTGAGCGATCGAACGGCACCCGGACCGGGCCGCCGCCGTCGACGGGACGGGCGGCGCGGACCGATTCGGCGAAGGCCGCGACCCTCCGCCGGTAGTCGTCCGCGTCGGTGAGCGTGCCGGGGTCGAACAGCACGATGAAGAAGCCGCAGTCCGAGACACCGGGCGGGTCCGCGGCCGCACCGGTCATCATGCCGAGCAACTGGACGACCAGAGCGAGCCCGGAGCCCTTGTGGCCGCCCCACACGCCGAACGCGCCCGTGAGCGCGGCGGCCGGGTCGAGCGTCGGGACCCCGGCCGCGTCGTACGCCTGGCCGGACGCCAACTTCTCCCCGAGCCGCGCCTTCAGCATCACCTCCCCGTACATCACGGTGGAGGTGCCGATGTCCCAGATGACCGGAGCCGAGGTTGCCGGGAAACCGAACGCGATCGGGTTGGTGCCGAAGCGGGCCTCGGTACCGCCGTGCGGGGCCACGACCGCCGGTCCGCTGCCCGCGATCATCCCGGCGAGCCCGGCTTGCGCGGCCTTCTCCAGGTAGTACGAGAACATGCCGGTGTACCAGGTGTTGCGCGCACCGACGACTGCCACTCCCTGAGTGCGGGCCTTCGCCACGGCCAGCTCCAGCGCCCGCATGCCGACGAGGTAGCCCACCTGGTCGCCGCCGTCCACGGTGGCCGACACCGGTGTCTCGCCGACGACTTGGATCGGTCGCGGCGGCTCCTCGGTGGTGCGCATGCGCTCCGCTATGGACAGCGCGCGGGCGAGCCCGCCGAAGGACAGCCCGCGCAGTTCGCAGTCGAGCAGATGGTCGGCGATGGTCTCCGCGGCCCCGGCGGAATGCCCGCACGAGGTCATCGTCGCCACGGCGAGCGCACGGGCATCGGACAGGGTCAGAGTCGTCATGAGCCGGCCTCCACGGCCAGGGGCGATGGGGCGGGGAGGGCTGCGGGTGCCAGGCCGCCCGGCGGGTGAGCGCGAACGCGGCGATCGCGCCGAGTCGTACATCTCGACGCCGCGGCCGGGATCTCCATGGGATGGGTCATGACACGCCTCTTCATTGAGGTTCGGGAGTACGGTCCACCGCTTCAGGCCGGAGCCTGTGGTGTTGCCACCGCGCCGCCGGTGGCCAGACCACCGCGACTTGGTAAGCATGCTGATAAAATATAAGCCTGCTTAGCTAAATGCAAGCATGCTGATACCGCCGATATGGAGGAGATCCGGGCGCCGGAGCACCTACGACGACAGGCCCGCGCGAGGGCTTCGCGTGGGCCTGTCGTCGAATCGCGCAGGGCGGCGAGGGCAGAAGGTACTGGTCCTATCCACCCTCCGCTCCCGGCTCTGGGGCACTCCCGACCGCCCCTGGAGCAAGGTCACATCACGGCGTCGGTCTGGAGCGGGCCCGCGGTGATGCGGAGCTCCCGGACGCGAACCGGCTCTTCCTGGTCGAGGTAGAAGATGTGCATGAACGGGGCGCGCACCACCTTGTCCGGGTCGCTCTTCTTGGCCATGGTCGCCTCGCCGCGAAGCAGGCGGACGCCGTCGCCGGCGGCCCAGTACTCCAGGACCTCATGGGTGATGTTCAGCGGTGCGTCGATCTTGACGAAGAACGCCTTGATGGCCTCGACACCGTGAATATGTGCGGTGCCGAAGTACATGTCGGTCCTCGGCCAGTGGCGCGAAGCCCTCATCGAAGTTCAGGGTGTCGATGGCATCCATGAACTTCAGGACCCAGTCGGGTACGGGAGTCGCGTGTGCGGTGTCTGTCATGGTGGTGGTCTCCTGATTCAGGCCGCGGCGGGCAGGGCGGCGAGGAACGCGTCGATCTCGGCATTGACGGCCTCGGGGTTCTCACGCGCGGCGAGGTGGGCCGTGTGCCGCAACACGCGGAAGGTGCTGCCCTCGATGGCGTCGGCCATCTTCCGCACCACGTGCACGGGGAACTGACTGTCCTCCTCGCCGGCGACGATCAGGACGGGCACGTCCTGGATGGTGTTCAGGCGGCGGTGCTCGTCCTTACGGCCGATGAGGATGCTGCGCAGTGCCCAGGCGACCGACTTCGGGTCGTCCCGCAGGACGAAGTCGGTGAAGTCGAGGAATTCGGGGTCGGTGGCCTCGGCGGTGGGGCCGGCGAACGCGCCGCACGCGGCCTTGGCGGCCAGCGGCGGCATTTTCGCGTGCAGCGAGAGGTAGGTGGACAGTGCGGTGGCCCAGATGCTCTCGAACATGGTGGGCAGGGATGCGGTGCAGTTGATGCCGATCGCCGCTGTGGTGCGCTGCGGGTGATAGGCGGGGAAGACCCCGGCGAGCATGCCGCCCCAGCTGTTGCCCACGAGGATGCACCTGTCGATGCCGAGCGCGTCGAGGATCTCCACGAGCGCGTCGGAGCAGTCCTTGAGATCGATGAGCTTGCGCAGAGCGTCGGACTTGCCGTGGCCAGGGCTGTCGATGAGGACGACGCGGTGGGTGGGGGCGAAGTGCTCGTACTGGTACTGCCACATGGTGCCGTCCATCATCAGACTGGGCCAGCACACCATGGCCGGGCCGTCGGGACGTCCGCCGACGCGGACGTTGACGAGTCCGAGCGAGGTGGGGATCAGCTTCTCGGTGAGTCCCTTGAGCCAGTTGGTGGTCATGATCGGTCCCCTCCGCAGTCAAGGAGGAATAGAGTCCCTAGTAGCGTATTGCTACTAGTGTCAAGATGCAACCAGCTGCATCACGTCGAGGTGATCAGCGAGGTCCGTCCTCGGCGGGTACCGGCCGCAGGGCAGAGGCCTCGACCGGCCGATGACAGCTGCTGCACGCGAGGTACGGGTTGGTCGGATTCCCGCACTCCGTGTGCACCAACAGGTGATGTGTGTCGCCGTCCGTCGCATTGGTCTCGGCCCACCGCGTGATGGTCACAATGGCGGGGACGACGAGTTCGCGGGCACTGTCGGTGAGCTGGTACTCGTACCACGGCTTGTCCGGCCGGTAGGCGTGCTTGGTGAGCAGACCCAGTTCGGTGAGGCTGTTGAGCCGCGCGGTGAGGATGTTCGCCGAGATGCCGAGGGCCCGCTTCAGTTCACCGAACCGGCCGACACCGAAGAACACCTCCCGCAGGATCTGGTAGTTCCAGCGCTCGGAGATCGCGGCCAGGAACTCCTGCCCGTGCTGAAAGGTGACGTGACTCGTGCGTTCGGACACGGCTTCTCCTCGTCGGCTATCCGGTAGTAGTGTTGAATTGCAAGTAGTTCTCCGATGTTACTAATTGGCAGCCTGTCGACAGCACGCGAGGTCCTGGCGCGACACGAAGCGGCCACCCTGCCGGGTGCCCGGACCTGCGGGAAAAGATCGACGCCCTGGAAACCGCCGTCCCGGAACTGCGGCGCTTCCTTCTCGACGGTCAGGGCGGCCCGTCGGCAGACCGCATGGTCGGCTACCGGAACCCGGCGCTGCTCACCCTGTAAGCAGCTGCGGCACGACGCCACCGACGACGAGATCGCCGACGTCGTCAGCGTGGTCGCCGCCTACGCGGGCGCGCCGCGCACGGTCAACCCCGCCCGGATCCTCGGCCGCCGACCCGCCGACCCGCCGAGCTGCGGGCCACGCGCCTGCCCGACATCAGTGGGCGGCGACCTGGCCAGGGGCCGGCTCCCAGGTAGGCACGGTCGGCGAGGACTGGTTCGGACCGTCAGCGACGCGGAAGGTTCCATGACTCCGCACATGTCCGCGTACTTTGCCCGCGATCACGCCCGGCAGCGGCACCAGGCGCCCTTCACCCGACGCACGCCACTTGAGGTGCCGGATCCATGTGCCCGACCCCGCCCCTTCGAAGTAGCACCCCGACGTCTTCGCTGCCCGGCCGTCGAGGCAGCACCATCCCGTGTGATCTGCCGATCCACGAGCAGCACGCCGGCCACGAAGTCGAACGGCTACAGGCACACCGCCCTCGCCTCACCGATCCGCGACCCGCACCATACGGATCCGATTTCAGGAATCGCCGTCACCGTTCGCGGATGCTGTCCGGGCAAGGGTGTCCGCCACCGTTGTGCATGCGAGCCGGGCCACGGAGCGCAGGTCGGCGTCCGAGGTCCCGGCGCGGCTCAGTACGGCCAGCGACTGGTTGACGGCGACGACGAACGTGGCGAGCTCGTCGAGTGTTCGGCTGTCGGCAGAGGAGTCCGCCAGTGCCGCGCGTATCCGTTGGCGCTGCATGTCGAGCAGGGCACGCACCTGCACACTGTTCTCCTCCTTCAGCGTCAGTGACTGCGCGGCGGACTGGGCGATGAGGCACCCCACGGGGGCCGACGGGTCGGCGATACGGCCCAGGATGACGTCGAAGAACGCCTCGACCGCGCGCACCGGATCACCGGGATGCGCCGTGAGCGCCTGCTCGTACTGCGCGCCGTAGATCGACGAGTAGCGGTCGAGGCACTTGCCGAAGAGCGCCTCCTTGTTGCCGAAGGCGCCGTAGAGGCGGGCGTGGCCCCGTCCTCACATCCGGGCCATGCCGCTACCGGTGAGGCCCGGAGCGAGCGCCGGGACCCAGAAGACGGCGCCGGCCAGGACGATCGAGGCGATTCCCACGGCACGGGCCACCATTCGGCCGGCCGGAGCCAGCTTCTCAGTGGTGATCACGGCGGTCAGGGCCACCATGGCCCACAGGTTCATCACACCGAACGCCGCCAGCAACCCCATCAGCGACCAGCAGCAGCCCAGGCAGAAGGCCCCGTGGTGGGCTCCGGCACGCAGATCGCGCGAGGGCCCCGGGTACGAGGCGTAGCGCAGCATGAACCCGATCGGCGAGCGGCACCTCGCCAGGCAGCGGTCTTTGAGGGGCGTGAGCTGGTAGACGCCGTTGACCGCGAACACGGCCGCGGCCACCGCGGTCCCCGCCGCGGCGGGGAGGTCCGCCGCGCGGCCCAGGCCGGCGGCCAGCCCGTACGCGGGCAGTCCGGCCGTGGCCCAGACAAGCAGGTAGGCGACCGTGAAAACGACCATGCGCGGCGCCCGGTGCACGGTGATGGTGCGTGCGTACAGCGCGGCGACGGGTGCTGTGGCGGGCAGCATCATCGCGGCCGTCATCAGGGTCCACATGGCCAGGAAGGCGGGCAGGCCCAGGCCCATGGTGCCCGGCATCGCCTGCATGCCGCCCCAGCGTGTCACCAACCAGGCCCAGGCGGCAGCCGCCGCGAGCAGCAGCAGTCCGGCGGGACTCGCTCCGCTGCGGACGGTGACCGGCCGACCGGTCACGCGGACCACGTGAAGGGCGCCGAGTGTCCGTTGCCGCCGGAGAAGTCCCAGGACCGGCCGTACACGCCGTCGCCCGTCGCCCGGGTGGACCGGGCGATGGTCAGCGTGCTGTTCACCGGGTGGAACATGCCGGTCAGGCCCATGACCGGACCGTCCTCGCCGAACTGTGGGGCAACTTGGTCCTTGATCTCGATGTCGATGGCGTCGCCCACCCGTGCGGCGTGGCGGCGGCCGTCGTCGCGGTAGTCGATGGGAACGCGCTCCACGCCGAGGACTTCGCCGATGAGCGGAGTGAGCGCCGCCATCGGCCCGCCGGCCTGGCCGGAGAAGACCTTGCCCAGCGCCTCGGCCTGGCCGTCGTCGGCCGAAGCGTCCAGGTACAGCGCCACCTGCCAGCCGCCTTCGGCCATCACCCGGGGCGCGTCGATGAAGACGGCGACGCTGCGGTCGGAGACGTTCACGCCGTCCACGTTCCCGCTGTCCACATGGAACGCGAAGGTCACCTGGCAGCGCTCGTGGTCGGCCGGTGCGGTGAGGCCCGAGGTGGTGCAGGGGCACACCACGTCGCAGTTGCAGCTCTCCAGATACGTGCCGTCCAGATTCCAGGGCATGGCTCATTGCCTCCCTCTTCTACGTCCCCCTCAGTAAAGGGAATGCATCGGGAGGCTCCGTTCCGTCCCGGTGCCACTCTTCTTCAGACTATTCCCGACGACCCCTGTCGCGCAGATCCACAGCCAGCGCAGCTCACCGTCCTATACGGGTCGTGGGGGCATCAGCGGCCCCGGATGCGTTTCTTCCTGTTGTGGGGCGTGGACTCGGGGGCGTAGAGGGGATGTCGGCCTCCCGACCACGGCGGGATCAGCGTGGTGACCTGCGGATTCGCGGTCAGGCGCGGCAGAGGGTGCGGACGGTTGTCGGCCGGGTCGTCTGCGGGGATGTGGGCCTGGTCCACGGAAGCGTCGTCGCTTCGTGACCGTGGTCGGGCCTTCGTAGTCGGGGCCTGGTCGGGGCCGGCTGCTGCTGTGGCCGGTACGCGCGACGTCCGGCAAGGACGGCGCCGCACCGGACGGGAAGCGAGCGGATCCGTGATGATCGGCGTGGACGTGGGCAGCGGGGACCGGATCGCGCTGGGCGTGCTGACGCAGTACCGGATGGCCACCACCGAACAGATGCACCGGGTGATCGCCCCCGCGGTGCGCATCGAGCAGACCCGGCGGCGGCTGGCCAGACTGCGCGCGGAGGGGCTGGTCGACCGCATCACCCTGCCGCAGGCCGGACGGACCCGGGTGTGGTTCCCCACCGCGTACGGCGTGCAACTCGCCTCCGAGTGGCCCGAGATGCGCGGGCAGCGGCCTTCCAGGACCGTATCCGATCCGACCGCCGTGCGGCTGAAGGCCGGCCACACGCTGACCGTGGCCCAGACCGCGCTCATCTTCCTCGAGGACGCCCGCCGCCGCGACCTGTTCCGGCCGCTGGACTGACAGCTGGAGAGCGGTCGTTGTGCACACGAAAGGCCCCGGGGAACCACCCCCGGCCGGCCTGCTCCAGCACGGTCCCTCCGCACCGGTATGGCGCCCCGTCCACAACCCGGCCAGCGAGTCCGCTGGACCGGGTCAGCGCCTCGGCAGACGTAAGTGGCTCATCGCAGAAGAGGGTGTAGTCGGGGTCTGTCGGTTTTCGAGGTCGCCGGCACGGATTTTCACGCTCGGCTGCACTCCTATCCGGGCGCGACGAGACGTGCGCCGAGGAACGAACTATGCACCGTCGTTGCCATCGCGCAGGGAATGAATCATGCTCTGCAGGATCCGGAACGCGCCTGACTGCTCGGTCTCGGTCATGCCGGCCAGCATTCTGACCTCGACGGACCGGACCGCTACGGTCGCCTTCTCCAGGCTCCGTCGGCCGCGAGACGTGAGCCGCGCGGGAAGAACCTTCCCGACGGGCGCCTCCGCAGGCCTGGTCACGTAGCCCTCTCGTTCCAGGGCCTGGAGCAGCACGTTCATCGACTGCCGTGTCACGAACGCGCCACGCGCGAGCTCGGAGTTCGACAAGCCCGGCCGTTGAGCCAGCAGCTCGAGGCAGGAGTAGTGCGTCACGCTCATCCCGAGCGGCCGCAGCACCTCCTCCATGGCTGCGCGGAGGACGCTCGACGCCTCTTTCAGTAGGTAGCCCAGAGACGTCTCCAGGTCGACACCGTCTTGATTCATGTCAGAATTCTGACATAGATTGACCTGTGTCAGTAAGCTGACACGAAAAGAAGGAGCATCGCCATGCCCGCCACCGGCCCCGACTTCATCTCGCTCCAAGCGCGCGACCTCGACGCTTCGCATGCGTTCTACGAGCAGTACCTCGGCCTCGTCCGGTCGCAGGCCGGACCTCCGCACGCCGTCGTCTTCGAGACGAAGCCGATCGCGTTCGCACTCCGCGACGTCGTTCCCGGCACCGATCTCGCATCCGTTGCTCAGCCCGGCATCGGTGCCGCGATCTGGCTCCACGCCACCGATGTCCAGTCCATCCACGATGCTCTCGTCGCCGACGGTCACACCATCGTCTCCGCACCGATCGACGGCCCCTTCGGCCGGACATTCACCTTCGCCGACCCCGACGGCTACCAGGTCACTCTCCACGACCGCGCCTGATCGGCCAAACGCCACAGGACGATCACCGATCCCCGAAGACCGCGGTTGCGCCCTAGGCTGCTGCGTGACGCTACCTTCTGCCTTGCTGACCTGACGACGTTCTGCCGGCTAGATGACCTCGGCTTGGAAGTGGTCGGCCAACTCTCGGTTCGTGATCGCTCGTTCATGGCCCGTCCTGGCGCCACAGCTCGCTCGGTGCCCGTTTCTACTGGCGCCTCGGGGCGATGTGGGTGGTCGATTTCTGTACTGGGGTGATGTCGTCCCCGTGCAGGGGTGGAGCGGCCGGTGTCGGTGGGCTGTCTGCGTGTGGCTGGGCGCCGGCACACTGACGTCAGTTCATGCGCAGGCGCGTGCAGGGCTCGCCGGGGCGCATGTCCCTACGGTGTTGCGGTGGCCGGAGGCAGCCTGGAGCGGACCGGTGCGGACCGGCTGTTTTCGTCGGACGGGTCCCAGCTCTTGGGTCAGCCGTCGATGTCCTGGTCGGCGGAATGGGCGAATCCGACGTACATCGTCTGGTGCAGCTGCGCGATGTGTTCCTTGATGAGGCGGGCCGCCAGGGCGGCGTCGTGCGTGGCGAGCGCCGCCCTGATGTGCTTGTGCTCGTCGTTACTGCAGCGCAGATAGCTCATCGGGTACGGCAGGAAGTAGAGATACAGCTCCTTGACCACCCGCTCGTACATCACCAGGGCGGAGGGCATCCCGGCCCCGCGGGCGATGCCCACATGGAACCGCTCATCGGCCGCGTGGAACTCGGCCCAGCTCTCCGCCTCGTCCATCTCCTTGATGCAGCGGTCCAGTCCGTCGAGCCCCGCCTGGTCGAGGCGGTCCGCGGCCAGGTGGGCGAAGCCGACCTCCAGAACGACGCGTTCGTCGATCAGCCGGTGCACCCGCTCACTGTCCTGCTGGTACGCGGCGACCTCGGCCACGGTCTGGCGGCGGGGCTGGTCGGCGACAAAGGTGCCCCCGGAGCGGCCCGGCCTGCGCTGGACGACGCCCTCGCGCTCCAATGCGGTGAAGGCACGCCGGACGGTGATCTCGCCGACACCCAGCGCCGCCGCCGTGGCCTGGACGTTCGGCAGCCGCTCGCCGGGCGCCAGCAGGCCCAGATCGACCGCCAGGGAGATCCGTGCCCGGACCGTGTCGACCGCGCTGGTGCGGCGGATTGCCGCAAGGGCGCTGCTGGTCAACGGGCTTGGTGCGCCGATGTCGTCCTGGGTTGCCATCCAGCCAGGGTAAGCACCGGCCCAGCGCGGCTCGTGAGGGGGCCGGGACGTCGGCTGATTTACGGAATCGATACCCGCAACCCTTTACCTGCTCAAAGTGAGCATGTTCTGATGGCTCGCGCCGCTCCCCTCCGATGTCCGACCCGAAGGCACCCCGCATGAAGATTGCTGGACTGCAGACCGCCGGAACACCCGGCGACGTCGAAGCCAACCTCCGCGAACTGGACGCGGCATGCTCCCAGGCCCGTGCCGGGGGTGCCGACCTGCTGGTCACCACCGAACTGTTCCTCACCGGCTACGACATCGGCGACATCGTCCACGACCTGGCCCGCACCGACCTCCTGTCGCCGGCGCAGCGGATCGCCCGCCGCCATGGCATCGCCCTTGTCCTCGGCGCGCCGGAGTACGACGGTGGCGCCTACTACAACAGCGCCTTCTTCATCGACCCGACCGGAGCGATGCTCGGCCGCCACCGCAAGACCCACCTCTTCGGCGAACTCGACCGCAGATACTTCACCCCCGGAGACCGGCTGAGCCCTGTCGTCGACTACGCCGGAGCGCGGATCGCCATGCTGATCTGCTACGACGTGGAGTTCCCCGAGAACGTGCGCGCCGCCGCGGTGGCGGGGGCGGACCTCATCGCCGTGCCCACCGCGCAGATGCAGCCGTACGAGTTCATCGCGGAGCACTTGCTGAGGGTCCGCGCCTGGGAGAACCAGGTCTACATCGCCTACATCAACCACGACGGGGACGAGGGCTCGCTCCGCTATGTCGGCCGCAGCTCCATCGTCAGCCCGTCGGCAGACGTCCTCGACAGCGTCGAGCACGGCAACCAACTGATCTTCGCGACCGTGGAGCCGGGCACGGTCCGAAAAGCCCGCGAGGCCAACCCGTACCTGGCCGACCTACGGCCGGATCTCCACGCCGCCGCCCCGGCCTCGACTGCACCGCTCGCAAAGGACCGCACATGCTGAGTGACCTCTCCACGGAAGACTCCGCCAGACGGCAGGCACCCCCCGCGAACCTGCAGGGGCGGCTCGGGACCGGCGCCATCGTGTTCATGGTGATCGCCGCCGCCGCGCCCCTCACGGTGATCGGCGGCAACGTCCCGCTCGCCGTCGCCAGCGGACCGGGCGCCGGAGCCCCCGTCGGCTTCGCGATTGCATCACTGGTCCTGCTGCTCTTCGCGGTGGGATTCGTCACCATGACGCCGCACGTTCCCGAGGCCGGCGCCTTCTACGCCTACACCACCCGCGGCCTGGGGGACCGCATCGGGGTGGGCACGGCCGCGGTCGCGCTGGTCGCCTACACGGCGATCCAGGTCGCCATCTACGGCTACATGGGATGGGCTGTGAACGACGTGGTGCAGTACTTCGGTGGCCCGTCCGCCCCCTGGTGGCTGTGGGCGCTCGTGGCGCTCGGGATCGTGGCCCTCCTCGGCTACCGCCACATCGACCTCAGCTCCAAGGTGCTCGGCGTGGCGCTCGTCCTGGAGATCGCCGTGGTAGTCGTCCTGGACGCGGTGATCTTCGCCAAGGGCGGCGCGCACGGTGTCAACGTTGAGTCCTTCACCCCCGACGCGGCACTCTCCGGCCCGCTGGGCATAGCCGTACTGTTCGCTCTCACCGGCTTCATCGGCTTCGAGGCAACGGCCGTCTTCCGCGACGAGGCCCGCAACCCCGAGAAGACCATTCCCCGGGCCACCTACCTGGCCGTCCTCATCATCGGCGCCTTCTACACCGTCTCCTGTTGGGCCCTGGTCCTGGCCGCAGGCACCGACGAGGCGTCCGCCGTGGCCAACAAGACCCTCAACGGCGAGGGCAACATGCTCATGGACATCGGCCAGACCTACGTCGGCACCGCACTGCGTGACATCATGCAGGTGCTCCTGCTCAGCAGCCTCTTCGCCTGCGTGCTGTCCTTCCACAACGTCATCGCGCGCTACACCTTCACCCTCGCCCGCAAGGGCCTGATGCCCGCCCGGCTCGGTACCGTCCACCCGCGCCACCACTCGCCGTCCTGCTCCTCCGTCGTCCAGACGACAACCGCGCTGGTCCTGGTCGGTGCCTGCGCCCTGATCGGGCTGGACCCGCTGGTCGGCGTGTTCGGCTCGATGGCCGGGGTCTCCACGGTCGGCATGGTCCTGCTCATGCTCACCACATCCGTCGCCGTGGTGGTCTTCTTCGCCCGCAACCCGCACATCGCCGACGGCAGGCCCTGGCAGACCCGGATCGCTCCGGTACTCGCCGTGCTGGGTCTGCTGGCCAGCCTCTGGCTCGTCTTCTCCAACTTCACCCTCGTCACCGGCGGCAGCATGGGCGTCAGCATCGTGCTCGGCATCATTCCCTTCGCCGCCTTCGCCGCCGGAATCGCCCGCGGACCGAAGAAGAACCCCGAGCCCGCCGCGCAGACCCCTTCCGCACAAAGCTGATCCATCTGCCCGCCCCAGCCGCGTGGCGCCGCGCTCCCCCGGTCGCGCCACGCGGCCTCCCCGTCCGCCAGCAGCCCCTCGCGCCGGCGCGACGAGGGTGGTATGGGGTCCTTGCACTATGGGCGCCCGATGAGGTCGCGTGGCCAAGGCGAGCAAATGAATCGTCGTACAGGGCAGCCGATCGGCATGTGCATGCTGGGATGCGGGGCATGGTGCGAAGACCGTATCCGAGCGACTTATCGGATGAGCAGTGGGCGTTGATAGAGCCGATGATCACGGCCTGGAAGCAGGACCGGGTGAGCCGTTCGGCGACCGGAGACCCGGGGGCCTGTGATTTCCGGGAGGTCGTGAACGCGATCTTCTACCAGAACCGGACGGGCTGTCAGTGGCGTTATCTGCCCCATGATCTCCCCGCCTGGTCGGCGGTCTTCTACTACTTCACGCTGTGGCGCCAGGACGGGCTCGACCAGCGGATCCAGGAACTCCTGCGCTGCCAGGTCAGGGAGAAGGCGCGCCGATTAGAGGACCCGTCCCTCGTGGTCATCGACACCCAGTCCGTACGCGCGGCCGCGCGTGTCCCAAAGACCACGACGGGACTGGACGCGAACAAGAGGACACCGCGGCGCAGACGGGGACTGGCCGTCGACCTGCTGGGGCTGATCATCGGCGTCGTCGTCCTGGCCGCGTCGGCACACGACAACACCGCCGGCACCGCCCTGCTCGACCAGGCGGCCGAGCGGTGCGGGATGCGCCTGGAGAAAGCCCTGGTGGACCAGGGGTTCAAGGACCAGGTCATCATCCACGGTGCGCTGCTGGACATCACCGTCGAGGTCGTCCGCCGTAACCCGGACGACCAGGGCAAGGGCTTCGTCCCGCAACCCAAGCGGTGGGTGGTCGAGCAGGTCAACGGCACATTGATGCTCACCGGCGCCTGGCCCGCGAATACGACCACCGCCCCGACAACTCCGCCTCGCGCGTCTACTGGGCCTCCACCGCCAACGTGGCCCGCCGCCTCACCACACCGACTCCGGCCTGGCGCGACACACTCCAGGCGGCCGCGTGAACATCACCGAACTCCTCAACGACCTCCAGCACCGCCACGACGCGGCCATTGCCCGGGCAGACGAACTACGCGGCCAGATCGAGCGCCTCACCGCCGCCCTCACCGAGACCGAAGCACGTCTCACGGACCTGGCCACCACCCGGAAGGTCATCGCCGAACTCGAGCCGACCGGGGACGCACCGGATCCGCCCGAGTCGACCACCGCATACCAGGCCATCCTGAACGCCTTCAACCAGCACTCCGACCGGCCATTCCGAGTCCGCGCACTGCACGAACTCCTCGGCATGCCCACCGACGACCCAGCCCTGAACGTCACCCGCAGCCGCCTCGGACGCCTCACCCGCCAAGGCTTCCTCACCCAACCCGGACGAGGCATCTACCAGAAACGGACTTAACGCCCTCTCAGTAAGGCCCACCCAGGCCCTGCGTCGCTATCCGGAACGCTGCCGAGGGCGAGCAGAGGTGGCCGCACAAGACATCGCCCGGGAATCGGCTTCCGACGGACAACGTCAGTCGATGGCCGAGGGATGCCGGGCCAGCGACGTCACGGTGATGTCCATGTACGGGAAGAGCGGCAGGCCCCACAGGATGTCGTTGAGCCGGTCGTTGCCGGCGACATCGAAGATGCTGAGATTCGCGTACTGGCCGGCACAGCGCCACAAGTGCAGCCACTCGCCGGACTGTTGGAGCCTCTGCGCGTACTCCTTCTCCGCGGTGAGGGTTGCGTCCCTGACCTCGGTGTCCAGGTCGGGTGGCAGGTTCACGGTCATCTGCACGGCGAAGAGCACGGTGGCCTCCTGAACGCGGTCGAGAGAGGGATGGGGTACAGCGGTCAGTCAGGAGCTGGGGTCCAGGACGAAGTCGTACGTGACCTCGTGCGCACCCGTACTGTTCGGCCGCGGATCGAGGACGAGTTCGGGCTTCACGGCAGAGGCCACGTCGTCCTGGAGGTGGGCACCGCCCGTGAAGTAGAGCTGTGTGGTGAGCGGTTCGTGTCCGTGCGCCGAGACTTTCAGATGCAGGTGGGCGGGACGCCAGGGGTGCCAGCCGGCCGCGGCGATGAGCCGGCCGCAGGAGCCGTCGGTGGGGATCTGGTAGGGGGCCGGCTGAATGGTGGTCACCGCGAACCGGCCATCGTCGTCAGTGACGATGCTGCCCCGCAGGTTCCACTCCGGTATGCCGGGTGCGAACTGTGCGTACAGTCCGTCGTCGTCGGCCTGCCACATCTCCAGCAGGGCGCCGGCCAGCGGCTCGCCGGTGACGCCGGTGACCTGCCCCTGGAACAGGAGCGGGGTGCCCGCCTCGGTGTCCCGCATGGGAAGGGTGCTGACGCTGGGCAGGGTAGGGGCGCCGGGCACGTAGTAGGGACCCTCGATGGTGCCCTTGCTGCCCTGCCGGGCCGCGGTGGCGACCTCCTCGACGACGTGCTCGATCCACACGTCGAGGAAGAGGGGCCACTCACCGTCCTGGCCGACGGAGATCAGCCAGGACTTGAGGGCGTTGTACTCCTCGTACGTCACCTGGTGGCTGCGGATGACGTCGTGGACGGCGGTGATGACCGCGGTGGCCAGGGTGTTGACGCGTGCGGTGTCGGTACTCGGCCCGGACACTCCGGTCTTGTCGGTGAGGAAGCGTTCCGTGGCCGAGGCCCCGGATCCGGCGGCCGTGGCCTCGATGGTGGTGTCGGACATGGTGTGCGGCTCCTTCGAAAGCGGGGGTTGTCAGTGGTCCTGGCGGTAGCGGGCGAGCTTGGCGTCGTCGATCGCGACGCCCAGCCCGGGTCGGTCACGGACGGCGAGCGTCCCGCCGGTGATCACCAGTGGTTCGGTGAGCAGGTCGTCGCTCATGTCGAGGAAATTGGAGAGTTCGCCGGCCCGGCGGGACGATGCGGCATAGGCGGCGCCGAAGGCAACGGTGCACACCGTGCCCAGCTGGCTGTCGATCTGATTGCCCATCACGACCTCGGCCCCCAGCCCCTCGCACTGGAACAGCACGCGCTGGGAATCGGTGAAGCCGGTGCGGGCCGTCTTGATGCTGATCGCGGTGGCGGCGCCGTCGAGCAGGGAGCGGGTCACCTCGGCCGGTGTGGTGGCCGACTCGTCCGCGACGAAGGGGATGCGGCTCTGGCCGACGAGCCAACGGCGGCCGAGGACGTCGTCGGCCGGGCACAGCTCCTCGGCGAGCGTCATGCCGAGCTCGTCCAGTTCGCGCAGTGCGGCGGCGGCTTCCGAAGCCGTCCATCCGCGGTTGCCGTCGACGTACAACTCGGCCTCGTCACCAAGGGTTTCCCGCAAGGCACGGCAGACGTCGAGGTCGAGGCGGGTGGGGCGGCGGCCGACCTTCACCTTGAAGACCGTGATGCCGTACGTGTCGCGGACCCGCACCGCCTCGTCGGCCATCCGCTGCGGCGCGTCGAAGCCGAGCATGTGACTGACCCGCATCCGGTCGGTGCAGCCGCCGAGCAGCTGGGTGACAGGCCGGTCCAGGGCCTGGCCCGTGATGTCCCACAGCGCCATGTCGAGGGCCGACTTGGCGGCCGGATTGCCGACGGTGCGATGCAGTCGGGCGCGGATCTGCTCGCGGGCGAACACGTCCGCGCCCACCATCTGCGGCGCGAAGATCTTCTCGATCACACCGATCACGGACGCCTGTGTCTCGCCGTAGGTGAAGGGGCGGGGCGGGGCGTCGGCCACACCGGTCAGTCCCTCGTCGGTGTGCACGCGAACCAGGACGTGTTCGGCGGTGTGCACCTCGCCGCTCGCGAACTTGAGCGGCTTGGTGTACGGGATCGCGTACGGGACGGTCTCGATCGCGGTGATCTTCATCGGACGGTCTCCTCGACACGCCGGGCGATGCCGAGCAGGCGGCCCACGCGCGCGGGGTGGCCGATGAGTTGCAGGCCCAGTGGCATGCCGTACGGGTCACGGTGACCGGGGACGGTCACGACGGGCAGGCCGAGCAGCTGCCAGGGGCGGCTGAGGACCGGGGTGCCGGTGGCGTCCAGTCCGTGCGGGGCGGGGCCGGGGGCCGCCGGGCCGAGGATCACGTCGGCCCGGTCGAGGAGTTCGAGGATCCGGGTGCGGGCTTCGTGCCTGACGGCGAGCGCTGCTTGGTACTCGTCCGCCGGGATGTCGCGCCCGCGTGCCAGGAGGTCGTTCAGGTGGCGGCTCAGGGATTCGGGATGTTCCGCCTCGGCCGCGAGCGAGCGGGCGGCTTCGTACGCCATGACCGTGGCGTGCGCCTCGGCGAGTTCCGGCGTCCGGACCCGTCCCGCGAGTTCGTCCGTCGCCGCGCCGGCGGCGGCCAGGTCCCGCGCAGTGCTCTGCAACGCGTCGAGCATCGCCGGGTGGACGTCGGCCAGCTCCGTGCCGGGCCACACCAACACCCGTACCGTCGCGTCCGGGGCCTCGCACCGCGTGCCGTCGACGGCCTCCACGGCCGCGGCAAGACCGTTCACATGCTCGGTGAGCAGTCCTGGTGCGTCCAGGGTCGGGCTGAGGCCGGTAATTCCGGTCGTCGGCCAGGCGCCGACCGGGGCGACATATCCGGCGACGCCGCAGAAGGAGGCGGGCCGAGTCAGTGAGCCCGCGGTCTGTGAGCCCAGGGCGAGGGGCACGACGCCGGCCGCGACGGCGGCGGCCGAGCCGCTCGACGAGCCGCCCGGGGTGTGGGCCACATCGTGCGGGTTGCGGGTGGGGCCGGGCTGGAAGTACGCGAACTCTGTCGTCACCGTCTTGCCGAGGGGAACGGCGCCTGCCTTGCGCAGCCGGTCCACGAGCCAGGCGTCGTGCTCGGCCGTCCTTCCGCGGCGCAGCGGGGAGCCGCACTCGGTGGGCAGCCCGGCGACATCGATGATGTCCTTGACCCCGAACGGCACACCCCTGAGCGGTCCGTCCGGTGCCCGCTCGGCAGCCGCGCGGGCACCCTCGGCGTCCACGCGGACCCAGGCGCGGATGTCCGGCTCCGTCTTCGCCAGTCGACCTAGCGCATCGTCGACCGCGGCCGTGCGGCCGGGCGTCACGACGGCGCGCCTTCCGCCACGAGGGGCGTGGCGTCGAGACGGTGGAACGTCCGGTTGAAGTAGACGAGGCTCTGGCCTCCGGGGCGGGTGCGGATCTGTTCGATGTCGACGAACAGCACGCTGTGGGATCCCATGGGGACGGTGTGCTTGATCGTGCCGACCGCCGTGACCAGGGCTTCCTTGAGGACCGGGACGTCGTGGGTGCGGTCCCAGACGTCCCAGGTGAAGCGTTCGACCATGTCCACCTTGGTCGCGCCGGAGAAGTGCAGGGCGAGTTCCTGCTGGTCGCCGCCGAGGACGTTGAGACCCACGCGGCCGTTCGCACGGAAGACGTCGTGCATGGCGCTGGCGCGGTTCACACACACCAGGACGGTCGGCGGGTCGTCGGTCACGGAGCAGACGGCGCTGAGGGTGATGCCGCAGCGGCCGTTCGGACCGTCGGTGGTCAGGATGTTGACGGCTGCCGGGAGGTGGGCCATCGCCTCGCGGAAGTCGGTCCGGCTGGGGGCCACGGCTTCGCCCTTCCTCTCGTTGTCGTACGTCGGAGTAATCGGAGTAATCGGAGTACGCGGACCACTCGAAGTACTCACCACAGCTCGACCACCAGCCGGGCCGACTTCGCCCGTGACACGCAGGCGGCGATCTGGTCTCCTGCCGCCTTCTCCTTGGCGGTCAGGCAGTGGTCGCGGTGGTCGGGTTCGCCCTCGACCACCCGCAGGACACAGGTCCCGCAGATGCCCTCGCGACAGGAGGTCTCCAGCGGGACGCCGTTGTCCTCCAGCACCTCGGCGATGCTCCTGCCGGGCGGCACGGTGTAGATCTCACCGGTGTCGAGTTCGACCTCGAAGGTCCCGCCCGCGTCCGAGGGCTCACCGGCCTGGAACAGCTCCGAGTGGATCCGTTCCTCGGGCACGCTGCGCGCGGCGACCTCACGGACGTACGTCATGAAGCCCTGGGGCCCGCATGTGTAGACGTGGGCGTCCGCCGGAAGACCGGTCAGTTGCGCGGCGAGCGCGGCACCGGCCGACTGCCGGCCGAGCCCGAAGTGGCGGACCACGCGCTCGGTGAAGCCGGACTCCTCCAGAAGTCCGGCGAAGGCCGCCTCCGCCCGGCTCCGCGCCACGTAGTGCAGAGTGAACTCCGCTCCCCCGCCGTGCAGTTCGTACGCCATCGCCAGCAAGGGCGTGATCCCGATGCCGGCCGCGACGAGATGGTGCTCGGCCGCGTCGGGGGCAAGGCCGAACAGCTGCCGGGGCGCGCCGACGGTCAGCTCGGTGCCCGGCTCGGTCTTGTCGTACAGGGCGTGGGAGCCGCCGCGCGAGTTCTCCTCGCGCTTGACGGCGATGGTGTAGGCACCGGTGTCGTCCGGCGGCCCGCACAGCGAGTAGGGCCGGGTGATCCCGGTGGGTCCGGTGACGTCGATGTGTGCGCCGGACGGGTACGGGGCGAGGGGTACGCCGTCGGGTCGGACGAGTCGGAGGACCTTGATCGTGTCGGTTTCGTGGTGGGTGTCGGTGACGGTGACAGGGAACATCCGTCTGCCTTCGAGGGTCGGATCGGGAGCTGACGGCGCTGTCAGCGCATGTACAGGCCGCCGTTGGCGTCCCAGCAGGCTCCGGTGACCGCGTCCGCGTGCTCGGCCGCGAGCAGGACGGCCATGTCGGCGACGAAGCGCGGACGGCCGAGCCGGCCGACGGGAATGGTCGCCTCGATCTGCGCGAGCCGCTCCGGCGCGACGGTCTCGCGGACCACCGGAAGGTCCTGGGGTCCCGGGGAGATGGCGTTCACCGTCACCCCCTGCGGGCCGAGGTCGCGGGCGAACACCTTCGTCAGGGTGGCCACTCCCCCCTTCGCCGCCGCGTAGTGCGCGCCGGTCGCCGTCCCGCCGTTCTGGCCGGCCAGGGAGGCGATGTTGACGATGCGTCCGTAGCCGCGTTCGGCGAAGTAGGCGCCGAAGACCTGACAGCCGAAGAAGGTGCCGTTGAGGTTGGTGGCCACCACGGCGTCGAAGCTCTCCGGCGCGATCTCCATCAGTGGTTCGACCTTGGAGTGTCCGGCGTTGTTGACCAGGACGTGGACGGCGCCCCAGCGCTCGGTCAGCCGGTCCCGGACCGTGACGAAGGCGTCCTTGTCGCGGACGTCGAGTGCGAGTCCGACGGCGTGGTGCCCCTCGGGGTCGAGTTCCGCCGCCGCCTTGGCCGCGGCCTCCTCGTCCAGGTCGGTGAGCGCGACGCAGTAGCCGTGGTCGTACAGCCGTCCGGCGATGCAGGCGCCCAGGCCCCCGGCCGCGCCCGTCACCAGGGCGACGCGCCGCTCGCTCTCCTCGTGTGGGCTCACAGCAGGAACCCCGAAGCGGTCACGGTGTCCTCGGAGTTGACCAGTTGGACGATCTTCCGCGCGATGCGGGGACCGTCCGCGCCGAACACGATCCGGTGGGTGACGTCGGCGGCGAGGACGAAGGTCTCATCGCGTTTGTAGCCGACGAGGATCTGGGCGGAGCAGATCTCGATCGCGTCGGTCGCGCGGCCGGTGACGACGAAGCGGGAAACCGAGCGGACCGTGCGGGCGGCCGCCGCGGCGGAGATGGACATCCCGCCGGTGAGCCGCTCGATCCGCATCCGGCGCATGCGGTCGTCGTCGTAGACGAGGTTGAGGCGGGAGGCGAAGTCCGTGACATCACGGTCGATCGGAATGACGTACTCGCCGCCCTCGGACCACAGCTCGTCCCACTCCTCGTAGCGGCGGGCGTCGAGCAGATGGGCCTCGTGCCAGATCAGGGAGACGGCGGCGAGGGCTCGGGGATCGTCCAGTGGCAACTCAACTGCCGTGCTCTGGGCCTCAGTTGCCATCGGTCATCATCCTCTTCCACATGTCGTACGCCTGGCGCATCCCGGTCTCGTCGGTCGCGTGGGAGGTGGGCTGTCCCAGGTCGTCGGGCTTCTCCCGGGTCAGGCCGCGGTTGACCAGGATCGGCATGTCCACACCGCCGGCCACACCCCGCTGGACTCGGTTCCAGGCCTCGGCGTCGTCGGGGCTGCCGAATCCGAAGGGGCCCTGGAAGTGCTCGTGGATGCGCAGGCGTTCGCGGTTGACGATCTCCGGGGCGCCGTCCAGGCCGAGGGCGACGTGCCGGATCTCGGTCTCCGTGACCGAGATGGGGCGCAGGACGCGGAAGAACGCCATCGACATGGCCACGTTCGGGAACAGGTTGAGGTTGAATCCCGCGCCGTGGAGGGAGCGGACGATGCGCCGCACCTTCTCCGGCGGCAGGTCCTTCGACAGTTCCTCGACGATGTGGCTGAAGCGGCCCTGGAGCTTCTCGGTGCCGTCGTCCACATCCAGGTCGGCGTGTTCGGCGACGGAGATGGAGACGCTGTGGCCGTTGCCGAGGGCGTGGGTGACCGCGGTCTCGTCGGTCATGATCGACAGCATGCTCGCGGTCTCGGCGTCGACCGAGGACATCCAGGAGCGGTGCACGATCGGGAAGTGGTACCAGTCGGTGGTGTTCTCCAGCTGGATCTTCCAGTTGCCGTTGAAGCGGAACCTGTGCTCGCCCTGCACCTTGATCGGGTAGCCCGCGCCCTGCTTCATGAAGCGGTCGATCCACAGCCGGGCCCCGCCGAGGAAGTCCTCCAGCGGCTCGATGTCGTCGCTGAAGCTGGCGAAGACCATGCCCGCGTAGGTGGCTACCTTGAGCCGCTGGAGCGGGAGGTCCTTCTTCTCCAGCACGTCTTCGTAGCCCTCGGGGTACGGGATGCCTCGCAGGGTGCCGTCCAGCGCGTACGACCAGGCGTGGTAGGGGCAGGTGAAGCCGTTGCCGTTGCCCTTGGGGGTCTCGCAGACGCTGGCGCCGCGGTGTCGGCAGCGGTTGAGGAGGACGTTGATGCCGCCGCGCCGGTCCCGGGTGACGATGACGGGACGGCGGCCGACCCAGGCCGTCTTGAAGTCGCCGGCCTTGGCGATCTCGCTCTCGTGGGCGACCCACACCCAGGTGCGGTGGAAGATGCGGTCCATCTCCCGTTCGAAGAGGGCCGGGTCGGTGTAGAGGGTGCCGGCGACGCGGTCGGATTCGACGAGCGGCGAGTGCGTCATCGGGCCACCTCCGGCTCGGGGAGCGGGCGGCCGAGGCGGGCCTCGATCTTCATGTAGCGCCACAGGCCGTGGTCGCCGACCTGGACGGTGCGGAAGAGGTTGCAGGCGGCGGCAGCGGCGGCCTGGTCGACGACGTCGGCGAGGACGTAACACGTCCAGGGCCAGGAGTCGGACGGACCCACCATGTGCAGGTCGTCGTCGATGGTGCCCAGGACGGTGACTCCGGGCAGTTCGTACAGCTGGCCGAGCATGGTCGTGAAACCGTCCCAGACGGTCTTGCCCTGTCCTGTCGGCAGGTCGAAGAAGTTCTGGTTGACGCCTATGCAGAACAGCACGCGCAGGGGTGCGTCGGACACGGGGTTCCTGCCTTTCTAGAGGTAGCCGGGGAAGGGCTGGAGGCCCATGAGGACCGCGCCCGCGCCGTCGTACATGCCCTCCTGGAGGAAGGCGTGCTGCGGCACGACCGACGCGTCGCGCAGGTAGCGCTGGAGGGGGCTGCCGTCGGTGATGGCACCGATGCCACCGAGCTGGTAGGCGGCCCGTACGACCTCGAAGGAGGTCTTGGCGAGGTGGGCGGAGGTCAGCCTCAGCAGGCTCGCCTGTTCGGCCGTCGCGGGGTCGCCCGCCTCGACCGTGGCCCACACGTCCTCGGTGGTCTCGTAGAAGAAGGCGCGTGCGGAGCGGAGTTGGGCCTCGGCCTGGCCGACCGCGATGCGGTAGGTGGCGCGTTCGGCGGGCTTCGGGGCGCCGGTGAAACTGGAGCGTCCGCCCTGGGCGATGACGTGGTCGAGGGCCGCGCGGGCGACGCCGAGTCCGACGACGGCCAGGACCTGGGCCGCGTAGGGGACGGTGGGATAGCGGTAGAGGGGTTCGCCGACGGTGGGTTCGCCGCCGCGCAGGAACGTCCACTCCTCCGGTACGTCCACGCCGTCGACCACGAGGTCATGGCTGCCGGTGCCGCGCATGCCGATGACGTCCCAGTTGTCGACGATCTCCACCTGTGCGGGCCGAAGGACGGCGGTCCGTGGCCGCCCGGCGCGGTCCTCGCCCGCCTTGATTCCCACGCCGAGCAGGTCGGCGCCCTTGCAGCCGCTGGCGAACTTCCAGCGCCCGGAGACGCGGTAGCCGCCCTCGACGCGCTCGGTGGGCTGCACGGGGAAGAGGCCGCCGGCGAAGGCCACGTCGGGCCCGTCGGCGTACAACTCCGCCTGTGTCTCCAGCGGCAGTGCGGCGAGGTAGATCGCGGAGGAGCCGAAGCTCGCGACCCATCCGGCCGACCCGTCGACCACCGAGATCCGTTCGATGAGACGGAGGAACTCGGTGGGCGGAAGGGCATCGCCACCGAATCGCTTCGGAACGCCCGCCCGGTAGATTCCCGCGCGCTTGAAATCGGCGATCACATCCCGCGGCACATGCCGCTTCTCTGCGAATTCCGCCCGCCGGTCCGCTACGACCATCAGCAGTCGATCGAAATGCGTCATGAGGGAATCTCTCCTCGCTTTGCCGGGCGATACTCCCGCCCGCCGTGTCATCACGCTATGCGCGACAACCAGGGCCCCGCCATTGGGACTTGACCTCGCCGCGTAGGGGATTTCTCTTATCCGAGCAGCCCTACGAGGTCCTTGTGGACCTCTCCCGACAGCGCGACCAGAACCACGTTCTCCGGTCGGCCCAGTACGGCGATGTCGTGCACCGGATCCCCGTCAACGACCACGAAATCGGCCGTCTTTCCCGCTTCGAGGGAGCCCAGCCGGTCGTCGACGCGGAGGAGGCAGGCCGCGTTCAGGGTGCCGGCCGTGATCGCTTCGAGCGGTGCCATGCCCAGGTCGACGAGGTGGGACAGTTCGAGCAGATTGCGGGCGTGCGGGACGACGCCCGAGTCCGTGCCCAGGGCGATCGGGACACCGCGGGCGATGGCGTGGGCGATGTTCTCCTTGCTGATGCCTGACCAGCGGCTCTTCTTGCGGTAGTGGTGGTCGGCCATGACGGCCGGGTCGAGCGGGGCGAAGACGGTGGACAGAGTGGGCACGAGGAACGTGCCCTGCGCCAGGGCCAGGTCGCAGAGCTCGTCGGTCATGCCGTAGCCGTGCTCGATGCTGCTGACGCCGGCGCGGAGGGCGTTGCGGATGCCGGCGGTGCCCTGGGCGTGCACCGCCACGGGCCGGCCCCGGTGCCGGGCGGCCTCGTCGACGACGGCCGCCATCTCCTCCTGGGTCAGGCCCTCGTCGTCGGGATCGTCGTGCGGGCTGCCCATGCCTCCGGTGGCGCACACCTTGACGACGTCCGCTCCGGCGCGCAGCACCCGGCGGACGGCGAGCCGTGCCTCGTCCACCGTGTCGGCGAGTTCGCCGAGGTGCGGGGCGGCGTCGATCCCGCCGGGCAGCGAGCAGTCGGCGTGTCCGCCGGTGTGGCTGATCACCTTCACGGCGACCTGCAGCCGGGGGCCCTCGATCAGCCCGCGTTCGACGGCCGTCCGATAGCCGGCGGGTGTGCCGCCGAGGTCGCGCAGGGTCGTCACCCCCGCGTGCAGGGTGTCCCGCAGTCGGCGCGCGATCTCGAACGTCTCCACCGTGGGGTCGGCGGCCAGGCCCGCGACCAGTCCGCGTTCGGGGGTCATGGACAGGTGTACGTGGCAGTCGATGAAGCCGGGCAGCAGGGTGCGCCCGCCGAGGTCGATGTCCGTCGCGTCGGGCGTCCGCGGTGCCGCGGACGCGGGGCCCGCGTAGGCGATCAGCCCGTCGTCGTCCACGACGAGGACGGCGTCGGGGACGGGGGCCGCCCCGGTTCCGTCGACGAGGACGGCGTGCCGGTATCGAGTGGTCATGACAGCTCCGTTCGGAACAGGTGGGTGCCGGAGCCGACCTCGACGGGTGCCGCGGTGCCCGGCAGGTCGATCAGCGCGGTGGTGCCGGGCGGGACCGTGACGGTGACGCGCAACGCGCTCCCGGTGCGGGACCAGGACACCTCGGCGCGGCCGTAGGGCGTGTCGTGGGCGGCGCGGGCGTGGGTCAGCCCGCCTCCGGGGCGGGGACGGACGAGCAGGCGCCGGTAGCCAGGGGCGGCGGGGGCCAGGCCGGCGACGGTGCGGTGCAGCCAGTCGGCGACGGCGCCGAGGGCGTAGTGGTTGAAGGACGTCATCTCGCCGGGGTTGACCGTGCCGTTCGGCAGCATGCTGTCCCAGCGTTCCCAGACGGTGGTCGCGCCCATGGTGACGGGGTAGAGCCAGGACGGGCAGGTGCGTTGCAGCAGCAGCCGGTAGGCCGTGTCGTACTCGCCCGCCGTGCACAGCGCGTCGCAGATCAGTGGTGTGCCGACGAAACCGGTGCCGATGTGGAAGTCGTCGGCGCGGACGAGTTCGGCCAACCGCCGTCCGGCGCGGGCGCGTTGCGCGTCCGTGGCCAGGAGCCCGAACCGCAGGGCGAGCGCGTACGCGGTCTGCGTGTCACTGGTGAGCAGGCCGTCGGGGGTGAGGTACTCCCCGCGGAACGCGTCCCGTACCGCTTCGGCCAGCTTGGTGTAGTGGGTGTGGTCGTCGTGGTGGCCGAGCAACTCAGCGGTCTGTGCGAGGAGTTGGGCCGAGTGGGCGTAGTGGGCCGTGGCCACGAGGTGCGGGTCGGTGCGGGCGTCGCCCGGGCGGTCCGGTGGGGCGGACGGGTCGAGCCAGTCGCCGAGCTGGCGTTCGCTGTCCCACACGTGCCGGTCGCCGGCGACCCGCGTGATGCCGTCCACCCAGGCCTTCATGCTGGCGTACTGGTCGGCGAGGATGCCCGGGTCGCCGTAGCGTTCGTACAGCACCCAGGGCACGATCACGGCGGCGTCGCCCCAGGCGGCGGCGCGCAGTTCGGGGAACGCGGTGGGGATGTGCGGCACGTACATCGGGACTCTGCCGTCCTGGTGCTGCTGGGCGGCGAGGTCCCTCAGCCAGGAACGCAGCAGTCCCGCGCAGTCGTGCAGGAAGGTGGCGGTGGGCGCGAACACCTGGACGTCGCCGGTCCAGCCGAGGCGTTCGTCGCGCTGGGGACAGTCGGTGGGGATGTCGAGGAAGTTCCCGCGCATGCCCCACAGCACGTTCTCGTGCAGACGGTTCAGCAGCGGCTCGGAGCACTCGAACCATCCGGTGCGGCGCATGTCGGTGTGCAGGACGACGGCCTGGACGTCACCCGGCGCCAACTCCCCCGGCCATCCGGTGACTTCGGCGTAGCGGAAACCGTGGAAGGTGAAGCGCGGCTCCCACTGCTCGCCGCCGGGCGTCCCCCGCAGGGTGTAGGTGTCCGTGGCTCGCGCCTCGCGGAGCGGCCGGACGCACAGTTCGCCGTCCTCCAGTACCTCGGCGTGGCGCAGCGTGACGGTGTGTCCGGTCTCCCCCTCGACGCGGATGCGAAGCCGGCCGACGAGGTTCTGGCCGAAGTCGAGGATCGTCCGGCCGGCGGGTGAGGTGAGGACGGCGACGGGATCCAGGACGGCGGTGCGGCGCACCGGCGGCCCGTCGGGCGCGACCAGCCGGGACGGCTCGTACGGCACGAGCCGCACGGGGCTCCAGTCGGCGGGCTCCCGGCGGGCGTCGTACTCCTCGCCCTCGTAGATCCCGGAGGACAGGATCGGGCCGGGTGCGGCCTGCCAGTCGAGGCCGCTGCCGAAGGTCTCGGTGGTGCCGTCGGCGTACCGGACCTCGATCTGCACGAGGGCGGCGAGCCGGTCGCCGTAGATGTCGCGCGTTCCGCCGCCGAAGCCGAGCCGCCCGCGGAACCAGCCGTCGGCCAGCAGGACGCGGATCTCGTTGTCGCCGTGGTGCAGCAGGCCGGTGATGTCGTGCGTCTGGTAGCGCAGGCGTTGGGGGTAGTGGGTCCAGCCGGGGGCCAGGACCTGGTCATCGGTCCGTACGCCGTTGAGTTCCGCCTCGTACACGCCGTGGGCGGTGGCGTAGAGGCGGGCCGAGGTGACCGGGCCGCGCGGGCGGAAGGTGCCCCGCAGGACGGGCGGCGGGAGGTGACGGTCGACGGGCTCCGACCGGGCGGGCGAGATCATGCCGGCCGACCAGTCGGCGGGCTCCAGCAGTCCGGCCTCGACGGTGAGCGGATCCGACCACGGGGTGGGTCCCTCGCCGTCCGGCCCCCACACGCGAACCGCCACCTCGACCCGGCGGCGCGAGGTCAGCGGATCACCCGGCCAGGGAACGAGTACCGACTCGGCGGACCGGAGGTGGGTCCGGCCCACCTCACGGTGCTCCTCGGTGAGCCGTATCTCGTACGCCGTCTGGCACCAGCCGGGCCGGTCGGTGGCCGTCCGCCAGGACAGCCGGGGGCGCCGCTCGCCGATGCCGAGGGGCTGCCGGTGGTGCTCGGCCCGTACGTCGGTGACACGCGGTCGGTGGTCGGTCATGTGCTCCCTGCTTCCGCTCGCGTCGGGGCTGTCGGCAGCGCGAACCAGAAGACCGCGCCGCGCGGCTCGTTCGCGTGGACGCCGATGGTGCCGCCGTGGCGGGTGACGATGCGGTGGCTCAGGGCGAGGCCGATGCCACTGCCGTTCTCCTTGGAGGTGAAGACTCCCTCGAAGATCCGCTCGTCCGTCGGCGGCCCGTGTCCCTGGTCGCGGACCGCGAGTTCGGGGCGGCCGTCGTCGCCGCGCCGGGTGTCGATCCGCACTCTGCGTTCCGCCTGGGGCCAACGGGCCATCTCGTCGACCGCGTTGAAGGCGAGGTTCATCACGACCTGCCCGATGAGCACGTTCTCGCACAGGACCGGGAGGGGATCGGCGGCAAGGTCGAATTCGACCGCCACCGCATGCTCCTGGGCCCGCAGTTCGACGAAGTACGCGCAGTCACGGACGATCGTGTTGAGGTCGGTCAGCTGCTCGGACTGCTCAAGGCGGCCGACGTAACCGCGCAGGCTGCCCAGGATCCGGCGGGCCCGCTCGATCTGCCGTACGGCGTTGTCCAGCCCCCAGGCCACCGCCTCGTCGCCGGTGCCGGTGCCGGTGCCGGTGCCGGTGCCGGTGCCGATCCGGCCGCGCGCTCCCTCGACGAAGTTGTACGCGGCCGCCAACGGTTGGCTGACCTCGTGGGCGATCGCCATCGCCATGTCACCCATGGCGTTGTAGCGGGCGAGGTGGTCGAGGTGCTGGGTGTCGCGTCGGTGCCGTTCCTCGGCGCGGACACGGTCGGTGATGTCGTAGAAGAGGAGCATCCGCCCGCGCAGGTCGCTCTCGATGTCGATGCGCTGGCAGGTCGCGGCGTACCAGCGGGGTGTGCCGCCCGGCGCGGCGAAGCGGTAGCGGCCCTCGCGCTCGGGGACGAGTCCGTCGCAGCAGTAGGCGGTGAAGTCCGCCCCGTCGAGGTCGCCGCCGAGTTCGCGGGAGGCGGCCTCGCTGGCGAAGACGACCCGGTTCGCGTCGTCGAGGACGACGATCCCCTCGGCCAGGCCGCCGAGGAAGGCGTGCAGCCTGTTCTCGGTGCGGGACAGGTCGCGTCGGACCGCTTTCTCCTCGGCGATGTCGCGGAACTGGACCATCACCGCCGTCCGCGCGGCCAGTTCGACGCGGATCGCGATCGCCTCGGTGAGGATCTCCTCGCCGTTCTTGGAGCGGTAGCACCACTCGGTGGCACTGATGCCGTGCTCGACGGCGTGCCCGAGCCAGCGGTGGCCGAGTTCGCGGCTGTACTGGCGGGCGTTCTTGCTCATGTCCGGCGCCTTGAGCGGCTTCAGCTCGTCGACGGTCCAGCCGAGCACGTCGCAGGCGGCGCGGTTGGCCCAGAGGATGTCGAAGGTGCGGGCGTCGTGGATGAGGACGCAGTACTTCAGCGCTTCGGTCAGCTCGTGGAAGTCGGTCGGGGCGAGGTCGTCCACGGGCATGCCCCTGCTCACCACGCGTCCAGCCGGAGCACGTCCAGGACCAGGGCGGGGACGCTCTCGGCACCGGTCTTCTCCCGGATGCGGGCCCGGTGCACGTCCACCGTCTTGGCGCTGATGCGGAGCCGCCCCGCGATCTGCTTGTTCGACGCGCCCTCGACCGACAGCGCGAGCACTTCCCGCTCGCGCCCGGTCAGAGTGTCCAACTTGGCGCGGAGTCGGCTCTGTTGAGCCTCACGGTCGAAGCGTTCGCGTGCCGTGCGCTGGGCGTTCTGTACGACGTCGAGCAGGTGCTGGGGGTCGTAGGGCTTCTCCAGGAAGTCGACGGCGCCGTTCTGCATCGCGCGTACGGACATCCGGATGTCGCCGTGCGCGGAGACGAAGACGACCGGCAGCGGCGACCCCGTCTCGTTCAGCAGTTCCTGGACGCCGAAGCCGCTGACTTCGGGCATGCGGACGTCCAGGACCAGACAGGCCGGCCGGGTGCGGTCGTAGGAGCGCAGAAAGGTCCGGGCGTCCTGGAAACGCTCCGAGCGGATACCGACCGACTCAAGGAGCCAGGCGAGCGACTCGCTGAGCTCCTCGTCGTCGTCGAGGATGTACACGAGGCACATCTCAGCCGTCCCAGGCGGCCTGGGCGGTCCAGTACTCGCTGCCGTCGGCGCTGATCCCGCGCCGCCACTCGGTCGTGCGGCGCAGGGCGGGCTCGACCCGGGCGGTCGCCGCGTCGGCCCCGTCGGGGCCGTCCTCGTCGACCGCCCAGTGGACCCAGTTGACCTCGCGGCCGGTGTGGTCGTGGGTGAACAGGTCGACGTGGTGCCAGCCGTAGTGGTGGGTGTCGGCGTAGCAGGTCAGGAGCATGGTGCGGGCGTTCATCACTCCCCCAACAACGGTGCGGCGAAGAGTCGTTCGGTGCGGAAGGCGGAGATGCGGGGCCGGTCGTCGTCGAGTCGGAAGGTCACGTTGAGACGCGCCACCATCACCTCCGCGCTGCCGGACTCGTACCGCGAGAACTGCTGCATGGACCAACTGCCGTGCGCCGTGGCGTCCTTGAGGTCCACCGTCCCGGGAAACAGGAGGTGGACGTTGGTACGGAAGTGCGGGCTGGGCGGCAGGTAGTCCGACAACATCGTGACGATCGCCTCGCGGCCCTCGGTGCGGCCGAACTTCTCGGCGTACGCGCTGCCGCCGCCCTCCCACACGGCGTCCTCGGTGAAGAGCTCTCCCAACTCGCCCTCCGCGCCGGCGGGTACGTCGCACAGGGCGAGGTAGTGGGTCAGGGTGGCCGTCACCTCGTCGGTGGTCATGACGCGGCCGCCTTCTGCCGCTCCGCGCGGCGTTGCGCCTGCCGCTTCGGGTCCGGCACGGGAGCGGCGAGCAACAGCCGCTTGGTGTAGGCGTGTTCGGGGCGCTCGGTGACCTGGGCCGCGTCGCCCGTCTCCACGATCTCACCCTGGTACAGCACGGCCACACGGTGGCTGATGTGCCGTACCACGGACAGGTCGTGGGTGACGAAGAGGTACGCCACTCCGGTCGCCTCCTGGATCTCGATGAACAGGTCGAGCACCCGGGCCTGGGTCGTCAGGTCGAGGGCGCTGACCGGTTCGTCGCAGACGATCAGCCTGGGGTCGCGGCACAGGGCACGGGCGATGGCGATGCGCTGCCGCTGGCCGCCGGAGAACTCCCGGGGCAGCCGCTGGGCCGCGTCCTGCGGGAGGTGGACATGGTCGAGCAGCTTCTGCACCCGGCCCTCCGCCTCGGCGCGGGCGACGCCGGTCACCAGCAGCGGTTCGGTGAGGATGTCCATGACCGTCATGGCCGGGTTCAGCGAGGTGTAGGGGTCCTGGAAGACGACCTGGATGTCCTTGCTGAGTGCCCGCCGCTCCCGCTTGCCGAGCCGGGAGACGGGTGTGCCCGCATAGCGGATCTCGCCGCTGGTGACGGGCGCGAGGCCGAGGACGGCCCGGCCCAGAGTCGTCTTCCCGGAGCCGGACTCGCCGACCAGGCCGAGCGTCTCGCCGGGCGCGATGGACAGGGAGACGCCATGCAGGACACGGAACGGCTTCCGGCCGCGGCCCTTCGCCGGGTATTCCACGACGACGTCGTCGAGTTCGAGCAGTGGGCTGGTCAAGACGTCACCTCCTTCAACGGCACGGTGGGGGTACGCAGTTCGCCGCGCACGGGTCCGCCTTCGAGCGTCGAGTCCAGCAGCATCCGGGTGTACGCGTGCTCGGGCGCCGCGAAGATCCTGCCGACCGGAGCGGTCTCCACGATGCGCCCCGTCTGCATCACCGCGACGCGGTCGCAGATGTCGGCCACGACGCCGAAATCGTGAGTGACGATGAGCATCCCCATCTCGCGCTCCTGCTGGAGCGAGCGCATCAGGTCGAGCACCTCGGCCTGGACGGTGACGTCGAGTGCGGTGGTCGGCTCGTCGGCGATCAGCAGTTGCGGGTCGCAGGAGACGGCGCCGGCGATGAGGACGCGCTGGGCCATACCGCCGGAGATCTGGTGCGGGTAGGACCTGAACACCCGCTCGGGGTCCGGGATGCCGACCCGGGCGAGGAGGTCGAGCGCCTTGGTACGGGCCTCGGCCCGGGACAGCCCCAGGTGCTTGCGCATGGGCTCCACGAGCTGGGAGCCGATCCGGAAGCAGGGGTCCAGGTTGGACATGGGCTCCTGTGGGATGTAGCCGATCCCGCGGCCGCGCAGGGCGTTGAGCGCGGTGAGGTCCAGGCTCAGCAACTCCTTGCCGTCGAAGACAAGTTGATCGGCCGCCACCTCCGCCTCGTACGGCAGCAGTCCGAGGACGGAGAACGCCGTCTGGCTCTTGCCGGAGCCCGACTCCCCCACCAGGCCGAGGACTTCGCCACGGGTCACGGTGATGCTCACCCCGTCGACGACGGTCTTCTCGCCGTAGCCGACACGCAGGTTCTCCACGGTGAGCAGACGGTCGGCGGGCACCTCGGCGGCCGGGGCCACGGCCGTGCGGGGAGCAGGCCTGCGGCGTTTGGTCACGTGAGGTTCGGTCGTGCCCAGGGCGTCCCGCACGGCGTTGCCGAGGAGGCTGGACGCCACGATCGTCAGGCCCATGGCGACGCCCGGCCACACCAGGAGCGCGGGTGCGCTGTAGACGTTGGTGAAGGCGTCGTTCAGCATCGCGCCCCAGCTGGCCTGGGACGCCTTGCCCAGGCCGAGGAAGGCGAGGCCCGCCTGGATGCCGATCGCCACGGCGAACACCTGGGTCGCCTGGATGACGGACGGGGCGATCACCACAGGCAGGATGTGCCGGCGCATGATCCGCGCGTCGCCGAGTCCGGAGACGCGGGCGGCGTCCACGTAGAGCTCCTCGCGGACCGCGAGCACCGAGGCGCGGAGGAGGCGGAAGACCATCGGAGCCATGATCACGCCGAGGACGATCATGGCGACGTTGAGGTCCTGCGAGACGGCTGCCATGACCACGAGCATCACGATGATCGCGGGTACGGCCATGATGACATTGGTGATCCACCCGGCCACGGCATCGAACCGGCCCCGGTAGAAGCCGCTGATCAGGCCGAGCGGTGCGCCGACGGCGAAGGCGACGAGGACGGCGAGGGTGCCGCCCACCAGGCTGGTGCGGCCGCCGTACAGCAACCGGGACAGGACGTCCCGGCCGACGCCGTCGCCGCCGAGGGGGTGGGCGCCCGACATGGGCGCGAGCGTGTCGGCGAGGACACTGCGGTCGGGGGCCTGGTCGGTGAGGAGCGGTGCCGCGAGACTCGCCACGATCACCAGGCCCAGGACGACCAGGCAGACGACGGTCAGGGGGTCGCGCAGGGTCCGGCGCAGGAGGCGGTCTCGCCCGGGGGCCGGCGCCGGGGCCACTTCGGTCATGAGACACGCACCTTGGGGTTGAGCCAGCCGTACGCGATGTCCAGCAGCAGGTTGACGGCTACGACGATCATGACGGTGACGACGACCGTGCCCAGCAGCACGGGTGCGTCACCGCGTACGGCGGCCGAGTTGGCGAAGGTTCCGATGCCCGGCAGGCCGAACACCTTCTCCACGACGACGGCGCCGCCGATCAGGCCGATGAACTGCAGGGCGAGGACGGTCAGGGCGGGTGGGGCCGCATTGCGCAGCGCGTGCCGGAACACGACGCTGCGGGTGGTCAGTCCCCGGCTGCGCAGGGTGCGGACGAAGTCGGCGCGCAGGACGTCGATCAGCGCGCCGCGCACCTGCATCGCGGTGGCCGCGGTCGCGGCGACGGCCAGTGACAGGGCGGGCAGGGTGATGGAGCGGAGCCAGCCGGTGCCGGACTCGCCGAGGGCGACGTAGCCGGTGGCGGGCAGCCATCCGAGCTGTACCGCCAGGGTGACGGCGAGGACCAGGGCGATCAGGAAGCTCGGCACCGCGGTGCCGAGCACCGCGGCGAACTGTACGAGACGGTCCACCCAGCCGCCGCGCAGTGCCGCCGCGGCGCCCAGTGCCACACTGAGCACCGCCGCGACCAGCATTCCCGCGAGTACCACGGAGAGGGTGACCGGCAGCGTGTCCATCAGGGACTGGTTCACCGAGTCGCCGGTGAACCATGAAGAGCCCAGGTTGCCCTGCGAGGCCTGTTCGATCCAGTGCCAGTACCGCTCCATCAGGGGCTGGTCCAAGCCGAGTTCATGGCTCTTCTGGACCACCGCGGACCGCGAGGCCGTCTCGCCCAGGACGTTGCGGGCGACATCGGTGCCCGTGAGGCTGAGCAGTAGGAACGTCGCGGTGGCCACGACGACCACCAGGACGGCGCCGGCGGCGATGCGCCGGAACAAGAAGACGAGCACGGTCAGTTCCTCCTTCCGCGTGCCGGAGAGGGCCGGTGACTACTTCGCCGGCGTGTAGTTGTAGATCGGCGGGTACTGGGACCCGGGCTGGGGTGTCACCTTGACGTCCTTCGCGGTGGCGTACGCGTTGGCGATGACGCTCCAGGGTGCGTTCCATGCCTGGTCGACGACATAGGTGTTGAGCTGCTCGAAGAGCTTCTCCCGCTCGCTCCCGGTCGCCTTGCCGATGCGGGCGATGAGGTCGTCCGTCTTCGGGTCGCCGTACTTGAAGGGATTCCAGGTGGACTTGTTCGTCAGCTCCAGCTGCACCTTGTCCCAGGCGGTGGGCGCGCCCAGTTTGAAGTACGACATCGCGTATTTGCCGGACAGCATGGCGCTGAAGATCTGGTCGCCGGGCAGGGTGTCCAGCGTGACCTTGATGCCGATGTCCTTGAGGGACTGGTCGAGCGCGGCCTGCTCCTGCGGGAAGATCGCGGAGAGGTCGGGGACGGTGACGGAGAAGCCGTTCGGGTAACCGGCCTCGGCCAGCAGTTCCTTGGCCTTCTTCGGATCGTAGGAGTACGTGTCGTCCAGCGCGGCCTGGTAGCCGTCCTCGCCCTTGGCGAACACCTGCGTGGTCGGGGTACCGAGCCCGGTCTTGGCCGACTTGATGATGGCCTGCTTGTCGAAGGCGTAGTTCAGCGCCTGCCGGACCTTCAGCTTGCCGAGGGCGGGCACCTTCTTGCCGGCACGGTCCCAGATGTAGAGGCCCTCGACGTCGCCGGGCTGGTAGGTGACCACGTTCAGGCCGCGGTCCTTGACGGTCTTGACCCGGTTGAGGTTGAGGGTGGCGCCGTCGAGCTGGCCGGACAACAGGGCGTTGGTGCGTGCGGTCGGGTCGGCCAGGTACTTGATGACGATCTTGTCGTAGGAGAAGGCCTTCGCGTTCCAGTAGTCGGGGTTGCGGGTGTAGGTGTACGTCTGCCCGGCGGTTGTGGCGCTCGTGTCCAGCTTGTACGGGCCCGAGCCGACCGGGGTCTTGGGGCCGTCGAGCGCCTTGGGGCCGGCGATCATGCCGGAGACCTGGCCCAGCGCGGGCAGTAGCGCTGCCGTGGGGTGGCTCAGTCTGACGGCCACGGTGTGGGCGTCGACGACGTCGACACCCGTGATGTCCTGGATCTCGCCGGCCGCGGTTCCCGTCCCGCTCTTGGTGTGCAGCAGGCTCTTGCGCACCGCGTCCGCGTCGAGCGCGGTGCCGTCGGTGAACTTCACGCCGTCGCGCAGTTTCAGTGTCAGGGTCGTCTGGGCCTTGTCGTACGTCCACGAGGTGGCCAGGTTGGGGGTGGGCTCCCCCTTGGTGTCCAGCCGGATCAGGGTGTCGTACACCGGCTGGTAGTACTGGGCCTCGGGGCCCATGCTCGCCTTCGCCAGGTCCCACGGCGTGGCCGTGACCGACTCCGCGAGGGTCAGGGTCTTGTCCGAGCCGGCGGCCTGGGTGCCGCCGCCACAGGCCGCGACGGTCGCCGTCAGGAATCCGGCGCCGATGAACGCCACTGTCTTGCGCATGTTCTCTCCACCTGTCTCAATCCTCAGTCTCCTGGATGTCCCCCGGGTCGCCCCGCTGCCGGGGGTGCACTGCCGGTACCGCTGTCGCGCCACGTAAGCCGGTCATGCCTACGCCTGCCGCGCGGCCCACTCGCCGCAGAGCCGCACGCTCTCGTCCGGCGTCGGCCGGGCGCCCCGGTCGACCTCGACGATCAGCCACCCGTCGAAGTCGTCGGGCAGGGCGCCGATGAAGCCTTCGATGTCGGCGTTTCCGTGGCCGGGTTCCGACCACAGCCCCGCCAGGACGGTCTTGCGGTAGTCCCAGCCGGCCTCCCGCGCCTGGGCGGCGAGGCCGAGGTCCAGGTCCTTGATGTGGACACTCGCCACCCGGTCCGCGTAGTCGCGCACGAGCTGCGCCGGGTCGGCGCCCGCCCAGGCCAGGTGGCCCATGTCGGGTCCGAATCCGAGGACGGAGGAGTCGACGGTGTCGAGGATGAAGCGGGTCTCCAGCTCGGTCTCGGCCCAGGTGCCCACGTGCGGGTGGAAGGCCGGGGTGATGCCTTCCGCGCGGATGATCCCGGCGATCTCGGCCAGCAGGTCCCGTACGCGTTCCAGGCGGCCCTGCTCCGCCAGGTGCCCGACGGCGGGACGGGCCACGCGCTCGGCGTCCTTCGCCATTCCCATGGCGAGGAAGACGGTGGGCACGCCGAGTTCCGCGTGCTGTGCGGCGACCCGCGCGGCCGTGTCGCGGAAGGTCTGCCGCTCGGTCGCGTCGTCGGAGAGGCGGACCGGGATGTAGCCGGGCGCGGCGCTGATGCCGTACTCGGCGAGCTTCTCGGCGTACGCCCGCGCGGTCAGGTCGCCGGGGACGGCGCTGTGCAGGGCGGTGATGCCGGCGTCACGGATGACCGCGAGCTGCTGGTCGAGCGGTGGGGCGAGCGTGGGGTCGATCCAGCCGTCGGCGCTGGCGACCCACTGGAGGGGGTTGATGGCGAGGCGGTCCTGCTTGATCTTCATGCGGTGCGGTCCTCTCGGTGGGCGGGGCGCGGCTCGGGGCGTTCACAGCTGCCGGCCGGCGTGACGAAACGGTTCTCCCGCTGGGAGGTCTCGAAGCTCTCGAGAACGTCCAGGACGTGGAGGGCGAACTGGGCGTTCGCGCGGTGCGGTCCGCCGTCGATCGCGCCGGCGAGGTCGCTGACGCCGAGTCCGCGGCGGTGCTGCTCGGGGGTGTCCACGGCTCCGAAAAGCTCGGTGACCGGGCTGAGCACCTGCCACTCCACGTCTCCGTGCCGCTTGAGGCGTACGTCGCCGTCGAAGAAGTTGGGGTTGGGCAGCGCCAGGGTGCCCTCGGTGCCGTAGATCTCGATGCGCGGGAGCTCGGTGTCCCAGACGTCGAAGCTCATGAGCGTGGTGCCGATGGCTCCGGAGGCGAAGGTCAGGGTGGCCGAGGCGTGGGTGGGGACCTCGACCGTGATCTCGTCGACCACCCGATCGGGGCTGGTGACCTTGCGGGTCGGTGCTCCGGTACGGGTCGCCGCCGACAACTGCCTGACCGGGCCGAGGCAGTTGACGAGCGCGGCCAGGTAGTAGGGGCCCATGTCCAGGACCGGGCCGCCGCCGGGGCCGTAGAAGGCACGCGGATCCGGGTGCCAGGTCTCCGAGCGGCTGGAGCGGACGAAGGCGGTGGCGCCCACCACCTCACCGATCCTGCCCGCGTCGATGGCGTGCCGGCCGGTCTGCACGGCGCTGCCGAGGAAAGTGTCTGGGGCCGACCCCAGCAGCGCCGTGCCCCGCCCGGCGGCGTCGAGGACCTCACGGGCCTCGGCGGCCGTGGCCGCGAGCGGCTTCTCGACGTAGACGTGCTTGCCGGCCTCCAGCGCGGCTATGACGGTCTTGGCGTGGAACTGCGGCGGGGTGATGTTGACGACGATCTCGACGGAGTCGTCGTCGAGGAGTTCGTCGCCGTCGCCCCAGGCCGCTATGCCGTACTCGTCCGCGGCCTGCCTGGCGCGGGCCGTGTCGACGTCGGCCACACGGACCACCTCGAGCTCCGGGAAGGTGCGCAGGCCCTCGACATAGCGGCCGAAGATGTTGCCGGCGCCCAGGATCCCGATGCGGTGCCGTGCTTGTTGCTGAGCCATGAATCTCCCGTAATCCGTAGGGGGTTGAGGTGGTGTCAGGTGATGACGAGGGGGCGCAGGGTCCGGTGCGCGATCCGCAGGCCGGTCTTGACCCGCTCCTCGGTGCCGCTCCACACGGGGTCCTCGTGCTCGACGGAGAGGGTTCCGGTGAAGCCGTTCTCGTACAGCGCGTCCACCACGGCGTTCCAGTCGACCTGGCCACGGCCCGGCACGCGGTAGCGCCACCAGCCGGTGTCCCAGGGATCCTCGCGCTGTGCCGCCTTGCCGAAGAAGCCGTAGCGGTCCACCTTTCCGGGCAGGATCTGCAGGTCCTTGGCCTGGGCGTGGACGATGCGGTCGGCGTACGGCGCGATGGTCTTGACCGGGTCGATGCCGATCCAGGTCAGATGCGAGGGATCCCAGTTCAGGTACAGGCCGAGGGAGAACATCCACTCCCACAGCTCGGGCGAGTAGGCGAGGTTGCCCGGGTAGCCGTCGGGGTGCCAGCCCTCCATCACGCAGTTCTCGATGATGAGCTTCACCCCGTTCTCGCCCGCGTACTCGACGAGTTCGGGGAAGACCTTCTCGGCCTCGGCCAGGTTGTGCGCCACCGGGCGCGTCCAGTCACGGCCGACGAAGGTGCCCACGTACGGGACGTCCAGTGCGGCCGCCGTGTCCACGACCTCCTTCAGGTGGGAGTGGATCCCGGCCCGCCGCTCCGGGTCGGGGTGGAGGTTGTTCTCGTAGTAGGCGAGGGCGGAGATGCCGAGGCCGTGACGCTCCATCAGGGCTCGCGTCCTGTCTGCCGCACGGTCGTCGAAACCGGCCACCGGGAGGTGGGCCGCCTCGAAGTCCCGGCCCCCGGTGTCCGGCCAGGCGGCGACCTCCAGGGCCTCGTAGCCGGCCTCGCTCGCCCATGCGGCGATCTCGGCGAGGGAGAGCCGGGGCAGACAGGCGGTGAGCATGCCGAGTTTCATACGGAGGCCTCCAGGGCTGCGGGTTCGGAAGCGATGTCGGTCCAGGTGAGCGACGCGGCAGAAGTCAGCGCTGCTTCGACGATCCGGGCCGAGCGGATTCCGTCCTCACCGGTGGGCAGGCCCTCGGGCCTCGCTCCGCGGATCGCCGCGTAGGCATCGGCGACGAAGGCGGCGAAGCAGTCGCCGTAGCCCTGCGCGTGACCTGCGGGCAGGTGGGAGAGGCGGCGCTGCTCGGCCGAACCGTGGCCGGGGTCGCGCACCAGGATGCGCGCCCCGTCGGGGGCGCCGAGCCACGCCGTCTCGGGGTTCTCCTGGTCGAATACCGCGCTGCCCGCGGAGCCGTCGAGCTCGAACCACAGCCGGTTCTTGCGGCCGGCCGACACCTGGGACACCGTCAGCGAGCCGAGGACACCGTGGCCGGTGCGCAGCAGCACGGTCGCCACGTCCTCCGTGCGCACCTCGACCCGGGGTCCCCCGGCGGCGGTCGAGAAGCTGGCGCCGGTGCCGGCGGGGCGGGTGGCGACCGTGGTGCCGAGCCTCGCGGTCAGCTCGGTGAAGCGGACTCCGGCGACCCATTCGACCAGGTCGCACCAGTGTGAGCCGATGTCCGCGAACGCCCTCGACGGTCCGCCGTCCGCCGGGTCGACCCGCCAGGACATGGCGTCGGCGGAGAGCATCCAGTCCTGCAGATAGCTGCCGTGGATCAGCTGCCACGCCCCGAACTCACCGCGCAGCCGACGGTCGCGGAGCTCCCGGACGAGTGGGTGGTAGCGGTAGACGAAGGGGACGGCGAGCAGCAGTCCCGACTCCTGTGCCAGCCGGGTCAGCCGTTCGGCGTCGGCGGCGGAGGTGGCGAGCGGCTTCTCGCAGATCACGTGCTTCCCGGCACGCAGGGCCGCCTCCGCCTGCCGCACGTGCAGTGCGTTCGGGGTGCACACATGGACGACCGTGACGCTGTCGTCGGCGAGCGCCGCCGAGAGGTCGGGATAGTGGGCGGGTACCGCCCACTCCTCGGCGACCCTCGCGCTGCGCTCGGCGGTCGAAGCGACCACTCCGGCCACAGAGCCGCCTGCGGCGCGAATGGCCCGGGCGTGGACGGCACCGATCATTCCGGCCCCGACCACCACTGCCCGCATCGAGTCACTCACCGGTGCACCTCCGTCGTCGTCCAGCGACCGACCGCGGTCTGAACGCCGCGTTGCGCAACACCATCGTTTAGTTCGCCAACACAGCACAAGAGAACCAATTTAATTTTCTTCAAGGCCTAAAAGGAGCCGTAATTCGGGAAACATGTCCGCTTGATCCGACCTCACCTCTCGCCGCTCGGGCTCTATTGACGGACACAAGGAAGCGGCATTACGTTCACGTGAATGCATAAAGATGACGGCAGTGCCGAAGTAGAGGTCGGGTCCGCGTCCGTGCCGCTCGCGCTGCGCCGGGTGCTGGGGCTCGTGGTCTCCGGCCAGGCGACCAACCGCGCCGAGATCGCCCGGCGCAGTGGCCTGGCCCGGTCGACCGTGGGCCAGCAGGTCGACCATCTCGTCGGCACCGGGATTCTGGAGGAGGTCGAGTCCAGACGGTCGGTGCGGGGCCGGCCGCCGCGCGTGCTGACGATCAGCCCGCTGGCAGGGACCGTGATCGTCGTGGACGTCGACACCGCGGAGTCGCAGATCGCTCTTGCCGACCTGACCCGGCGGGTGATCGCGCGCGAGACGGTGGACGTCCGGATCGACGCGGGACCGCAAGTGGTGCTGGACGCGGTGACCGAGCAACTGCACGGGCTGCTGGAGAAGCACCAGCGCGCTCCCGACCGCGTGCGCGAGGTGGTCGTCGGTCTACCCGGACCGGTGGACTTCGAGCAAGGGTGCGCGGTGCAGCCGACGGGCATGCCCGGCTGGGACGGCTTTCCCGTCGCCGAGTATCTCCGGGAGCGCTTCCACGCGCCCATCGTGGTGGACAACGACGTCAACCTGATGGCGCTGGGCGAGGCCGCGCAGGCCCGGCTGGAGACTCCGCTGCTGTGCATCAAGATCTCAAGTGGCATCGGGGCCGGTCTCATCACCACCCCCGATGACGTGTACCGCGGCGCCGACGGTGCCGCCGGCGACATCGGCCACATCCGGGCCGTGAGCGGCAGCAACGTCCTGTGCGCCTGCGGCAACGTCGGCTGCGTCGGAGCACTGGCCTCTCATCGGGCGGTACTGCGCGGCCTCGGCATCGCCGAGTCGACCGCGGAGGACCCGCTGCACGGCGCCCGCGAACTTGCCAGGCGTATCGCGGCCGGCGACCCGACCGCCCTGCACGCCGTGCGTCAGGCCGCCACGGAGATCGGCGAGGTCGTGGCCATGCTGGTCCACATGTTCAACCCGCGCACCGTGGTACTGGCCGGACCGCTCAGTGAACTGCGCGACGACCTCGTCTCCGCGGTACGGGCCGCCGTGTACCAGCGGGCCCTCCCGCTGGCCACCCGCAAGCTCACCATCACCGCTTCCCAGCTCAAGGGCGGTGCCGGCCTGCACGGCGGCATCGCCCTGGCCAGCCAGGACGCCTTCAGTCCGGCAGGCATCGCACGGCTGCTGCACGAGGGGCGTTGAGCCGACGGTTCGGCTGACAGCCACATCGCCGCTCCCCAGGTACCCGGCCTCGACTCAACCGTCGACGAGCCTGAACTGCGCTGCCAGGAGGCCCGCCGCCCGTGGTGACGGGTTTCTCCCGGCGTCGATGCAGGCTCAGATCGCTGTCACTCGCCGCTCCATGGGGCGCTTGCCGTCGTGCAACACAGACGGGTTCGCTGTCGAGTCCCTACAAAGCGATCAGCGCCGCGATTCCTGGTGAGCAGCCGAGTCGCCGTGGGGGCCGGGCGGCGAAACCCCCTCGTCCCGCCCGGCTGTTCCAGCGCGAGTGCGAAGCCCATGGGCGGCGCAATGGACGTGGCTCACGGCACCCACCGGGTCATCGCCCTGATGGAACACACCGCCAAAAACGGCAGCCATGCGGGCCGGGCGTAACCCCGGCCAGGACATCGCCACCCACACCGGCACACCCATGATCCGGAGGCCATGAGCCCTGGTCGCCGTCCGGCGTCCGTCAGTTCCATGCGCCTATGCGTCGGACTGCTGAACGCCGAAGGGCTGCGCAGCCTGGGCACCCCGGGGAAGCATCAATGCCGAGTCCGTGTGGAGGGTAATTCGTACCGGCGTGAATGTCTTGGCGTCGACCGATGACTCCCCGGTGCCGGGACTACGGGCATAGCGCGGATGGGCACCTCCGCTGATCTGCCAGCGAATACGATGGCCAGCGGCGAAGCGGTACGCGGTGAAGCTCATCGGTACGGTGACCTCCGAAGGCGCCTGCCCAACAGTCCTCAGCTGAGCCAGCCCGTCACAGACGTTGGTGGAACGCCCTTGTGCGTCCACGTCGCACAGGCGGGCGAAGACGTCGGCGTGTCCGGTGTCCGTGGAGACACTCAGCCGCGCGGAGACCGGGCCGAGGACGTCCACGGGCTCGGCCAGCGGCGGACTGGTGAACGTCACAACGTCCTCTCGGGCCTCCAGGGCGCTGTTGTCGCGAGGTCCGGCGGTCCGGGAAAGCAGAGCGCCGCCGAGCGACGGGGTGGGGGCCGCCGGGTCGTAACGGAAGGATGTCAGCGGTGTGATGTCCGTAGGGGCCTGCTGGGTCAGATACCCGTCCGGGGAGGGGAACCATGACGTAGCGGCCGGAGACAGCGGCCAGTCATCGAGGTCCTGCCACGCGTTTTCGCCACCGATGTGGAGGCGCACTGCGGTGGGACGCAGGCCGGAGGGGTCGGCACACAGGTGCGCGCGCAGCCAGGCGAGGCTCTCTGCGAACACCTCGGGCCAGCCCTGTTGAAGTGCGGAGGTGTGTGTCCAGGGGCCGACCAGCAGGGCGGTCTCGCATCCGGCCCGGCGCAGACGACCGTACTGCTCGAAGGTCTGGTCGACCAGCGCATCGTGCCACCCGGTGATCAGGCTGGTGGGCACGCTCAGCCGCTCCGCCGCCTCTCCCGGGGATGCACCGGTCCAGTACGGATCGTCGGCATCCGGGTGTGTCATCACGCCGTCCAGCCAGGGCACTTCGCGCCCAAGCGCTGACATGTACGCCCCGCGCAGCGGCTGCGCGGTGATGATTCCGCGCAGTCGGCGCTGCAGGCGCAGCGTCGCTCTCACGAACGGCGCCATCCCCCGGTGCTGGTACGCCATTCCGACGCCGACGAGGAGGGCGTTCTCCAGGCGGAGTGCACCGTCTGTGTGGAACAAGGCGTAGGGATCGTGCAGACCCACCTGCACCACCATCGCCTTCAGCTCCGGCGGCGGGTCCAGAGCGAGCGCCCACTGCACATACCCCAGGTAACTGGGACCGATCGTGCCCAGCGTTCCGTTGAACCACGGCTGCTCTCGCAGCCAGGACACCGTGGCCTGGCCGTCCGCGGCCTCATTGCGCCACAGATCGAACTGACCGCCTGAGCCACCGGTGCCGCGGCAGCTCTGCAGGACCACATGGAAACCCTGTTCGGCGAAGAGGATGCCGTACTGGGGTGACCACGGCAGGCCCCTGCCGTACGGCGAGCGCACGACAAGGGTGGGGAAGTCGCCCTCTGCGCGCGGAAAGTAATGGTCCGTGATCAACGGGCTGCCGTCAGCGGCCGGAGCCACCAGCCCCGGCTCCCACCCGACTTCGTACCGCTTGGCGGGGAGATTGCGCCAGATCGCTCTCATCATCCGCGAGGACCACGGCGGCTTCCCGGAAGGCGGTGTCCAGGCCGGGTTCAACGCAGCGTCGTGCGTAGGTGATGTCATCTTTCCCCTCCACTATTTCCGTACGATGTACGAGAATAGTAGATGCTTGGATGACCTCCACAAGGGCCGTACCGAGGAGAAGGGGACTACGAAGATCGTGACCCGTGATGGTGTGTCCGGCAGAGGCGTCGATCCCCAACAGCTCTGGCTGAGCCCCACCGGGCCCCGCAGGGGGCGCAGGCCCTTCTTCAGCCGCGAGGTGATCACAGTGGCAGCGGTCACCGTGGCAGACACCGAAGGGCTTGACGCGGTCACCATGCGACGCGTCGCCTCACAGGTCGGAGCCGGTGTCATGTCGCTCTACAGCTACGCCCCCGACAAGGAGACCCTGCTGGAACTGATGGTTGACCACGTCAGCGGCGAACTGCCGACGAACTGCGCACCCACCGGCGACTGGCGCGCCGACCTGAAGACCATCGCCCATCTCCAGCGTGCACTCATGCTGCGGCATCCCTGGCTGCCCGGCACCCTGTCCACCCGCCGGACACCCGGCCCCAACACCCTGGCCTTCCTGGAACGAGCACTTGCCGCCTTGCGGCCCACCGGCCTGGACGGCGCAGCGAAGCTCGAGGTCTTCGCCCAGCTCACCGCGTTCGTAGCAGGGCACGTCGCCTACGAGATCGCGCAGGCCGCAGCCGCACAATCACCCGACCGGGCCGCAGCCGAAGCCCGCTACCTCGCCGCTGTCGCCGCGGACGGCCACCACCCAGAACTGGCCGAAGCCATCTCCGCACCCGGACGCCCCCTCACTCCCGAAGCCACGTTCACCCGCTTCCTCAACCGCCTGATCGACGGCCTCGACGCCGACTGATCCGGCCGCGCTTGGGCGCCCTGCGGTGGGCGGTGACTTCAGCGACGTCGTCCTCGGGCCGAGGCGGACCGCGTCCAGCAGTTGGCACCACGCCGTACACCCGGTCTGTGAGTCGATGACGCATGCGATGGGTTCGAACTCCCGGCCTACCTGCCTTCCTACCTTCCTGCCTGCGGACTTGGCGGCGGAGGAGGCTGTTGAGCTGGCCGAATACGGCATCGACGTCCAAGCCGTCCGCCAAGATCCGGCCGCGAAGGGATTCAAGGTGATCCCGCGGCGCTGGGTCGTCGAGCGGACCTTCGGTGGGGGTTCGGAGTGCTTGCCCGGTCCTCGCGGGAGGCGACGTCCTTTCACTCCATGCGGTGGTGCGGAACATACCCATTCGATGCGTCGGTCGGGTGTTGACACACTTGCACTGACCATGGTCGGTGGGCGAACGGCTCTCTTCCCGTCGGTCGAGGACTGAGAAGCGCAACGGGATGCGCAGCGGCCGGAGATGCGGGCTCCGACTGTCAGGGCGCAGTCGGTGTCCCCATGGGCTGCTCGGGGATCCGGCGATGAATGTCCTCGAGTAGCGCCCGCATCGCCATGTGGAAGATCTCGGCCTGGTGTTCGCCAACGAAGGATGTGTGCCCGAAGACTTCCAGGACGACCATGCCGTGCATGTGCCCCCATGCGCTGAGGACGAGAGCGGTCGCAGGAGGCGGCAGGGTTTCCGGACCGTGCGGAAACAGGGGTTCCAGATGCGCCCGGAGAGCCGGCGAGAGCACCCGGGTGTCGGCGGCGGCCAGTTGTGCCGTGGTGAACCCGTCGAACATCTCGCGCTGGAAGACATCGCGCATCCGGCGCATCGCCTGAGTGGTCGGTCCCTCGGCAGGTGCCGCGTAGTGACGCAGCGGCGCTCCGTACAGCAGCTGGAATCGCTCGACGTGTGTGAGGGCCCATTGGCGATAGCCCTCGGTGGCGGCCATGAACCGCAGCACAGCCGGTTCGTCCGCCGCTGTGTCGACGGCTGCCGTCACGGCATCGGCCAGATCCTCGTACGCCTTGGCGACGAGAACCGTGACGAGGGCGTCCCGGTTCGGAAAGTAGTGGTAGAGCCCCTGCACGGTCATACCGAGGCTGCGGGCGACCGCTCTCAGGGAAAGGGCGTGCAGCCCGTGCTCGGCGAGGTGACTCTCGGCGGCGGCCACGATCTCCTGGGTGGCGACGGCCCGGCGTCGCTGGCGCAGGGATGGCAGGACCGTCGCGTACTCGTCTGCGGACATGGGGCGATCCTAGGACGGCCGATCGGACGGAGCACCAGGAAACTACAAGCTGACTGGAAAACCTAACAGCGTCAGGTAAATCTCCTTCTGCTAAAAGACCCGCTGCCTTACTAGCGTCGTTCTCGGCGACGAAGAGCGCGACACCGCGCCCCCTCTGACGGGGCGAAGGGCTCTACGACGCGTTGCGCCGGCCCCGCCCGGCCGACATCCCTCGTCTTTCGCAGAAGAACATCGAAGGAGATCCCCCGTGTTCGAACGCATGGCCGAATTGGCGATTCGCCGGTCCCGGCTGGTCCTAGTCGTCGCCGTCCTGGCCGTGGCCCTCATGGGCGTGGTGGGCGCGGGCGCCTTCGGCAAGCTGAAGGGGGGCGGCTTCGACGACCCCGCCTCCCCCTCCACCAGAGCAGCGAAGGTCATCGACGAGAAGTTCGGCGGCGAGGTCAACCTCGTGCTGCTGGTCCGCTCGCCCGACGGCCGCATCGACACCTCCGCCTCCCAAGAGAGCGGCCGCGCCCTGGTGACCGACCTCAAGAAGGACAAGCGGCTCAGCAACGTCGTCTCGTACTGGGAGACGAACAGCCCCGGCCTGCGCTCCAAGGACGGCCGCGAGGCCATGGTGCTCGCCCACGTGAGAGGCGACCCCACGGAGCAGCGGGAAAACGCCAAGGAAATCCTCGACACCTACACCGGCACCTACAAGAACACCCTGACCGTTCAGGCCGGAGGAGGCGCCGCCGTCGGAGCCGACCTGTCGAAACAGGTGGTCGACGATCTGATCCTCGCCGAAGCGATCGCCATACCGCTGACTCTGATACTGCTCCTGTTCGTCTTCGGCAGCGTGGTCGCGGCCCTGCTGCCGCTGGCCATCGCGCTCATCGCCATCATGGGCTCATTCGCCCAGCTCTTCCTGCTCGGCAGCGTCACCGATGTCGCCGACACCGCGACCAACCTCACCACCGCCCTGGGCCTCGGACTGGGCATCGACTACGCCCTGCTGATGGTCAGCCGCTTCCGGGAGCAGCTCGCGGCCGGGGCGAGCGTGGACGACGCCGTCCGGCGCACGGTGCACACCGCAGGACGCACCGTCGCCTTCTCCGCCGCGACAGTCGCGGCAGCCCTGGCGGCGCTTTTGGTGTTCCCGCATTACTTCCTGCGCTCGATGGGCTTCACCGGAGTCGGTGTCGTCGCCATCGCCGCCCTCAGCACCCTGTTCGTGATGCCGGCCCTGCTGAAGGTTCTGGGGCACCGGGTCAACAGCGGGCGGCTGCCGTGGGCGAAGTCGCGGCGCTCCCACGCCCGCACACCTCTGTGGGGACGGCTGGCTCGCACCGTCATGCGGCGGCCGGTGCTCACCGCACTGCCTGTCCTCGCCGTGCTGCTGCTTGCGGCGAGCCCGCTGCTGAACATCACCTTCGGCACGCCGGACGAACGTGTGCTGCCCAAGGACGCCGAGAGCCGCCAGGTCTCGCAGGTACTGCGAGAGAAGTTCGACGGCAGTGAGGACTCGGCCCTCCTCATCGCCATCGGCCAGTCCGTGGACAAAGCCCCACTGGCGTCGTACGCGGGCCAACTGGCCGCACTCAAGGGCGTCGTGCGTGTCGAGACCAGCACGGGCATCTATACCGCGGGACAGTCCGCGGCGACCGGCCCGGCCAACTCCGCTCTCGGTCGGCCCGACGCACAGCGAATCAGCGTGGTGAGCAGCCTGACACCGAAGTCGGACGCGGCCCAGAGCCTGGTCAAGCAGGTGCGCTCGGTCACCCCGCCCCCTGGGGCCCACCCCCTGGTCGGAGGGAATGACGCCGTACTCGTCGACGCCAAGGAATCCATCGCCGACAAGCTCCCCCTGGCCGTGGCCCTGATCGTCCTCACCACCTTCCTGCTGCTCTTCCTGTTCACCGGCAGCATCGTGCAGCCGTTGCGCGCACTTGCCCTCAACCTGATCAGCCTGGCAGCCACCCTCGGCGTCATGACCTGGATCTTCCAGGACGGCAACCTCTCCTCCCTCCTCGGCTTCACCGCGCAGCCGATGGAGATGACGATGACCGTGCTGATGTTCTGCATCGCCTTCGGCCTCTCGATGGACTACGAGGTCTTCGTCACCAGCCGGATCAAGGAACTCCACGACCAGGGCGAGGACAACGAGTCCGCCGTGGCCAACGGTCTCGGCCACACCGGGCGTATCGTCAGCGCGGCGGCCTGCCTGCTCGCGGTGAGCTTCTTCGCCTTCGGCACCGCCAAGCTCAGCTTCATGCAGATGTTCGGCCTCGGCAGCGGACTGGCCGTCCTCCTCGACGCCGTCGCCGTCCGCGGCGTCCTCGTCCCCGCCGCGATGCGTCTGCTCGGGCACACGGCCTGGTACGCGCCCGGCTTCCTGCGCAGACTCCACACGCGGTACGGCCTCAGCGAAGGCGGCCCCGAGCCGACGCCGACACCCGCACCTGCACCTGCACCTGCACCTGCACCTGCAGCAGCGGCTCCGACAGACACGAAGAACTCGACCAGGGTCTGACCCGCTTGATCTGCGACCTCGGGCGTCGAACGATGCCTCAGGATTGATCGCTCGCGTCGGTAACTGCCTTACGTGCAGGCGGCCTTCGGCTGATCATGTGCTCCCGACCGAGGAATGCACCTGGCCAGAACGAAGGCCGCAGCGTCGAGTGTGTTGCATCGGGCTGTCCGGCAGGAGCCGAGTGCGGAACCGTCGCTCTTCAGGGGTGAGCTGATCGTGGTGGACGCGGGATACGACGTGCCCCGCCTGGCCTTTCTACCGATGGACATGGTGTGCGGACAACAGGACCGCTGGTGTGGACAGTTCACCATCGAGGCCGATCAGCAGCCGGTGGACCGTACGCCAGCGTTGTCGGTCAGGACCCGGTCGATGCCCGATGCGGCGAAGCACGCCGGCTGGCTCCGCGATCAGTGATCGTTTCTCGAACAGGACCTGGGCCGTGCCGTCACCCAGCGGTCCCAAGGCCGCCTACCCGGGCAGCGCGCCGCTCTGTGCCGCCTTGCGGTGTCGCGCGGACAGGCGGGAGCCGGACTCGCGGCGGGCGGCGCGGCGCAGGAGGGGAACCGCGAGGAGGAACCCGAGGACCGCCCAGGCGGTAAGGACCAGGGCGACCATGGGTAGTTCCCAGGAGCCGGCCACCTCCGCGGTCCGTGCCGCATCGGGGAGCAGCGCCGAACGCAGGCCCTGTGCCATCCACTTGAGAGGGAAGACCGCGGCCACCTGTTGGACCACCACGGGCAGCGAGGTGATCGGGAACACCGTTCCGGAGGTGACCATGAGCCCCATCGTCGGCAGCATGATCAATGCCAGCGCCTCGCGGGGGTTGGGCAGTACCGCGCCGATGGCCGCGCCCAGCGGTACCACGGCGAGCAGCCCGAGCGTGGTGACCCACAGCAGCGTCAGCCAGTCGCCCGGCCCGTGTGGCAGTGGCCCGTCCACCAGCAACGCCGCGGCCGCCAGGAGCAGGGCCAGGGTGCCGACCGCCACGACGACCACCAGCACGCACTTGGCGACGAGGTAGGCCGGTATCCCGCCAGGCGTGGCGCGCAGCCGCAGCAGGGCGCCCTCCTCCCGCTCGGTCACGAGTATCTGCGGGAGGTTGATCAGTCCGATCTGGAACAGCAAGAAGGCGGCGAAGCCCGCCACCACCAGATGGGCCATCGGGGTCCGGGTGCCGGGCACGTCGTCGCTGACGTAGGCGGCGACGAGCAGCGCGACGACCACGTTGGTCAGGTGGCCGGACATCTCCTTGCCGTTGCGCAGGAGGTGTCGCAGCTCGATGCCACCGCGCTGGAGCCCGGCACGCCAACCGTTTGTCATGGGTGTCTTCCTCATGCGGCCTGTACCTCCTCGTCCGCTTCCCCGTCCGTGCCGTCGGCCTCTGTGTGCACCATGTGCAGGTAGGTGTCCTCCAGCGTCGGTCGGCGGACCTCCAGGCCGGCTATCGGGCCGTCCGCGTGCTGGTGGAGTTCCCAGACCAGCCGTGAGGGGTCCTCGGTGCGTTCGCGGCGAGAGGTCCCGTCGTCGGCCGTCCAGCGGACCTCGGCCCGGGCGGCGGCCCGCCCGGCCAGTTCCGCGGGCGTGCCGCAGACCCGGATCCGGCCGCCGACGAGCATGGCGATCCGGTCGGCGAGCCGCTCGGCCTCCACCAGGTCGTGGGTGGTGAGCAGGACGGTGACGCCCTCGTCGCGGGCCAGCCGTTCGATCAGGACATGGAACTCGTGCCGCGCCTGAGGGTCGAAGCCGGTGGTCGGCTCGTCCAGGAAGAGGAGTTCGGGGCGGCCGACGATGCCGAGCGCGACGTCCAGCCGCCGGCGCTGGCCGCCGGACAGTCGGTCCACCTGCCGACCGGCCTGGTCGGTGAGGCCGACCAGGGCCAGCAGTTCGGCCGGGTCGCGCGGGTCGGGGTAGTACGTGGCGAAGTGCGTCAGCAACTCGGCGACCCGCCAGCGGCGGTGGTCCCGCCAGGACTGCAGGACCAGTCCGATCCGGCCGCGCCACGCGTCGTCGCCCCGCTCCGGGTCCGTACCGAGGACGCTCACCTCACCGGCGGAACGCCGCCGGAAGCCCTCCAGGATTTCTACGGTGGTGGTCTTCCCGGCGCCGTTGGGTCCGAGCAGCGCGAAGACCTCGCCGCGGTGGATGTCCAGGTCGACGCCGTGGAGGACGTCGATGCCGCCGTACGTCATCGTCACGTCGCGCGCGTGGACGACCGGCTGGGCGGGTGTGTGCTCCGGCGTCATCGTCCTGCCTCCGAGCGGTGTCGCGGTCCTGGTGGTGTTTGGGTCGCCGCAGGGGGACCGGCGCCCTCGACGATCGCCCGGAGCGCCGCGACGTGCCCCTCGAAGGCGGTGCGGCCGCGGTCCGTCAGCCGTACCCTGGTGCGCCGCTTGCGGCCGCCGCCCTCCTTGTGGAGCTCCAGATATCCGACCTCCTCCAGGGTGTGCAGCTGCTTGGAGAGCGCGGAGTCGCTGAGCGAGAGGCTGTCGCGGACGAACGCGAAGTCCGCCCATTCGGTGGCGGCGAGCAGCGCGACCACCGACAGCCGGGTGGCGGGGTGGATCAGCTCGTCGAAGCCGGCGGGGATGCTCATCCGTCCGCCCCCGCGCCTGCTGCTCCCGTGCCCGCCGTCTGTGTACCGCGGCCCCGCGCCGACCCGGCCGCCCAGCGGCTCGTCGGCCCGACGAACAGCACGAACACCGTCGCCGAGACCGTGGCCTGGATCAGACTGGCGGACATCGGCTCCAGCGAATCGACCAGACGGCCGGACAGCAGGGTCGTCCCGCCGGTCACCACCGCCCCCGCGACGAAGGCGGCGAACATCCGCCGGGTGCACCGGGTGTGGTGCAGGCGCACCCGGCTCCGCCGGTTGTGGAGCACGGCCACCACGCTCAGCACCGCGACGTACGCGGCGATGACCAGCCCCACGCCCCACCCGGGCAGGTCCAGGCCCAGACCGGCCAGGAAGAGCCACATCAGCGCGGCTGTGGCCCAGGTGGTGCCCGAGCCGCCCGCAGCGGACCGCTCGACCTCGTCGTACACCCGCTCCTGCGGCACTCGGATGCGCTGCAGGTCTCTCCATGCCTGTTCGGCATCCACCGGTGCGCTCACGTTCCATGCCTCCCGCCCCCGCTTTACTTTCCTGGTAGGAAAGTTATCTTTTACTTTCCTGGTAGGCAAGTTGACGGTTCGTCGGTGCTGACAGGGTGGGAACGGGAAGAGGGCTCATGCAGAAGGACCTGCTCATCGTCGAAGACCTGATGTTGCTGATGTTCGACGACTCGTCAGGGACGATCGCGGGGGCCGGCACCCTGTACTACACCCTGGGCGGCGCGGTGCTGGTCGAGCTCGCCCAGGCCGGCCGCGTCAGGGTCGACGAGCAGGACAAGGGGCTGAACGGTCTACGGGTGCACGCCGTCGCCGGTGAGCCGTTGCCCGATCCCCTGCTCCGGGCCGCCGACGCGAAGGTCACCGAGCGAGTGCGGGCGTACAGACCCTCCTCATCGAGATCGGCACCGGGCTTCGCGAGACCGTGCTGGACCGGCTCGTCGAGCGGGGCCTGCCGCGCCGGGAGAACAAGAGGGTGCTTGACGTGTTCCGCACGACGGCCACGCGGGCCGGGGGCACACGGCACAAGTCGGCCCTTGTCGAGGCGGGTACTCGCGGCGCTGCCACGGCGGCCGCACTCCGGGCGGTCACGCGCTCCCGTCGGGACGCCCCGGTCTCAGTCGGGTGTCCCGGTCCGGCCGAGTGCGGTCGTCCAGATCTCGGCGGCCTGCCGCAGGCGACTCCTGTCGGCTTCTGGGAGTGAGCCCGCGTACTGCTTCCTCAGCGACAGGACGACCGAGGGGATGTGAAGCCGCTCAGCGCACGTGCCGTCGGCCACCGCCACGTCGATCTCGCGCCGCCGAAGGCTTTCCGCCGCCCCTTGCCTCTGGTACTCCGCCTTCAGCTGCTCGGCCGCCTCGTCGGGCGTCCTGTAGTGGTACCCGCGTTCGGCCATGCACTTCTTCCAGCCCCGTATCGCCGCGGTGTACTTCGCGTCTTTTGTCACGTTGTCCGTGAGCGAGCTGTTGAGGTTCTGGGGTATGTAGGTCGCCGCGGCCCAGTCGTCCAGTTCACCGAACAGCCTCTTGCGGCTCTCCGCTTCACAGCCCACCTCAGAGAAGGTGATCGCCCTTTCCTTGTCGAACCGCATCTCGCGGAGGTCATTTTCCCCTCCGCGCAAGGCACGCATGTACGCCGCCGCTTTCTGTGCGGGCAACTGGGCGACGTATTGGTCATTGGTCAGAGATTCCTCGCGGTTCCCGGTTGCCGAAGAAGTGGAGGAAGTAGAGGAAGTAGAGGAACCAGAAGATCTTTTGGCGGCGTACTCACGGTAGAGCCCGTACCCTTCAGTGCGCCGCTCGCCCAGTTTCAGCTGACGTTCCTGATAGGAGTCGGAAGACGGAACGAACTCGTCGACCTTGTAGCGGAAACCCCTGTCCGTCATGCATGCCGCGATGAGCTTCGTCTCCGCCTGGTAGAGCACCGCCTCGTCCCGGGTGTAGTCCCCGGACCGGGTGAGAAGGTCGAGTTCCGCTCGAGTGAGGCTGGATGCGGTGTTGCCCTCGCTCGCGCCGCCGCCCCCAGGAGACGTACAAGCCGCCAGCGCGAGCACCCCCGCTACGACACCGGAGGAAAGCACGCTTCTCTTGAAGGTCCGACCGTGCGCCATGCGGCTGCCCTCACTGCTCCTTCGTAGACGCGCTGCAGGTGTGTGTGACGCGCGACGGTGTCCGCCGGTCACCGGCGGACACCGTCAGGTTCGGTCAGTCGTAGGGGTTCGGGCCACCGCAGGCGGACGTGGTGGTGTTGCTGGGGGAAATCCAACTGTTGGACGAGAAGGCGTTGTTGTGCGAGGAGGCAAGCTGGGTCTCACCGGAGCCCCGGGACAGGCTGTAGAAGCCCCCGGTGTAGTTCTTGCCGGTCCACGCAACCGCGTTGCAGTTGACGCCGTTGTTGTAGATCGAGGAAGCGCAGTTGTCCCAGGTTCCGTTGGGACAGGCGCTGTTGCTGAAGGCCGACCAGTCCGAGTTTCTGCCGGACAGCTGACCCGGCCCGGCGCCCGTGTAGTTCTCACCGTTCCAGAAGCAGAGGTTCCCCGAGCCGCATCCGGTCGGCGCCGCGGCCAACTTCGCGCTGGTGGGCATCACGGCTACGGACGTACCGCCGGAACCGTTCGCCGAACTGGCCGCGGACGTACCGGCCATACCTCCCATGGCCAGCACGGCTCCTGCCGCCACGACTAATACTCGTTTCATAACCCTCCCCTTCGGCTTGGGTGATCTCGACCATGGTTTTTCACTGGCCGATTCACGCGCTTGACTTATACGCATGTGCCTCTGATCAGGCCACGGCGCGCACGGATTCCATGAGCTTTCTGTTCCACCATTGCCCAGAGGTGCCACGCTGGGCAATGATGTGGCACCTGGGTGAAAAAGCCGAGGTCATTGGGGGGAGTGAAATGCTCCGCATCCATTTCACGGATGTCGATTTGGCCCGCACACGAATTGGTGGATCACCGAATCCGCTGTGGGAGATCACCACCAGTCTGCACCGTTTCCAGACGCGAAAAGGTCGCTGGACCTATGCGGAGTGGCACAGAGCCACCCGCGGCCGTCTGGAGGAGAGAGGGCTTGGCCGCGTACTCCGCGAGATCCTGCTGCCCATGTTCCCGAGGGCGTCCTACTTTCCCGACTTCCTGACCCCGGCCGAGTCGGTGGAGGGACTTGACGCCGGTCTTGAGGCCGTCGTCGCAACCCCGCCGCACCGGGTCCTGGCGGAGGTGGCGCACCTGGACCGCGTCGTGGGAGCCCCCTCCTGGGCCCCACGACTCGCGGAGCGGGAGACGCGGGAGGAACTCGTGCGGGCGATCCGCGCCTACCACGATGCCGCCATCGCCCCCTACGGCGAACAGATACAGGCCCGCCTCGAAGCCGAGCGGGCGATGCGGTGTCGGGCTCTCCTCGACGGCGGCGTCGAGGGGATGCTGACAGATCTCGGCCCCGCCATGCGCTGGCGTCGATCCGTCCTTCATGTCGACTTCCCGTGCAGCGACCGGGACCTGTATCTGAACGGCCGCGGGCTGACGCTCGTCCCGTCGTACTTCTGCTGGCACAGTCCGACCACTCTCGCCGACCCGCGACTGCCGCCCGTCCTGGTCTACCCGGTACACCACGAGACGTCGGCTCTGCGGCTGGGCTCGCCGGGAACGCGGGGTGCCGGGCACGTCGTTGGCCCGACCGACTACCCGGCGGCCCTGACCGGGTTGCTCGGCCGCGCCCGGGCCGGCGTGCTGTGCGCCGCGGCCGTCGGAGCCACGAACGGCGAGATCGCACGGGCGGTCGGAATCTCCGTCTCGTCCGCCAGTAGATATGCCGCAGCCCTGCGGGCGGCAGGACTGATCACCAGCAACCGCTGCGGGGCGACCGTCCTCCATACGCTCACTCCCGCCGGAGCCGCCGTACTACGAGCGGGCAGCGAAGCGACGAACCAGGCGTGAACGCCACGGATGCTCCACCCCGTCCTCGGGGTCTCACTGCCAGGCAGCTGTCCGCGCCACTCCCAGTACGCGCCCGGCTCCTCGGCCAGGTCGGCGAGCCGGCGATGGCCACGGCGCCCAGGGCCGCCGCGACCAGCACGGCTCCCAGTGGCACGGCAGCGGCAGTCCGCGCAGGTCGGCCAGCCCCAGCAGCGGCGGTCCGAGCGCCGGGGGAAGGCCATAGAGGGCGGCCAGCAGGCCAGCGGTCGCCAGAGAATGGCCGTCCGCTCACGCAGCCAGGATCAGGGCGGTGCGATGCGATGCGATGCCCGGTGAACTCGGCCGGCTCTCATCTGCGGTGGTCTCGGCTCGCGGTGCATCCCCGCCAGGTTTGCTGAGGCCGCTCCGGACGGGCAGATCGCTGACCTGCGGTGTCTCACGGCCCGCTATCACCCGGGACGGCTGTGCGGTCGGCTGTGTGGGGGTGCCGTACGGCGGGAAATGCGGAGGTCGTTCTGCCGCCGGATGTTCGACCGCAGCATCACGCTGCGCGGGGGCATAGCCCCGGTCCGCGCCTGCATTCCCAAACTCCTGCCGGATGGGCTCTCCGGGGCCCTCGGTCCAGGGCCCGTCTTCGACGGTGCCGTCCCTTTGGCCGAGGTGCCGGACGGATATCGGGCGAGGGACGACCGGTCGGCGCTGAAAGTGCGCATCACCGTCAGAGTGCGGGGGCCGGCGGCGGCACGGGTGTGGTTCCTCCCGTGCCGCGTGGCGCCCTCGTGTTGTCAGGCGGCGCGCTTCACGTGGCGGACCAGCCACATCAGCAGGGCGTCCAGGTCGGCGGCGGCCGAGAGGACCCGGTCGACCGCCTCGGGGGTGTGCAACCACTGCTCGCAGCCGAGGGGACGGGCGGCGATCAGCGAACGGTGGCGCAGCAGGTTCGTACGGGAGTGGTCCGTCGGATAGCCGCGCGGGGGACGTTTCATCACGTCCCCGGAGATGTCGTAGCCCTTCTTCCGCACGTCCTCGACGATGGCGGACAGTTCGCGGCCGCTCCCCTCGGAGGCCACGGCTTTGCGGAACATGTCCACCTGGCCGGGATCGGGGTACCACCAGGCGCCCTGGATCTGCAGGCCGTCCAGGGAGAACCGGAGACCGATCTCGATCTTGCGGCCGAGCCGGATCACCGCGCCCTGGTGCTGCCACCACCAGGAGTCGGTGCGGTAGTGCCAGACGGAGAAGTCCTCGTACCGGGGGTCGGTGTCCGCGACCTCGTTGAGCAGGGCGATCATCGGCTGCCGGACCAGGCGTTCACGGTCCGCGCGGTAGCGCTCGCGGGTCGCGTGGGTCGGTTCGCCCTGGAGCTGCCACAACACGTCCATGGCCTGCTCCGGCCAGCCGGTGAACTGTCCGCGCATGCACGCAGGTTAGCTCACCCGTGATCCGCGCGCACCGAGAGTGAGACGGGCAGGGAGGCGTAACCCCAGACAAGGTGGGATGTGCTGCGGCGGGCCCGGCGCGAACTGCCGTAGGCAGGAGCAGGAGTTGTCGAGCATCACCGGACGACCGTTGTCACGCGGCCCTACTTGGCGATGAGCGGGCGCAGGGCTGCGGTGTCCATCAAGTCCTGCCCCGGAATGGCGGGCGAGTTCGAGTGGCATAGGACGGCCAATGGTTGCCCGCAGGCGCACCGGCGCTGCCCTTGCGGCTCTTGAGCCGCGGCCGGGCAGGTTGAAGCCTGGTGCGCAGAACGCACGGTAGGCGATACCGGCACACGGGTTCGGGGCCGGGCGGTGCGACCAGTCGGGAGGGGACAAGGATGTACGGACAGCGGCACGGTGACACCGAGCAGAGCCGGCCGAGGACGCCGGCGCGGACCGTACCCGCCCCGCAGGTGGCAGCGCCAACCGTCCGGGGGACGGGCCGCCCAGGCCGGGTGAGCCCCGCCGAGGTGACGGCGCTCCAGAGCGCGGCCGGCAACCAGGCGGCGACGGCGATCGTCCAGCGGGCCCGGGAAAGCCAGATGGAAGCGGACGCCCCCGCGAGGGAGAGCACGCCGCCAACCGACGAGGCTGCCCTGCAGGCCTCCCAGGCCCCCGATGCGGTGATGGTCCGGCTCAGCGCGTCGATCGAGGCTCACACGCTCCAGAAGAAACGGAAGTTCAACTTCTGGGAGCCGCACAAGAAGTGGCCGGAGGGCTGGCTGCTGGAGAATTCCCGGATGCAGTGGGTCCTGGAACGGCGGCTTGTCCTCGGGACGGCCTTCCAACAGGACGAACTCAGGGACATCGAGATCCTGTCGGCGAAGAGGCCGGGCTGGCTGAACAGTGTGGGCATCGGCACCCTGGCAGAGGGCAGGCGAATCGCTGAGGGCAAGGGCCGGACGGCCGGCGCGGGCAAGAGCGCGAGCGGCACGGACAAGGGCGGCAAGGACAAGAGCGGGAAGGACGCGCAGGCCGAGGCCGCGGAGCGCGAGCGCGCCGACTACTCGGCCTGGCTGAAGCTCAGCCCGGGACGGCGTGTCCTCGCCGCGACCCTCGCCTTCCAGACACAGGCGCCGGTCCGGGGAGCCTCCACGCCGAGTAATCCGGCCTACACCCTGGGCCGATTCATGCGCACCAACGAGCTGGGGCCCGACGATCCGGAACTGGAGACGCTGAAGGCCGAACGGGACGGGCAGATCCGGGAAACGGCCGTCGACACCCTGTTCCCGGACGGCCTGCGCGAGGAGCAGAAGCACGAGTCCGCCGGCGAACACGCGACGAAGGAGATGAAAGGGCGGGACGACTTCGCCCGGAACATCCTCACCAACGTCCTGCTCATCCTGCGGCACGGTCTCCAGGTCGCGGGGAAGGACGGCAAGTACGTCGACTACAAGGACGGCGACGTCATCCGGGCGCTCGCCCACGGCGGACGCGTCAACATCCGCATCCCCGCGCTCCGCAACGGGGAGAGCCCTCATCAGCTGCTCGACTTCCTCGGCGTCACCAAGCAAGGCACCCCGCACGAGCACGCAGTGAAGCGCGACTACGCCACGCACCGCTCCTCCATCGGCAAGAACAAGGACGGTGAGCCCGGCAGCTTCAAGGAGGAGGGCGGTGTCGGGGCGGCGGTGAAGAACAAGGTCTCGGAGTACACCCCCGGCATGACCACCCCGGAACTGCTGGCGGCCAACCTCTCGGGCGGCGGCTTCGGAACCAAGGACTGGAACGGCGATGTTGTCCTGCCGAACGGCTCCTACGGCCACATGCTCCTGGTATTCACCGCGCCGACCGGTGACAAGGACGGCGGCCTGCTGGTCGGCATCGAGACGGTGGCGCCCGGCGCCCGCAGCCCGGTCGGCTATCACCACGGCGTCAGGTCCACGGAGGCGACCGCCAACCCCGAGTCCGTCCTGCACGGCCACAAGCAGGACAAGATCGGTGCCACGAGGGCGGAACTGGGGAAGATGGGCGGGGAGGACTGGCACGGCTTCCTCCAGACGATCAAGCAAGACTGGGTGGGCAAGCTGGAGGCAGTCAAGGACACCGCCCAGAAGCGGAAGCTGTACGAGGAACTGGTCGGCCCGCGGGAGTAAAACGTTGTGGGGGCGCGCACAGATTGCCGGGCAGCTCTTATGGGCTGTGCCTGCGACGAACTTTCCCGCCGCGAAAACCGCATCAGCCGCCTGAACCGGTCGCTACCCTCCGGCCAACTAATACGCTCAGAGTGGTCAACTGGGGCGCCCAAAGCGCCCCTTGGCCGCCCTGGTGCTCAGGGGTTGATCAATGCCTGGCAGCGCTCAGACCTCATTCGACCGCCACAACCAGCGGAGGGCATCGGGGAGCAGGACGCCGCCGTGGTTGGGGCTGTGACCGCCGTCGCCCAAAACCAGGCGGAAGTCGTAGCCGGTTTCCGCGAGCGCGGCCGCCACGCGCAGGTTGTTGGCGAGCCAATTCCTCTCAGGCTCGTTCCAGTGCAGGTCGCGATGGCCCGCTTGGAGGAAGATACGCAGCGGCTTGCTGGGGACGCGGGGAATGAGTTCGGGGTAGGGGTTGCCGCCGGGCATCTGCGTGAAGCTGGACAGGAACGCGGTGACCCGGCGGAACTTGTCGGGGCGTAGCCATGCTGCGGTGAAGGCGCAGTTGCCGCCGCTGCTGCCACCGCAGATGCCCCACTGATCGGGGTCCTCGGCGATCGAGTAGTGCTTGCCGACCTCGGAGATGATCTCGCCAAGGAGGAAACTGACGTACCGATCGTCGAATGCGTCGTACTCGGTGTTGCGGTTCTTCGGATCCTCGGCGTCGGGGAAGATACCGGGGTCGACGAACACGCCGATGGTGACCGGGATGTCCCCCCGGTGCATGAGGTTGTCCAGGACGATCGCGCCGCGCACCTCACCTGCGGGGTCCAGGTACCACCATCCGTCCTGGAACACCATGAGCGAGGCTGGTTTGGAAGGGGTGTAACTCGCTGGTACGTGGACCCAAAACTTCCGGGACGTGCCGGGATAAATCGCGCTGTCGTTCCAGTCGAACTCGACCGTCTCGCCAGAGGGCACGCCGGGCTGTACAGCAGAGTCGGGGCCGTGGGCGTAGCGAACGTCTGACTGGTGAATCGGAAGCGGCTGGTAGGGCACCTCGATCGTCACGCGGACCAACCTAGGAGAGATCGGGACCTGCCTCAAATGGGTTTAGGGTCTGTTGTGAAAGTGCTGGTCACAGCGGTTCGTCGAGGCCGTTCAGAGTCGATGTGCTCGGCGAGCTTGTCGGCGTACTCAAGGAGGGCGTTGTCCAGGAGACGGGCGAGGACCGGGGGCTTCCGGCTTCCTGCTCCGAAAGGCCGGCAGGAAGGGTGCCCTGCGGCCAGCTGCGACGCTCAGGGTGGCCAACTGAAGCGCTCAGTCACACCTATGCGGCAAGGGCAGGCCTCACCTGAGGGCCGAGTGGCATGAGTCTGACTCGTGCCCGGTTCCGTCGCGTCCATTTGCCCAATTCCGCTGTCCGCTGTCCGCGGATGGCTCTAGGGACACGGCTTCCACATCATCCACTTCCAGGGGCTGCGATCTGGCGTGTCGAACTCACTAGTGCGGTCTCGGCCGCCAGTTGCTGCCCCGATGCGGGCCGCCGGCATTAGGCGCCCGGAAGGAAGAGGCAGAACGGATGGCCGTGAGGGTCACAAAGGACCCGCACGTCCTTCTGAGGCTGGTACTCCTGCAGCGTCGCGCCCAGGGCGCAAGCGCGTTCGGTCTCCGCTTCCAGGTCGTCGACTTGTAGGTCCAGGTGGGCTTGCATCTGCTGAGTACCCGGCCGCTGCGGCCACGTTGGATGCGTGTGATCGCTCTCCAACTGGAAGCTGAGGCTGGGGCGTTCCTGATCTGGGGCCTTCAGGCGGACCCACTCCGGCTCGCGGTCGACTTCCTGCCAGCCGAGCAGGGCCCGGTAGAAGTCCGCCAGCGCGGGAGGATCGGGAGTGCCGAGAACAAAAGCACCAAGCGTTGTTGTCATGCCTCCAGGCTTGCCCCTGACATGCGTCCTCACGCATCTGTGTACCTCGCCACCCCATGATCGACGTGACGCCGGGCAGTGCTCGTGGACGTTCACCAACGCTAGTGAAGTGGGACGGTTACCGGACACTCGTGGTCCGGTGCACTCGTGGTCCGGTGGTCCGGCGACCGTGTGTTGATCCGGTCCCGCTCCGGCGGTGATTTGACGGGGGCGTATCCCGAGACCGTCGCCGCAGCCGCCGGCCCTCCCGACGACACCGCGCGCGCCCGTGGGCGTGGTTGTGCGTCTTTCGTCCGTGGGCTGCCGAGTGACCGCTCGGCAGCCCACTTCATGACGTTGGTGAAGTGGGCGAGGCCCTATTCCAGGCCGGGTTCCTGGATGGATTCCTCGGAGAAGTTCCTCAAGCGCTCCAACTGATCCCAGTGATGGGCGATGCGTTCTCTCCCGACCGCCGTCAGGGTGACGCTCGTCTTGGGCTTCTTGTGTACGAAGGCCTTCTCGATCTTGACCAGGCCCGCTTCCTCCAGCTTCGACAGGTGGCTGGAGAGATTCCCCTTGGTGAGCCTTGTCGCGCGTTGGAGGAATACGAAGTCGCAGGTTTTCACGGAGGACAACACCGTCAGGATCGCCAACCGGCCCGGTTCGTGGATCAGGCGATCGAGGATCAGCTCCTCGTTCCCAGCCCTCGACATGACAGACCTGGAGACTTCAGACTCCGAGATTTCAGACCTGGGCATTGCTGTTCCCGGCGGTCTGCTCCTCGGCGGGCCCGAAGGCGCGGTTGAGGGCGCGGTGGTCGAAGATCCCCGTCGCGAAGGTGGCCGCCCCCGTCAGGATCAGGCCTAGATTGATCTTGATGTCCGCTCCCACACCGCCCCAGACGGGTACGAGGCCGGATGCCAGGAGAGCGCCGCAGATGATCGTGTGGTGCGCCCTCAGCCCTACGCCGACGGCGTAGTAGACCACCATGATCAGGGCGAACGAGGCCGCGGTGAGGCTGAGCGGCAGATCGAGGGACCAGTCCGCCTGCACCCCTCCGGCGACCACCACCGCGCTGACGGCGGTGGCGACGGCGCCCTTGGTCTGGGCCCTTGTGGACAGGGTGACCCGCCCGTAGTTCTCGTTGTAGTAGCGGGTGATGAGCAGGTATGCCGCCGCAGCCGCCAGTAGGAAGCCGATGAACACCCAGGCGTGGCGCAGTGGGCCCCATTTCAGGTTGCCGAGCCCCGCGAGGATGATCACGGCGCCTACCGGGATCGAGAGAAGGCCTCTCAGGTAGTAGTAGATCGCCGCCGTTGACTCCAGACTCCTGCGTTCCATTGCCGCCCCTCCCAAACTGGTCTGTCCTGCAAACCATACGTTCGAGGCGGCACGTTGCCAACTGGTTTGCACGGCAAACCTCAGTTCCGTCGGGAGGCCGTCGTAGCCCGCGACGCCCAGGCGGGCGGTGGCCAGGGCTGACACGACGGTTGGGCGCGGGGACGCGCGGACCAGCGGGTAGTCGTTCTCGCCCCTGCGACGGGTCCACCGGCCAGGCCAGGTGTTCGCCGTCCAGGAAGAAGCGGGCGTCGAGGCCCTCCTTTGTTGCCGCGGGCATCAAGGCGGATCCAGCGGTCCGCCGACGCGAGGTGGACCGCGGTGAGGTTGCCAATCGGCAGCGCGTCGCCGCAAGCACGCCGTGCTGACCTCGCAGGCGCGAATCTGACGAGCTCGTGCACGGTAGGCAGCGCGTCGGAGAACTGTTCTCCTTCTCCCTGCCGATGGCAGCGCGCAACTGCTCATATCCTTCTTCGCGTTGCGGTTCCGGCGGCCAAAACCCCGAAGAGGTTTCCTGTTGACAATCGCAGCGGCCCAGCCCGCCGGTCGTCAGCGCCGGCGGAGGGCGAACGCCACGGCGAACGCGGCAATCAGCGCCGAGGCCACCCCGCCTACCGCCCCGATCGGCCCGGTCAACGAGGGGTGGACCAGGCACAGGTAGAGCGTGGCGCCCAGGACCAGGACGATGACGATCCCCAGCACCAGGAGCAGCACGGGGTCCGTGCCCGAGGGCTGCGTGGCCGGCGGCTGCTGGGACTGGTCGGTGGTGGGCATGAGGGTTCCCTCCCTGGGATGCTTGCGGACGGTCCGCAGGCGGAACGCGGAGCATGAGACGCCCGCACCCCTTTGCGTCACGGGGTGCCAGGCGGACAGCAGAGTGCGAGACAGCGGGGTTAGGGCCGCAAGTCGACCGGGATCACCGCCCAGCGATCGCGGCCGTCTTCCTGGGCTTGCGCGGCCGTGTGATGGCGGTGCGCTGGTACTGGTGGGCCATGGTGAAGCCGAGCGGGGAGAGCGGGGCTTTGGTGCGGTGCTCGTGTCGCTCGACGAGCCCGAGGGCGACGAGCTTCTTCAGCCCGCGTTCGTGGGTGTCAGGGGACCAGCCGTACCACTCGGGGGCTTTCTCCGCGGGGAAGGTCGACCAGTTCTTCTCGCGGGCGACGACCAAGAACAGGGCCAGGCCCGGCAGGTCCAGGTCCTCGTCACGGCCCAGCGTCCAGAACGTGGTCGGGATCTGCAGGAAGCGGTTCTCCTCCTTGTCGCCCACGGGGCGGTCGTAGGGCTTCCCGCTGCCGTCCTCACGCAGGAGTGTGACCGTGATCATGGTCCCGCTGCGGCCGCATTCGATTAGCTTGCGCGCCTGCAGTCGGCGCAGGGCCCGCCAGGCACCGGTACGGGCGGACTGGTCGGTCGCGGTCTCGTGGATGTCCATCAGCCGGGCCCACACCGCGCTGTCGTGCGTGGTCGACCAGCCGTTGTCCCCGTTGCTGCACGCGGCCACGATGATCAGGTAGGCCTTCAGGCCCCGCAGGTCCCTCCCGGTCACGAAGTCCTTCAGGGGCCCATGGCGGCTGGCGGCCCCCTTGTTCGCCTGAACGAAGGTCTTGCGCAGAGGCACGTTGGCCCGGATCGAACGGGTGAGGACCGCCGTACGCGTATCCCGCCCAGTCGCGGTCGTCTCCTGCATGTCCCGCTTGGCGGGCCTCGTCGTCTTCATGCATCAGACGGTAGCCAGTTGAGCCTCCAACCCCAAACGATTCAGCTCCCTGGGAGCTGACGCACCAGCTACTGATCACGGACGTTCCAGCGGGTGTTTGAGAGTGCCTGATGAAAGGTCCATGTGGCAGATCCAGGTGAGAGGCCCAGGTGAAAGGTCAACTGGGATAACTACTGTTTGGGATGGGGGTACACCTCAGCTCCGCAACCCGCATGCCCTGCCGCCGCCGTCCCGGCACTACGGCGGACCCGACCGACCGCCTCGCTCTTCCGGCCGCCGAGCCCGCTTCGCGCCCCTGGCCCCGTTCCACCAGCATCCACAACACGAGGCCGCAGGCGGCCCTCTGAGCGTCCTTCAGGCACTGCTCTGACCCTGGGGAGGTCGTTCCACACCCGGCTGGTCCGGGGCCCGCGCCGTGGATCAGAGGTCGAACTCCAGGTGTTCCAGGTCGGTGAACTCCACTTCCAGGCCGTGGGCGCGACGGCCGCTGTCACGGAAGTAGACCTCACCCAGGGCCTCGGCCGCGATCTGGCGCAACTGGTCCTCTGTGGCGCCGGCTTCCCGAGCATCGAAGAGGCGGGCTGCATGATGGGGCGGGAGGGCGAGGGTGAGGTGGCGCAGCCGGGCATCGTCGGTCGTGCCGGGGGCGGCGGTGAAGCCGAAGCGGGCGCGGGTGTCGATGACGATGCCGCCCGTGGTGGCCGCGGTCTGCTTGGCCTTGGCCCGGATCTGCGGCTGCCAGAGCTTCCTCACCTCGCGTTCCAGGCGCTCCGCGAGGTCCTTACGGGGCTTCTTGATCTGGTCCTTCACGTACCGTTCCACTGTCCGCTGCGAGACTCGGAGCATCTGGGCAACTACCTTGGTGCCCTTGTACTGCTTGACCAGGTACCGCATCTGCGCGCCGGCCGACTTCGGCACCGGGCGGGTGAACGCCTTCTGCACCGCGGCGTCCAGGCCGTCCCCGAACATGCTCATCGTGGTCTACCTACTCCCCGGTGTCCTGGTCGGTGACAGTGCCGTCCTTGATGTACCGGGCGAGGTTGAGCTCCGGGGCGTCGAACTGCTCGCGGACGCCCTCGCCCCACAGCACGCTCTGGGTTCCCTCCCACTTGATCAGCCCGGGGTTCACGCCGAGCTTGAAGCCGCCCGGCAGGGGCTTGCCGTCCCTGTAGGGCAGGAAGTCCAGCGGCGACGGCCCGTCGGCCGCGTACACGGCGCAGTCGGACAGGATCGCGACCGGGTACTGCCCGGTGAAGGCTGCATGCTTGACGATCTTGCGGTGCATGTTGATCCGCGTGCGGGCGATGACCGCGGCGCGGATGTCCGGGCGCCACGTCGGCCGGGACAGAGCCCGCCACGGCTGCCCGGGCTTCCAGCCCTCCCCGCGCGGGCGTTCGCGCAGTTTGCCGATGCCGCCCTTCACCGTCGCCTTGATCGCGGACACCACGATCGCCAACTGAGGGTCGCGCTGACGGTAGCCGTCCATCGCCGTCAGGAACTCCTCCGGCGACAGATCGGCGCCCACCCCGAGGTCGGCCATCGTGGCGATGTACGCGTCGCGCAGCCGGTTGTACCAGCCGTCCAGGTAACGCCCGTTGTCGTAGCGCACCCACGCCTCGACCGGCGCGACCTCGTAGCCGAGCTCCACCGCGTACGCCACGGTCGGCGTCGCGTACCAGGCCGGCCCCGTCGTGCACTCGCCCTTCGGCGTGAACGGACTGGGCAGCAGCTCGCCGTCCAGGTCCGCCCACTCCTTGCCGACCTTCACACGGGACAGGTCAACGTGGCTCAGGTCGACCAGCCAGGAGCCGGGCAGTTTGGGGTCGAACACCGGCTGCTTGACGTACGTCGGCGCACTGAGGCCGACCGTGAGGCCGTTCGCGCCGGCGGCGAAGGCCATGTTCACGTCGATGCCCACCAGGTTGCGGCGCAGGCATTCGGCGTCAGTGAGCGGGCGCGCCCAGTCGTACGCCTCCTCCACGAGGACCTCCGCCGGGGTGCGCTGGTGGAAGCGCGGCAGGTCGGCGAGCAGCGGGTGCCCGTCGGGGGCCTCGCACGGTGCGCAGTCCACCGGGTCCTTCCCCAGCGAGCCGGGATTGTGCTCGGAGTGCCGCTTGCCGTCGGCGTCCGGCTCGGAGGCGCGGGTCGGCGGGTGCAGGGCGGTCATCAGCTCCAGGCCTGTCACGGCGGTGGAGCCGCGCGGCGTCATCACCCTCGACGCGTACGTACCGAGCAGCTGGGCGAGTTCGGCGGGCGGAAACTGCCCGGCCTCGCCCCAGTGGCGGGTGTCCAACGCCTGCCAGGACGGGATGCACAGCTGTACGCAGGAACGCTCCGACCCCTGCGCGGGGCGGTAGATCCTTGCCCATGGCCCGAAGCCGCGCTTCGTCAGCTGCCAGTCCGCGCGGGCCAGTTGCTTGATGACCTTGTGGCCTTCCGGGATTCGCCCGGCGAGCCGCTCCTCATCTGTGAGGGCGATCGGCAGGCCATAGCGCTCGCAGGCGGCCTCGGTCAGCACGAGCAGCGGATCGGCATCCTTGCCCGGCCCGGACAACTTCGGCTGCCCCAGCTTCGCCTCGCGCAGGGTCCAGTCCACCAGGGCCGGGATCGACTTGGCGGGCACATCCAGGACCAGGCCGCCGGTGCAGTACGCCAGCACCTGCCCGTCCTCGACGTCGACGACCGCCAACGGCCCGTTCTCGAACCGCGGGTCGGTGCCGACCGCCGGGACGGGCTTTCTCTCGCCCTGGCGGCGCGACGTCGGCCTGGTCGTGGCCGCCGGCCGCGGTACAGCGGCAGGGGCGGCGGGGCGGCGTGCGGTGTTCGCAGGTTCCGCAGTTGGGTCTGTGGTGCCGGTGTGGGCTTGGGCAGGTTCAGCTACCGGTGGCGCAGGAGCGGCCGCAACGGCAGGCGTCTCGGGGACCGCCGTGTCCGCCGCGGGAACCGCGGCGTTGGGGTCGGCGGGGTAGAGCTGGGCGAGCTGCTTGAGCATGCGGGCGTAGGCGTCGCGCTCCGGCAACCGCGGCTCGGTCTTACCGGCCTCCCAGCCGCTGACCGTCGCCCGCCGCACCTGCAGTGCGGCGGCCACCTCGTCCAGCGTCAGGCCGTGCGCCTGGCGCAGCCGCCTGCGCTCCGCCGGGGGCGGCAACGGGGAACGGGACGCGACCAGCGCGTCGACCGCGTCGAACAGCTCGGACATACGGAACCTCCTGCCTCCGACCCTAGCGTGAAGCGCACGTTTCGCGTACCGAACGCGTACGGGCACCGTGTGCGTTTGGGTCGTCGCCATGAACTGTCCGATGCAGAGGGGGAGTTCGTCCGGCCGTTTCCGCCCGCGTCGCTGCGGGGGCGGAAGCGGCAGGATGACCGCAAGGTGCCAACGGGATCGTGTGGAAGTCCCGCGCAGGGACGGCCTGGCGGAACGTGCCCGAGCGGTACGGGCCGTGGGCCACGCTCCACACCCCTTTCCGCCGGTGGGCCATGGACGGCACGTTCGAGCGGATACTCCGGCCCCGCCCAGGCACGGGTCGCTGCGGCCGGGGACATCGACTGACTGGCGTCGGTCGACTCCACCATCGTCCGATCCCACCAGCAACCCCCCGCATCACTCCCGACGTGGGCGCGACACTTGAAGACAACTCCTTGCGGCAGAATTCGCCGGCTCGCATCTCGGTTACACGGCGGCCTGAGGCACGGAGGCCACGCCTGCCCGACTTACGACGCTGACACCTGGTGTTGGCTGAAACATCAACTCATCACACCTGAAACACAGTTGTCGCACATCCTTCTGGTTGGCAGACTCGCCTCACCGACGGAAACATGCGGACAAGCGTGCGAACGCGCACGCGGAAGCATCACGTCGGTGGACGGGGCATACGTCATCTCACCAGGGGGAACATCCATGAACCTCAGCCTGCCCAGACGCGTCCTGGCCCGTGCCACCGCCACCCTCGCGCTGACCATGGCCACCGGCACCACCGGCATGCTCTCCGGCACCGAAGCGCACGCCCTGCCGGTCACCGGGGGCTCCTTCAGCTTCAGCGGCGACGAGGACGACTACATCAGCGGCGGCCAGTCCTACGCCTACGCGACGGCGTCCCAGGACCGCATGAACGTCTCGGGCAACACCGACAACGGGGTGGTCACCGTCTCCGTCGACGGAGCGAACGGCGACTGGTGGACCCTGAACCTCGCGGCGCCGTCCGGCAAGGCCCTGACGGCCGGGACCTACACGGGAGCCACCCGCTACCCGTTCAATGACGGGACCGAACCGGGCCTGTCGCTCAGCGGCAACGGCCGCGGCTGCAACCAGCTCACCGGCACCTTCACCATCTCCGCAGTGGAGTTCGGCCCCCAAGGCTACGTGAAGGAGCTCGACGCCACCTTCGTGCAGCACTGCGAGGGAGGCACCCCGGCCGCGCGCGGCGAGGTCCACATCGAGAACCCGCCCCCGCCGGCCGAACTCGGCCTGGGCCTCGACATCGCCCTGGACGGCACCGCGAGCTCCCTCAACGGCAAGGCCACCTTCCACGGCACGGTGAGCTGCAACAAGCCGGTGCAGGTGACCGTGGCGGGCAACGTCACGCAGGTGAAGAAGCGGGACCTCATCCGCGGTTCCTTCTCCACGTCGGTGTCCTGCACCCCGGGCGCCCCAATCACCTGGACCGGTGCGGCCGTACCCACCGGTTCGGTCCCCTTCCAGAAGGGGGACGTCGAGGTCGAGGGCCGCGCGACGGCGACGGACCCGGACTACGACCAGCCGGTAACGGTCAGCGAGACGGTGGCGGTCCGCCTCACCCGGGTCTGATCCCCACGTCCTGACACACAGCCACAGCCACACCGCCCGGCCCGGGCCCTGGTCCTCTCGAGGAGCGGGGCCCGGGCCGGGTCGCGTTGTGCGGCACCTGGGCCACGGGGCTACTTAGCTTGTTCTTGATCTTCCGGGCCGGCCGATGGCTTTGAGGGTTTCTGGACGCTTGACGGTCTTGCCCACGTCGTAGCGGGGTGCCGGGCGGCGGTTCTTGGCGCCGGGTTGCCGTCCGGGTCCAATACCACGGGGTTGGGGAACACGGGCCGGGCAGAGCAGGTGAGCGCGGATGCAGTTCATCGACGACTATGTGGCCCCGCGTCGCCGGATCGTCCGACCCCGCTGACGGACAGGTCAGTCCCACTGCTCGTCCGCGAGGGAGCTGACGGGCTGCGGCTTGCCGATGACTGCCAGGGCGATGAAGAAGTTGATCTGGCCGATCGCGATGGTCAGGGTGGCCAGCGCCTTCTCGTCGTAGTGCTCCGCCACCTCGGCATACAGCTCGTCGGAGACGCGCTCCTTGCCGTGCGGGGCGGGCTGGAGGGTGGCCTCCACCAAGGCTAGGGCGGCGCGCTCGGCATCGGTGAAGTACAGCTCGTCCTGCCAGGAGGAGACGGCGGTGATGCGCTCCTCGGACTCCCCGGCCTTGCGCAGGAAGCCGGTGTTCAGGATCGTCAGGTAGGTGTTGCCGACAATCTGCCCCGCGCGCAGGTGGACGAGGTTCATCGTGGTGCGCGGCACCGAGTGGTTGCCCGTGGCCCGGAAGAGGGCGGCGCTGATGTCGTTCAGCTCGGGCACGAACTCGGCCGGGTTGGGCATCCGGGAGATGGAGGTGTTCGTCATGGCTGCTCTCCTTCGCTTCGGCCTGGTTGGCGTCTCCACAGCACTGACGGAACGGCGCACGCAGATGTGACAGGAATGCGGAGAGGTTCTCTGGCGTGCTCCGGACTGGTGACAACCCCAGCGGACGCCCTACGGCCATGATTGCGGCCGGCGCAGACATCGGACTCAGTCACCTAACCGCTGGCCGCTTCCTCGTGCCGGTCTGCCGTCGCGCGCACGACCAGGTCCAGGACGCCGTCCAGGGCGAGGCGCAGGCCCCGCCCGTTCTCGGATGCCGCGCGGCTGGTCGACTCCAGTGCGGCAGCGCACCGTGCAGGACTACGGCAAGCTGCCCGTGCGTGACCTTCGGGTCGGCCGCGGCGGCCGCAGTTCCGCGACCAGGCCTAGGTCAGCGGTCCAGTGCGGGCAGGTGGGCCAGGCCGGTGTCGAGCATGATGCGGCCGACGGTCTCGTGCAGGGCACTGTCCGCGCCGATGACGGTCTCGATGCCGCCGGGCAGCAGATCGCGCGGCCGGTACCAGTCGCGCAGTTGGGTCTCGTTGACGTCATCGCAGATCGGCTTGGTGGCGTGCCGGGCGAGGGTTTCGGCGAACGGCACGTCCAGGTAGTAACTGTGGCTCGGGCCGCGGTGGTCGGCGCGCAGCAGGGTGAGCATGTCGCCGTAGCGGTCGGCGTACAGGATGCCTTCGACGACGACGTGATACCCGGCGTCCAGGGCGTAGCGGGCCGTCAGGTCGATCAGGCCGATGTTCGCGGCCCCTGGACGGTCGCGTTCGCGGAGCACGATGCGGCGGAGGTTGTCCTGCCCGACCAGGGCCAGGCCGCGGCCGAACCTCTCACGCAGGCCGGCCGCGACGGACGACTTGCCCGAGGCGCTGTTGCCGCGCAGCACGACCAGCCGCGTTTGTTCGGTGCCCACCATCACGGCGGTCACCATAGCGAGGGCCGGTGACACTGCCAGGGGTTTTCGTTGATACCTGACCGTCATGCCTCACGTCGGCCTCGCGCCCGGCCATGGCAGGCACCGGACGCGAGGCTGTCTCACGTGCCCGAGCGGTGGCATGGTCAGCCATCCGCCCGCGCGGGGTGCAGTATCAGCGACGTATGGTGCCGCGGTGGTGGCGGTCGCGGCCCCAGGGCTTCTACCGCGCTCTCCTGCCACCACCAGATCGCCAGCCTCACCCCAGGCGCACAATTAACCGCGGCCTGCCGCCGTGACCACGGCGCTTGCGATGGGCGGGACGGAGCCCGTCAAGGCGCGGACGATGGCGGGCGCGGTGCTCACCGGTGATGCTGGTTCGTCGGCCGGCTTGGGCCACTGCTGCTCTTCCACAGCGACCCCGGCGCCGTGGAAGAGGCCAAGGACATCGCGCTCCAGGCCGTCGACCACTCCTGCTCAGCCTGGGGTGAAGTAGTAACCAGGGCGTATGCCGCGCCGGTCGCCGTTGATCCACATCCAAAGCGGGTAGACGGGTCGGCATGGCTGAAGTGGTGGAAGCTGGACTAGCTGGACTATGGGGACTGGTGGCGGGCTCGGCGCTGTTGCTCGGTGCCGCGCTGGGGTACGGGCTGCGGGTGCCGCAGAAGGTGATCGCGACGGTGATGGCCTTCGGGGCCGGGGTGCTGATCTCAGCGGTGTCCTTCGAGCTGGTCGGGGAGGCATATGAGGAGGCGGGGCTTGCTCCCGCGGCCGTCGGCACTCTCATCGGCGCCGTGGCCTACACGGGCGGCAACGTGTGGTTGGCCCGCCGGGGTGCCCGCCACCGCAAGCGCTCTGGTGGTGCCTCAGCGCAGGCGCAGCCCTCGGAGGCCGAGCAGGGCGGGTCCGGGACGGCGCTCGCGCTCGGCGCTCTGCTCGACGGGGTGCCGGAATCCGCGGTGATCGGCGTCAGCCTGCTCGACGGCGGGGCGGTCAGTCTGGTGACGGTGGCCGCGGTGTTCATCAGCAACGTCCCCGAGGGGCTGTCCAGTTCGGCCGGGATGAAGAAGGCCGGCCGCACCAAGAGGTACGTCTTCGGTGTCTGGGCGGCGATCGCCGCGGCCAGTACGGTGTCGGCCGTCCTCGGTTACACCGTGGTCGGTTCCTTCTCCCCCGCCGTGATCGCCGCGGTGACCGCAGTGGCGGCCGGGGCGATCCTCGCCATGATCGCCGACACGATGATCCCCGAAGCGTTCAACGACGCCCACCTGGCCATCGGACTGATCACCGTCAGCGGCTTCCTCGTCTCCTTCGCCCTCTCCCACACCTGACCGCTGAGGTACGGGGCCGGGACGCGCGCCTCCTGCGCCCCGCCGGACGCCCGGGCGGGTGCGTTTCCTTTCTCACGTACAGGACGGCAGGAAAGCGGCGCCGACCTCCCCAGGCACTGCGCCGCTTTCCCCACCAGCACAGCCCGCCTACCCCGGGATCACGGTCCCAGCCATACAGGGACCGCAGCCGGACCGCCTCCGATGCAGCCGGGGCCCGGCACCATTGACAGCGGCGGGGAGAAGATCACACACTCCTCCCATGACCACCTCCTGGTTCGACTCGACACCGGAGCACCTCTGTTGCCCCGATCGAACCGGGTGTGAACGCTCCGGTCGATGACCGGCTGCCGCTGAGCCCTCTGCTCGCCGCACACCACGAGCGCGTCGGCGCCCCTCGGCGCGGACAACACAGAGCGTCTTTCGTCCCCGACCTGCCGGCCCCGACCTGCCGGACGCGTACCGCCTCCTGCCGACAGCCGTCCCGGCCGAGAACCCTGCGCTCACGGACGGGTCACCTTGTTCGTATCCACGCACCCCCTGATCAGGTCCGTGTCCACGCCTTTCGTGATCGGGCCGACCCGAAGGAGACATCTCCATGACCGCCACGGCCGCCGGACCGGCAGCCATACTTCGCGACGCACGCATCCCGGGCGACGGGATCTACGAGGGCACGCGCATCCTGCGCCGGCTGCCCGACGGGTGGGAGGAGCGGCCCTACGAACAGTTCGACGTCGTCCCGCAGGCCCGCACGATCGGCGCCGAGATCAGTGGCGTCGACCTCTCGCGCCCGCTCACGCCCCACTTGCGCGATGAGCTGAACCGCGCCCTGCTGGAGTGGAAGGTCCTCTTCTTCCGCTCCCAGCACCTCACCAGCGACCAGCAGCGGTCCTTCGCCCGCAACTGGGGCGAGCTGGAGACCAATCCGCTGCTGGCCGCCGGTGCGAGCGAGGACGTGGTCCGGTTCGACAAGAGCGGCGGCACCACCCCGACCTTCGAGAACGTCTGGCACACCGACGTCACCTTCCGTGAGCGCCCCGCACTCGGTGCCGTGCTGCAACTGCGCGAGGTGCCGCCGTTCGGCGGCGACACGATGTGGACGGACATGGCCGCCGCCTACGACAACCTCCCCCAAGAGGTGAAAGACCGCGTCGGCGACGCCCGTGCCGTGCACGACTTCATCCCCGGCTTCGCCCGCTTCTACGCTCCCGACCGGCTCGCCCCCTTCCAGGACCTGTTCCCGCCCGTGGAACACCCCGTCGTGCGCACGCATCCCGACACCGGACGGCGCATGCTGTTCGTCAACACCTCGTTCACCACCCGCATCACCGGTATGGACCGCGACGAGAGCGACCGGCTGCTGCGCCTGCTGTTCCAGCAGGCGCACGTCCCCGAGTACCAGGTGCGTTTCCGCTGGCAGCCCGGCGACATCGCGTTCTGGGACAACCGCGCCACCCAGCACTACGCCGTCAACGACTACGGCTCCCAGCGCCGCGTCGCGGAACGGGTCGCCATCGCCGGCGACCGTCCCCACTGACCCGACCGCCGGGCAGGGCAACCAGGGGTGGCTGCGTATGGCCGACGCCCAGGAATCGATGCTCCGGGTCCTTGAGCTCGTTAGCCTGGACCAGGCCATCCCCTGCCATCCCACCATCGAGCACTATCGAGCACCACCAGTGCACCTGCTGAAGTGCAGGTCTTGGTGGCTACTTGCTTGAGGGATGGAGCTGCCGGAGAAGCGGCTCAGCATGCGCGGCTCGCACCAGCCTGATGCCGCGACTTTCGGCACATCCGCGCTTGGGGGTGTCTTCAAAGTGATCTCTCATCGACGGTTGAGGCCTACAGATGTGACAACGCCGAGGCCATACGCGAGGCTCGTCGACATGGAGATCAGAACGGGTGTGCGGGGCGATGTGGAGCAGATCGCGGCGCTTCACGCGGAGAGTTGGCGTACGGCATATGCAGGGATTATGCCGAGTAGTTTCTTGGGCGGCCCCCTGTTCGAGGACCGGCTGGCGCTATGGCACGGACGAATTCTCGAGCCGCAGCCGGCTGCAGGACTGTTTGTGGCCGTGAGCGGAGGCGAGATGGACGGTTTCGCGTACCTCGTTCCGCGCCCCGACGGCCGCATCCTTCTGGACAATTTGCATGCCCGGCCGGGCCGTACTGGTTCCGGCATCGGAGGCCGACTGCTCCGACACTCTCTCGCGTGGGCTGCCACCGAGCATCCCGGGCGGGATGTCTATCTGGAGGTACTGCGCGCCAATGCACGCGCCATTGCCTTCTACGAGCGACACGGCGCTCTCCGTACCGACGAGCGCGTCTGCCTGTTCGAGCAGGGTTTTGCGCTGCCTGAGCTCGAGTACACCTGGGCGGCCGGGTCAGTGTCGATGGCTTCGGGCTCGTTGTCACAGTGATCGCGTCCAGATCAGGAGCGATGTGAGGGTGACTCCTGCTTCGTAGGAGATGGCAGTCTTGTCGTACTGGGGCGCGTCCCACGGAAGTTCTTGAGTGGCAGGTTGGAGTGCTCGCTCTTGGTTGAGGAGCGGCAGTAGCCGGCGAGTCGGTCGAGAATCTTCTCCGCCCTCTTGTGCCAGGTAAGGGGTCATGGGGTTTCGTGCCGATGGCTAGGATCGCAGGATGCCGAGGCCGACTGCAGGAAGCGCCGCACCCGTGGGCAGGGCCCGCACACTCGCCCAGGTGTACCGGCGCTTCGGTGAGGTCGACGCCGCCGGAACATCGCCGCTGTACGAGCGCGTCGCCGTCGCCCTGAGTGAGTCCGACGAGGCGTTGCGCGCCATCGAGGCGGCGCCGGCGCGCAAGCGGCACCCCACGGTGATCCTCGCCGCGCTGCACGACCTCGCCCTCGCCGGACGCGCCCCGGCGCTCGCCGCGGCTTATGCCGCTGCGGACGGTGACGCTGCCGCCGACGCGGCGCTCAACACGCTGCTGCGAATGACCGACTCGGTCGTGGCCATCGCCGTGCGCCGGCAGACACGGACCAATGAGACTGGACGCTGCGCCGTGCTGTATCCGGCTATTGCCGAGGCAGCGCACCGGGTGGGCGCGAATGCGGTGGGGCTGATCGACGTGGGCTGTTCGGCCGGGCTCAATCTCAATGTCGATCGCGTTGGCATCACGTACGACAACGGGCAATCGCTGGGCGACGCGGCATCTTCCGTACAGCTGTCGACTTCGATCGTGGGAGATCGGCCGATCCCGGCTCGGGCGATGCCCGAGGTCGTCGCCCGGGTCGGCGTCGACCTCGATCCGGTCGACGTGACCGACGCGGATGACGCCCGATGGTTACGCGCCTGCCTGTGGCCGGATCAGCCGGAGCGGGTTGCAAGGCTCGAAGCGGAGATGGCGTTGGCGGCGACGGCTCCTCCGCTGCTGTTGCAAGGCGACGCCGTCGAGGTGTTGCCCGACGCCTTCGCCCGTGTGCCCGCGGACGCCTTGCCTGTCGTCACCACGACGTGGGCACTGTCGCACTTCCCGCTCGAGCGCCGCCTGCGCTTCTTGCACCGCCTCGACGAAGCGGCGGGCGGCCGGGCGGTGGCGTGGGTGTCAGCGGAGGGGGTCGGAGTCGCGCCGGCGATACCGACACTTGGCGATCGCCGCGCCTCCGGCCACAGCATCATCGGCCTGGCAGTGTTCGAGCAGTCGGCACTGCACGCCGAGGCCATTGGCCGCTGCTGGTCGCAGGGCCGCTTGCTGGCGTGGCTGGCAGATTCCTAGACCTTCTGGTGGTGTCTGTTTCTTTGGGGTTCTGGCCACATTCCGTGAGGGATCCGAAAATGTCGCGGGCGGCGGCCACCTGTCGACTGACCAGCATCAACACCGCGCAGGGTGCCCAAAGCTTGTGGCGGCCGGACACGGATTCACCAACGGTGTCGCTGCAATGCCGGGGTGGGTCGCTGTTCGCACCCGGCGGCTGAAGGCCGCCGCGAGGTCATGGGCGAAGCCCATCGCGATGTGCCGGGCCGTCGGCTTCCGCATCCAGAAGGCGGCGAGGCGGGGCTCCTTGTGCTTTTGCCTGGCCGCGAGTCAGTTGTCCTGGCAGCGCCCGTTGGTCCCCCGTACAACCAGCTTCGGGTCCAACACCGCCTCCTGATGCTCCAGGTCCGGGCTCTCCATGCGCGCGACGGCGAACCGCACGGCATACTCCGCCGTGAGCAAGGAGTCTTGACGGACCGTCGTCAGACTGACCGGCATCAGATGCGAATCGAGCGCGGCCAAGTACCGCCGCTTGCTCTGGCAGCGGGGGATCCGGTGGCGGGTCATCTTGACCAACGGCGGAAAGACATCAGTGACAGCGTCGCAGCCGGCTACGGTCCCGTGCCCTCGCCCGGCCGAGCGCCCTACTGGCGGACAATCGGGTGAGATCCGCACCATCCACATCCCGGACAGCAGGGGTGAAGGACTTCTGTCTGCTTACCTGAGCAGCGCACCTGACCCGCCCGGCCCCTGCCCAATCGGACAGATCGGCATACCGGACAACTCCGTCTGGTTTTCTGGCCGGCCGCGGGCACCGGTGTCCCCCGGCCCGCCTCGCAAAGGAACCGATCCCCATGCGTTACGCAGTCCTCGGTACCGGCATCGTCGGCCGGACCATCGCCGCCAAACTCGTCTCCCTCGGCCACGAGGTCGTCATCGGTACCCGCGACCCCGCAGCCACTCTCGCCCGCACCGACCCGGACGCCATGGGCAATCCGCCCTTCGCCGCGTGGCACGTGGATCACTCGGACGTGCCCCTGCAGACGTTGGACGAGGCCGCCGCCATCGGCGAGACCGTCGTCAACACCACCGCCGGCGTAGCCACGCTCGACGCCCTCACCGCCGCGGGTGGCGCGAACCTGGCCGGCAAGGTCCTCATCGACGTCGCCAACCCGCTCGACTTCTCGGAGGGCATGCCGCCCCGGCTGGACCCCGTCAACACCGACAGCCTCGGTGAGCAGGTCCAGCGTGCCTTCCCCGAAGCGAAGGTCGTCAAGACCCTCAACACCATGAGCTGCTTCATCATGGTCGAGCCCGGCCGCGTCGCCGGTGCCCACAACGTGTTCGTCGGCGGCGAGGACGCCGGCGCCAAGAAACAGGTCGCCGAAATGCTGGTCTCGTTCGGCTGGCCCGAGAGCGCCGTCATCGACCTCGGCGGCATCGAGACCTCCCGGGGAACCGAGATGCTGCTGCCGCTCTGGCTACGCCTGATGGGGTCCCTCGGCCACACGGACTTCAACTTCCATATCCAAGGCGCCCGTTAGGGCTTGCGTCGTGATCAACCTTGCCGCTCCGGATCCGCCTGGACCACGCGGTCTCCCGAAATTTCGCGGCGCGATTTCGTGTGCTCCGTCCCGAGCGTCGTGGGCATGGGCACACGCCCGACGTCGAGGGTGCTTTCGTACCAGGACATCATGATTCCGTGGACGGGATGGAGTTGGGACCGTGGCGTTCGCGGGGTCGGCCGGTGGAGGTGAGTCAATGCCCTCTCCCCCGGCGGCCCCAGAGTCCGAGCGACGGTCCTGGGCACCGCTGCTGGCGGTGTGCGCCGGGTATTTCATGGTGATCCTGGATGTGACGGTCATCAACGTGGCCGTGCCGGTGATCGGCCGGGAACTGTCGGCATCGCTCACCGGCGTCCAATGGATCACCGACGGATACACCCTGGTGTTCGCCGGGTTCCTGTTGACCGGTGGCGCGCTGGGCGACCGGCTGGGCAACCGTCGTGTCTTCTGCGCGGGTGTGGCGGTTTTCACCGCGTCCTCGGCCGCGTGCGCGCTCGCGCCGAACGCCCCTTTTCTGGTAGCCGCCCGACTGGTGGAGGGGCTCGGCGCGGCGCTGATCGTGCCCGGTTCCCTGGCCCTGCTCCAGCAGGCCTACCCGGCGCCGGCCACCCGCTCGCGGGCCTTCGGGCTGTGGGGTTCGATGGCGGGCATCGCGGCATCAGCCGGACCGCTGCTGGGCGGGCTGCTCGTCACCACGGTGGGGTGGCGCTGGGTGTTCCTCATCAACCTGCCCGTGGGTGTGGCCTGCCTGGCGTTGGTCTTGCGGCATGTGGCACGCTCGCCCCGGCGGGCCGCCCGCGCCCTGGACTGGCCGGCACAGTGCGCGGTCGTCGCGGCGGTGGCGCTGCTGACCGCAGCGCTCAACGAGGCCGGACGGCGGGGCTGGTCAGATGTGGCTGTTCTCGCCGGAATGGGCCTGGCCGTGCTGGCCGCCGCGGCGTTCGTGGTGCGCGAGCGGCTTGCCCGCTCTCCTGTCCTTCCACTGAGCCTGCTGCGTTCTCGTGCGATGGGCGGCGGATCCGTCATCGGCCTGCTGTTCAACTTCGGCTTCTACGGCATGGTGTTCACCGCCAGCCTGGAATTCCAGCACCAGCGCGGCTACAGCGCTCTCGGCACCGGGCTGGCACTGTTCCCGGCGGTGGCGATGACCATGTTCGCCTCCGTCCTGTCCGGACGGCTGAGCCGCCGCACCGGCGACCGCCCCCTGGTGATCTCCGGCATGCTCCTGGCTGCCGTCGGGCTGGCCGGCTGGGCCTCGACGGGAGCCGACCCCGCCTACGCGCTGCTGGTGGCCCCGATGATGGCTGCGGGATTCGGTACGTCCTTCGCCCTCACCGGCTCGACCGCCACCGTGATGGGTGCCGCACCCCCGGAGTACTCAGGGGCCGCCTCCGCCCTGTTCAACACCACCCGCCAGATCGGCAGTGCCACCGGCGTAGCGCTCGGCGGCAGCCTGCTCGCGACAGCCACCGACTACAACACCGGCCTGCGGACGAGCATGGCCATCGGCGCGCTCGCCTACCTGACTGCCGCAGGCCTCGCGTGGCTGTGCGTGCCGGCGAAACCGAGCGGGTGAACCCGGAGCGTTCGTGCGCCTCACTCGGACGGCTCACACCCGCCCGCATGCGGCGGGCACCTCCGTACGAAGACCGGAACCCAGCCGGTGCACGCAAACCGACGCGCCCCGCACAGTGTGACGTGGGCAGCTTTTCTCCTCGGCAGAATGAGCCACATGGCCGTAGACAAGGACGCAGCGTTCACATTGCCGCGAGGCGCCACGGGATTCTTCCAGCCGAAGGACGGGCCGCTACCTGAAACCGACCAGCGGACGTTCCGGGCAGCGCTGTATGCGGCCGCCCGGGCGGCCAAAGGCCTTGTGGGCGAGATAGAGGCACAGACGTACCCTCGTACGTTCCACATCGCGACGGTCATCGAGGGCACAGGCGAGTGCATCATCCTGTGTCACGCCCACCACCCCTGGATCGCATTCGCTCAGGAACGCCGGGACTGGTACACCGAGGAGTTCCTCGCACCGCCACCGTGGGCCCATACCTTTGCCGACCTCGGGTTTGTAGTGCTTGATCGCGCGCAACTCACCTTGTCGCTCTCGGACATCGAAACCTCGGTCCTAACCCAGGGCGAGTGGCGCGAAGTTCGCTTCTACGGCATCACCACATTGGGCGGAGTGCTCTTCAACGCATGGGACTGACGTCCAATCAAGACTCCGCACTCGACGCTGGACGATAAACGTCAAGGTCAGGTGGGCAACGCGGTGTAGCACCCGCTTCCGAGTGGTCGGTCAAGACAGGATCTCGACGTACCCGTCGGTTCCGTGTACGCGGATCCGCTGCCCGTCCCGGATCAGCCGGGTCGCCTGCTCCACGCCAACAACGGCCGGCAGGCCGTACTCCCGGGCGATCACTGCGCCATGGGTCATCACGCCGCCCACCTCCGTCACCAGGCCCGCGATTCCGACGAACAGCGGCGACCAACTGGGATCCGTGTAGGTCGTGACCAGGATGTCGCCCGCTTCGAGATCGGCCTCCGCCATGTCAAGGATGACGCGGGCCCTTCCCTCGATGGTCCCGGCGGAGACCGGGAGGCCGATCAGGGCACCGGCCGGAACGTCGTCGCGCCGGTACGTGCCGGTGACGGCCTCGCCGTCCGATGTGAGGACTCGGGGCGGGGTGAGCGCGTGGTACGACCGAAACGCCTCCTTGCGCTGCTTGATGAGCCGGTCGTCCACCTGGTTCGAGCGCGCGACGTGACGGAACTCCTGGAATGTGAGGTAGAAGAAGTCCTCTTTCTCACGAAGCACGTTGGCCCGTACGAGGCGCTCGGCCTCCTCCAGCAGTGCCTGCTTGTAGACGAAGTAGCGGCTGATGATGCCGTACTTCGGGTACTCCCGGTACCCGATGAAGGTTCGGACTCGGTCGATCATCCGCTTGGCCTCGTCGGCTTTCTGGTCCCCGTCCGGCAGAGCCCGCAAGCGTGACAGCACGTCTTGCTCCTTCTTCTGCGCCTTCTGCCGCCCTTGCTCGAAGCGCCGCTCGGCGGTGCCCGGCTCGAAGTTCCTGACGTTGTCGAGGATCACGGGCACGAGCGTGGTGGGGCGCTCGCGCCAACGTGGCCTCGTGATGTCGATCTCGCCGACGCAGCGCATGCCGTACCGGTCCAGGTAGCCCTTGATCGCGTCACGTGCTTCGGTCCCGCCCGGGAGCTTCGCCAACTCGTCCACGAAGCCCTCATCCTCGACGTTTTGCAGGAACGCCACGACCTCGGGATGTGGGCGGATCACGTCCGCGACGTCAAGCAGCGCCAGTCCCATCTCCGAAGTGACGTTGCCGTGGGCGGACAGCGTAAGAGTGTCGGCCGCGTTCTTCTCGCCCAGCCACTCCTGGAGCTTGTCGTTGAGCCACCACGTGGCCTCCATCCCCGCCATGATCGCCTGAATGCTCAGTGGATCACTGAGGATTCGCTTGTGCTCCTCGAAGGCCTCCATCAGGAAGTCGAACAGCGCCGCTCCGGTCTTCGTCCTGATGTCGCGCTCCAGGGCTGCGACGGACGCCTGGCTGCGTTCGATCAGCTCGGTGACGATGGCCGGATCGGTCCCGATCGAGGCGGACGCGCCGACGGTCGGCGGGCCGCCGGGACCCGCGTCCGGGAGCGACGGGATGAAGTCGTCGCGGTCCAGGACGCTCTCCAGCGCGTTCCTGACCAGCGGATCGCCTCTCCCCACAACATCCAGGAGGCCGGCGCGGCTCGTGGGCGAGGCCAGGCGCCGGGTGACGTCGACGAACAGCCTCCCGCCGGCCTCGTGCATCGGCACCATGGCCGTCAGCTGCCACATGGAGAGCCCCAGGGGCTTCATGGCGTCGGTCATCATCTGCTGATGGCCGACGGAGACGTAGACGTGATTCTCCTGGTCGCTGGTCTCGGGGATGGGGAACAGCGTCGTGATCGGCCGGCTCTGTACGATCTGGAAGCCATCGTCGGCCAGGCACCATTCGATGTCCTGCGGGCGGCCGAAGTGCGCTTCGATCCGCCGTCCGAGCTGCACGAGCCGCACGACCTGCGCATCCGTCAGCGCCGGCTGTTCCCGTCGCTGTGCGTCGATCGCCACTTCCTGCGTACCGCCGGCCGGCAGGGCGTGCAAGGCACGCTGTTTGGCGGCGATCGTCCTGGCGACGACTTCACCGTCTCGCACCTTGAAGACGTCCGGGTTCACCAGGCCGGAGACCAGGGCCTCGCCGAGGCCGAAGCCGGCATCCACGGTGGCGACCTTCCGGTTGCCCGTGACGGGGTCGGCCGTGAACAGGATGCCTGCCGACTGCGGGAAGACCATTTGCTGCACGACCACGGCCATGTGGACCGTACGGTGGTCGATGCCGTTCCGCCGGCGGTAGGTCACGGCCCGCTCGGTGAACAGCGAGGCCCAGCACCGGCTGATGTGCTGGAGGATCGCCGTCGGCCCCACGACGTTCAGGTACGTGTCCTGCTGACCGGCGAAGGAGGCCGTCGGCAGGTCCTCTGCCGTCGCGCTGGATCGGACAGCGTAGGCGGCCTGCTCGCCGAGCCGGGCGAGCACGCGGGTGATCGCCGCCGCAAGATCGCCCGGGATGGCGGTCTCTTCGATGGTCCGGCGAATCTGCGCGCTGAGTGAGCGGATCTCCTCACGGTCGTCCGGGTTCAGGCGCGACAGCTGATCGAGCCGATCCTCGATCGACGGCGCTTCCGCCATGATCCGCCGGAAGGCGTCCGTCGTCACGCAGAAGCCAGCCGGCACGCGGATGCCTTCGATCCGCGACAGGCCGCCCAGGTGCGCGCCCTTGCCGCCGACGACCGCGACCTGCGTCTCGTCAACCTCTTGGAGATCCCGCACGTACTGCTCAATCATCGCGATACCTCCGGGGCGCCCGTGCTCCGTTGTACTGCGGTGGCCGATCGAGTCACCGGCGCTTCCCACCCTGCCGAACCTCTGGTCGAGCACGTCCTCATCCCTGGTTGCCTTCCCTCTGGCGAGTCGGGCGGCGCGCACCCCCGCGCCTCCGCACCGAGCACCCGTAACTGCACTGCAGGTCCCACCACTGGTTCGACGTCACCGCGTCCCCCATACGTCGACAACACACGCACGTCTTGGCCCCGTTTCCGCAGGTTGTAGCCTCGGCCGACAAGTTTGCGCCGTGACCCGGGTCTTGTGGCAAGCCCCCCAGTGCGCTATAAGTTGAGAGAGGCAAGGAGAGAACTCTCCTTGCCTTTGTCTTTTGCCGTTCCAATGGAACTGACAAGCTTCTCGCGAAGCGGTGGTGCGCCGCGTACGGGTACGCGGCGTTGGCCCAGGCGGATGGCCCATCGGCCTACCGATGCAGCCGCGGAACCAGAAAGTTCTTTGTCGGCAAGGCCCGAACAGCGAGCGCGCCGCCATCTCCCGGAGGTCGTCGCGGCACGCGAGTGCTGGTCCGAGCTCGCCAAACGCACGCTTGACAGTCGCCGTAGCTCAAATCGGCCGGCACTCAAGCGAACGGCCCGCGGATCGGCGTACGCATCGCCCGCAAAGGTACCGAGACCAGCGAACGATCAGGGCAGCGCCGCTGGGTCATTGAGCGCACCATGTCCTGGCTGTCCGGCTACCGGCGGCTCAGCCCCCGGACATCCCGTCGCGGCCCGCGGGATCAGCGGAGCGGGTAACTCCCGCTCCAAATCGGTGAGTTCATGGAACTTGGCGACCTATCACCCCACCGTGATCCACCAAGCGGTGATCATTTTAAGACGGCCCCCAGCCAGTGCGGCCTCAGCTGGAGTGGGCGGGTGAACTCCCGGGGCGGAGCCCTCGGTTGCCCACTCCAGCCGACCGCGCGCGGCAGCTCTGGCCGTCACTGTGCGTACTTGGGGCTCCACTGGGCGGCCTCGACAGCCGCGCGCAGTTCCTCCTGCGTGGCCTTCGGGGCGACGCCGTCTTCCACCGCCGCCGTCGCGGCGGCCACCGCGATGTCCCGGGCCGCGTCCCGCATTTCCCGCAGTGGCGGCAGCAGCGGCGCGGGGGCGTCACCGTTATCCGGGGCGAACCGGGCGGCGCAGTCACCGACAGCGCGGGCGGCGGCCACCATCATCCGGTCCGTAACCCGAGAGGCCCGACTTGCGGTGACCGCCAGGCCGATGGCCGGGAACACGTACACGTTGTTCGCCTGAGCGACCGGCACCTCGCGGCCGTCGACCGTCACAGACGGGAACGGGGAGCCTGCGGCGACCAACACCTTGCCGTCCGTCCAACGCACCAGGTCGGCAGGGTCGGCCTCGGCGTGGGAGGTCGGGTTGGACAGCGGGAAGATCACCGGGCGGTCGCAGGCGGCCGCCATCCGCCGCACGATCTCCTCCGTGAAGGCGCCATGCGCAGTGGACAGTCCGATCAGCACCGTCGGCTCGACCCGGTCCACTACCTCGGACAGGTTGTACGACTCCTGTTCGTCGTCGCGGGCGTAGACCCGCTGCTCGTCGGTCAGCCCGTCACGGGAGCCGGTCAGCAGCCCGTCGACGTCCACGAACCAGAATCGGGAAACGGCCTCCTCCTCCGACACGCCGTCGTCGACCAGCGCGGTACGGATCATGTCGGCCACACCGACCGCGGCGGAACCCGCGCCGAGGATCACGATCCGCTGGTCGGCGAGCCGGGTCCCCGCAATCCGCATCGCCGTGGTCAGCGCACCGAGCGCGACGGCGGCGGTGCCCTGGATGTCATCGTTGAAGGTCAGCAGCCTGTCTTGATAGCGGGTAAGGATTCGCCGGGCGTGCGCCGTCGCAAAGTCCTCCCACTGCAGCAGCGTCCCCGGCAGCTCAGCCTCCACGGCCGCCACCAGCGCCTCCACCAGCTCGTCGTACTCGGCTCCGGTCACCCGGCGCTCGCGGCGGCCCAGGTAGTGCGGGTTGTTCAGCAGCTCCTCGTTGTCCGTCCCGGCGTCCAGCAGGATCGGCAGCGTACGAGCTGGATGGATGCCGCCGATCGACGTGTAAAGACTGAGCTTGCCGATCGGGATGCCCATCCCACCCACCCCCTGGTCGCCCAGGCCCAGGATGCGCTGGCCGTCAGTGACGACGATGACGTCCACGTCGTCGTGCGGGCGGTTACGCAGTATTTCCCGGAAGCGGTGCCGGTCCTCGTAGGACAGGAACAGCCCGCGTGGGCGGCGATAGATCTCGCTGAAGCGGCGGCACGCCTCGCCGACCGTCGGGGTGTAGACGACCGGCAGCATCTCCTCCAGGTGGCGGGTGACCAGCCGATGGAACAGCACCTCGTTGGTGTCCTGGAGCTGGCGCAGGTAGATGTGCCGGTTCAGCGGCTTGTCGTAGCCGAGGAACGCCGCGTACGCCCGGTCGGCCTGGTCGTCCAGGGTCTCCACGGCAGCCGGCAGCAGCCCGTCGAGGCCGAGCTCTGCCCGCTCCGCCACGCTGAACGCGGTCCCCTTGTTGCGCAGTGGGTCATACAGGAGGGCGGTGCCCTGGCCGAAATCGTTCACTGTCATGCCTTCCCGGGTGCCCCGCATGCCCTGCCCCTCACACCAAGCCATGGCAAGGCGTCGGCAAGGAATGGTCAGTGGGCCGCCACCGTCCCCGATGACGCAGTTTCGTTCACCCCGACTGCTTCCAACTCCTCAGGGTGTGCACGTCCTGACGCTGCGTGGGTAGGTCCGCTGTGGAGGCGCTGGACGCCGACGCGATCCGGGCCGCGATGCCCAGCCCGCCGATCTCCGGGGGCGCGGCGGCGGACCGGATCGCGGAAGCCCTCGGCAGCCCGAACGTGATCGGCGAGAGGGCGAGCGTGACGTCGTTCGTGGTCCGGCGGTTCATCGGGGCGGAAGCTGCTCACCCAGCTGAGCAGGGCGGCTGTCCAGCAGGTCACGGCCGGGGCCGGGATGCCCACGAACTCGGGGATCGCCCGGTCCATGTACTGCTGACGTACGGCGACGCGGTCGGTGTCAACGGCCGCCACCTGTCCAGTGTCCCGGTGAGGTCCTCCCACCAGGAGGGCCCAGGCCATCGGTGGGCTCACTCATGGGCTCCGGGCCGGCTTGCCCCGGGTCAGCGGCTGACCGATTCCCGTCAGCGATCCCTGTGACCGTACGGCCGTACACGCCGATCTGCCGTTCTCCGGTTGTCCGGACTCCGTCCGCTTCCGGGACACCCCATGCGGTGAGTGCCGCTGACAGCGGTGCGCGCTCCCAGGGCACCGAACCTGGAAGCCGGTCGGCCAGGGGAGCGTACGGGAAGACGGATACGGTCCGGCGTACTCCGGGTCCGCTCAAACAGGGGGTTTGACCCCTTCAAGTGACCGTGTGATGTGTCGCTCCCCTGCTGAGCAAGGAGTCCTGGTGTCCAACAACTTCCAGCTCGACCAGATCCCGCACGGCTTCGCATTCACCGAGACCGGCGCGCTCATCCACTACAAGCACACCATCATCCTGACCGTACCCCCGCTCAACGCCGGCCCCTGGGGCGACACGTGGCTCAGCTTCGGCTGCGCCTGGGCGGACGTCAAGCTCGGTGTGAGCATCTACACCAGCGGCTCCTGGGGCGGCGTGACGCCCCGCAGTGTCCCCGACAACGGCGACCGCCTCGGCGAGAAGCTGCCCGCCGGAACCCGGAAGGTCCTCATCGGCCGCATGAAGACGGCTGCCGCGGACTCGGCGGACGACGTGCCGGTCAGCTGGCTCCTGGAGTACCTCGGGACCTGACCTGATCCGCCGCCGGTGCCCGGCCTGGGCCGCCACGGGCCGAGCCGGGCACCGGTCTGCCAGCCGCCTCACGCCCCCGTCCGGCGGAGCGGGAGGGGCACGCTGCGTGGCCTCCCGTCCCGCTCACTTGGCGCTGTGGACGCCCCTCCGTCCTTCCGGCGTCCGAAGCCGGCGCCGCCCCGTCGGCCCAACTCGGCTCAGCTGGCTCGGGGTAGAGCCATAGTCGACCCACTCCTCCAAGCTGAGCGGCGACCGAGAACTACCGCACTGAGATCACCTCCCATTGATGCCTCAGGCCAAGGGCAGCGCTCGACGGCCGGTCCTGGAGCCGAATGGGATCAGCGTGGTCAAGGACGGCGTCGGGTTCGGGATCCCGTACCTTCCGCGTCATGGCTGTTCCGCGTTTGCGGCTGCCGTATGTTCTCCAGGCTGCGGCCTCGCCTGAGCAGGGAGGGGAAGAGGGCGGTCCGGTGTGTCGGAGGTGTAGGCGTCGGCGTCGAAGTGGCTCAGGCGGCGTACGAGCCGTCCGGTGGACCACGGCCAGGCGAAGGTGTTGTGCCCGGTGGGAGTGAGGTAGTAGCTGGTGCAGCCGCCCGTGTTGTAGACCGTGGTCGCGAGCGCCTCTTGGACGGCGGTGTTGTGCGCGGCCTGTGCGTCCGGCCGGACGTTCAGGGCGCGGTGGCCGCCTTGGTCGAGGTGGGCCAGGGCGGCGATGAGGTACGTGAGTTGGGCTTCCAGGACTGTGATCGCGGAGGTGGAGCCGCCGAGCAGGTTGGGTCCCAGAAGCAGGAAGAGGTTGGGGAAGCCGCTCACGGTAGTGCCCAGGTACGCCTGCGGTTCACCGCCCCAGGCTTCGTCGAGTGTCTGGCCGTTCGTGCCGTACAGGGTCGTGGCCAGCGGCAGTTCACCGACGCGGAAGCCGGTGGCCTCGATGAGCACGTCTGTGTGGACGGTGGTGCCGTCGGCGCCGACGACCTCGTTGCCGCGTACGGCGCTCACGGCGGTGGGATGCAGGCGCACGTGCGGCTGGGACACGGCCCGGTAGAAGGTGCTCGACGTCAGAAGGCGCTTGCAGCCCAGCCGGTAGTCCGGTGTCAGTTGCCGGCGCAGCTGCCCGTCGCGGACCGCGAGGCGCAGATGTGCGCGGGCGCCCGCCTCGAGGAGTCGGGCGGCCTGCGGGTGGCGGAAGGCGTAGCCGAAGCCCTCCTGCAGGGCGTACTGGCCGGCGCGCAGGGCGCCGCGCGCGCCTGGAATGCGATCCATAAGCTGGTTGAGCGCTGCGGGTACCGGCAGATCGGGCTTGGGCAGTACCCATTGGGGTGTGCGCTGGATGAGGTTGACCGTTGCGGCCTGGGCTTCGATGGCCGGGACGATCTGGACGGCGGAGGCGCCGGTGCCCACGACGGTCACCCGTCGCCCGGTCAGGTCGACGCTGTGATCCCACTGGGCGCTGTGGAACACGGGGCCGTCGAAGTCCTCGATGCCGGGGACCTCCAGGTGGCGCGGGACGTGCCACGGTCCGGTGGCCAGGACCAGTACGGTCGCACTGTAGGGCCCGTCGCTGGTCTCCAGCAGCCAGCGGCCGGCCCCTCTGTCCCATCGTGCCCCCATCACCTGGACGCCGCAGCGCAGCACGTCACCGAGCCGGTATCGCTCGGCCGTCGCCCGCAGATAGGCGAGGATCTCCTGCTGCCCGGCGAAGACCCTGCTCCAGGCGGCATCCGGTGTGAAGGAGTAGCTGTAGAGCGTCGAGGGCACATCACAGGCGCAGCCCGGGTAGGTGTTCTCCCTCCAGGTGCCGCCAGGGTGCGTCCCTTTCTCCAGAACGAGGACGTCGTCGAATCCTGCCTCGCGAAGCCGGACGGCGGCCCCGATCCCGGAGAACCCCGCCCCGACGACCACGGCCCGCACGTCCCTGACCGTCCGCGCCCTCTGCTCCGGGATCACAGCAACGCTCCAGCCAGGCGGCCGGCGCACAGGCCCCGGCCCGCACCCGGCTCTCGCGGAGCCGCTCTGCGGGCGGCCCTCGGCAACCGGGTCTGAGGCGTGGCGGGTTGAGCGGCGGCGGGGGATGGCAGGGCGATCGGGGCCAGTAACCGCTTGAGTGGTGTGATCACGTAATACCAAACGATCACAGCGCTGCGGCGTTACCCCGCCCGTTGCGATGGTTCACCGACTCCCCCGGCAGGATCAGCGGTTGCGGCGCTCTGAGCCCCGTATAGCTTCTGTCCCAGTCCGGGCAGGGTTGCGGCACCTTCCCTTCGCGTCCGGGGCGCGGCCCCAGCGGATGTAACCCACTGCTGGCGACGGCCGGGCCGCCGTCATCGGACGCAACGACCACCGCGGCGTGAGACCGCGCCCGGCGGGCAGCTCCTCAGACGGCCCGGTGCGCTCACAGCTCGGTCAGTAGCCCACAGATGTCCCCCACCGGGTAGCAAAGCGCAGCACACGTCTTTCTCAAGGTACGACCCACCGCTGACAACCGGGATAGGAGACAACTGAGCAGGCGGTAGGACGCGCCGAAGCCCATAAGGGGCTTCGCCGGCTTCCTCCGGCAGGACCTCGACGCCGCTACTGCCGAACTGACACTGCCGTGGAGCTCAGGGTTCGTCGAAGGGCATGCGAACTGCGAGAGATCGTATCGGCCGACGCTCGGTCGGCTTCAGCGCGACGGGTGGTGACCGCTACCGGTGATTCACTTCCCGGACCCGATATACCCGTGCCGCTCGGCTCCCCGACCACGGAGTGCGGGTGGCCCTCCCAGTGGCATCCCAGCAACACCGCGATGTCGCAGGTCAGAGAGCCACCGCCATCCCATCCTCCCAGGGTGCCCAGAACTCCTTGGCAGGCACCTGGCCGTGCGAACAGCCTGTTGCCGCCAGGCCGCCGGGGGGTGCAGCCGGATCACCGTCCGACTGTCCGTACTGGGGCCGGCCCACGACCGCGAGGAGCCAGCCTGACCATCCGTAAGTACAACGGCCTGCCCCCCTCCCTCCGGGAAGCGGCGTCGCCGTACTGCCCGCGACCGGGGCGTCAGGCACCGGGGGGTCAGGTCGATGCCGGATGGCGAGAGCCCTGCCGGACCAGGCGGTCATCAGCAAGGCGGATAGGACATACGACTCCGTCGGCACGAGACCACGCTGCCGACCTCCACAGAACCAAGGGCGCAGCACCTCACCGCGGCGAGAGAAGACACCTCGCCCCGAACACATGGGAGAAATCATGAAGAAGCGCGGCATCACCGCCGTCGTTGCCGGCCTCGCGGCCATGGTCCTGGGGTTCACACCGGGCACGGCCAACGCCGCCGACAACGACCCCCGCAGCGCCAGCACCACGGGCGCCTCCGTCTCACTCACCGTCGACTGGACCGGTTCGGATTCATTCACCCTGCGCAACGTGAAGCTCAGTGACACCTCCTGCGACGCTCACCCGGTGTACTTCTACGTCACCGTGCCGGGCTTCCAGTTCCCGAACCACTGGAACAGCAGCGGGTGCGGCACCACCACCACTTGGAGCAGTCTGCCGGGCAGCGAGGACAGCGGCATCCACAGCCTCTGGGTGACGGTCTGCCGCGACACGACCTTCGACAACTGCAGCTCGTCCAGCGCGTCGCTCAACCCCTACTCCTGATTCCCTGACGGCAGGCGCCGTTGACGGCCTACGCCGGCGGCCCGGGCAGCTTCCGGGCCGCCGGGTTTCGATCGCAGCCCGGTGGTCGCCGCTTGTCCGGAGCGGTCAAGCCGCGTCCGTGCTCGGCTTCTGCCCCAGGAAGCCGGGCACGGACGGTGAGATCAGAAACCGATTGCGGTCTCGATGGTGTTACGGGCACCGCCGAGGTCGTACCGCTGCGCCTGTCCGCCGGACACCACCCCGACGACCCGCAGCTCACCGAGCTGATCGGCGAGCTGTCCCTGCGCAGCGACAGTTAATCTCGCGACCCCAGATCGCTGAGCACCTCACGGCATGGTCCGAACTCATATGTCAACGTCCGGCGGCCTTTCGGTATGGAGTCGTCAGACCCGCTCCAGGGGCCGGTGCGGCCCGCTGGGAAGCTCGGCTTGGATCGTGTCGCCGGGGCGCACCGTGCCGCCTTCCTTCACGACGCTCATGATTCCGGCCTTGCGCACGACGTTCCCGGCCTCGTCGCGACCCACGACCTGCTTCAGCAGCCCGTCCTGGAAGTTGTCGATCTGCAGGCAGGGATTGCGCAGGCCGGTCACCTCCAGCACTGCGTCGTCGCCGATCCGGAGCAGTGTGCCGACCGGTAGGGCGTGCAGATCGATGCCGTGGGTCGTGATGTTCTCGCCGAGGTCACCGGGCACCACATTGAATCCCTCTGCACCGACCTCGGCGAAGAGCTCTTCATGAATGAGGTGGACCTGACGCAGGTTCGGCTGGGTGGGGTCCTGCGCGATGCGCGAGCGGTGCTTGACCGTCACGCCGGCATGGACGTCACCCTCCACACCGAGCCCGGCGAGCAGCGTGACGCTGTCCCGGTTCGGCTTGGTGAACGAGTACTCGCCGTTGCTGCTGACTGCCGTCACCAGTCCGCTCATCCTCGGATCCCCTCCTCAGTGACAATGATCAGTCACGACCCTAGCTCTCGGGTCTCAACCGTGCAGTAGCGACGGTCAATCGCGGGTGAGGCCGTGAGCGGTCTACCTCTACGCGGTCATGGACTCGCGGCCATTCTCGCCGACCTGGCACCCGATCGCCTGCCTACTTGATCAGGGCGTTCGCGATAATGATCACCAGGCCGATCAGCATGTCCATGCCCCCTGCCAGGCAGGAGGACGGCCATCCGTGCCCGGCGGTGCGGGCGGCCCAGGTACCCCAGCCGAACAAGGCGACGGTGTTGAACAGCAGGGCCGTTTCCACAGCCGTGGCCTCTGCCCACCACCCGGCTACCGCGCCAAGCAGTATCCCCACCGTGGGCAGCACGGCGGCGACCAGTGGCCACTCGGCGAGCACCAACTGCCGTCTGCTCGCGGTGGCTGCCTTGTCGGCGGACGCACGCCGGGCGATGACGTGCGCGTACCCATGGGCGGCGGCCGACGCCAGCGCGGTGAGCATGACCCACAGCGCGTCCGGACCGGGATCGGCCTCCTCGCCCGTCGCGTCCAGCGCGGCCCCCAGGGCGCTGGCCAGCACCAGACCGTAGATGCCGCTGAACAGCGACTGCTCCTGCGGCCGGTGCCGCGAGATCCACCTTCGTGTGACGCTCTCGGGGCAGACATGGTCGGCGCGGTCGGGCATCGCATCGCCTCGGTGCGGGAAGGGGACTGGGTCCGCACATGCTCACCCGTGTGGCGTCGAGGAACATGACGCCACGCGCTGCTCGCATGATTGTTGTGCTGCGAGGGGGGCTTCAGAGGGCTGGGTGTTTGCGGGCGAGGGTCATGCACGGTGCCAGTTGGAGGAAGGCGTCGTGCATGTCGTCGCGTACTCTCCAGCGGGTCCGTAGGCGGCGGGGGCCGTGGAGCCAGGCGATGACGGACTCGGTGTCGCGGGCGTCGGTCAGCACGTGATGCTTCGAGCCCGGCCGTGCACGGCCGATCCGGCTCGGACCGACTCTTGGCTGGTTCGCCCCCGACTGGCTGCGCATGGGAGCGCCGATGGTGACGCGGGAGAAGTCCGGACGGTCCGCCGCCTGTGACCGGTCCCGGTGGTGCCCGTGGTGATTCTCTGACCAACGGTCACTGCGGGCAGCCGGGGACGGCGCCGGCAGGGGCACACTGATCGGGCGTGTTGCCGGTGACGGCGCCGCCGATGAGGAGGAATGTGCCGCTGTTCTTGTACACGCCCCCGCCTTGCTCTCCGGCGGTGTTGCCCTGGACGGAAGTGCCCACCAGCAGCACGGTGCTGCCGTAGCTCGCGATACCTCCGCCGTACGTGGCGGCCGTGTTCTCCGCGATGCTGCCGCCGGTGACCATCAGGGGCCCGGTTGCCGTGTAGATGCCGCCGCCCTCGAAGGTGTCCGTCGTGTTGTCGCGGATCGTGCTGCCGGTGAGCACCGTGGAGCCGAAGTTGGCCAGTCCTCCGCCGGTGTAGGTCGCGGTGTTTTCCTTGACTGATCCGCTGGTGACGGTCAGCCGGCCCGAAGTGCTGACGTGCACTCCGCCGCCGTCGGAGGCCTCGTTGCCCGACACGGTACTGGCGGTCAGCTGCGCCGCGGCACCGGCTGCCACCGCGATACCGCCGCCGATGCCCGAAGCGGTGTTGCCGGTGACGGCGGAAGCGACCAGGGTGAGATTTCCGTGTGTCAGGATGCCGCCGCCGACGGTGCCGGGGGCTGCGGAGGCGCTGCCTCCGGACACGGTGATCCCCTGGAGTCTCAGGGAACCCTGCGTGGCGACGTCGGCGATGCGGAACGGCGTGGCGGAGTCGCGGGTGATGGTGGCGCCAGTGCCGAGCATGATCAGGTGTCCCGTGATGGTGGGAAGTCCGTTGGCACCGTCGGGCCCGGATGTCTCGGCCGGAGCGGTCAGCGTGTAGGTGCAGCCGGCCGCGAGCACGATCACTCCGATACCGACGGTGTTGGCCTGGTTGATCTGGTTGCTCAGCTCGGTGACGTCTCCGCACGGCACCGTCGCCGCTCGACGCGACGACTGGCTCTCGGCGGTGGCAGGCGCGGCCAGGCCCGGCACCGATGTGCTCAGCAGCACGGCCAAGGTAAGGCCGCGCAAGGTCTTCACGGTCAGCACTGGTTGTTCCTCACTTCGTCGAATGGGCGCCTCGGCCCTGGGGGTTGTCGTCAGCAGTCCACTGTGATCGTGGCCGTCGGTCGTGCGCACCCAGTGGGATCCGGACGGGTGAGGGCAGGGCTGCGCCCGCCTTCGCGGGGGTAGCGCCTTTCGCGGCAGTCCGCACGTCTGTGCGCCCGCAATCGGGTCGTCTACTGCCTGGACTTGCTGCTCACGACGCGAGGGGACGCGAAAGTCGCGTTGGGCCGTTCGTGTGAGCCGGTCAAGAGGGGCTTGCTGCTGGCATAGCCGCGATGAATAACTGGAGCAGATCCGACCGGTGGGCTGCCCGTCCTCGCCGGGGGATGCGGCAGTCGGTCGGCCCACCCGCGGCGCTTTCCGGAAGAGTCCGGGTGACCAGGCCGGCATACCGCGATGGGCACCCCCGGTGGGGAATCCGGATCCCGTTCAGCCGGTGCCGTCCGCGGCACCGGCTGACACGGCCCCCAGGTCACGCCGTGAAGTCGAGCTCTTCGACATCCATCACCGACTAGGACAAACGAGCGACTCATCCCTCTTTCGGGTGACGCGAGTTGAGGGCTCTTGTCACTCGATCGGACCTATGAGTCACTGATAGTGCGAACCGGCGGGCTGCCCATCCCGTGCCGGGGTCCAGTTGAGAAGGGCAGCCCTTGCCGGTTATCTCCTTGCCCGGGGATGCCCGAAGGCTGCTGCACCTCCCGCCCTGTGTGCGGAAGCAGCCGACTCTTCCTTCGCCCCGTGTCCGGTAACACCGACTGCTCCTCGATCGCCCGGGATGAGAGCAGCAGGCCTGCCTGTCGGCAGGGTTGGGTCCGCAGACGCGGCAGCCGGTGACCGGGGGCCCTTGCCGGTTCCTCGCAAGTCCCGACCATCCAGCGAGGAGTGTCCCATGCCCATTTCTCCGAATCAGGGTTCCACCGGCGGCGGAACGACGGTGACCATCACGGGGACGAACCTGTCCAACACCAGTGCCGTGAAATTCGGCACCAAGTCGGCGACCGGCATCACTCAGGTCTCGCCGACGCAGGTCACCGCCGTCTCCCCCTCCGGAACCGGCACGGTGGGCGTCACCGTGACCACGCCCGGCGGGACCAGCAACCCGGTGTCGTTCTTCTACGTCGGAGCCCCCTTCAAGGGTTCCCTCGGAAGCAGCTCCGGGCCGCTGGCCGGCGGCAACACCATCACCATCAACGGCACCGGCCTCTCGACGGCCTCCAGCGTCTCCTTCGGCGCGACGGCCGCGACCCCCACCGTGGTCAGCGACAGCCAGCTCTCCGTCGTGGTTCCGGCGGGCGCCGCGGCCGGGTCGGTGGGGGTCACTGTGACCACCGCCGGTGGCACCAACAACGGCCTGACGTACACGTACATCGACAACCCGACGATCGGGACCATCACCCCGGCCTCGGGCTCGACCTCCGGCGGGACGGCGGTGACCATCACCGGGACCAACCTCAGCAGCACCGAGTCGGTCACCTTCGACGGCACTCCCGCCCCGTTCTCGGTGATCAACGCCACCACGCTGTCGGCGGTCACCCCGCCCGGCACCGCGGGTGCGGTCGACGTGGTGGTGAGCAACCCCTCGGGGTCGGCCACCGCGGTCGGCGGCTACACCTACATCGCAGGTCCCGGCATCTGATCCATCCGGCAGCCTTCGCGCGACGGAGGCGTTGAACCGCGCCCGGGCGGCATACCCCTCATGCCGCCCGGGCGACGGGCCATCCGCCGCCCGGGAGTGCCCCGACTCGCATCACGAGCGTGTCCTACCGAAGGAGTACAGCCATGGCCGCCCCTGTGGTCGCTTCGGTCAGTCCCAGCCAGGGACCGGCCTCCGGCGGCACCACCGTCACCGTGACCGGTACCGGCTTCACCGGAGCGACAACCGTCCGGTTCGGCGCCAAACTCGCCACCTCGTTCACTGTCGACAGCAGCACTCAGATCACGGCGGTCAGTCCGTCGGGCACCGGTTCGGTGAACGTCACTGTCACCACCGGTCAGGGCACCAGCAGCCAGCAGGTGCCCTTTGTCTATACCTCAGCACCGTCCCTCACCGGTCTGACGCCGACTCAGGGACCGGTCTCCGGCGGCACCACCGTCACCCTCACGGGTACGGGCCTCACCGGCGCGACGGCAGTGAGCTTCGGCGGGGTGGCCGCGACCTCCTTCACCGTCAACTCCGCCACACAGATCACCGCGGTCGCCCCGCCCCACACCGCCGGCGCCGCGGCCGTCACCGTGACCACCTCCAGCGGCACCAGCAACGCCCTCACTTTCACCTATCTCGGGGCACCGTCCCTCACCGGTCTGACGCCGACTCAGGGACCGGTCTCCGGCGGCACCACCGTCACCCTCACGGGTACAGGCTTCACCGGCGCGACGGCAGTGAGCTTCGGCGGGGTGGCCGCGACGTCCTTCACCGTCAACTCCGCCACACAGATCACCGCGGTCGCCCCGCCCCACACCGCCGGCGCCGCGGCCGTCACCGTGACCACCTCCAGCGGCACCAGCAACCCCGACAATCCCAGCGCGTACTTCTTCTACGCCGCTTCCCCCTCGCTCGCCACCGTCGCCCCTTCGTCCGGAAGCACAGCGGGCGGCGCGACGGTCACCCTGACCGGCAACGATCTGCTGGGCGCGACGGCGGTGAGCTTCGGCGGGGTGGCCGCGACGTCTTTCACCGTCAACTCCGCCACACAGATCACCGCGGTCGCCCCGCCCCACACCGTCGGCACCGCGGCCGTCACCGTGACCACCCCCGGCGGCACCAGCAACGCCGTCGACTACTTCTACCTGACGCTGCCCACGCTGCTCTCCCTCGTCCCCAACCAGGGACCGACGCATGCCGGCACCGTTGTCACCGTGACCGGCACCAACCTCACCACCACCACCGAAGTCCGGTTCGGTTCCACCCCCACGGCGTTCACGGTCGTCTCGCCGACTCAGGTCACCGCCGTGGCCCCGGCCGGCGCCGGCGGGCCGGTCAACGTCACGGTCATCACCGCCGCCGGTACCAGTAATTCCCTCACCTACACCCGGGTCCCCGCTCCCGGCATCTGATCAGCGGCTCCCTGGCCGGGCGACAGGTTCCTACCTCCGCCCGGCTCCGGCTGTCGCGAGGGCAGCAGGGCAGCAGGGCAGCGCGCACCGCAGTAGCCGGTCGAAGACCGCTTGATGGTGTGCCGCTGCTTCGGCGGCGCGGGTCCCGCCGGCGGGGCGGTCATACGCTGCACGACGACCGCCCCCGCCTCCGTACCCGGGTTCAGCGGCGTCCCCTGCGCGGTCGCGGTATCTCCAGTTCGTCCAGGCGGGGTTCGTCCCCGTCCAGGACGCGCGACCAGGCGGCGCGGTAGAGAGCGGCCACGGGACCGGTGGGCACGATGACGCCCAGGACGGCTTCCTCGCCGTCGAACAGGTCGTACATCGGCACCTTCCACCGCTCCAGCGGAACGTGCGGCGGTGGGAGGTGGGCCCAGCCGCCGGGCAGGAACAGTGAGCGTCCGGCTCGGCTGCGACTGCCCTCGACCACGAGGTCGGTGGCGGCGAGTTCGGCGCCGGCGGCCCGCAGCCGGGCCGTTCCACCGCGCTGCTTCGTCCAGCCGGTCCAGATCGCGGTGTTGCGGTCGGTGGGATCCGGCAGGGCCAGCAGCATCAGATAGATGACGGCGGCGTCCTCGCCGATGCCGTACCGCTCGGCCACCTCACCGACCAGGCCGGGCACCGACCGGGCCGGGTCCTGCGGCCACCACAGACCGTCCTCGTCGCGCTCGCCCGCCACCGGGTTCCCGGGATCGGCGAGCAACTCCGCGAACCCCTTGTCGTGGACGAGGCGGAGGGAGGTCTCCCCGGGAGCCGGCCGGTTGCCAGGGAACAGTGCCGCCAGGTTGGGGTCGCTCCCGGCCGGGTCCAGCAGCGCCGGGGCGACTGCGGGCACGGGTTCGTCGTCCTTGGTGGACACCACCACCGCGCCGTAGCGCACGAAGTCGTCGCCGGTCTCCGTGGGCTCCCCGGCAGCCCGGCGCAAGGACTCCAGACCGACCCGCCTGCCGAGGCTGATCAACAGGTGCGGGTGGGCCAGCCGTTCACGTATCGCGGTCAGCACCGTGGGGAGGACCGCGCGGATCGGGTCGCCGGACGGGAGACGGTGGGCGAGCCAGGCGGCCAGGGCCACAGAGCCGTTCAGGACGTCGGTGCCGAAGCCGGGCGTGTCACCGTCGGAGCGGGGGTAGAAGCCGCCGATCGACCAGTTCAGGTCATGGGTCAACCTCGGTTCCACCGCCACGTCGAGGAATCCGCGCAGCGCGTCGGACGGTTTCCACCACGAGGTGTACTGCAGAGAGCGGAACGCGTCGTGGAGCACGTTCTCGGGCAGAGGCGTCAGCCGGCCCATCCGCCGGTTCCAGACCTTCGCCGCCGCGGCCACGTCGGGGCCGTCCGTCCACAGCTCGGACGGCTCGGCGGGCAGCAGCGCCGAAAGGACGGCCTGCCAGACGCCGGAGTTCGCGAACCTCACGGAGTCGCATCCCAGAGCCGCTCTGGCCACCCCCACATCGGCCGCCTTGACTCCGATGGCCTTCAGCGTCTCGGCGGGCACGGGCTTTTTCCCGTCGTCGGTCATCGGTACTCCTGCGACCACCAGCCGGGCCATGGTCGGAGTGATGCCGGTGAGCCGGGCGAATTCCTCGGCGGCGGCCGGGAACCAGGGCGCCGGACCGCGCTCGGCGAGCTCGGCCCGGAAGGCCCTGAACCAACCGGACGCACGTGTCTGCTCCGCGACGAACGGTTCGGCGGACACCAGAGTGTACGGAGCCGGCGCCTCGAACCGGCCGGACGGATCGTGGAAGACCGCCTCGAACATCCAGCCGGCGTCGACGTGCCGGTCCATGCCGAAGGGGAAGATGAGGAACGCGCCGCCGTCCAGCGGGAGGACGTTCCCCGTGGACGTGTTTCTCACGGCGTCGGGCCCCTCGAAGAGGCTCTCGTCCAGACACAGTTCGACACGGCGCCAGTGGTCCGGGTCCAGCACCGCCAGCTGCTGGGCGTCGAGTTCGGCGAGGAGCGCGTCCAGCGCCTCCCGGTGGTGGTCCACGGTGCCCGCCGTCCCGGCCCGGAGAGCCACCAGGGCGGACAGCGTGGGCAGGGTGTCCCAGCCCATGACACGCAGACAACTCTGTTCGGGCAGGGCGAGGTGCAGGCGACCCGCCGGTGCCGGTTCGGTGATGCCCCGCAGCGCCTCCCCCAACAGCCGCAGCTGCAAGAAGATGTCGCCGCCTCCGAAGTAGTAGTACGACCTGCGGTACGACCACCACCGGTCGCCGTTGACGCCAAGGCCCTGCAGTGCCGCGGTGAGCGTGCCGTCGTCGGGCTCGGCCCGTCGCTCCTCCCGGACATTGCCCGTGACCGCCGCGTCGAGCCGGGTGCGCGCCGCGTCCAGGATGCGCTGCTGGTCGGCGGCGAACCGCAGCACCCCGGCGATGCCCGTGCGCAGTGCCTCATGGGAGACCTGCGGCAGCAGGGTGCGGACCACTCCGGGCAGCCGGTCCCGGCCGTCCGCTTGCGCGCGCTCCTCGTCCGGGCCGGTAGCGTTCTCAGCGGTCTCGGCGTCCTTGGTGTCCACGGACTCGGCTGTGGCGGCCGTCAGCAGGGCCGTCGCGGTGTTCTCGTCGACCTGGCGGAGCGCCGCGGAGCCCTGCGGGTCGCGGGGCTGGAGCAAGTGCCAAAAGCGCAGGGGCGGCAGCAGGTGAGTGCCCGCGGTGAAGGGTCCGGAGGTCTGGTCCCAGGGGATCTCGGCCATCTCCACGCCGTCCTCGGTGAGCAGATGGATCTTCCGGTACTGCCTGATCACCGCCATGGGCCGGTCGGCGCCGGGGAACTCCAGTGCCCACCGCGGGCTCTGGTCGGTCCCGGGCGGCACGACGACCGAGCGCCCTGCCAGGTCCTCGCCCCGCCGCGACCCGTCGGGCAGCGTCACCACCCGCCAGCCGAGCAGCCCGTCCACCGGTGAGCACGCCGGGCCCGCTACGACGGAGGGGGCGGGCAGCAGCCACCCCGCCTCCAGGGTGCTTCCCTCCGGGGCGTCGCGCACGCCCTCGCTGAACCAGTCCGGCAGCCCGGGTTCGCCCTGTGTGTTGCTGACCGGGTCGTACGCGAACCAGGTACAGTGCGACAACTCGGGCCCCGCGTAGTCCCACACCCAGTACGACGTCCCGTCGCTGATCACCTGCCGCGCCGGTGGCACGACGGTGTCTCCTCGGCGCAGTACGCCGCCCCCGGTGGTCCGGCCGCCCCCGGGGAGCGGGAGGGAGACGGGGTCCAGGTCGTCTCCCACACGGGAGGTGCGGGAGTAGGCGGCGTACTCGACCGGCATCACCCGCGAAGGGTCTTGGTGCCAGTAGCCCTCCTTGCCTTGCGAGTCGTGCGAACGCCACCAGACCAACAACTCGCCGTCCACATAGTGACAGTTGGTGTAGCTGGGGTAGCGCGTCAGCCTCTCGGGGAGGTTCAGGTCGTGCGTGAGCAGCGTGCCCTGCGCACCGATCACGCGGATCTGAAGGCCGACCCGCACGATGAGGTGCGGCCAGGCATCCGCGACGTCGAATTTCTCCACCGAATCCAGCGATCCAGGCGCAGCCGCGACCGCCTCGTCCCAGGCGGGCCAGCCGAGTTCGTCGAGGATCCCGGCCCGCAGAAAGCGGGCGAGCGCGGGGGCGATGCCAGTGCTCAGTGCTTCCCGTACCGCCTTCTCGGCGACCGCCAGTACCTTGCCCGGCAGCCAGCTCAACGTCCTGAGAGCACCGGGGTAACCGGCGTTCGCGGGGAGTTCCGCGGCGACGTACCACCGGCTGACCTCGCCCACCCATGCGGCGAGCATCGGCCGCGCACCGGGGCACTCGGCCAGGGCGAGGACGGTCCGCATGCCATCCTGGCCTTCGTTCTGGGGGCAGCCATTGCGGAACGCCGGATGGAAGCGGGTGTCGGCTTCGAGGGCGACGAGATCGCGCCGTTGATCGCAGGCCGCCCACGCCGCCAGATCCAGTCTCGCGCCCTCCCGCGGATCCGCCAGCGGAATGTCCAGGGCCAGCAACTGGTCGAGGAGGTTCACATCACCGCACGGGGGCGGCAACGCGCCCTGGGATGTGGTGAGTTCGGTGCGCAGAGTGTCGGCCATGCGGTCGACGAGCGGATACAGCTCCGCCGGAGCGAGGTGCCGGTGTTCGGCCCCGCACAGTTCCAGGAACCTGCGGGTCCAGCCTGCCGTGCCGTCGGCGGGACGCACTTCGGCGGGCAGTGTGGCGTCGCAGAGGCCGGCGGTGGCACCGGACGTCTCCAACAGGTCCAGCCACTGCGGCAGTTCGGCGTGCTCCCATCCCGAGGGCAGCATCCCCAGCAGGGTGCCGCGGAAGGCGGGTTCCTGCTTGGTGAGTTCCAGCAGGGCAGGCCGGTGGGTCTTCCACCAGGCCGGCGGCGCCTTGACCGTGCCGGGCTGGGTCAGCATCTCGCACAGATAGGCGATCTCCTCCGCGCGCGCGTTCTTGCCCGCGGCCGCCTTCGCCAGTCTGCGCAGATCGGCCGCGCCCGGACCCGACGGAGCCAGTCCGTTAGCGGCCAGGCGTACAAAGAGGTGGCGAAGGTGCCGGAACGCCGTGGCGGCCGGAACCCGGGACGACAGTCCCTTGGCGTAGCCGGAGAGCACCTTCGTCGGTGCGGCATCGGCCAGCGCGAACTCCAGGAACACCGCGTCCATGCGCTCCTCGTCGAACGGCAGCGCGTGCGCCGTCTCCGCCTTGCGCGCGTTGACGAACATCTGGGACGCGTACGCCTTCTCCTCGGCGGCCAGGAACACCCGGCCCGCCTGTTCGTAGAAGGTCGGCAGGAAATGCGGTACGCCCCCGGCGAGCCGTTCGCCGATGGACTCGTAGGCGGCGCGCGCTCTCTTCGGCCTGGACCGCACCGTCCGCGCCACCTTGTTCATCTCCTCGACCAGGGACATGGCCAGGTGACCGTCCGAGGGATAATGAACCAGCACCCATTCCGGGAACCCCAGGGCCCGGGGCCGCCCGAGACCCACCTCCGCCGGCTCACCTTCCGGTTCGAGACCGAGGAAGCCGCTCCCCAAGTCCTCGGTCTGTTCCGTGGCAACCAGGCGTACGACGATCCGGTCGTCCAGGCCCGGATGGCGATAGGCCTGGCTGAACACGGGCACCGCCCGATCGCCTCCCCCGGTGGTCCCCGGGGGCAGTAACGCACCGGCCCGCAGCAGTTCCTCCGCGTCGGCCTCCGCCGTCGCCCTGTCCGCTGTCGCCCTGTCCGCTGTCACCGCGTCGTTCATGATTCCGTGCCTTTCGCGGCCGTGCGGCCGGTCCCCTGGGCCTTGCTGTTGCGTGTGCGCCGGTCGGTCTCGGTCCGTCCCGTTGTGCCGTTCACGCGGCGCCGTCCGCGGTCGCGGTGCGGCCGGCGTGCAGGGCCGCGGCCATGCGCATGCCCTCGGACCAGGCCACGGGGCCGACGTCGGTCAGCCTCAGCCTGCGGCCGCGGTCGTCGTCCCAGGTCAGCCTGCCGGTGTGGCCCTCCTCCTCGTAGTACGGATTGCCGATGTCGACCGCCGCGGTGAACACCCGCCCGGTGTCGCGGATCCGGCCGATGACCTCGCTGCCGGCGACCTTGTAGCCGAGCGAGGTGGCGCGGGCGGAGAGGTGGAACCACGACCGGTACACCGCGCCGGAGAACTCGGTGACCTCGTCGGCGTCACCATCGAGGTCAGCCGGTATGCGCCAGGTGGCGCGGTGGATCTGCTCGACGCCCTGGACAAGCCCCAACTCGACCGCGAACCTGCGCAGTTCATCGAGGTCGGGGAGCAGGATCGGGTGGGGCATGGTCACCGTGCGGGGCGAGATGCTGACGGTCTCACCATCCAGGTTCACCACCCGCAGGTCACCCGAGCCGTCGGCGTCCCGCAGAAAACCGACCTCGCCGGGGCCTTCGCCGACCACGACGAGATCACGCAGGACCGACCGCCACGCCTCGTCGGGCCAGACCCGGGCCAGCAGGGCGGTCGGTACGGGCAGCGAGGACACCATCCAGTTGTCGACCTGCGCCGCGCACTCCGCCGCGTGCCAGTCCAGCCACTCGGCGAACCGTTGTAACTCGATCACTTCGGGGCGGTCCCGTAAATCGGCCGGCAGGGTGCTCAACTGCCCTTCCATGGACGCGTCCGACGCGGACCGGGCCACCACCTGCCCCTCCACCAAGGTGATTTCGTAGGTGTCGCCCACTGCCAGCCAGCCCATTGGTTCTCCGCCTCTTTCGCCGTTCTGAAAACCGGCACAGCGACCCCGGCCCCCGGATCGACCACCCCCGCTGTGACGATGTGCCAAAGACTAGAGGCACCCACTGACAGTTGGCGTGCGCCGCATTTACGTCCGTTCGCGCGGTCCGCGAGCACGCCTTCGCCCAACTGAAGAACTGGCGCACCCTCAGGGGCAGGCGCTGCAGTTTTGAAGCGCGGCTCAGGGGCCATCGGGAAGGATGGCCCCTGAGCGTTGTTCGATTGCCGCGTGTGCGGGTGGCTGGTTCAGCTGCCCGGCGTGAGACCCAGCGTGTCGAGCACCCCGTACACCCCGAGGAAGAGAATCGCCGCGCTGCTGAGGACGAGGGCCGCGGTCATCCAGGGGTTGGCGCGGAAGCGGGGCGGGACGCCGGTGTAGCGCAGGCGCCAGACCGCGATCACGACGGCGAGGAGGAAGATGCCGCCGCCGATGCCGCCGATCTGCACCATCAGGACCGGGGACTGGACCCACAGGAAGAAGGACATCCACACCGGGGGCAGGCACCAGGTGAGGATCCGGATGGTGCGGGTGCGCGAGCGCATGTCGTTCCAGTCGATCGCGCCGAGCAGACCGAGGGTGTTGGTCCACAGCCGCGGGACGCTGGCCGACGAGGCGACGGTGACCGAGAAGAGCACGGAGATCGCGCCGCCCAGGAAGAGGTACTCGGCCCAGGGGCCGAGGGTGTCGGTGTAGCTGTGCGACAGCGTGGTGATCATGTCGTTGCCCTCGGGCACCAGGCCCTGCGGATGCAGCACGGAGGCGCCGATCACGTAGAAGGACAAGGTGCAGATGGTGCACACGAACCAGGCGACGCCCACATCCAGCCGCATGACCTTGAGCCAGCCCTCGGCGCGCCGGGCACGCTGCTCGGTCCCGTCGTCGGGGCCGGTCCAGCGGGCGTAGCCCTTTTCGAGGCACCAGTAGGTGTAGGTCGTCATCTCGTCGGCGCCGACGCCGGTGATGCCGAACATGGCGAGGGCGATGCCGACCGTGCCGGCCGGGATCTGGAAGCTGAGCCCGCCGGCGAGCTGCTCGGTGCCGTACCCGAAGGCGGTGAGCGGCAGGGCGAGTGCCAGGCCGACGGTGATCACTGTCTTGAGCGTGATGCCGATGACTTCGACCCGCTCGACGACGTGGTACTTGCCCGTCTGGAGGATGAGGATGGCGGCGACGGTGACGATCACGGCCCAGATGGTGAGGGACGTGCTGCTCAGCGACCCGCCGTGGATCGGGAAGAGGATGGAGCATGCCGCGGCGGTGCCGCCGATGATGCCGCCGCGCTGGAACATCTTGGCGAAGTCCATGCCGATCCAGAGCCAGTTGATCCAGCTGAGGCGGCCGATGCGTGGTCCGACGTCGCGGAAGCCGTCCAGCGCGGGGCGGCCGTTGAGGATCGTCCAGCGGGCCAGCTCCATCTGCACCCAGACCTTGACCGCGGTGGAGATGATCACGAGCCACAGCAGGGCGAAGCCCGCCTTCGCGCCGAGCGAGGTCGTGGTGATCAGTTCACCGGAGCCGACGACCGCGGCGGACAGGACGAGCCCGGGCCCGAGATGGCGCAGGCGGCCGCGGAAGTTGTCGGGAGCCGGGCGGGCGTCTTCGGCGCGCAGCGCGTACGGGTCGGGCTGCGCGGGGGGCGGCGCCGCCGCGGCACCGTCGGTCGACGTGATGGCCATGTTCAGGTCCTAGGGGATCTTCCGGCGTCGTCACCGGAATTCGGCAGGGGGGAACAGATGTGTGTCGTGATGCCTGGTGTGTGATCTGGTGTGTGATGGGGAATCGGACTCGGCCGCCATTGGCCGGCCGGGCCTGGATCTGACGGGCTCAGCGGGCCTGGTGGTGTGGCGCCTCGCCTGCCAGTACGCGGACGACGTCCTCCGCCACCATCGCGCCCATGGCCTGGTTGGCCTCCGGAGTGCAGGCGGCCATGTGCGAGGTGAGGAGGGCGCGGGGCGCCTCGCGCAGGGGGTGGCCGGCGGGCAGAGGCTCGATGCTGAAGGCGTCGAGGGCCGCGGCCCCGAGGTGCCCGGAATGCAGCAGGGCGGCGAGCGCACTCTCGTCGATGAGGCCGCCGCGCGCCGCGTTGACCAGAACCGCGCCCGGCCGCATCGCCTCGAGGCGGGCGCGATCCAGCAGCGGCGTGCCGGACGGGTCGGGCGGGGTGTGCAGGCTGACGGCGTCGGCGCGGGCCAGCAGGTCCTCGAGGGCGGCCGGTTCGGCGCCGTGCGCGCGGATGTCGTCGCCGGGGACGTACGGGTCGTGGGCGAGCACATGCATCCCGAAGGCGCGGGCGTAGCCGGCGAGCAGACGGCCGATGCGGCCGAAGCCGACGATGCCGAGCGTCCTGCCGTGCAGTTCGGGGCCGAACAGCTTCGGCCAGCCGCTCGCCGCCACCTCGGTGTGCGAGGCGGTGATGGAACGCGTCGCCGACAGGAGCAGACCGAAGCTGTACTCGGCCACCGCGCGGGAGTTGCTGCCCGGTGCGCACACGACCGGTATGCCGCGCGCGTGGGCCGCGGCCACGTCGATGGTGTCCACGCCGACGCCGTGTTTGGCGATCACCTTGAGGCGCGGGGCAGCGTCCAGTACCTGGGCGGTGATGGGGTCCATGCCGACGATCAGGGCATCCGCTTCGGCGGCGTGGGTGAGGAGTTCGGCGGTGGGCAGGGCCGCGTCGGCGCAAGGGCGGAGCGGTCCCGCCCCGGCCTCCTCGAGGATCTGCCAGGGGCGCGCCGAATGCCGTGCGAAGGTGGGCGTCGTGATGAGCGTGGTCGGCATCAGTACGCTCCACCGCGCGCCGCATCGAGGTGGGACGTGGCGACCTGCTGCAGGTGGACGATGTCGGCCGCGACCGTGGCGAACGTGTAGCCCTCGGCGAGGCGGCGGGCGGCGCTCGCGCCGTCGGCGTTGTGGATGCCGGCCGCGATGCCCGCAGCCTCGGCCGCCTTGCTGATACGGGCCAGGGCGTGTTCGAACTCCTCCTGTACGGACGGGTCGGTGGACGTCGCGCCGCCGATGGCCAGGCGCAGGTCGGACGGGCCGACGTAGATGCCGTCGAGGCCGGGCGTCGCGCAGATCTCCTCCACGTTGGCGAGGCCGTCGGCCGTCTCGATCATGGCGAGGACGGCGGTCTGCTCGTGGGTGTCGGCCGGGTCCGGGCCGATACGGAGTTGGGCGCGCATCGGCCCGTACGAGCGGCGGCCCAGCGGAGGGTAGCGGACGGCGGCGACGGCGTCGGCGGCGTCCTGCGCGTTGTCGATCAGCGGGACGATGACGGCGGTCGCGCCGGCGTCGAGCGCCTTGCCGATGTAGGTGAGGTCGTTGGCCTCCACGCGCACCATGCCGACGGCGGTGCTGCCCTTGGTGTCGGTGGCCAGGAGGTTGCCCAGCATTCCCTGGTAGCCGAAGAGTCCGTGCTGGGCGTCGAAGGCGAGGTAGTCGTAGCCGACGCGGGCGAGGCGCTCGGCGGCGATCGGCGAGTCGAGCAGGGACCAGTAGCCGATGAGCTGCTCGCGGGCGCGCAGGGCGGCGGTGAACTCGGCTGAGGTGCGGCCGGTTGCCATGGATGTCTCCGTAATGGTGAGGGTGGGGAGGTCAGCGGTTGTAGGCGGGCATCGGGCCGCGCAGGCGGGAGCCCACCTCGTCGCAGGCGGCCAGGACGTCGGCGGGCAGCTCTCCCGCGGCGGCGGAGGCGATGTTGGCCTTGAGGTGGTCGACCTTCGAACCGCCGAGCAGCAGCGCGTCGGTGGAGGGGCGGGACAGCAGCCAGCGCAGGGCGAGGGCGGTCAGCGGCAGGCCCGCGTCGGCGGCTATCCGGGTGAGGTCGGTGACGGCGCGGAACAGGTCCTCGTTCCAGTAGCGTTCGCGGTACATCGCGGCCAGTTTGGAATCGCCGAAACGGCCGCTTTCCGGGGCCTGTTCGAAGGTGTGGCGGCCGGTGAGCAGGCCGCCGCCGAGCGGGTTGTAGACCATCGTGCGCAGGCCGGTGACGGCGGCGTACTCGACGTACTCCTCCTCGATGCGCCGCGCGAGCAGGTTGTGCAGCTGCTGGGCGACGACCGGGCGGGGCGCGCCGACCTCGTCGGCCACGCTGCTGAGCTCGGCGATCTGCCAGGCGGCGAAGTTGGAGACGCCGAGAGCGAGGACCTTGCCCTCCCGTACGAACTCGGCGACGGTCGCCAGGGTGTCGGCCATCGCCGTCGCACGGTCCGGCTGGTGCAGGTAGAAGAGGTCCACGTGGTCGGTGCCCAGGCGCTTGAGGCTGCCGTCGAGCGCGGCGCGCAGGCCCTCGGGGGAGAGCGGCGCGTGGTCGCCCTGGTCGGGGTGCGGGATGCCGGCCTTGGTGGCGAGGACCATCCGATCGCGGCGGCCGGGCAGGAGCTCGGAGAGGATGCGCTCGCTCTCGCCGCCCGCGTAGCCGTTGGCGGTGTCCACGCCGGTGATGCCCGCCTCGAGCGCGGCGTCCAGCATCGACGCGGCCGTCGTGCGGTCCGCGGTGTCGCCGAAGGTCATCGTGCCGAGGACGAGACGGGACAGCGGGACGGGGACGTGCGGGAGTTCGATGCCGACGGTCACGGCGTTTCCTTCCGGGGCGGGTGGTGCGAGCGGTGCCAGTGGTGCGATGTCGGGTGCGATGCGCGTATCGCGGGTGGTGTCGTACGTGAGCCGATTCGGCGGCATGCCGGGGTGCGGTCCGGCGATGCGATGAGGGCTGGGGCGGGACGCGGGCGGGTGGTGCGTCTGATACGCGACTGTCGGACGCCTGGTGTGCGTCTGACGTGCGCCTGGCGCGCGCAATGCGCAAGTGGCGTCGCCGTCCGGGGTGACAGGCGTCGGCGCCACCAGGAACGCTCGCATGACTGCACGAATCACGCAAGGGTTCTCGCGCGTTCCGCGCAACATGTGCCATCATCCGAGCCGGATCATCACCCCATGCACGGCGCCGACTGCTCCGGGCGTGGGCGCCGCCGACCGAGGTGGTCGCGCCTCCGCGTGGCGGCACCGCAGAACTGCGCGAGGAACTTCTCGAGCGGGCGGCGGAGACAGCCGAGGTTGCAGGCCGGTTCGAACAGGCCGTGGACGCCCGGGTCCTGACGCAGGGCGGCGGCGACCAGGCCTTCGAGGGCCTCGCGCGGTACTTCGCCGCCGCTGACCAGCCGGTCGAAGACCAGTCCGTCGATACAGGTCAGCAGGATGCGAGAGCGATTCTCGACGTCCGTCGCGGTGCGGGGAGAATACGGGCGGCCCTTCCTGGCGTACGCAGGGTTTGGGGGCGGATCGGTGAACGGCCGCCTCCTGGTCGGGGTCGACATTGCGGAGCCCGTCCGGCGCCGCCGACGTCCTGCGGCTTGCGCCCCTGGGTACGTCGCCAAGGGCGGGCCCTATCGAGGACTGCCCGGGCCCTGGGCCGTCAGCCCGTCCGGCACCCGGCGTGGGTGGATGGACGCGGTCGTCATCGTGCTCAGGGCGTGTCCCATGGCGCCCGAGCGCAGCGCGATGATCTCCGCCACGATGGACACGGCCGTCTCCTCCGCGCTCCGGCCTCCCAGGTCGAGGCCGATCGGGGAGCGCAGCCGTGCGAGAGCCGCATCGGGCACGCCGGCCTCCCGCAGGCGGCGCAGCCGGTCCTCGTGGGTGCGGCGGCTGCCCATCGCTCCCACGTAGGCGGCTCCGGTGCGCAGCGCCACCTCCAGCAAGGGGATGTCGAACTTCGGGTCGTGCGTCAGTACGCAGATGGCGGTGCGCTCGTCGACCTCCGCGCCGGCCAGCCAGCGGTGCGGCCAGTCGACGACGACCTCGTGTGCGTCCGGGAAGCGGGCGTGCGTGGCGAACACGGGCCGTGCGTCGCACACCGTCACCCTGTGCCCGAGGAAGGCGCCGAGCCGTGCCAGGGCTCCCGCGAAGTCGATCGCACCGAAGATCAGCATGCGTGGGGGTGGGGCGAAAGACTCGACGAGGACACGCGTCCCGTCCGCGAGGCGGCGCGTCGTGGCCCAGTCGGTCTCCCCGCCGAGGCGCGGGCCCGACAGCCCGTCTCCCGTGGCAAGCGGGCGTAGCAGGTCCGTGGCCTCCGCCTCCCGGTTCCGCCCGCCGAGCGTGCCCATGACGCCGGCGTCGTCCAGCACGAGAAGGCGCGCTCCGGCCGGCGCGGGACCCGACAGCACCGTCACCGCCGCCGCCCCACGGCCGTGGCGCACCGCGTCCGCGAGGGCTGACCACTGGGCGAACTGCCCGTCACCCACGGGACGTACGGTGATCTCCAGCGAGCCTCCGCAGGTCAGACCCACCGCGAAGGCGTCGTCGTCACTGACACCGAAGGTCTCGCCGGACGGCTCCCAGGTGTTGAGGGCCTGCTGCGCCAGCTCGTACACCGCGCTCTCGACGCAGCCGCCCGACACACTGCCCGCCACCTCGCCGTACTCGGACACGGCCATGGCCGCGCCGGGCTGCTTCGGCGACGAGGACCAGGTGCGGACCACACTGGCCACGGCGAAGCGGGTGCCCGCCGTGCACCAGGCGTCGATCGTCTCGAGGATGTCCCGCATCGGATCAGACGGCCGCGGGGCTCGGAACGCGGCCGCTCAGCAGGCTGCCCGCGTCGGGGACGACCGTGGGCAGGCCCAGCTCGGCCAGGAGGCAGTACGCCGTGGCGGTGGCCGCCGAGAGTACGGGCAGGCCGGCCGCCTCCTCCACCGGCTGGATCGACGACAGGGAGGGCATCTGGACGCACGCGGACAGGACCAGCGCGTCGGCCCGGGCGAGGTTCAGTCGCCGCCAGTGCTCGCGCAGGTCGGCGGGGTCGAGGCGGGCGACGGCCAGATTGTCCGGCACCTCCAGGCTCAGCGCGTCCACGACCTCGATGCCCGCGTCCTCGATGTAGTCCGCGACCAGCTGCGTGAGCGGCTTCATGTACGGCGTGAGGATGGCGACCCGCCCGGCCCCCAGGGCCCTGATGCCGTCGAGCAGGGCGCCCGCGCTCGACACCACCGGCGCCTCCGCGCCCTGGGCCCGCAGCACCCCGGTGATCTCGTCCTCGGCGGTGCAGTGGTGCCCCGGGCCCTGCGCCATGATCGCCACGAGGCAGGCCGTCGCGACCACGTCGGGCCGGGCGTCGGCGAGTTCCAGGGCCGCGCGTTCGGTCTGCGCGTTCATGGCGCGCAGTTGCTCGGGGGTGACGTGCTGCATGCGCATGCGGCTGCTGTGGAAGACGAAACGGTCTTCCGGGACCACGGATTCGCGCTGCCGCATCATGCGCGGCAGCTCCGTCTCCATGGTCAGGTTCGAGCTGGGCACGATCATGCCGATGTGGTGGTCGGTCACGGGATCCTCCGGGTGTCCGGCGTACGTACGGTCGTCGGTGACCGGGGATCCGCTGCCCGCCGCGGCGGGGTCAGAAGTCCTCGGTCAGTCCCTCCCAGTGGTCGGCGAGGGACGTGAGCAGGTGCATGATTTCTTCGCGCCGCTCGGGTCCGAACGGCGCGAGGAGCCGTTCGTCGAGCCGCCGGGCGCGGAGGTTCGCGTCGTGGAGGGTCTGCTTGCCCTCCTCGGTCAGATAGAGCAGCTTGCGCCGGCCGTCGTCCGCGGCCGTCCTGCGGACGATCAGGCCCCGGGTCTCCAGCCGCCGGGCGACGTCGGCCATCGTGGACGTGTCCAGGGCGACCGCCGACGCCATGGACCGCTGGTCGTGCCCCGGTGCCGCCTCCACGGCCTGGAGCACCGCGAACTGCGGCCCGGTGAGCGTCGGGTCGACGGCACGGATCCAGACCGCGAGGTACGCCTGGTAGAGGCGGCGGACCTGGTAGCCGGGCGCTGCGGTGAGCGCGGGGGGCGGCCCGGGAGGCGTGGACGTCGTGGTTGCGGTTTCGTCACCCATGGAGCCCACTTAAGCACGGCACTTGATCGGATCGGCAGTCCGGTCGGCAGTCGGATCGGCCATCGGTTCGACGGTCCTCCGCCTCCGGAAACTCGCACGCCGCCGTCAGCCCAGCATGGAGTGCAGTGCCTCGCGCAGGGCCGCGAGTGCGGTGGGCGGGTTGTCCCAGAACAGCATGTGTCCGGCGGCCGGGATCTTGGTCAGTACGGCCGAAGGCAGCAGCCGGGCCGCCTCCGCGGCGCCCTCCGTGGTGACGACGGGACTGTCCGCGCCGTACAGCAGCGCCGCGGGGCCGGGGACCGAGGGCCACCAGTCGAAGAAGTCCTCGTTCTCGAAACCGCGGTGCGTGGCCGCGACGGCATCCGTGTCGCAGCTCGCGAGCCAGCGGGCCCGCAACTCCTGCTCACGGCGCGGCCAGCGCGGCCAGGACCGGGACACCTCGTCGGCGTCGGTGCCGCGCCGTGCCTGTGCCAGCTGGTCCAGGAAGGCGTCCAGGGCGGTGGGGTAGGGCCCGCGCCCGGGCCCGCTCATCGGGGGATCGCCCAGCACCGTGCCTCGTAGCCCCACCTTCGCCCGGACAGCGGTGACGGCCGCGATCCGCGCGCCCATGGAGTGCCCGAAGAGGACCGGCCGGTCGAGGCCGAGGCTCGTGACGACGGCCTCGGTGTCCTCGGCGTACTCCTCCAGTCCATATGAGCCGCCGCCGTCGGACAGTCCTCGCCCGCGGACGTCGACGACCAACGGCCTGACGAGACCCGTCAATTCACGTGCCACGAAGTCCATGGTGACGGCGGGGCTGGTGATGCCGGGCAGCACGACGAGCGGGACGTTGTCACCCCCGTAGTCCAGGACGTGCAGACGCGTGGCGCCCGAACGCACCCAGCGACTGGTGGCGGGAACGTCGGCCAGATCGGCGAGGGCGGGCTGCGCCAGCAGCCGGGTGGGCGAGGGCAGCGGCGGGGTCATGTTGTGCTCCGTAGTCCGTCGAGGTACGAGACGGCGTCCTTGACGCCGATCACGTCGCCGTACTTGGCCTGGATGTCGAAGAGGTTCGCCTCGTGCGGACCCGGCGCCCGGTCCCCGACGCACTCCCGGGGCACCAGCACCGAGAACCCGGACTGCACGGCGTCCACGGCGGTGGCCCGTACACAGCCGCTCGTCGTCGCCCCGCACACCAGCACCGTGTCGCAGCCGGCCCCGGTCAGCAGGGCGGCCAGAGAGGTGCCGAAGAACGCGGAGGCGCCCTTCTTCACGATCAGGTGGTCCTTCGGACCTCGCGACAGCCGCGGATCGAGGGCGACCTCCTCGCTGCCCTCGGCCATGCTCCGCATGCCCGGAACCTTGTCCAGCCAGGTGACGGCTTCGCCCGTCGCCTCGGCCGGCGTGTAGGCGATCGTGGTGAACACGACCGGCACCCCGGCCGGACGCGCCGCCGCGATCAACTCGCCCGTGGCACCGACCACGTCGGTGAGATCGGCTCCCGAGGGGAAGCCCGCCTCGGTGAAGCCGCGGGTGAGGTCCACCACGAGGACGGCGGGCCTGCTGCCGCGGCGCACGGGCGCGCCGAATCCCGCCCGCTGGTAGGTCCGCTCGGTCTCCCGCCCGTACCGCGCGCCGCTCATGACGCCCTCCGCAGGGTCCGCAGCTCCCGCGCCTGGGCGCCGAGCCGGCCGAGCAGCCAGCCTTCGAGGAGTCCGAACGCGAACGCCCCGGCCACCAAGCCGTACTTCGCGGCCGAAGGGCCGAGCAGCATCGCCAGGCCGTCGAGGTCGGAGTCCGCAGCGAGGGCCGGCCGCGCCACGGCGGGAGCTGTTGCGGACGCGGACGAGAAAGGCACGGGCGAAGGGGCCTCGGGCAGGGAGGTCCCGGTGACCCGGTCCTGGTCCAGCAGACTCCCCAGGTTCCGCGCGAACTGCTGGAGGATCCGCTCCGACACCGTGACGATCGCGCCCTTGCCGAACTGGACGATCTTGCCGCGGATCACGAGGTCCGTGGAGAGCTGGAGCAGTGCTCCCTCGGGCGCCGCGAGCACTTCGAGGGAGACCTCGGCCTCCGCGTCTCCACTGCCGTGGATGTCGGCACCGCGAGCCTGCGCCCGCAGCCGCCGCCGCTCGGCGTCGACCTCCAGGAAACGTACGGTGCCGGCGTAGGAGGAGCTGATGGGGCCCACCCGGATCTTCACCTTCCCCCGCCAGGCGTCGCCATCCTGCCCGTCGAGTGCGGCGCCCGGCATGCAGGAGGCGACTCGTTCGACGTCGTTCATCAGGGCGAAGACCTCGTCCGGGGAGGCCTCGACCAGCACCGTGTTGGTGAGCCGCATGGGTCAGTGCTCCTTGCTGTCACAGGGCTGAGCGCAGGTCTGAGTGCCAGGCTGAGCGCAGGTCTGAGCGCCGGGCTGAGTGCCGGGCTGAGCGCCGGGCTGAGCGCAGGCCCGGCGCCGAGCCGTCGCGCATCCGTCGATCGCCTCGACGATGGTCTGGTAGCCGGTGCACCGGCACAGATTGGCTGCGACCACCTCGCGGATCTCCTCCTTGGTCGCCTCGGGCCGCTCGGCCAGGAACCCCTCGGCGAGCATCAGGAACCCGGGCGTGCAGAACCCGCACTGCAGCGCGTGGTGCTCGCTGAACGCCCGTTGCAGATCGCTCAGTTCACCCCCGCCGCCACCCGCTCCGTCCGACAGCGACTCGACCGTTCGGATCCGGGCTCCTTCGGCCTGCGCCGCGAACATCAGGCAGGCGCGGACGGGCGCGTTGTCGACCAGGACCGTGCAGGCCCCGCAGATGCCGTGCTCGCAGCCGACGTGCGTACCGGTCAGCCGCAGTTCGTGACGCAGTACGTCGACGAGGGTGCGGCGGGGCTCGGTGACCACGTCGTACTGCATGCCATTGACGTCGAGGGTGATGAGCTGCAGCTTCGGCTGCACCGTCAAGGCGTCGTTGTTCATGAGGCTCACGAAGGCAGCTCCAGGTTCAGGGCGCGGTGCACGGTCTCGGGAGTGACCGGCGTGTGGTCGAGCTCGACACCCGTGGCGCGCAGGGCGTCGTTGACGGCGTTGAGGACGGCGGCGGGTGCCCCGATGGTGCCGCCCTCGCCGACGCCCTTCGCGCCGGTCTCGGTGAACGCGCTGGGCGTCTCCAGGTGGTGGATCAGCACATCGGGGATCTCGTGGGCGGTGGGCACCTTGTAGTCCATGAAGCCGGTCGCCGACGGCTCGCCCTGTGCGTCGTACGTCACCTGCTCGAACAGCGCGCCCGCGATGCCCTGCGCGATGCCGCCCCGGCACTGCCCGTCCACGACCTGCGGGTTGATGGCGACACCGCAGTCCTCGACGCACACGTACCGCAGGATCTCCACCTGCCCGGTGCCCTCGTGGAGTTCGACGACGCAGCCGTGGGTGGCGTTGGAGAAGGTGCCGTCGGTGAAGACGTCGAAGGCGGCGGTGACCGACAGGCCCGGCTCGATGTCCTTCGGCAGCAGATGGGCCCGGAGGTAGGCGATGTCGGCGATCTCCTCGTAGGTGAGGACGCCAAGGGCGTCGCGGCGGCGGGCGGCGCCGTCCGCCAGCTCCACCTCGGCGGGGGCGACGCTCCAGCGGGCGGCTGCGATGGCGCGCAGCTTGTCGCCGAGCTTCGCCGCGGCGAGGCGGACGGCGCTGCCGCCGATGGTGATGGAGCGGCTGGCGAAGGTGCCGAAGCCGTAGGTGATGCGGTCGGTGTCGCCCTGATGGAGCCTCACCTTGCTGATGTCCAGGCCGAGTTCGTCGGCGACGATCTGCGCCATCGTCGTCTCGTGGCTCTGCCCGTGGTTCATCGTGCCGGTGGTGAAGGTGACCGCGCCGCTGGTGTCCATCCGCATCTCGGAGATGTCGAATCCGGGCACCACCTGCATCTTGCGCTGTGCGAAGGCCGCCGATCCGTAGCCGGTGCGCTCGCTGAAGCACGAGTAGCCGATGCCGAGGTGCCGGCCCTCGGCCGCCGCCGCTGCCTGTTTCTCGTACCAGCCCTCCTCCCGGACGAGCCGCTCGCACAGGTTCAGTGACTCGAGATAGGAGCCCGGGTCGTAGGTGATGTTGTTGACGCCCGTGTACGGGAATTCCGTGATGACGTTGCGGCGGCGGATCTCGACCGGATCCAGGCCCAGTTCGCGTGCCGCGCGCTCGAACAGCCGCTCCACGACCATCACGTACTGGGGCCGGCTCACCCCGCGGTACGGCCCGGTGGGCGCCTTGTTGGTAGTGACCGCCCTGCCCCGCACCCGGTACGCGGGCACCTTGTAGACGCCTGGCATCTCGGCGGCCGCCATCAGGGGCTCGATGCCCGCCGTGAAGGGGTAGCAGGAGTACGCGCCCATGTCGCAGACCACGTCCGCGTCGAGCGCGAGGATCCTGCCCTCGGCGTCGAAGGCCGCGCGCGCCCGGTAGTGCTGCTCGCGGGCGAGGAACGACGCGGACAGGGCGTCCTTGCGGTCCTCGATCCACTTCACCGGCCGCCGCAGGTGCAGCGCGGCCGCGGCAGCGGCGATCTCCTCGCGGCCGACGACGCACTTCTGGCCGAATCCGCCGCCCATGTCGGGCACCACGACCCGCACGGCGCGCTCGTCGAGGCGCAGGCAGCGGGACGCCACCGTGCGCACCTGGTGGGGAATCTGGGTGCAGGTGTGCAGGACGAGCTGTTGCTCGCGGTCGTCCCAGTCCGCCACGACGCCACGGGTCTCCAGCGGCAGCGCGTTCTGCCGTCCGGTCCTCGTGTCGACCTCGACGACGCACAGCGCGGACTCGAAGAGCTGGTCGATGCCGTCGGTCGCGAAGAGCGAGACGTCCACCAGGGTGTTGTGCGCGGCCTCCGCGTGGACGAGCGGGGCGCCGTCGGCGAGCGCCGCCTCCTCGGACATGACCGGGGGCAGTGTGGCGTACGAGACCTTCGCCGCCTCCAGGCCGTCCTCCGCGGCGTACGCGTCGTGGGCCACGACGACGGCGATCGGCTCCCCGACGTAGCGGACCTTGTCGCGGGCGAGGACCGGCATGGCTGTCGGGACGAACTCCGTGAGCGGGCGCCCCAGTTGAGCGACGATGTCATCCAGCTCCAGGTCTTCGGCCGTGAACGCCGCGACGACGCCCGGGACTTCACGCACCGCGGACAGGTCCACCGAGGCGAGCTCGGCGTGCGCGACCGTGCTGCGCACGAACTGGGCGTGCAGCATGCCGGGCAGCGCGATGTCGTCGACGAACCGGCCTCGCCCGGAGACCAGCCGCGGATCCTCGCGGCGGCGAACCGCCTTGCCCACCAACTTCGGTTCATTCATGGGTACATGGCCTCCTCGCAGGCACGACGGACCAGGGTCCGGACGAGTTGCTTGCGGTAGTGCGTGCTGCCGGACGCGTCGGCGGGCGGCTCGACGGCCTCCGCCGCGGCGGACGCGCACGTCTCGAAGGAGCCGCCGTCGGCCAGTACGGCCTCCGCCTCGGGCACACGGACAGCGGCGGACGCCACCCCGCCGAGTGCCACCCGTCCGGAGCGCACCTCACCGTCCTCGACGTCGAGGTCGACGGCGGCGGCCACGAGGGCGAAGTCCCCGCGCCGCTCGGCGAATTCGGTGAGCGCGGCGTGCGGTGCGGGACGGGGGAAGACGACCTCGACGAGGAGCTCGTCCGGATCGAGGGCCGTCGTGTAGTAGCCGAGGAAGAAGTCCCCGGCCGTGATCGTGCGCTCTCCCCGGGGCCCGCGTGCCACGAACTCCGCGCCGAGCGTGACCGCGAGCAGGCACCACTCGGCGGTGGCGTCGCCGTGCGCGATGCTGCCGCCGACCGTGCCGCGGGTGCGGATCGGCAGGTGCCCGATCCAGGTCATGGCCTTCTTCAGGACCTCGAAGCCCGCCCCCAGCACCCCGGCCGGGTCGGTCTCCACCGTGTGATGGGTGGTGAGCGCCCCCATGCGCAGTCCGCCGTCGGCGTCCCGGTGCATCCGGTCCAGTTCCCGCAGGCCGCCGATGTCGACGAGGTGCCGCGGCCGGGCCAGCCGGTAGTTCATCATCGCGACGAGACTCTGCCCGCCGGCGATGACCTTGGCGTCGTCGCCGAGCTCGGCCAGCAGCCACGCCGCTCCGTCGACGTCGCGGGCCCGGTGGTACTGGAAGGGGGCGGGCTTCATGGTCCTCCTTGCGTGCGTTCCATACGGGTCGTGCCGTTCAGGTGCCGGGCGGTCCTCACGAGGCCGGCCGGTCCCGGTCCTACCCGCGTGCGGGCGGTGTCCCGGAGGCCTCAGAGCGCCGCCTGCTCGGGGACTCCCCGAGTCGCGACGGCCACCGTCTCCTCGTCATCGGCGTCGAGGACCCGGCCCTTGGTCTCCGGTGCCGCGAACGCCATCCACACGACGGCCAGCAGCACCGCGAACCCCAGTACCGCGAAGGTCATCGGCAGCCCCAGCACGGGCCACATGAGCGAGCCGAACAGCATCGGGGCGAATCCGGTGAGCGCCCGGCTGACCGACGAGGCCCAGCCGAAGCCGCTGGCCCGCAGCTCGGTGGGGTACAGCTCCGAGGCGTACGCGTACAGGACGGGAATGGTGAGCTGGATCAGGAAGCCGAAGACGGCGATCGCCACGACGGACCCCGTCGGCATCTCCATCACCAGCGCGAACACGACCAGCGCGAGGGACGCGACCGGCGCCGAGATCCCGATGAGCCACTTTCGGCCGACGATGTCGACGAGGGCCGTGGACACCAGCACACCGACGATGCCGACCCCGCTCATGAGGGTGGTCTTCATGAAGGCCGCCGTGTCACCGAGACCCTCTTCCCGCAGGATCGTCGGCATCCAGCTCAGGGCCGCGTAGTAGACCAGCATGATGGTGGCGAACAGCAACCAGGCCGCGGAGGTGATGCGCGGGCTGAAGCGCCAGATGCGGCGCAGCTGCTCGGCCGCGGCGGCCACCCCGCGCGGCCCGGTCTCGGCGACGGGCTCCGGGATCGTGTACGGCACGACCGGGGCGCCGGTGCCGGCGACCAGGTCGTCGATGACCTTCCGGGCCTCCACCTCGCGGCCCTTCTTCGTCAGGTAGATGGGCGACTCCGGGATGCCACGGCGCGCCCAGAACAGCAGCAGCGCGGGCAGGACCATGGTCGCCAGCATCCACCGCCAGTTCCCGTTGACCGTCAGCAGCGCCGTCGACACGAACCCGCACAGCGTGACGCCCACCGGCCACCACACATCGAGCCCGGTCAGCACCCGGCCCCGGTACTTGCGCGGCGAGAACTCGCTCACCAGCGCGTAGTCCACCGGGATACAGCCGCCGAGACCGACGCCCGCGAGGAAGCGCAGTGCGAGGAAGACGGGGTACGTGGGCGAGAGGGCACCGAGGACGGAGAACAGGGCGAAGATCAGCAACGTGACGCTGAAGGCCTTCTTCCGGCCGATCCGGTCCGCGACCGAGCCCCAGGCGATGGCGCCGACGGCCATGCCGACGAGGTTGGCGGTCGCGACGAGCCCGCGATCGCTCAGCGAGAGGTCGAACTGCTCACCCACGAGCGGCATGAGGAAGCCGTTCAGGGCGATGTCGTACGCGTCGAAGAGGTACCCGAGGCCACCGATGATGAAGATCTTTCCCTGGACGGGCCATTTCCAGGGGAGTTCCTGAACGATCTGATCGCCTGTTTTCACGTTCGCTCCACGGTGTTGCGTGTCTGATACGTGCCGCACGATTGCGGACGCGTTTTTCGCGGGGCTCCGGCGTGCGGGCCGGGGTTCGTCAGGGGGGTGGCGGTCTCGAGGGGGGATGGGGTGGCAGGTTTACTGGGCGAACTGGTAGGAGAACGCGCCGAGGTCCGGGTCGTTGAGCGGGGTGCCCGACCACAGCCAGTCGTAGGACAGGTCGGATTCCCCGTCGAAGTTCCTGAGCTTCTCGTCCCTGGCCCGCTGCTCGGGGCCGTCGGGCAGGTGGTAGAACGTCTTGTTCCGCAGCGACGCCTCCTGGACCATTCCGGCGTGCTTGGCGCGTCGGTCGACGTAGCGGCGCAGCGCTCCCTCGACCCCGGCGGCCGTGACCGCGCCGAGCTCCTCGGCCAGTACGGCGGCGTCCTCCATGGCCTGTGAGGCGCCCTGCGCCTGGTAGGGGAGCATCGCGTGGCAGGCGTCGCCGAGGAGGGCGACACGGCCGTCCATCCACACCGGGTCGCGGCGCCGGTGGTAGAGCGCGAAGGCGGAAACGTCCTCCTTCGCCTTGGACAGCATGGCCGGTACCCGGTCGTCCCAGTCGGGGAACGCGTCCACGAGGTCCTGCGCGGTCGCGGTCACGCTCCACTTCTCGGCGACCTCGTCCGTGCAGGGCACGCATGCCACGACGTTGAGGTACTCGCCGCCGCGGATCAGGTAGTGGACGAGGTGCCGGTCGGGCCCGTACCAGATGGTGCTCTGGAATCGGTCCATGAGCCAGCGCGTCGCCGGGTCGGCGGCGATGAGATCACCGGGGATCAGTGCCCGGTAGGCCATCTCACCGGAGAACACCAGCGTGTCGGCGAGGCCCATCAGGTCACGTGTTCGCGAGCGGATGCCGTCGGCGCCGATGAGCACGTCGCCGGCGTGGCGGCGCCCGTCCTCGGTGACGGCCACGGGACGCTCCGGGTCCGTGCGGTCCAGCTCGACGACCTTGCTTCCGGTGTGCACCGCGACGACGGGGCCGGGGCCGGCGGGGTCGACGCACGCGTCCAGCAGGACGCGGTGAAGATCGGCCCGGTGGTAGTGCCAGTAAGGGGCGTTGAACTCGTCCTTGCAGCGCTGCCCCAGCGAGGTCAGACCGACGACGCTGCCGTCCTTCCACCGGCGCCGCACCTGATCGAGCGGCTCGGTGTGAATGGCCTCCATCTGCGGGCGCAGCCCGAGCCCCATCAGCACCCGGCTCGCGTTGGGCGCCGTCTGGATGCCGGCGCCGACCTCGCCGAGTTCGGCCGCCTGCTCCAGGACGGTGACCCGCAGACCGCGCTGCCGCAGGGCCAGCGCTGCGGTCATCCCGCCGAGGCCTCCCCCGACGACGGTGACTTCGTACGACTGACTGGACGCCACTCTTCCTCCAACTCGCGGGCGTGTACGGGTACTTCGTGCGAAGGCCGCTGTGGTCAGCCGTCGACGAGCTTCCCTCCGGTGACGACCTCGACGTCGTCGACAGTGACCGTGCAGCCGCGCATCGCGATGTCGAGGTGGGCGTACGACTCACGCCCGAGGACCGGGTGCGGTCCGGTCGACCACAGGAAGTTGCCGGCGAAGGCGCGGGCGTCCATGCCCATCAGGTCGTCCTTGCCGTACATCGCCGTGGCGAACCAGTCGGCCGTACGCATCAGGCCCCAGCCCATGTGGGAAAGGCTGCGCGCCCACTGGTCCCGGGCGTCTTCGAAGAACGTCGAAAGCAGCTCGGCCTCGGCGCCGCCGGACACCTTCTCGATGTGCCCGCCCGAGATCTGCAGGGTGACGGGAGACCGGACGTACTCCTTGAAGGGCAGCAGGATGTCACCCTCGGCGAGCACGATCTGCCCTTCGGAGATCTCCGGCCAGCACAGCACCATGGTGCTGGGCCAGTGGTCCCAGCGGCCCGGATCGTCGGCGAAGCCGCACTGGAACTCCGGCTTCGATCCGGCGAGCTGAACGGTCAGGTCGGTCCCCGCGTCCGAGGTGACGCGCATGACGGACGACCGCTTCAGCAGGTCGACGCCCGCCAGCACCTCGTCTTTGTCGCCCTCCTTGGGCAGATTGCGGATCAGCACGTCGGGGGCGTCGCAGACGAAGATGATGCGGGTGCCGGCGCGCAGGATCTCCTGCTGGACCGGCGCGTGGATGAAGCCCTCGCGGGTCAGGTCGACGACCAGGTCGGCCGACTTCAGCAGGTCCTGCGCGGTGCTGTCGTTGAGTACGGAGACCAGGCCCGGGCCCGCACCGGTGTGGGTGCTGGGCATAGGCGCGGGGCTGCCGCCCGGCACGGTCGCGGCGATGACATGCGCCCCGCACGCCTTGGCCGCGCCGAAGGCGGCCGCCACGTAGTCGCCGCGGCTGCCGGGCTCGGACAGCACCACGACATGCTCGCCGCTGCGTAGCTTGCACAGTCGCAGCTCACGTGTGAAGGCGTCGAGCAGATCGACGGACGAAAGATCGAACACGAGGTTCCTCCCGGGGCTTGCTGACGGGTTCCCGTCGCGCTCCTCGCACCGGAAACCGGGCATGGCGCAGCCGTGCTCCGGGCACGGCGACGGAAGGGCGAGGGAAGGAGGGGGACGGGAGCGGTGGGCAGGTTGGAGACACGCCGCCGCATTGGGGTTGAGCAGCGGATTCGGAACGGTGGCGTGCTGTCCGACCGAGATAATCCGAACACGTACTATCTCGGCTTGGCAAGGGGGTGTGCGCCGAGTTAACACGGTTCTTTCGTGACGCACCGTCAAGCGAAGCGCACATGTGCGGCCTGACCTCGGCTTCGCGCTTACGGCGCTGTTCAGCTGAACGAAGCCGAGCGGAAGGGCGGGGTTTCGCAGCGTGCCCAGGTTGTAGCCGCCGATGGTGAAAGCCAGGGCCGAGGTCTCCGACGGGTCCGGCCGCACGATCCGACGGGTGATCGCGGACATCCCGAAGACACAGACTCCGACTGCCCCGCGCCGGCAGCGGGCTCCGGCCGGCGTAAGGAGCGCAAGCCCCCGGGGCGCCGACCACACCGCCGACTACACCGCGCACAGCGGCTGCCACCAGCCCCCGCATCCGCCGCGGAACCGGCGATCGCTCCCCACCGTCAGCTTGAACACCGCGATACCTGCTCTGCGACCTTCGAGAGGTGCTGACATGCCGCCCACCCGATCCGACATCAGCACCCTCGCGCAGACGTACCTGGTCTGCCACCTCACGTGCAGTGCCGTGGTGATCGACCGGGACCGGCGGGTGCTGCACATCCACCACAAGGCGAGCGGCCTGGTTCTCGTCCCCGGCGGCCGTACCGAGCCAGGGGATTGCACCCTGCTGGCCACTGCGGTACGTGAGGTGGGCGAGGAGGCCGGATCAAGCCCGGCGACCTGTGCCTCACCCTGCAGCTCCTCGGGGTCCCGATCGACATCGACGTTCACGACATCGACGCCCGCCCGGACAAGAATCAGCTTTCCCTGTGCCCTGCGCGTGGACGAGGATCGGTCCGCAGTTTCCTCATCCGTCCAGAGAGCGAGGCAGTCGATGGAACTCGTGCCCCACAACCCGACCGAAGGTGTCTACGCGGCAACCGACGACTACGTGCACGCCATGGAGGTCCGAGGCGCCGGACGGCTGCTGTTCGTCGCCGGCACCATGGGGCTCGACCCGGCCGGGAAACCCGGGGCTGACCTGGCGGAGCAACTCGAGCTGATCTGGTCGAACATCCGCGCCATCCTCACCTCGGCAGGTATGACCGTCGACAACATCGTGCGCCTGACCAGCTATCTACGAGACCCCGCCTACGCTGAGGCCAACGCCGCCGCCCGGACGGCCGCGCTCGGGGGCAGGCGTGTCCCGACAACCGCGATCGTCGCCGCCACGCTGGACAACGACTGGCTCGTCGAAATCGAGGTCATTGCCGCGGGGTGACATCCCGCACGCTTGGACGTCGATGTGGCGCGTACGGTAACCGCGTGGGCAGGGACGGGGTGCCCCGGCTGGGGCTGGTCGTGGTCGCAAATAAGGCCTCGCACATGGGCCGCCGCGGTCGCGGCAACGGAGGCAATCACCTGCTGGGGGACCCGGCTCGTGATCTGGTGAGTGCCTCGCGCTGGAGCGCGGAGGTCGGGCGGCTCGGGCCGACCTGTCGGGGCGGCGTCGCCGAACGCTTGACGGCTGCGCGTCGAGCGATTCGGCATGGGTGGTGTCGACCTCCACGTCGTACACGACGCCCTTGTGGACCGACTCGGCCTGCTGGGCAGCCATGCCGGGCACCCGGTCGCCCCGGTGGCTCAGCCGGGCGGTGGGGTCCGTACAAGGCCGGCCGGCCGGGGTAATGGCGCCTGCCACTCGCGCTCCCCTACGTGCGCGCTTCTGGCGCGTAGGTGGCCGTGAAATGGGTGTCGATATCACCCAGGCCCTTGATGGCGACGTGGAGGCTCTGGCCGGGGGCGAGGGGGTGGTCGAGGGTGCCGCCTGGTGTGCCGGTGGTGATGAGGTCGCCCGGATGCAAGGTGGTCACGGTGCTGGCGTGGGCGATGAGGGTGGCGACGTCGAAGTGCAGTTCGGAGGTGTTGGCCTTCTGGACCAGCCGGCCGCCGAGGGTGGCCGTCAGCGTCAGTCCCCGCCCTCCTGTGGGGAGTTGGTCGGGGGTGACCAGAGTCGGCCCGATGAGGAGGATGGAGCGGGACTCGGGCGGCTGCGCGGGGTGGTCGGTGGTGTGCAGGTGGTTGATGACGGCGTATCCGGCGATGTGGCGGTGGGCCGTGGCCGTGGTGATGTGGTGGGCGTGGTGCGAGATGACGACTCCGAGTTGCACACCCCAGTCCGTGCTTCGGTCGGGTGGTACGGGGAGTGGGACGGTCGTTTGTGTGCCCGCGGTGGTGCTCGGGCGGGCCATGCTCAGAGTCGGCGCCGGGGGGTGCTGCTGGTCGAGTTCTTTGATGCGTGTCGGGTAGTTGGGTCCGACGCTGATGACCTTGCCGGGAGTGAGCGGAGGCAGCGTCGTGGCGGTGGGGAGGCGGAGCTGTTCGCCTCTGTGGGTCGCGGCGCGCTGTGCCCAGTCAGGGCCCGATGCGATCAGGGCGCCCACGTCGGGGTGGGGCAGGAGGGTGAGGTGTTTCTTTTCGATGCGGGCTGCGGCGGTGCGGTCACGGGTGACCCGGATCGTGGTGAGCCTCATCGGTGTCGTCCTTCGGCGCGGTTGTCGAGTCGGGCAGAAGCAGGCGGAAGGTGCAGCCGTCGCCGGGGCGGTTGTCCAGTTCGAGGCGTCCGCCGTGGGCGGCGGCGATGGCCGCGGCGATGGCCAGTCCGAGGCCGGAGCCGGGTTCGGGAGCGGCTTTGAAGGCGGGTTCCGTCGGCTGGTCGAGTGGGGTCGCGCGGTAGAAGCGGTCGAAGACGTGGGGTGCCTCGTCAGGCCTGATGCCGGGGCCGTTGTCGGTGACCTCGATGACGCAGACTGGTGTGCCGGGCGGCAACGGCCGGCCGCTGCCGAGGCTCCTGCCTGTGTGGGTGCGGGTGGCGCCGACTCGGACGGCGATGCTGCTGCCGGCGGGAGTGTGGGCGCAGGCGTTGGACAGCAGGTTGCCCAGAACTTGGGCGAGTTGATGGGGGTCGCCTGGTGTCTCGATGACGTCGAGGTCGCCTTCGGGGCCAGGAGGATATGTCGCGAGGGGTTCCAGGCCGATGGCTCGGCAGGGGTGGCGTATCGCCGTGCTGGCGATGGCGTCGGCCGTCAGGGAGAGGAGGTCGACGGGTTCCCGGTGCGACACGGGTGTCTCGCCGAGCTTGGCGAGGAGGAACAGATCGTCGACGAGACGGCTCATGCGGTCGGCGTTGTGGGCGATCAGAGCGTGTGCCTCCCGACGCCGCCGGCCGGACATCTCGGTGTCGTCCAGGAGGAGTTCGGCGAAGCCCTGGATCGCTGTCAGCGGGGTGCGCAGCTCGTGGCCGGCGTCGGCCATGAAGTGGCGCATCCGCGCCTCTGAGTTCTCCGTGCGGTGCAGGGCGGTGCGCAGGCGGTCGAGCATGGTGTTGAGGGCCAGACCGAGCCGGCCGACCTCGGTGTCCGGGTCCGCCACAGGGACGTTGAGTTCCAGGGCGCCCCTGGTGATGTGCTGGGCGGTGTGCTCGACACGGGTGAGCGGGCGCAGTCCGAGGCGGACGGCGAAGTTGCCCAGGACGACCACGCCGGCGGCGACCGCGGCGCCCAGGCCGAGGCTGAGCCAGAGGAGTTTTGTGGTGGCGCCGTCCACCGTGTCCAGTGAGAGGGCGACGACGGTACTCATGTGGTCGGGGCCGGAGTAGACGATCACCCGCCAGCCGGAGCCCTCGGCGCGAACGGTGCTCGGCCGCCCGGTGGGCAGGTGGAGGTCGGCCGCCTGCTGCGGTAGAAGGGGCCCTGGGCCGTCACTGCTTCCCAGGGAGGTACGCAGCAGATGTCCGTCCTTGTCGTAGAAGTAGGCGCGGTAGTCCGAGGGCAGCGCGTTGTCCGAGGTCGGCGGCGGCCGCATCGTTCCGTCGTCGGCTATGTCTTCGTAGACACGGCCCGGCGGCTTGAAGTGGAAGAGCCGACTGTCGACCTGGTCGGTGAGCCAGCCGCGCAGCACGGTGAGGCCGGCGAGTTGGCACAGAAGCACGGCGCTGGTGGCCAGGAGACAGGCGATGAGGACGAGGCGGCTGCGCAGGGAGCGCGGACGCCGGCGGGGCCACTTCACCGGGCGGCCGTGCGCGTCTCGTCACGCGGCAGGCGCAGGCAGTACCCGACGCCGCGCACGGTGTGGATCAGCACGGGTGGATCATGGTCGATCTTGCGGCGCAGGTTCTTGATGTAGGTGTCGACGATGCGGGTGTCGCCTGAGAAGCCGTACTGCCAGACCTGCTGGAGGATCTCGGCCTTTTCCAGGACGTGTTCCGGGTGGGCCAACAGGCAGGCCAGCAGCCGGAATTCGGTCGGCGACAGTCTCAGCAGGTGGTCCGCGCGCCGTACTTCGTACGTGGCCTCGTCCAGGGTGAGGTCGGCGTAGCGCAGGGGTGGGCGGCTGCCGGTGGTGGAGGCCGGTGCGTTGCTGCGGCGCAGGATGGCGCGGATGCGCAGGAGCACTTCCTGGACGTGGAAGGGCTTGGTGACATAGTCGTCGCCACCGGCGCTCAGGCCGATGATGCGGTCCTCGACTCCGGTCCGGGCGGTGAGGAACAGCACCGGCGTGTAGACGCCCTGGGTGCGCAGGTCGCGGGTGAGCTGGAAGCCGTCGGTGTCGGGCAGCATGACGTCCAGGACGATCAGGTGGGGTCGGCGGCTGCCGGCCTCGAACATGGCTTCCTGTCCGCTGGCGGCGCTCGCCACGGCGTAGCCGGCGGCGGTGAGCGCGGAGGTGAGCAGGGTGCGGATGCTGGCGTCGTCCTCCACGACCAGGACGGTGTACCCGGCGGCGGGCGTGCGCGGGAGGGTGTGCTGCTCGATCACGTTCTGGCACCTCGGGGTACGGGCAGGTGGAGTCGTCAGAGGGGCGGATCCTGGTCGTGGGAGGCGCCATGGTAGGCAGCGAATCTGTGGATGAGTGTCGTCACAGGGTCTGATCCGGCATCCCGGGCGGCGCTTTCGGGGGGCAGGGCGGCCCAGGATGCCGGGATTTTCAGCCGGTCACTTCCTTGTCCTTGGCCAGGGCCGCGGTCCGGTCGGTGACGGTCTTCGCGAGCTTGGTCACGGCGGTGGTCAGTTCCTCGGAGTCGGCTCCGGCGGCGCGTGCCTGTTGCGCGATGGCCTTCAGCTCCTTCGCCGCCGTGCCCGAGCCGTAGAACTTCTGGTACAGCTCCTGGTACGCCTTCTTGTAGACGGCGTCGAGGGCGTCGGCCTCGAGGAACCTGCTCTTCAGGGCGTGCTGCATGGAGCCCCCGCCCCTCGCGTCACCGCCCCCTTGTTGACCGCCGGGCATCCCTTCCGGCATTCCTTCGGGCGTGCCGCTGGGCTGGGCTTGGGGGGCACCAGAGGGTGCCGTACTGCCTGCGGGCGGCTGCTGCGCGTTGTTCCCCTGACCGCCGGCGCCTGCGCCGCCGCCCGGCATGCCGCCGCCCATGCTGATCGAGTCGTCCGGCCCGGCCGTCGCGTCTCCGCTGAAGGTCAGGTTGTAGTCCCAGCCCAGGACGGAGAACTTCTTGGTGTCCAGGTCGTACCACAGCAGGTAGTTCTTGCCGGGGCCGGCCATGTCGTCGAAGTTCAGCAGCAGGTTCTGCCCGGCGACATAGGCGGCCAGCGAGTCGACATCGACGTACTTGTCGAGATCGCGGGCGAACTCCTTGTCCGAGGCGCTGTCGACCCACTTGATGAGCTTCATCACCGGTTCGAGGTCCTGACTGCCCTTCTTGTTGAGCTGCTTGAAGGAGCTCTCGTACTCGGTGGGGTCCTCACCGCGGTACTCGAAACTGCCGCCGGCCCTCGCCTTGTACAGCACGCCGTTGCCGTCGGCGTAGTCGGTGTCGGGCGCCTCGACCATGAGCCGGCTGACGGCGGGCCGGTTGTTCACCTTCAGCTCGGTGAAACCGTACCGCTCGGCCTTCTGCCCGCTCCCCTTCGTCAAGGACAGCGCCAGCGCCTCGTTGAGGGGCACTTGACCGTTGCTGCCGGGGCGCAGAGAGATCTTCCGCTCACCCTGGTAGGCCCGTCCTTCGACATACTCGTCGATCTTGATGAGCCAGGGCAGCTCCTCGGGCTTCGTCTCGGACAGGTTGAACTGCACCATCCCGCCCCCTCCGCCGCCTCCGCCTGCTCCGCCGGGACCGCCGCCTGCCGTCTGGCCCTGGCCGCGGTCCCGGCCTCCGGCCCCGCCGGCGGCGGCGCCGGCCGGAGCGCCCTGCGCGTCATCGGGCAGATCCCGGCCGCCACCGGGCATGCCCTGGCTGCCGCGCAGGGACGACAACGTGGAATTCCCCTTGAGACGGATCCCGACGTCATTGAGGTAGACGCCGTCGATGACGAGGTCGGCCTGGATGTAGTCCTTGGTGCCGTCCTCCTTGAACTCCTTCATCATCTTGTCGAAGTCGGTCTGCTGGAAGGTGAGTTGGACCGAGTGCGACGCCGAGGTGTCGTACAGGTCCACCGTTCCCTCGACGTTCTCCGTGATGGCGTCCGCCTCGACCTGCGAGGACGACGTCACATACGGGGAGATCCGCACATCGCCGAGGAAGACGACCATCGCGGCGAGCCCGACACCCAGCGCCGCGCCAGGCTTCCAGTGCTGACGCAGCCGGACGGGAAGGCGGTCCCGCAGCCGCCGCCCGCGCCGCACGGTGTTCTCACCGCTCATCACAGGTCCGTCGTGTCGTAACCGGTCAGGACCGTCACCCGCTGACCGGCGGTCCGTTCCTGCAACGCGCTGACCAGGTCGCCGGGTTCGGCACCCTTCTTCAGGCGCACCGCGTAGAACACCTCGGTCAGTGCGCCGCCCCGGATCGTCTCGGTGCTCACCAGCTCGAACTCGCTGGTGTACTTGATCAGGACGTCGCGGATCTGCGGGGTGTAGTCGTCACCGGCCGGGACCTGGACCTTGACGACCTGCCGCTGGACGTTGAGGGCGAACCAGTTGAACTTGAACATCACCAGGACGACCGTGCAGATGACCACGGCTCCGACCGCGGCCAGCGTGTAGAAGCGGGCGCCGCAGGCCATGCCGATCGCCATGGCCAGGAAGATGAAGCCGACGTCCCTGGTCTCCTTGACCGCGTTGCGGAAGCGGACCACGGACAACGCGCCGACCAGCGAGAACGCACGGGCCAGGTTCGAACCGACGACCAGCATGATCAAGGCGACGATCATGCCGACGATGACCAGGGTCTGCACGTAGGACTGACTGTAGGAGACGTTGCGGTGCGTGTACCGGTACACGTAGCCGATCAGAGTGGACAGGATGAACGACAGCGCCATCGCCGCCACCACGTCGGTCACGCTGAACGTGCCGCTGAGTTCCTGTAGGTTGAAGTTCACTTTGCTCCAATCTTCAACGACGCATCGTCCTGCGCCGGCCGCTGCTCCAGCGGCTGCTGTTCGGTGGGGGCGGGCGGGGGGTAGCCCGCCTCGTTGACGTGGAAGATCGAACGCGGGGCCAGCCCGAACGCCTCGATGGACTGCACGTACTTCGAGATCCGAACGAGGTTGAGATTGCGCCGCGCGGCCAGGTCGGTGATCCAGTGCGGGGTGCGCTCGTTCACCTTGATCTCCATGACCGACATGTGCGGCGGGATCGTGAACCGGTTCTCCGGCGTCTCGGTGCCGAAGTGGAAGTCCCGGTCCCGGCCGCGGATACGCCGGTCGAAGGTGACCCGCAGTCCGGTGTCCGTGTGCCGCCCGACCAGGGCTTCGCGCTGATATCCGGTGATCGCGGCGGGCTGGAGGTTCAGCCGTACGACCAGCTCGAGGACCTCCTGGATGAAGGCGCTCTCCTTCGCCGAGTGCTCCACCATCTCCCGGCCGTCGCACAACCGGCGTGCCGCACCGTAGGGAAGAGTGATGCGGCGCTTCTGCGTGACCCGGTTGACTCGCTGCTTGATCTCCACACAGACCGGCGACTCGTCGGTGACCCCGTCGAGATTGCCGTAGTGGCGGATGCGCAGCTTGCGCCGGAACTTCAGGCCCTCGATCTTCTCCCAGTAGAAGCGCAGTTGGGGAGTGTCGTAGTACAGACTCCACACTCCGTACCCGCCGACCGGGCTGTGCAGGTCTCGGTCCATCCGCTCGGAGAGCTCATCCCGGATCTCCGCGGCCTGCTCCACCGGGACCAGGTACTTCAGCTCGAACCGGTTGAACGCATGCAGCCGACTGGCCACATGCAACGGCTCCGCGTCCTCCAGATCCCCGGTGTCATGTGCCCGGGCCTCTTGTGCCCGGCCCTCGCGCGCCGCGGCTGCCTTCGACAGGAACACCATGCGCCTCCTCCATCTCGTACGTTGCGGACCGACCGGCCTGGAACACGCAACCAACGGCGGATGAGGAGCCCATGAGAATCACGGGTTGATTCCACGAGTCTTTTACGAGACGAGAAGGTGAACAGAAAACGACGGGACGGGGACCCAGGAGGCTCGGAGCGGCGTGCTCACCGCGTCGGCTCGGGAAAGACCACCCGGAGGGTGCGAACCCTTCTGTCGCTACGGACCATGAGCCAGGCCAGGGTTGGCGGGCAGGGGCTGATGGCGCCGGGTGGGTTGGTGACGTCCATCTCCCAGATGGTGATGTCCCGGCTGGCCACGACATGGCGCAGGTGCTGGCGCACCCCGGCATCCAGGTTCTGCCGCATGGCCGGGATGGGATGGGTGCGTTCTCCCGGCCGGCTGAGCCGGCCGAGCAGTTCGGTCTCCGCCGGCCACAGCTCGGCTATCTCCCGGGGCAGGCTGCCGCACACGGAACCCTGCAAGGTCACCAAGGCCTCCTGCCTGCTGTCCTCGGTGAGAACGGAAGCGTCGTCGTGCGCCTGCTCCGCGGTCGACAACAGCACATCGGCCAGCTTCGCCCGGGCCTGATTGAGTCGGCTGCGCACCGTGCCGACCGGTATCTCGCACGCCGCGGCGATCTCGTGGTACGAGGTGATACCGCTGAAATGCCGCAGCATCAGCACCAGTCGCAGTCGCTGCGGCAGTTCCTCCACCGCGTCCCAGATCCAGTCCCGCATCGCGTGCCGCTCGACGACACGCTCGGGGTGCGACGGCTCGTGATCACACGGGTACAGGTGGTCGAGGTCGTCCAGTCCGGGCGTCTCCCATGTGGCGCGCAGCCGCATACGGGCGCTGTTGCGCACGATCGCCCGCAGCCACGCTCCCACGGCAGCGGGATCCCGTACGTCGCCGATACGTCGCAGCGCGGTCAGCGCCGCGTCCTGCATCGCGTCCTCCGCGTCGGGGCCGTAGCCGAGCAGGCTCAGCGCCACCGCGCGCATCGGCGCCTGATGCCGGGCCAGCAGCAGCCCGAGGGCTCCGGTCTCACCGGCTTGCGCCCGGCGAGTGAGTTCCTCGTCCGTGGGTGGGCTGAGGGGTGTCATATGTCAATGCCTCCGCGGCGATGCGTCACGGTGAACGTCCGGCAGCCAGCTTCCGTGGAACCCGGCAGGCACGGGGTGAGGCAATTCCACCACGGCCTGGACGGAGAGTTCCGCGGCGTCCAGCACGAGGAGTTCCCCTGCCTCCCCGTCGTCGTCCGATACGAGCGTCAGCAGCCAGCCCTCGTCCTCGCCGGTGCCGTCCGCCGCCGGTACGAAGACCGCCTCCCCGGCGTAACGGCTGCCCGGCGTCTCATGGGTGCTACCGGTGCCGTGGGTGAGATCGTGTTTGGCGATGCCGTCATTTGAGACGGTGTACAGGTAGCGGTGAGGGCGCCCGGTGAGGGACTCGTTGTGCGTGGGGAACTCGGCTGCCCGGTCGTCCAGTTGGGATTCGGTGACGCGGCCCGTGGCCGGGTCCAGCAGCCAGCGGTGCAGAGCGGCCGGGGTCCGCGAGTGGTCCGGTGCCAGACTGCTCGGCCCTGTGGGACCTCCGATGTCCGACCAGCTCCGCTGGAATTCGGCAGGGTCGTAGCGCACCGCGTCCAGGACGATGCGCCCCTGCGTGTCCTCGTAGGCGTTGCCCACATGAAACACATAGCAGGGATCGATCTCGTACCACCGCACGTCGGTGCTGCCGGGCGTGCGGGACATGACCCCGAGGCGTGCGCCGTACGCCTCGTCCCACCGGTAGGGCATGCCGCCGCGCCCGGCCAGGGCGGGCTCGAAGACGACGGGCAGGTCCATCCAGACGATGTGCCGCTCGGTGATGGCGAAGTCGTGCATCATCGTCGGGCCCGGCACCTCGATCGGCCGGCTGTCGAGCAGGGCCCCTTCCGCCGTGACCCGGTGATAGGTCAGGTAGGGCGGGGCGAACCCGGTCCCGAACAGGTGGAGTTCACCGGTGACCGGGTCCTCCTTGGGGTGTGCGGTCATCGCGGTGCGCAGCCGGCCGCCGAAGTCGTACGGTCCCACCGTCTCCAACTCAGGGGTGACCCAGTAGGGAAGGCCGACCTCGCACAGGGCCAGCACGGTGTCGGCATGCCGGATCACATGGGTGTTGGCGGGCGTCGCGGCCAGGTCGATGGTGAAGTCCTCGCGGACGAAGGGGTGTCCCTCCAACTCCCGGGTGCGCACCCACCGGTTGCGGTACCACTCGGCGCGTCCGCCTCGCAGCCGGATGCCGTGAAGCATGCCGGGGCCGGTGAACCAGTGCCCCTCGTCCTCACCGGGCAGCGGGTTGGGGCCGTTGCGCAGATAGCGGCCGTCCAACTCGGGCGGCAGCGAACCCCGCACGGTGAGATCGGTCGCGGTGTGCTCCTCGGGTACCGGGGCGAAGCGGCCCCGCAGATACAGGGGAAGAGTTGTCTCGTCGGTCATGCGGCTGTCCTTGTCGGGTCGTTTGTGGCCCCCGCCGGGAACCGGACCTGGTCAGCGGTCGGGTTCCCGGCGACGTACTGGAAAGCAGGTCTATCGAGGAAGGGCCGTTGCCGGCGCCTGGGCCTGCATTCGGGCCTGGACCCGGGCGGGGTAGACCTTCGTGAAGACGGCGGGACCGAGGAGCCCGACGACATGGGCGGTGATGCCCACCCAGGCCGGGGCGTCCATCGCGCCGCAGATGAGCAGGCTGACGCCGATGACGGTGAAGCCGACGCCCCACACACTGGTGATGTGGTTGTTGACCTGGACGAACTCCGGCATGTCCCAGTACTCGCGCGGCGTCTGCCGCTTGGCGATGCCCAGCGTGAAGGGACGACGGATCGCCAGACTCCCCCAGGCGGTGGCGGCCAGCCAGCCGAAGGAGATGACGTCGGTGTGCTCCGACAGGCCCGAGTCCGGACTGACGACGGCCACTGCGCCGACCACGACGAAGTAGGCGATGGTGGCGATGTCCAGGACCAGAGCGTCGATGGCAACTCCCCGCCTGCGGTCCTGCAACAGGAGAAGCAGGCCCGAGACGAGGCCCCCGATCGCACCCCAGCGCCAGTCGAAGGACGAGACGACGCCCGAGACGATCCAGGGGATGAAGCCGCGCATGTAACCCATGTGTTCGTTCCTTGGTGAAGGGTCAGTTGTCAGACGCGTACTAGATGCATGGCGTGTGTCGAAGTTCGAAGGCTTGAGGGTGACGCTCGTCACAGGCTCTGCGTCACAGGATCTGCGATGAACCCTCTGCCGGAGACCTCGCCTACTACACGGTCACGCCCCGCCCGCCACACCGGACTTCGAACCAGACCCTGGATACCTGGTGCCGAGGCGTGACCGATGAGCAACCGGTGAGCAACCGGTGAGCATCAGAGCGGGTTGAGGCGGGCCTTGAGAAAGCAGAACTCCGAACCCCCCGTTACCGAGGCCGAGTTCGAGCTGACCCTCACTGATCTCGTCGACGACCAGCGTCCTCCGCGAGGCGCACGGGATCCTCCAGGGGCGCGATTACCAAAGCACGGCGATGTGGCCGCCTCGACGTGTGCGCGCACACGGCGGTGACCGGGAAAAGAGGCAGGAGAAGGGTAGGCGAGAAACGCGCGAGGGCTCGTCAGGACCCGCAACCGAGCGCGCGGGAGCGGCCGTACGTCACAGACGGCGGCCGCAGGTCAGGCGCGACAAAGGGTGCCGGAGACGCCCAACAGGTCGATGTGCCGACGCAGGGCACGGTCGAGGCCGACGAGACGGATGGCGGAGCCGTGCATGGTGGACGTCACGACAGCTCCTCCCAAACAGACTTTCGGGCTCGATGCGTTGTGACGTCATCCGCGTGCTCTCCGTGACGCCAAGACTTGAACGTATACACGCGTGTACGTAACCTCCCCAAGGGTGAACGCCCTTCCTGCACACCTCGACCACGTCGTCCATGCCACGCCCGAACTCGACGTGACACTCGCCGACTTCGCCCGGCGCACCGGCGTCGAGCCGGCCCCGGGCGGTGCCCATCCCGGTCGCGGCACCCGCAACTACCTGGTGTCGCTGGGCGGTTCCGGCTATCTCGAAATCATCGGCCCGGATCCGGACCAACCCGAGCCCACGCTGCCGCGCCCCTTCGGGATCGACGGCCTGACCGGCCCGCGGACCGTGACCTGGGCGATCAGTCCCCCCGACCTGGACGAGACGGTGACGCACGCCCGCGCGGCCGGCTACGACCCCGGGCCCGTGTTCCCGATGAGCCGCCGCCGCCCGGACGGCACCGTGCTGGACTGGCGCCTGACCTCCTCGGAGACCGCGGATCCCTCCGGCCTGGTCCCGTTCCTCATCGACTGGACCGGGTCGGCCCATCCCACCGAGGCGGCCCTTCCGCGGACACCCTTGCTGGAGCTGTCGGCCCAGAGCCCGGCCCCGGACGCCATCCGTCCCCTGCTGCTGGCCGTCGGCACCGAACTACCCCTGACCACCGGCCCGTTGAAGCTGTCGTTCACCATCGACACCCCACGGGGGCCGGTGACCTTCGCATGAGCGGGTACGACTCCGCCGCCGCGCAGTACGAGGCCATCCGCACGATGGTCGTGGGCGGTGAACTCCCGCCCGGGTCTGTGTTACCGCAAGCTCGGCATCACGCACTTCGTTCTGTCCGACACGCCGTACAAGCAGGAGATCGGTCGTATCGGCGACCAACTCCTTCCCAAACTCCGCGAGGCGTCCGAGTGACGAGCGGGATCTTCGACCGGCACCACCACGGTGAGTGCGGCTGCGAACCGGTGTCGTGAATGTGGCAGAACCGACGCCTTGATCAGTACGCGGCGGCCTGGTGCGGTGTTCAGAGCTGGGTCTGGCCGCCGTTGACCTCGTAGACGGAGCCAGTGACGAAGGCGGCTTCGTCCGAGAGCAGGAAGCTCACCACGCCTGCGACCTCGTCGACCTGGCCCACGCGGCCCATCGCGGTCTTCGCGGCGATGGAGGCGCGGGCCTCCGGCGGGAGTGCTCGTGCCGATGGGGCGTCGATCGGGCCGGGTGCCACGGCGTTGACGCGGATGCCGCGCTTCGCGTATTCGACCGCGGCAGAACGGGTGAGGCCGACGATGCCGTGCTTGGCGGCCGAGTATGCGGCCCGCCCGGCGTGGGCCATCACCCCGGCGGTGGAGGCCATGTTGAGGATGGTCCCACCGCCGGCTTCGAGCATGTGGGTGATCTCGGCCTTCATGCTGTGGAAGACACCGGTCAGGTTGATGGTGATGACGTCGTTCCAGTCGTCGGGAGCGATGTCGTGGACCTCGACCAGGCCGGGCGTGATGCCGGCGTTGTTGAAGGCGATGTCGAGGGCGCCGTAGGTCGCCACAGTGAAAGCGACGAGCCGCTCGGTGTCGTCGAACGAGCGGACGTCCGCGGCGAACGCGGATGCGAGATGTCCGGCGGCGCGGAGTTCCGCGGCGACGCGTTCGGCGGCCTCTGCGTCACGGTCGGCGACGACGATCCGCGCACCGTCCGCGGCGAGTCGCCTGGCGGACGCCTCGCCGAGCCCAGATCCTGCGCCGGTGACGAGCCCGACCTTGCCGGTCTTGTCGCGCTTGGCGTGGGTGCTGGTGGTCATGCGACGGCCTCCTCGGTGGTGAGCTGGACGAGTGTGAATACGGCGCCTGCGGGGTCGAGGAAGACCGCGATCGTGCCGATTTCGATCGGCGTCGGCGGCATGAGCCGGGTGCCGTTGTGTTCGGTGGCGGCCGTCACGGCGGCCTCGATGTCGTCGACGGCGAAGTAGACATCCCAGTACGCGGGGGTCTCGGCAGGCATGGCCAAAGGCCGTGGCAGGAGCCCGGAGAAAGGTCTGCCGTGTGTCTGCCACTCGCGGCGGCCGAGGGGACCAGTCGGCTCCGTGAGCTCCCACCCGAAGGCGCCGTGGTAGAACGCTGCGGACGTGTCGACGTCGTCGGTGATCAGTTCGCCCCATGCGAGGGTGCCGTGTGCGGGCCGCTCGCCGTGCCGTGTGGTGGGCGCGCGGAGTGCGAACCGCGTTCCGTTGGGGTCGATCACGACCGCGGTCCCGGCGGAGCCGCCGGCGGCGAGGACCGTTCCGGCGGCCGTGGAGACGGCAGTCAACGCGGTTTCGGGGTCGTCGACGTCGAAGTGGATGAGCCATCCGGGGGACCCGTCGACCCCGGTGATGTCGACGATGTCGGCCACCGGCGTGCCCGCGACGGCTGCGGTCAGCCGACCGTCAGTCTCCGTGATGGCCCAGCCCAGCACGGCCGTGTAGAAGGAAGCGACGGTGTGCGGGTCGGCCGAGGCGAGGCTTGCCCACCTGGGCCCTACGGCGGTCTGGGACGCGTCGTCAGTCGTGGTCGTAGTCATGGTCATGCTCCGTTCAGCGTGCTGCGGTCCACGCGGGCTTCGGCACGGTCACTGGAGTGCGCCCCCGCTGATCAGGAGGCTCTGCCCGCTGACCCAGGCCGCGAGGCCGGAGGCGAGATACTCGGCGGCGTCCGCGACATCGTCGACTGTCCCCATCCGGCGGCCGATGCGCCCGGGCTGGTTGACGAACTGCCGGACCGGGTGGTTGGGGTCCGACTCGGTGAACACGCCGGCGCCCTCGATCGCCGTGGGAAGGATCGTGTTGACGGTGACTGCCCGGTCAGCGAGTTCCTGTGCCAGGACCTGTACGGCGTAGCGCGGTGCTGTCTTGCTCGACCCGTACAGTCCTTCGCCGCGGACCGGCTCGGTCGTCGTGCTCGAACCGACGTAGATGATCCGGCCGCCGTTCACGACGTGCCGCGCTGCCGCCTGCAGGGTGAAGAAGGTGCCCCTGGTGTTGATGGCGAAGAGACGGTCGAACTGTCCCTCGGTGATGTCGAGGAAATCGATGCCGATGAGCTCGACACCCGCGTTGGCGACAGCGATGTCGACCTGCCCGAAACGCTCGGTGGCCTCGGTGAAGAGGCGCTGGATGTCGGGTACGACGGACATGTCGGCCTGTATGGCGATCGCCTCCGCGCCCAGATGTTCCATCTCGGCGACCGTGGCGGCGGCCTCCTTGCCGCTGGAGGCGTAGTTGACCACGATGTTCGCGCCGAGGTGCGCGTAGCGCAGGGCGATCGCCCTGCCGATACCTCGGGCAGAGCCCGTGATCACGGCCGTCTTGCCGGTCAGGTCATTCATGGGACCAGTCATCGGAATCGTTGTCCTCACCGCTGCTCACAGGCTCTGTCCGCCGGAGATCTCGATGCGCTGCGCGGTGACCCACTGGTTCGCATCCGAGAGAAGTGCCGTCACCGCGCCCGCGATGTCGTCGGGTTCGCCCACGCGTCCCAGCGCGACCTGCGAGGTGAGGTAGTTCCGGACCTGTTCGTCGTGCATCATGCCGCCGCCGAAGTCGGTCGCGGTCGCACCGGGCGCGACGGTGTTCACGCGGATACCACGGCTGCCGAGCTCCTTGGCCTGGTAGCGGGTGAGGACCTCGACCGCGCCTTTCACGGCGCCGTAGGCGGAATGCCCCGGGACGGCGAAACGGGTCAGACCGCTGGAGACGTTCACGATGGCGCCGCCGTCGGCAAGCGCCGGCAGCAGGGTCTGGGTAAGGAAGAACACGCCCTTGAGGTGTACGTCCACCAGGTCGTCGAAGTCCTTCTCGGTCGTCTCGGTGAACGGGGCGGTCAGGTCGGTGCCGGCGTTGTTGACGAGGAAGTCGAAGGTGGTCCTGCCCCAGCGCGTCTGGAGCTCGGTGCCGAGTCGCTCGGCGAAGTCCGCGAAGGTGTTGACGACGCTGGTGTCGAGGCGCAGCGCGACGGAGGAACGTCGCAGATCCGTGACGGCGGACACGACCTCCTCGGCCTCGGTCCGGTTGCTTCGATAGGTCACCACGACATCGACACCTGCCCTGGCGAGGTGCAGTGCGTAGGCGCGTCCGAGACCTCGGTTGGCTCCGGTGATGACGGCGATCTTCTGAGTGGTGCTCACGATGACTCCTTGGTCGCTGGTCGCTCTGGAGGGTTCGAGGTGCTGTTGTCGAACCCGATGACCAGTTGACGCGCGAGCCGAGAAGCCATCCAGTGCCTGCTTGTCCACTGCTCGCCGATCCCAGGCTGAGGGCTCAGCCTGGGATCGGCGGGCAGTGGATAGCCCTCTCCTGGTGAGGCACAGTGTCGATATGGATCAGAGCGGCCTGGCGACATTCCTCCGTAGGCGTCGAGAGGCGCTGCAACCCGACGACGTCGGCGTTCCTCCCGGGCAGCGCCGACGCACGCCGGGGCTACGACGCGAAGAGGTGGCCGCGCTGTGCGGCATGTCGACGGACTACTACAGCCGTCTCGAACGCGGCCGCGGACCACAGCCCTCGGAGCAGATGATCACCGCGATCGCTCGTGGGCTCCGGCTCACCCTTGACGAACGCGATCACCTCTTCGTCCTCGCCGGCCACAACGCGCCGGCCCGCACCACACGCGACGACCACGTCAACGCCGGCATGATGCGCATCCTCGACCGCCTCGAGGACACTCCCGCGCAGGTCGTCACCGCCACCGGCGAGACGATCGTGCAGACCCCGCCGGCGGTAGCCCTGCTCGGCGACCAGACACGCTTCACCGGGCTCGCGCGAAGCATCGTCTACCGATGGTTCACCAATTCGAATGAACGTACGAACTATGTGTCGGATGACCACCCGACGCACAGCCGCGTCTACGTGGCCCAGCTCCGCACGGTCGCCTCCCGCGAAGGCCGCGGCTCACACGCTGCCGCGCTCGCCGACCGTCTGTGCTCGGAGAGTTCCGAGTTCGCGGAACTGTGGGCCCAGCACGAAGTCGGTATCTCCTACACCAACCGCAAAAGGATCCTGCACCCGCAGGTCGGACTGATCTCCGTGCACTGCCAGACACTCGTCGACCCGGACCAGGCCCAATCGCTGCTGGTGTTCACGGCGGTCCCCGGCACCGAGGACCACGACAAGCTCCGACTGCTCTCGGTCATCGGAAGCCAACGGCTCGGGGCGTCCACCACGGCGGCCTCCGACTGAGGACCGGTCGCTGCGCCGGCAGGTCGCCCACGCGAGAGAGGCACTCGCGACTCGAAGCGTTTGCTCCAGCTGTGTCAGGCAGCTGTCGAGGAGTGATGTTCCCTGGGACTTCGCCAGCGGCAGTGCCTCCCAGGCCCAGCACTCGTGGTCGGCCGTATGTCTCATGAGACACGCTGAGCGCGAAGAACAGGTCCAGGCCAGGTATCCGACGTCCTCCAGGCGGTTTCCCGGGGTGGCCTCGGAGAAGTCGATGAACGCCACGGGCGCCCCGTCTTGGAGGACCGTGTTGTTCGGCCCGGGATCCTGGTGGCACAGCACATCGAACCGGCCTGCCGGCGCGGAGTCGTGGGTGGCGTCGTGCATCCCGCGCAGCAGCCGGGCTGTGACCGCCCCTGGCCCTCTGACCAGGGGCGGAAGCGGTCGGGCAGGTGGCCCTCGACGAAGGTGAGGATGTCCGTTCCGCCGGCCTGGCCGAGGTAGCGCGGAGCGCCACCGAAGCCCTGCTGCTCCAACAGCCACAGCAGGCGGGCGATGAAAGCGGAGGAGACGTCCGCCGACCTGTGCAGGGTGTCGCCCAGCCGGATCACCTGCGCAGCCATACGCCCTCCGGTTGAGGCGATCGCATGCTACGGCGCATCGCTCACGTCAGCCTGCTCTCGTCTCGCCTTTTTCCTGCCGGCTCGTCAAAACCTGTCACGCCGGCCCACGCAGCCGCCGCAGCAGGCGCGGTCGCCAGGCGCGCCGATCGACGATCCCGCTCCTCCCGATTCCGGACCGGCGGGCGGACCGGTCATCCGACAGCAGGCGGCTTCCACCGAACGGGCCTAGCGTCGTCTTCAGGTCCCTCACCAGACCGGCAGACCTGGAGGTCAGCATGAACACGGCACGAAACGTGGTCCTGGTGCACGGCGGATTCGTCGACGGCTCCGGCTGGCAGCGGGTCTACCAGCTGCTGCGCCAGGACGGGTACAACGTCAGCGTCGTGCAGAACCCGACCCTGTCGCTGGAGGGCGACGCCACCGCCACCCGGCAGATCCTGGACCGACAGGACGGCCCGACCGTCCTGGTCGGGCACTCCTACGGGGGCGCGGTCATCAGTGAGGCCGGTACCCACCCGACTGTCGCGGCCCTCGTCTACATCGCCGGGTTCGTGCCCGACAAGGGCGAGTCCGTCAACACCCTCATCGCCGACCCGCCGCCCGGCGCACCCGTTCCGCCCATCCTGCCCCCGCAGAACGGCTTCCTGTTCCTCGACCGCGACAAGTTCGCCGAGTCGTTCGCCGGCGACCTGCCCGCCGACGAGGCACAGTTCATGGCCGACTCGCAGGTCCCGTGGGGTGTCGACGCGCTCGGCGGCGCGGTCAGCGAGCCCGCGTGGCGGACGAAGCCCAGCTGGTACCTCCTCACCACGGAGGACCGTATGATCCCCCCGCCCGCCCAGCGGTCCATGGCCGAGCGGGCAGGCTCGACCATCGCCGAGGCACGTGGCAGCCACTCGATCTACCTGTCACAGCCGCAGGCCGTCGCCACCCTCATCAAGCAGGCCGCAGCCGGCGCCGCCGGCTAGCACGACACCTCGCCCGCGGGTGCTCTGCCCGGGGCAGCGCCACACCCCGGCAGAGAGCTCGCACGCCAAATCCTGCCGGAGCCAGAGAAGTCCGTACGCCGACAGGAACGTCAGACAGCGGCCGGTCGGCTCTGCAACTGCTCGATCGCGTGGACGAGGGGGGCGAGTTCGGGTGCGGCGGCTGCCTCGTCGAGGGCCTCGCGCAGGGCCGTGTTGTTGGTGGGGCGGGCTTCTTCCAGCAGGAGCCTGCCCTTGTCGGTGACGTCGGTGTAGATACCGCGCCGGTCGGTGGGGCACAGGTAGCGGGAGAGCAGGCCGCGGTTCTCCAGCCGGGTGACGAGGCGGGTGGTCGCGCTCTGGCTGAGGACGACGGAGTCGGCGACCTGGTGCATCTGCAGGTGGCCACCCTCGCCGTCGTGCTGCCGGCTGAGGACGTCGAGCAAGGAGTACTCGCGTGCGCTCAGGTCGTGTGCCGACTGGAGCGCGCGTTCGATGCGGCTCTCGATACGCCCGTGCAGTAGGGAGAGCGCGGACCAGCTGTGGGCGAGAGCGGTCAGCGCGGGGTCTGTGGCGGTCATGTCGGTTTCCTCGGTCCGGACGGTGACTGGGCGCACCGCGGAAGGGCACCCGTAAGTCGCGTACGCCACTATACCGCGTTTGCCATATACGGCGTGTGCAACTATTGTCGATGCTCGTAAGGCGCTTACGCGCAACGTCTTCGTCTGCATCGTAAGGACACACGTCATGCCGCTCGCACTGCTGGCCCTGGCCATCGGGGCCTTCGGGATCGGTACTACGGAATTCGTGATTATGGGGCTGCTGCCCCAGGTCGCCGGAGACCTCGGAGTCTCCGTGCCGACGGCCGGCCTGCTCGTCACCGGTTACGCGCTCGGTGTCGTGATCGGGGCGCCCATCATGACGGTCCTCGGTACCAGGATCTCCCGCAAGAACATGCTCATGCTGCTCATGGGCCTGTTCATCGTGGGGAACGTCATCTCCGCCGTGGCTCCGGTCTTCGCCGTCATGGTCATCGGCCGGGTCGTGGCCTCGATGGCCCATGGCGCCTTCTTCGGCATCGGCGCCGTGGTCGCCGCCGAGTTGGTGGCACCGGAGAAGAAGGCCGGGGCGATCTCCCTGATGTTCACCGGGCTGACCGTGGCCAACGTGGTCGGCGTCCCGCTGGGCACGTTCGTCGGCCAGAGCGCGGGCTGGCGCGTCACCTTCCTGATCGTCGCGGGGTTCGGTGTCGTCGGCCTGGCCGGTGTCGCCAAAATGGTCCCGGACCTCCCCAAGCCCGCGGACGTACACCTGCGGCAGGAGGCGGCGGCGCTCATGAACCCCCAGGTGCTGCTGGCCATGGCGATGACCGTGCTCGGCTTCGGAGGTGTCTTCGCCGCGATCACCTACATCGCGCCGATGATGACCGAGGTCAGCGGCTACGCGGGCTCCTCCGTCACCTGGCTGATGGTGCTCTTCGGACTGGGCATGGTGGCCGGGAACCTCACCGGCGGACGGTTCGCCGACCGCCGGCTCATGCCGATGCTCTTCACGGCCCTGGGCGGTCTCGCGGTCGTCCTGGCGCTGTTCACCTTCAGTGCGCAGAACAAGGTCGCGGCGGCCGTGGCCGTCTTCCTCATCGGCGCGCTGGGCTTCGCCACCGTCCCCCCGCTCCAGAAGCGGGTCCTGGACTACGCGCACGCGGCGCCCACCCTGGCGTCGGCCGCCAACATCGGTGCCTTCAACCTGGGCAACGCCCTCTCCGCCTGGCTCGGCGGCATCGTGATCTCCGCCGGGTTCGGCTACACCGCTCCCAACGCCGTGGGCGCCGTACTCGCCGCCGCCGCTCTCGTCCTCGCGGTCGTCTCGCAGCGCCTGGAGAACCGCTCCAAGCCTGTCACCGCCCGGTCGCCGCAGCCTGCCACCGGACGGGCGAACACACCGGTCGACGAAGTCGTCCACCACTGACCCCCGGCGCTCGACGCAGCACCGGAGCACCCTCCACGCAAGGAAAGAACCACATGAGCACCACCGCAGTTGCCCCGCTGACCACCGACGAGGCCGACGCGCTCGTCCTCGCCGCCCGCCGCGCCGCGGACACGGCCGGTGTGCCCGTCAGCGTCACGGTCCTGGACGCGGGCGGCCACCTGCTGGCCTTCCGCCGGGACGACCGTGCCGTGCTGATCTCGGGCGAGACCAGCACCCGTAAGGCGTACACGTCCCTCCAACTCAACGCCCCGACAGCCGACTTGGTGGATCTGGTCAAGCCCGACGGCCCCTTCCACTCTCTCCCCACCGCTCTGGACCGGCCCCTGCTGTTCATCGCGGGCGGAGTGCCGATCCACCGCGACGGACGGCTGGTCGGCGCGCTCGGGCTCGGCGGCGGCGCCCCCGAGCAGGACCACGGCATCGCCACGGCCGCTCTCCAGGCGCTCTGAACCAACCTCGGCCACTCTCGGCCGCTCTGGAAGGCGAGAGATCCGCGTTCACCACCGAACAACCTCGTCTTCCTCCAATCTCCTGAACCTCTTCGCGCATCTCCCGAGCCTCTTGGGCACCCGGCGCGAGAAAGAACATCCCAGAAAGGACCTCCATCATGACGTCGATTCCGAATGTGACGCTGAACAACGGTGTCGCGATACCGCAGCTGGGCTTCGGTGTCTTCCAGGTCCCCGACGACGAGACCACTGCCGCGGTCAGCAGCGCCCTGGAGGCCGGCTACCGCAGCATCGACACCGCCGCCATCTACGGCAACGAACGCGGAGTCGGCCGCGCGCTGGCCTCCTCCGGCATCAAGCGCGAGGAACTGTTCGTCACGACCAAGCTGTGGAACGACGACCAGGGCTACGACGCGACCCTCGCGGCCTTCGACGCCTCCCTGGAAAAGCTCGGCCTGGACCACGTCGACCTCTACCTGATCCACTGGCCCACTCCGGCCCGTGACCGGTACCTCGACACCTGGCGCGCCTTCGAGAAGCTGCTCGCCGACGGCAGGACCCGCGCCATCGGCGTGTCCAACTTCCAGGTGCCCCACATCCAGCGCCTGCTGGAGCACACCGGCATCACCCCGGTGATCAATCAGGTCGAGCTGCACCCCGCCCTCCAACAGAGCGAGCTGCGCGCCTTCCACGCGGAGCACCAGATCGCCACCGAGGCATGGAGCCCGCTGGCCCAGGGCGCCGTCCTCGGTGCCCAGCCCATCGTGGACATCGCCGGCAAGTACGGCGTCACACCCGCCCAGGTGGTGCTGCGCTGGCATCTCCAAATCGGCAACGTGGTCATCCCCAAGTCGGTCACCCCGGAGCGCATCCGGCAGAACCTCGACGTCTTCGGCTTCGAGCTGAGCGACGACGACATCGCCGCGATCACCGGCCTCGACACCGGCACGCGCACGGGCCCGGACCCCGACAGCCTCAACTGATTCACCACATCGACCGCCCCACTGATCACGCATATGCACTCATCGGGCAGTCCGCGCATCACCATCCGCTGCCACCCCGGCAGGCAACGCCGCGCCGGGGACTCCCTGCCACCGCGTCCGCCCATCGGCAGGCCAGAGGGAGTCCTCGGCGGGGTACACACCTACACCTGTCGAGCGCTCCTGCGGCAGTCGCATCCCCGGGCGCTCACCGCTCACGTTCCAGAGAGGATCGCACCGTGAACATCGACCTTTCCGGCCGGACCGCGCTCGTCACCGGCTCCACCCAAGGCATCGGATACGCCATCGCCGCCGGTCTCGCCCGCGCCGGCGCGCGCGTCGCCGTCAACGGCAGGCGCGCCGAGACGGTCGAACAGGCCGTGCGGAAGCTGCGCACCGAGACGGACAGCGACGACATCGTCGCCGCACCCGGTGATCTGGCGGACGAGGAGGGCACACGAGCCGTCCTGGACGCCGTTCCGCAGGTGGACATCCTCGTCAACAACCTCGGCATCTTCGGCGCGGCCCCGCCGCTGGAGATCGACGACGCGGAGTGGCGCCGTTACTTCGAGGTCAACGTGCTCTCCGCCGTGCGACTGATCCGTGCCTACCTGCCCGGCATGAAGGAGCAGGGCTGGGGCCGCGTACTCTCCCTCGCGAGCGACTCCGCCGTGGTCATCCCCGCTGAGATGATCCACTACGGCATGACGAAGACCTCGCTGCTCGCGGTCAGCCGCGGTTTCGCCAAGGAGGCCGCCGGTACGGGTGTCACCGTCAACTCCGTGATCGCCGGGCCCACGCACACCGGCGGGGTGGAGGACTTCGTCCGCCAGCTCGTCGGCGACGAACTGCCCTGGGACGAGGCACAGCACCAGTTCATGGTCGAGCACCGCCCCCAGTCCCTGCTCCAACGCCTCATCGAGCCCGAAGAGATCGCGAACATGGTGGTCTACCTCAGCTCCCCCTACGCCTCCGCCACCACCGGCGGCGCACTGCGGGTCGACGGCGGCTACATCGACGCGATCCTGCCCTGACGCCACCGCCCAGCCCCGTAGCGGCGGGACCCACCGCAGGGCTTGACGCACCAGCTTGTGGCCGGACATCACCGTGATGTCCGGCCACACGTGCTTCTGCGGGCAAGGGTGCTTCTTCGCGCAGCGGCCGCCCGTCATCGTCCATGGCCGACTGGGCATGGATCGCCACAAAGTGGTCACGCGCCTCACGTCATGCGTGCGGCGTTGACGACGAACTTCCGCTGTCCGATCTTGTGGCCTGCGGAATCGACGGCGATGGGAACCCGCCCTGGTTCACGGTGCCGACTGGATGTCCCCGTGCGTGGAGGACGTGATGGTGTCGCGGTGGGCGAAGTCGCCCGGGGGGATGCCGGGATGGTGTCCGAGCCGGGCAGTCGGCACCGTGGCCGAGGGGCCGAGGGTGAGCCGGGAGACGATGCGGTAGCGGTCGCCGCGGTAGAGCGAGTGGACGTATTCGACGGGCCGGCCCGTGGTGTCCGAGGTGAGCCGCTCGAAGAGCAGCGCCGGTGACAGCTCGGGCACGTCGAGCAGTTCGGCCTCGGCCCGGGTGACGACAGTCGGCTCGATCGCCTGTACGGCCTCCTGGACGTGCACGCCGTGCTGTTCGCGCAGGTGCTCGTACAGGTCGCCTGTTTCCAGTTCCTCGGCGGACAGGGTGGGGACCAGATCGGCCCGGATGTGCAGGTGCTCGATGGCCATCGGGGCACCGTCGACCAGGCGCAGCCGTGCCACGTACACGATCTCGGCGGCGGGTGAAAGGCGCAGCTTACGGCCCACGCGCGCGCCGGCCGGGATGGTGGTGAACTCCAGTAGGCGGCTCGACCAGGTGCCGGAAGCCTGCGGCACCGTCATGGCCTGGTGACCGGACACGAGTTCCTGAGTGATCTTCTCGGGTGCCACGAACATGCCGCGACCGTGTTCCCGTACCAGGAGACCCGCGGCGACGAGCTCGTCGACCGCCGCGCGCAGGGTCGGGCGGGACACGTCGAGGCGGGCGCACAGGGAGCGCTCGGAGGGGATCGCGTCCCCCGGGCGGAGTGACTCGACGAGGTCGAGGATGAAGTCGCGGACGCGCTCCCGTTTGAGCACCGCACCTGGTTCGTCGGCCTTCATGTTGCACTCCCTCATGCGCGGAATCCCCAGCTGACCACTTGACCAGTTGACCAGTGGTCACCCGCAATTGCCCTCTTGGTGAGGGAAGTGTAACTGCCATCGAACCGTGATCGTCCAGATCTTGGCTGACGCGCGCGCCAAAACCTCCAGAAGCACAAGGGGTTGACGCCCACGATTGGTCTATGCCACCTTCATCCCCACATCAAGAGGTGAGCTGTCCAGTGGGCTTCACTGGTCAGGTGGTCAGGTCATGTCCTCCAGAGGTGAACCGTGAAGCTCCGCTTGTTTGCCGGTGTGTCCGTGCTTGTGATGACGGCCGGGCTGAGTGCCTGCAGTAGCTCCTCCGATGCCTCCGACGACAGCTCCGGCGGGAGCACCACCATCGACGTCTGGCTGATGCGCGACAGCGTCTCGGACCAGTTCCAGAGCGACTTCGTCAAGGGCTTCGAGACCGCTCACCCGGACATCAAGGTCAAGGTGCAGATCCAGGAGTGGGACGGGATCGGCGAGAAGGTCACGGCGGCCCTCGCCAGCAACGACGCACCGGACGTCATCGAGACCGGCAACACCCAGGTCGCCCAGTTCGCGCAGAGCGGGGGGCTGCGCGACCTCAGCGACAAGGTCGACGACCTCGGCGGGAAGAACTGGCTCAAGGGCCTGGCCGAGCCGGGCTCCTACGAGGGCAAGCAGTACGGCATCCCCTACTACGCCGCCAACCGCGTCGTCATCTACCGCACCGACCTCTTCAAGAAGGCAGGCGTCGACGCGGCCGCCATCAAGACCCGCGACCAGTGGGTCGCCGCCACCAAGAAGCTCAACACCGGTGGCACACAGGGCGTCTATCTGCCCGGCCAGAACTGGTACACGCTCTCGGGCTTCGTCTGGGACGAGGGCGGCGACCTCGCCACCGAGTCCGGCGGCAAGTGGAAGGGCAGCCTGGACTCCGCCGAGGCGATCCGCGGCATGGAGTTCTACAAGCAGCTCCAGGCCCTCGGCAGGGGTCCCAAGGACGCCGACGAGGCCAACCCCCCGCAGGCGGACGTCATGGCCAAGGGGAAGGTCGCCCAGGTCATCTCGTCACCCGGCGGCGCCAACGTCGTCATCCAGAACAACCCCGCCCTGAAGGGCAAGCTCGGCTTCTTCCCGATTCCGGGGAAGACCGCCGCCACACCCGGCGCCGTCTTCACCGGCGGCTCCGACCTCGTCATCCCCACGGCCTCCGGCAAACAGGACGCCGCCTACACCTTCGTCAAGGAACTCACCGGCGACACCTGGCAGAAGAAGCTCGCCGTCGCCATGAGCTACGTCCCGAACAAGACCACCCTGGCCGGCGCGGTCGCCTCCGACCCGGGCGCCGCGGCCATGGCGGTCGGCGCCGCCCAGGGCCACGCCACACCCAACACCCCCGGCTGGGCGGCCGTAGAGGCCAAGAACCCGATCAAGGACTACATGACGGCCGTTCTCACCGGAGGCGACGCGCAGAAGGAAGCCGCCACGGCATCCGACGCCATCACCACGGCCATGAACTCCGGCTCCTGAACCGTCCACGCATCGGAACGAGGAGCGCCATGTCGGCCGCCGTCCGAGAGCAGACCGCACCCCGCCCCCCACTCGGCACCGGGCCACCCCGGCGCTCCACCACCGGCCCGGGACCGCGCCACCCGTCGAAGACCGCCGGCCGCGCGATCTGGCCGTACGTCCTGATCGCGCCCGCCGTCCTCGGCACGCTCTACCTGCTCGTCTATCCCCTGGTCCGCGCCGTGGTGATCTCGCTGCAGGACTTCGGCCTGCGCCAACTCATCGTGGGCGACGCCCGGTTCGTCGGACTCAAGAACTACGCGACGCTGCTGGGCGACGGCCGCTTCTGGGAGGTCGTGCGCCGCACCTTCCTCTTCATGGCGGTCAACGTCGTACTGATCATGGTGCTGTCCACGCTGGTCGCGCTCATGATCGAGCGGCTCGGCCGGTTCGGCCGGACCGCGGTCCTCAGCGCGCTCGTGCTGACCTGGGCGATGCCCGTCATCGCGGCGACCACCGTCTTCCAGTGGCTGTTCCACTCGGAGTTCGGCATCGTCAACGCGGTCCTGACCGACCTGGGCTTCGACTCCTTCCACCGCTACCCCTGGTTCGCGCACGGTCCGGCCGCCTTCGCCATCGTGGTCACCCTCGTCGTGTGGCAGTCCGTGCCCTTCGCGGCGATCACCCTGTACTCGGCCCTCACCACCGTCCCCACCGAGCTGTACGAGTCGGCGCGGCTCGACGGGGCGTCGGGGCCGCGGATCTTCCGCTCCATCACCCTCCCGATCGTCCGGCCGATCTTCCTTCTCGTGCTCTCGCTCGAAGTGATCTGGACGTTCAAGGCATTCGTGCAGATCTGGGTGATGACCAACGGCGGGCCCGGCGACGCGACCACGATCCTGCCCGTGTACGCGGTACAGACCGCCCTGTCGAGCCAGCGCTACGACCTCGGCTCGGCGGCCTCCATGGTCACCGTCGTGCTGATGTCGGGCGTGCTCGTCCTCTACTTCCGTCAGATGTTCCGCCAGGAGGACGAGCTCGCATGACCACGACCCGGCCCCGCGTCCGCCGTCTGCCCCTGAACGCCGCCGCCTTCATCACGGCCGCGGTCTGCCTGTTCCCGGTCTACTGGATGGTCGCGACCGCGTTCACCCCGACCCGTGACATCCGGTCCGACAACCCCCGTATCGTCCCGGAGAGTTGGACGCTCGATCACTTCCGCACCGCCGTCGGCGCCGACGGCTTCGGCCTGTTCTGGCGCAACAGCATCCTCGTCACGCTGAGCGCTGTCCTGCTCGCCCTCGTCATCGCGCTCGGCGCCGCCTACGCGGTCGCCCGGATGAGGTGGAAGGGGCGCCGGCAGTTCATGCTCATGGTCTTCATCGCCCAGATGGCGCCCTGGGAGTCACTGATCATCCCGGTCTACATCATCTCCCGGGACACCGACTTGCTCGACCGGCTGCCGACCCTGACCCTCGTCTACTTCATGATGACGCTGCCCTTCACGGTCATCGTCCTGCGCGGCTTCATCGGCACGATCCCTCCGGAGCTGGAGGAGTCCGCCCAGGTCGACGGCTGCACCCGACTCGGCGCGTTCCGGCACGTGGCGTTCCCGCTGCTGGCACCGGGGCTGATGGCCACCTCGCTGTTCGGCTACATCACCGCCTGGAACGAGTTCACATACGCCAACTTCCTGATCATCAAGCAGCAGGACAACCGCACCCTGCCCGTATGGCTGTCCTCGTTCCAGAACGTCTTCGGCACCGACTGGGGCGCCACCATGGCCGCCTCAACTCTCTTCGCCGCCCCGGCACTTGTGGTGTTCCTGCTGCTCCAACGCCACGTCACCTCCGGCTTCGCGGCCGGCGCAGTCAAGGGCTGACCACCCCCCATACCCCCCGCGACCCCGTTCCGGAGGCGATCCATGCCCACCCTCGTGCCCCGTCCCACCGAGGCCGCGTTCAGGGCCGGCCACTTCACACTTGACCGCAGCACCACTCTGCGGCTCGGCGCGGGCACCGAACCGGCCGCGGAACTGCTGCGCGACCTGCTCACCCCCGCCACCGGACTCTCTCTACGGCCCTCCCCGGACGGCCAGTTCACCCTGGCCCTCGACCCCGGCCTCGGCGACCTGGGCGAGGAGGGGTACGTCCTCGCCGTCGACCCGCACGCCGTGCTGCTGCGCGCCGCGCACCCCACCGGCCTGCTGCGCGGCATCCAGACGATCCGCCAACTGCTCCCCCCACAGGCCCTGTCGGCGATCCCGCAGCGCGGTACGCGGTGGCTGCTGCCGTGCGCCGACATCACCGACAGCCCCCGGCACCCCTGGCGCGGCGCGATGCTGGACGTGGCACGCCACTTCCAGCCCGTCTCCTACCTGCGCCGGTACGTCGACCTGCTGGCCCTGCACAAGATCAGCGTCTTCCATCTGCACCTCACCGACGACCAGGGCTGGCGCATGCCGATCGCCGCCTTTCCCAAGCTCACCGAGATCGGCGGCAACCGCGCCGAGTCGCAGAAAGGCCCGGCCGGCAGCGGCACGTACGACGGCAACCCGCACGGTGGCGCGTACACCCGGGCCGAACTCGCCGACCTGGTGCGCTACGCGGCCGCTCGCGGGGTCACCGTCATGCCGGAGATAGAGATGCCCGGGCACGTACGCGCCGCCCTCGCCGCCTACCCCCAGCTGGGCAACCACCCGGAGCGCACCCTCGACGTCTGGACGCGCTGGGGCGTGTGCGACACCGTCCTCGGCGTCCACGACGAGGTCCTCGACTTCTGCCGCACCGTCCTCGACGAGGTCATGGACGTCTTCCCCTCGCCGTACATCCACGTCGGCGGCGAGGAATGCCCCACGGCTGAGTGGACGCACAGTGCCGCCGCACGCGAACGAGCGGCGGCGGCGGGACTGCCGGGCCCTTCGGCCCTCCACGGCTGGTTCCTCGGGCAGGTCGGCGACTTCCTCGTACGGCACGGACGCCGCCCGGTCGGCTGGGCCGAGACCGGCGCCGAACTGCCCCTCGACTTCACCGTGATGACCTGGCGCGACTCGTCCCACACCCTGACGGCGGCCCGTCGCGGCCACCCCGTCGTCAGCGCGAACCACAGGGCCACCTACCTCGACTACGCCCAGTCCGACGACCCGCACGAGCCGCCGGCCCAGCCCGGAGCCGTCGTCGATCTGCGCGCGGTCCACGGCCACGACCCCGTACCCGAGGACGCGGACGCGGACATGGCCGGGCGGGTGCTCGGCACCCAGGCCCAGCTGTGGACCGAGTTCGTCACGACGCCCGCCCACATCGAATACCTCACCTACCCGCGGCTCTGCGCCCTCGCCGACCGCGGCTGGAGCGGCGCGACCGACTGGGCCGCCTTCCGTTCCCGCCTCGGCGAGCACACCGCCCGGCTCGACGCGCTCGGCGTCCAGCACCGCCCCTGACAGCTCCATGCCGGCCCCCGTCCCATTCCGGAATCACCCCCACCCTTCTGGAGAGGAACAACGATGAGATTCGTGCACAACCGACTGCGTGCCACCGCATCCGCCGCCGTCGCGGTGGCCATGGGCGCCGCCGCGCTCACCGCACTCCCGGCCACCGCGAGCGCGGCCGCCGACGGGCTGAGCGTCCAGTACCGTACGAGCGCCACCGCGGCCACCGCCGACCAGGCCGAACCCTGGTTCAAGGTGAAGAACACCGGTGCCACGAGTGTGCAGTTGAGCGGCGTCAAGATCCGCTACTACTTCAAGGCAGACTCGGCGAGCGCCACCTATCGCTTCGCCTGTTCCTGGGCCGTCAAGGGCTGCGCCAACGTCACGGGCACCTTCGGCACGCTCGCCAACCCGACCGCCACGGCCGACCGCTACCTCGAGATCGGCTTCACCTCCGGTGCCGGCTCGCTCGCACCGGGCGCCGACACCGGCGACATGCAGCTGCGTTTCTACCAGTCGACGTGGGCGTCGCTGAACCAGAGCGACGACTACTCCTTCGGCGCCTCCCAGACGTCGTACGGCGACTGGTCCAAGGTCACGGCGCAGCTGGCCGGCACCACTGTGTGGGGCACGGCCCCCGCGGGCAACGAGCCGACGGACCCGCCCACCGACCCGCCGACCGATCCTCCGGCCGACGGCGCCACGCTGTTCGACGACTTCAACTACAGCGGCTACAGCGACCCGAAGATCTCGGCGAACGGCTGGAGCGTGCGCTCCAACTCCGGCGGCCCCGGCGTGCCCGGCGCCACCTGGGCGCCCCAGAACGTCACCTTCTCCACCACGAGCGGCAACTCCATCATGAACCTGGAGACCTCGACCGCCGGTACTGGGGAGAGCACCAAGCAGACCGAGATCCTCACCAATGCGAGGAAGTTCAAGAACGGCACCTACGCGGCCCGGGTCAAGTTCAGCGACGCACCCAAGTACGGCCCGGACGGCGACCACCTCGTCCAGACCTTCTTCACCATCAACGACCTCACCGCCCCCATGGCGGACGACTACGCCGAGTACGACTTCGAGTACCTGCCCAACGGCGGCTGGGGCGAGACGTCGAACATCCTCTACACGACGTCCTGGGAGACCTACCAGGCCGACCCGTGGGTGGCGGTCAACCAGCACACCGAAGGCCGCAGGAGCTACAACGGCTGGCACGACCTGGTGCTGACCATCGACAACAGCACCATCAAGTACTACATCGACGGACAGCTCTTCGGCACCCATGACTCCGCGTACCTGCCGGAGCGGCCGATGTCGATCAACTTCAACCAGTGGCTGATCGACCTCGCGGGCCAGACCAGCAGCACCGCGCGGGCGTACGACCAGCAGGTCGACTACGTCCTGCACGTCAAAAACCAGGTCCTCACGCCGACGCAGGTCGCCACCAAGGTGACGGCGTACCGCGGCGCGGGCACCACGTTCGAGGACACCGTCCCCGGCAGTTGATCCCAGTTGCCCGATGAAGGGGAGCGCGCACGTCGGCGCATGCACGCCGAAGTGCGCGACCCCTATCGTGGCGGCACGGCAATCCGCATCTGAAGGGGGCGCTGTTCGGGGCGGCGCGCACCCGGGCAGCGTCCTCCCGGCCAAGCTCGGTGTCGCCGTCAACGGCTGTTCGCGGATGCCTCGTTCGAGGTGGTGACCGCACCTGGATCGGTGGAACGTTGCGGCGCCGCGGAGCCTTCCGCGGGCTTGGACCTCGCCAGCCACAGGCCGGTGAACACGGCGGTGGCCAAAGTGACGGTGCCGGCAGCGAGGAAGGCGCTGTTGAGACCGGTCTCGAAGGAGGCGCCGCCGGATTGCCGGGTGCGGACGATCGCTCCGAGTACCGCCACGCCGAGCACCGCGCCGATCTGCCGGGTGGTGCTGCTGATGCCTGATGCGAGGCCGCCTTCCTGCGGGCTGACCGCTTGGATGGCGGCGCCTGTCAGTGGGGACATGGTCAGGGCGAAGCCGATGCCGACGACTCCCAGCCGCCACCACACGTTCCCGTAGCCGGTGTCGGCGTGCACCATACCGAGCGCCAGCAGTCCCAGGCCGGCCAGGGCCAGGCCGGTGGTAACCACGATTCGGAAGCCGTACCGGGCGGCGAGCCGGCCCGCGTACGGGCTGACGATCACCATGGCGAGGGACGCCGGCAGGGTCTGCAGGCCGGCGCGCAGGATCGAGCTGCCCTGGACGTACACGAAGAACTGGGAGAAGAAGAACGACGAACCCATGAGCGCGAACCCCACCACGACCATGGCGGTGTTGGACACGGTGAACAGGCGCTGCCGGAACAGCCGCAGCGGCAGCATCGGAGCGGAACGACGCGCTTCGACGGCGACGAAGGCGGCGAGGAGGATCACCGCGGCGGTGAAGCTGCCCAGGATCACCGGCGACGTCCAGCCGCGGGCACCACCCTCGATCAGCCCGTAGGCCAGCGCCCCCACCCCCAGAACGGACAGCACCGTCCCCGGGACATCGATCGCGGGGGCGCTCGGATTGCGGGCCTCTTCAAGGCTGCGCAGACCGACCAGCAGAAGGACCACGCCGATGGGCAGATTGACCAGGAAGATGGCTGGCCAGCCGAAGGCATCTGTCAGCACGCCGCCGGCCACGGGGCCTGCGGCCAGACCGATTCCGCTGAATCCGGCCCACAGCCCGATCGCCTTGATTCGTTCTTGCGGCACGGGATAGGCGGCGGCGAGCAGGGCGAGCGAGGCAGGGCTCAGCGCCGCGGCCCCGATGCCCTGCAGCACCCGGCCGGCGACCAGCCAGCCGACCGAGGGCGCGAGGCTGCACAGCACCGACGCGGTGGTGAACACCGCCACGCCGGTCAGGTACACCCGCTTGCGGCCGAACCGGTCGGCGAAGACACCGCCGGACAGCAGCAGCATGGCGACCAGCAGTACGTACGCGTCGACGATCCATTGCAGACCGGTCAGCTGAGTGTGCAGCCGGTGCTGCATATCGGGCAGCGCTGCTCCAACAATCGTGTTGTCGAGCAGGACCATGAATTGGCCCAGGCAGGTCACCGCGAGCAGCACGGCCCGGTTCGGTCGACTGCCTAAAGCCGCAGGCGATGCAGCCATCGGGATTCCTCTCAATCGTTGGTTGCGCCTCTCCACGGCCTACGTGGCCAGCCTCTGGGCGCTCTAAAGCAGTCCGTGGCTGCGTTAGGCGACTGTAAGGAGGGTTGCTCGCAAACGCAAGTCACGACTGCGTTAAGGTGAGGGCATGAACGAGCGACAGCCAGCCCGGCGGCCCGGCGGGCGCAGCGCCCGCGTCGGTGCGAAGGTGCACCAGGCCGTCGCCGACCTGATCAGCGAGCGCGGCTACGGCAACTTCACCGTCGGCGAGGTCGCAGCCCGCGCGGGCGTAGCCGACAGCAGCATCTACCGCCGGTGGGGCAGCCTGGAAACCCTGCTCACCGACGTGGCGCTCGCCCGCCTCAACGCGCGGTCGCCGATGCCCGACACCGGGAGCCTGGCCGGCGACCTGCGCACTTACGCGGCGAACGTGGCCCGCGAGATCACCGGACCCGACGGTCTGATGCTGCTGCGCCTGGCCGTCGCCCTGTCGAGCAACGGTCAGCAGGGCCTGCAGGCTGGTGCCGACCTCCGCGCCGAACGCACCCGGCAACTGCAGTCCATGCTCGATCGCGCCCGCGACCGTGGCGAGCACGCACCCGACGCGTTCGGCGTGCTGGACCACATCCTGGCCCCCATGTATATCCGCGTCTTGTTCGGCATGGGCCCGCTCACCCCGGACTACGTCGACGGGCTGGTCGACCGATTGCTGTGACCTCAACCCGGTCCCGGGATCAGCCCTCAGGCACCCGGCCCTCGGCCGGCTCACGCGGCCTGACCAGCCGTCGGCCGGCGGGCCGTCGCCGGCGCTCGGGCTGAAGTTGGAACGCCAGTTGGCCAACCTCAGGGGCAGCCACGACGGGAAGGGCGCCATCTTGCGGGGCGCCGTGGTCAACGGCCCCAACGAGGCTTCGATGCTGGAGGAGTTGAACGGCTTCCCGACGATGAAGAAGTGCACGGCCGCGCCCCCGGCAGGAGCCTGGAGCGGCTGACGGCGCTACTGGCCTTCGCCCTGACCGCGCAGGCCGAAGACCAGTAGTCCTGTCCTGGCGCTCCTCAGGGGGTCAGGTAGCAGGTCTTGCTCACGCCGGGCAGCGGATCGGTACCGAATGCCGCCGTCGTACAACCGGTGCCGCCGGTGGACGACTTGTAGATAAAGCGGCCGCGTGCGCCGTAGGCGACGGTCTGCTGTCCGCTGAAGGCGCACGTGCCGCCTTCGGCGGAGCAGGCGCTCGCGTAGCCGGCCGGGCCGCCGGTGGCGGTGTAGCAGGCCTTCGACTCGCCGGGGATCGGGTCGCCGAACGTGGCGTCGGTGCACGGGGTGTTGCCGGTGGCCGTGATCGTCGTGAACGCACCGAAGGCTCCGTACATCACCGGCTGTCCCGCGGCGGCCGAGCAAGTGCCGTTCTGGTCCGCGCACTTGGTCCAGCCACCGGGCGGTCCCCCGGCCGGCGGCAGGTAGCAGGACTTGGCGACGCCGTCGATGGGATCGCCGAACTGCGCGTTGGTGCAGGCGACGGAGCCGTTGGCGACCTGGTGGGCGAAGTTGCCGTTGGCGCCGTACGCCACGTCGCGGTTGTAGCCGGGCACGGAGCAGGTGGCACCCTCGGCGGCGCACACGGTGTATCCGGGCGGGCCGCCCGCGTCGGCGACGTAGCAGGACTTGAGGAGATTGGCCGCCGGGTCGCCGCCGAAGGAGGCGTTGGTGCAGGCGGTGCTGCCGGCCGCCGTCTTGTACGTGTACGTCCCGGCCCCGTAGGCCACCGCGCGGCTGCCGGTGAAGGAGCACGTACCGCCCTCACCCGCGCACCGGGTGAAGCCCGCGCGCAGAGCGCCGGTACCCGGTTCGGCGGGCGGAGCAGGATTGCCCAGTCCGTTGGCGGTCACGCTGTAGCTGCCCGGAGCGACACCGGTGAGGTAGACGTAGGTGTCGTCCTGGCTCGCGCCGGCGATTCCCGAGGTGGGCGTGAAGGTTCCGTTGCTCCAGACGACGTTGCCGTTCACGGACACCGAGACGTTGCCGCCGCCGAACTTCGGGACTCCGATGCGGCCGGTGGTGCCGGCCGGGCTGGTGAGGCGCGCGGCGTAGGTGCCGGCGGCGGGGACCCGGGACCAGGAGGCGTTGACGGCGCCCTGCGTCATGGTGATGCGGCCCTCGGCGCTGGTCAGGTCGCCGGGGTGCGGGACGAAGCGGTACGCGCCGGTCGCCGACTCCGGCGCCGTGCCGAGCACGTCGAAGGTGAGCGTGGAGGTGGGCGCACTGGACCAGCCATGGGCCAGGCTCATGAACGAACCGCCGTAGGCGAGGCCGCCGTCGGCCTTGACGCCCTCCCAGAAGGTGCTCTTGGTGCCGATGTCGCTGTTCAGCATGTGTCCCCAGGTGCGGCGGATCTGCGCCAGGGCGCCGTAGTCGTCGTTGGCGGTGAAGCGCGCGTTCAGCTCCATGCCGCCCACGAAGGGCGACACGTTGCCGCCCCACTCGGGGGTCGTCGGACCGTAGGTGCCCCAGCGGGTTCCTAGCTGGGTGACGATGCTCCGCGACTTCGCCGTTGAGTCGGTGAGCCCGTACCAGACGGCGAGCGAGTTGCCGTCCTGCGGGTACAGGCCGCTGGTCGGGTTGTCCTTGTACATGCCCTTCGAGGCGTCCCACAGGCGGGAGTTCGCCGCGCTCTTGAGGGCGGCCGCCTTGTCGGCCCAGCTCGTGGCGAGCGCACTGTCGCCCTTGACCGTGGCCAGAGTGACCCCGCCCCTGAGGGCCGCGTACAGCAGCGCGTTGGCGGAGATGTTCTCGCCGCCCTGGCCGGAGCGGGCCCAGTCCTGGGTGGCGGTCACATTGAGAAGGTTGTTGCCGTTGATCTTGTTGATGATGAAGGCCATGCCGCGCTTGTAGTCGGCCCATTCGGAGTCCAGCCACGTCCGGTCGGCCGTGTACGTGTAGTACGTCGCCGTGCCCAGCAGTGTCCAGGTGTGGTAGGTGTCCGAGCCCTTGAGGTTGAACGGCGGTCCCGACCAGGGGATTTCACCCTCGGCGGACTGCGCGTCGTACATCGTGGTGAGCGCGTTGCGGGTCGAGGTGAGGTCGCCCGAGTACGCGTACTGCGTGGGTACGGCGATGCCCAGGTCGCCGGGCCACACCGTACGGTCGCGCTTGGCCCCGTCGACCAGGACGGACTCGCCCACGCCGACGGTGGCGCCGTTGTCCCACTCCGAGGCCGGCGGGGGCCAGGCTCGGCCCTGGTCGGAGGCGATCGTGTTGAGCTGCACGGTGTACGCCCCCGCGTACCAGATGCGGTTCAGCAGTTCGTCGCTGGAGGAGAAGTAGTTGGCGTAGTCGGCCGGGTTGGCCTTGCCCGGAGCCGCGGTGAATTCGAGGCTGACGCCGTTGAGGTCCACCCAGCCCGAGCTGTCGAGGAAGACGGTGAGGTAGCGGAAGCCGCCACGCTGTCTCGCGGTGGGCATCGTGTAGGTGCCGTTGGCGGAGGCCGTGGTGTAGAGCGCCCCGTCCTCGCCGTCGCGGCCGCTGCTTCGGTCGCTGTTGGTGCCCACGTACAGGGACGACTCGCTGAAGGCCAGGCCGACCCGTTGGCCGCTGTTGCTGGTGGCACCGAAGGACAACGTTGTCAGACCACCGACCTCCTTGCCGAAATCGAGGGTGATGGCCGACTGCGAGCCGGAGAGCCGCGTCGACTGTCCGCTGAGGACGTTCTGCGGGTTCGCGACACTGCCGGACGTCCGGAAGACGGCGGTCGGCTTGAGAGTGCGGGACGTCGGCGAGTAGTTCGGGACGTCAAGGGCGGCTCGGGGTCTGGCCGCCGTGGCCGCCACCGTGGTCGCCGACGTCGCCGCGGACGTCGTGACGGAAGCGCCGGCGGCCGGCACGGGTGCCACGGCCAGCGCGGAAGCCGCGATCATGGCGAGGCCGAGCAGACGCCCTGGACAGGGCATTCGGTTCAGCAGGGGGCGGCGGCGCATGAGTACCTCCCGGATCGGTGGGGAAACAAGATGTCTGAATCGATTCAAATCGATCGCCCGTGAAGGCCTGGGAATGGATGGGACAGTGAGTCTGCGAGGCGCCTCGCCGAAGTTTCACCGATGATGGGCGCCCGGTAGAGGACTGTCAAGCCATCGCGACTCTCGTGAACTCCACTGAAAAAACCGCGTGTTGCAGCATTGACAGGGCCACACCAAAACGATTCACTGCCACCGAGACAGGTATGGACCAGTGCTCGATTCCTGGCCGGCCCAGCAGGACTGTCGGTTGACCGACGCGCCGGCCGACCAGCCCTCCCCCATGGCGAATCCGAGGCGAGTTCAATGACCTTGCGCAGCTTCGACATCGTTGTCAGACCACGGCTCCTCAGCTTCCTGCCGGCGGCCGCTCTCGCGTGTGCGGCGCTGGTCCCGGCCGCGACGCCCGCGGCCGCCGCCACCCCGGTGTGCGTACTGGCCTGTGACACGCTGGACCCCTCACAGGCCCGGCAGGAGAGTTTCCCGGTGCCGGCCGAGAACCTCAACGGCCGTCGCCTCCAACTGCACGTCTCCGACGCGGACGACATGGCCTGGGCCAGCATCGACGACGGTGTGACCGGCGATTCGGTGTGGCTGGACCGCTCCTGGGACGGCGGCGCCACCTGGGAAGGGCTCCTCGGCAAGGCGAGCGTGCCGAACTCCTGGACCGGCACCAGGACGCTGATGTACAACATCACCGATCCCCGTAACCACAGACGCGGATTGGTCCGGGCCTGCGGAGACGCCGCCACCGTCGGCTGTACGAACTGGGTCTACCCCACCGTCTGCGACACGCTCTGCGACGGCACCGGCGCCGGCCAGGCGGCCGGTGACGACCAGCCCGTGCCGTCGACCACCCTCTACGGCCGCACGATCCGCTTGCACGTCGACCAGAAGAACTCCATGGCGTGGGCGAGCATCGACACCGGTGGCGCCGGCGACGAGGTCTGGCTCGACCGCTCCTGGGACGGCGGCTCGGCCTGGCCCGACGGCTCCTCACTCGGCCGCACCAGCACCCCGTCCGGGGCCACCACCACCCGTACCGCCATGTACGCCACCCGCGACCCGCGCGGCCTCCTCTACGGCGGCGCGGTCCGCGCCTGCGGCCGCGAGGCCGGCCACCAGGAGGGCAGCTGCACCGCGTGGGTCAGGCCCGCGCCGACCAGGGCACGCGCGGCGGCGGACGCGCTGATGACCTCGTACGACCCGTACAACGGCTGGTGGCCCAGCAGTTGGTGGAACTCGGCCGCCACCCTCACCTCCCTAATCGACTTCGCGAAGACCACCGGCAGGCACGACTACGACTGGATCGTGGCGCGCACCTTCGAGCAGAACAAGGGCGTTTTCCCCTCCGGTGTGCGCAGCACGGACGCGATCGAGGGCCACTTCGTCAGCCGGTCCATCGACGACTCGGCCTGGTGGGCCATCGCGTGGCTCGACGCGTACGACTACACCGGCGACTCCCGCTATCTCGACGAGGCGGTCACCATCGCCAACTACGTCCACCAGTACTGGGACACCGGCAGCTGCGGCGGTGGCGTGTGGTGGGACCGCGAGCGCACCTACAAGAACGCCGTGACGAACGGGCAGTACCTCTGGCTGACCGCGGCGCTGCATCAGCGCATTCCGGGCGACAGCGTATGGCTCCAGCGGGCGAAGGCGTCCGCCGCCTGGTACAGGTCCAGCGGGATGATCAACTCGTCGGGTCTGGTGAACGACGGGCTGACCTCGGCCTGCGCCAACAATGGCAGCACTGTGTGGAGTTACAACCAGGGACTGGCCATCGGCGGCTTCACCGAACTGTGGCGGACGACCGGGGACAGCTCGCTGCTGACCACCGCACGCACCCTGGCCGACGCCGCCGTCAGCAGCCCGGCGCTGACCCGGGACGGCGTGCTCACCGAGTCCTGCGACCTCGGCTCCGCGTCCTGCGACGACAACCAGAAACAGTTCAAGGGCATCTTCATGCGGCACTTCGCCGACCTCGCGAAGGCGACCGGCTCCAGCACGTACCGGAGTTACGTCCAGAAGCAGGCGGACACACTGTGGGCGCGCGACCGCAACTCCCTCAACGTCCTCGGCGAACGCTGGGCCGGAGTCGGCCCCAACCAGACCGACTGGCGTACCCAGAGCAGCGCCCTCGGAGCGCTTACCGCTGCCGCGGGCTGAGCGCGAGGCGGGTGCGGTGCACCTGGCCGGTCGACGGTGGCGTAGTCGGCGAGCGTTAGCTTGCCCGGTGGGCCGGTGGGTGTCGACGAGGCTCGGGGCCGGATGGTGCCGGAGGCGTCGGCGACTCGACGACCACGGCACCGTCCGCCGTCCGCCGTCCGCCGTCCGCCGTCAGGTTCGGTGCCACAGCCTCGCGCGCACGCGCGTGTTCAGCCCTGGCCACCGGCCTTACCGCACTCCGCGTAGAACGTGCGCAGGCCGGAGGTGGGCATGTTGGTCGGGGTCTCGTCATCGGTCTGGTCCGCGTAGACGCTGTACTTGCTGGTGTCGGCGGTCCTGTCGGCGAGTCCCGTGTCCCTGTCGCCGAGGCGCGCCTCCGTCTGATACACGCCGTCGCCGGCGTAGGCGAACACCGCCAGGTCGGGAGATGAGTCGTGATCGTAGTCGGCCACGGCGATGCCACGTGTCTCCCCGAGGTCGAGATGGCGGGTGTGCTGCCCCCGGCCGGAGGCGGAGAAGGGGCCTGACACCAGCTCGGCCACGGTGGGCTCGATCGCGTCGTCTCCCTGCTTCTGCCCGGTGGCCACGACGACCAGGTCGCTCCAGCCGTCGCCGTCGAAGTCGGCCACCGCCGCCAGCACGTCTTTCTCTTCGGCACCGGAGCCGTCGATCAGCTTCCGCACCCCGACCGGAGTGCCGTAGCCCGCCTTCTTCCCGAACGCGACGGCCAGTTGAGCACCGGTGTGGGAGGGGTCGGCGACGCGGTCTGTGCGGCCGTCGCCGTCGATGTCGGCCAGCAGATCCCCTGACGGCGTCACGCACGAGGGGACCGAGGGTCTGCCCGTGGGACGTGATGGTGCGCCTACGACGGACTCACCGCAGGCGCCGAGCAGGGCCGCGACTGCCGCCAGCGCAGCCGCCTGCCCCAGCAGCTGTGTACGCCCGCGCGGATGGCTCACTATTCGCATGACTGTGACAAGCACCTTTCAAACAACAGGAATGATCGGCTGAAGCTCCGAGCGTAGGCGGCAACGGCGCCGGAAACGGCCAGACCTGCCGCCTCGCCCCAGGCGTCGACGCCAGGGGTTGAAGCCTCACTCCGTGGCCGGCCAGGACCGTCAGCATGCCCAGGGTGACCGTTGGCGGTCCTGCGGGGCCAGTTGCACCGGGAAGGTCAGCCGAGCTTCATGCGTAGCCCGCGTGATGGAGCAGGCCGACCACTTCCAACAGCCCGCGCCGCACGGTGGAGGCGGAGACGTAGTTGCCGCCCGCCATGTCGGAGAGCCGCTGGTCGTGGCGTAGGACCGCCAGGACGATCAGAGCGATTCGGCCGGTCCGGAGCTTGCGCCAGCGGGATCGGCCTCGGCGGCCGGGAAGGTATTCAGTGCGGCTGTGCCGAAGGGGGCGTGCGGCCAGATGTCGGCGGAGGTCGTCACGCCGGCCAGGACCGGCAGGCCGAGCTCGTGTGTCGCGCCGATGCCACCCCCGAGTGCGGGGGTGACCGCGAAGTTCACGCCGGCCCGCTCGGCGCGCGAGCGTCGTCGGCGGTCAGGACCGTACCGGCGCCGAGGGACGGTCGGGGCCGGGTGCTGCGCGCGCCTGCTCGATGGCGGACAGGGCGTCCTGACCGCTCAGGGACGATCCATGTGACGGGCTCCATGCCATACAGGTCGGTTCAGGTACACCGGCAGTGGGTGGTCAGCGTCAGCCTCCACCGCACCTCGCCCGAGGCGGGTACGCGCGCGGCGTCGCCGGGGCCTGCCTCGGCGAGGTCGAAGACGCGGCCGAGCATCGGCTCGACGCCCGTGCTGCGGTAGGGGCGCGGGGCGGGAAAGCCGCCCAGGTTGCGCCACAGGGCGATGGACAAGGGCTGGCCGTCGGCTTCGAGAGCGAGTGACAGACGGTCGGCGTGGTCGTGGACGCAGCAGCGGGAGGCGTCCACGACGGCTCCGACGGCGGTGCCGTCGTCCGGACCGAGCCGGTCCAGGCGCAGTCCGCACGGTGCGGGCCAGCTGTCTTCCACCCATGGGGCGCCTTTGGGCCACGCCCGGTCCAACAACGGCGCCGACTCGGGGAAGAGTCGGGTGCGCGCTCCGTCGCGGATGTGCAGCCTCGCACGGTCGGAGAGGTCGAGCAGGGCGTGGGCGGCCCACACGAAGCGGAAGCCCGGGTCGGACGTCAGTACGTAGTCGACCTCGGCTCCGTCGGTGGTGCCGCGCATCGTGCGTGTCAGGGTGAAGCGGTCGCAGTGGACGAAGTCCATCTCCCCTTCTCGCGTCCACGGCCGTGACCAGGCGTCACCGTGGTCGGGGGTGCCGCGGACCGTGGGGACGCACTCCTCCAGTCCGCCCGCGTCCAGGAAGGTGTCGCCGGGTGACACGTTCTCCCGCTCGGGTGCCTCACGCCGCCACAGCCATTCTTTCTGCTCTGTGCGCAGCGAGGTCCAACGGCCGCCGTGGGCAAGGTCGGTGACGATGTCCAGCGGCACGCTCACCACTCCGCGAAGGAACCGTCGGGGTGCCGCCACACAGGGTTGCGCCAGGCATGACCGGTGTGGTCGGCGGCGCGTACGGCGGCCTCGTCGACGGTGATGCCGAGGCCGGGGGCATCGCCGCGCACGGCGTGGCCGTCGACGAACCGGAACGGCGCGGGGTCGACGAGGTAGGAGAGCAGGTCGGCGTCCTTGTTGTAGTGGATGCCGCGGCTCTGCTCCTGGATCAGGAAGTTCGGGGTGGCGAACGCGACTTGCAGACTGGCCGCCAGCGCGATCGGGCCGAGAGGACAGTGCGGGGCTAGCTGGGCGCCGTAGGTCTCCGCGAGCGAGGCGATGCGGTGCACCTCCGAGATGCCTCCGGCGTGGGACAGGTCGGGCTGCGCGACCGCCACGCCCGCGGCGAGCGCGGGCAGGAACTCCGCGCGCCCGTAGAGGCGTTCACCGGTGGCGAGCGGTATCGGGCTCGCGGCGACGAGCCCGGCCAGGAGGTGGCCGTGCTCGGGGAGGACGGGTTCCTCCACGAACAGCGGGTGCAGCGGGGCGAGTTCGGCGAGGACACGGCGGGCCCCGGCGGCGGTGAACCGGCCGTGGAAGTCGACGGCCACGTCGCGGTCCGGGCCGAGTGCCTCGCGGGCGGCGGCCACGCGGGCGACGATCGCGGCGGTCTCGGCGGCGGTGGGGATCGGCGAGGTGGCTCCGGCGGCGTTCATCTTCACCGCGCTGAACCCCGCCTCGACCTGGGCGGCTATCTGTTCGCTCAGCTCGGCGGGTTCGTCGCCGCCCACCCAGGCGTAGACGCGGACGCGGTCACGCACCGGGCCGCCGAGGAGGGCGTGCACGGGAGCGCCGTACGTCTTCCCGGCGATGTCCCACAGGGCCTGGTCGAGGCCGGCGACGGCGCTGGAGAGGACCGGGCCGCCCCGGTAGAAGCCGCCCTTGGTCAGTACCTGCCAGTGGTCCTGGATGCGCAACGGGTCCTGGCCCACAAGGTATTCGGCCAGGACATCGACGGCGGCACGGACGACCTCGGCGCGCCCTTCGACGACCGGCTCACCCCAGCCGACCACGCCCTCGTCGGTCTCGACGCGGCAGAACAGCCAGCGGGGCGGGACCAGGAAGGTTTCGATACGGGTGATCTTCACTGAGACCGGGAGCCTTCCGTCTGTTCGGAGTCGCCGAGGCGGTCCAGATCGCGGCCGGCCTGGTCGAGCAGGGCACGCATCGCGGCCTCGGCGGCCTGCGGGTCCTGGTCGCGTACGGCGTCCAGGACGGCGCGGTGGGCCGGAACCGGGTCCTCGCTGTGCGGGGAACTGTGCACGATGCGGTCGCGGTGGGCCAGACCGGACTCGATCACCATCTCCATGCGTTCGAGGAGTTCGTTGTGGGTGGCGGCGAGCAGGGCACGGTGGAAGGCGAGGTCGGCGTCGACGGCGTGGGCGGCGTCGGCTTCCTGCTCCCCCATCGCATCGAGGGCGCCGCTCAGGGCGGCCAGGTCCGCGTCGGTGCGGCGCTGGGCGGCCAGGCGCACGGCGGCGGGTTCGATGATGGCGCGCACTTCGGCGAGGTTGTGCAGCAGCGCCTGGTCGGACTCGGTGGTGGAGCCGCCCTCGAACTGCCAGCGCAGCACGTCGGCGTCGAGCAGGTTCCACTCGGCGCGAGGGCGTACGAAGGTGCCGCGCCGCTGGCGGGCGTCGACCATGCCCTTGGCGGCGAGCACCTTGAGCGACTCGCGCAGAGCGGTCAGGCTCACGTCCAGCTCGCTCTGCAGCGCCACCAGATCCAGCGTGGCCCCCTCGCGGATCTCGCCGCCCAGGATGCGGCGGGCGAGGACTTCCACGGTCTGGCCGTGCACGCCGCGACGGGCATAGGGCGTCATGTGGTACAGCCTTTCTGCTGTGTGGGGAGCGTGGTCGTGCGGAGGCCTTCACGACGCCCCAGCCGCCGTCCACGACGCGACTCGTACCGGTGATGCAGGAGGCTTCGTCTTCGCTGAGGAACGCGACGACTCTGTCCCCAGCAGCTGTCAGGACAGGTCCCGGCAGGACGGCGTACGTGTACCTCGGGCCCGTACTCGACGGCCGTGGCGGCTCCGATGCCGGAGGCTGCTCCGGTGACCACGGCCGTACGGTCGCCGGTGAGGCGGGCGCCGTGTCGTCGTGCGGGCTGGTCCATCGTGGGGTTCGACTCCTTTACCGGAGGGACGAGGGAAACATATGCGGTCCTACTGACGTATCAACACCACCAGCTCGGCGTCGTGCTCCGCGCTCCACGCGAGCGGCAGCCCGTGGTGGAGCAGATGAGCTCCGCTGTACGTCGCCCCCGTCGCGGTGTCGCGGTAGCGCGCCGTCGGGTCCAGACCTCGCAGCCGCAGCCGGTCGGGCCGCCCGGGCAGGAGCGGGGCCCCGTCCAGGAGACCGGTGCCGAGCGCGGCGACGACCGTACGGTCGTCGAGGTCGTACTGCACTCCGCAGGTGCTGTCGGCCGGCTTGCCGAGGAGCCGGGCCTCTCCCCGGTGGACGACGTCCCGCACCTTCTTGTACCGGTCGATCCACCCGGCGGCCTCGGCCCGCTCCTTCGGCGTCCATGCGCGCAGGTCGGCTCCGATGCCGAGGACGCCGCACATGGCGTTGACGAAGCGGAAGGCGAGGCTGCGCGGGCGCGGGTCGAAGACGCCGGGGGTGTCGGTGACCCACGAGCTCATGACGTGCGGGGCGTGGGCGTGCAGGAAGCCGTACTGGATGGACAGCCGGTCCAGCGGGGCGGTGTTGTCGCTGGGCCACACGACGTCGGTGCGGGCGAGGGTCGCGTGCTCGACGCGTCCGCCGCCGCCCGCGCAGCCCTCGACGGTGACGTCCGGGTGGGCCGAGCGCAGGTGGTCCAGCACGCGCAGGTATCCGGCGACGTGCTCGGCGTCCAGGTCGAGCCGTTCGGCGGGTCCCGCACCCGGGCGGCCGCGTTCGGTGGGCGGCCGGTTCATGTCCCACTTGAGGTAGCTGACCGCGTGGTCGGTGAGCACCCGGTCGAGCGTGCCGATGACGAAGTCCTGGACGTCCGTGCGGCCCAGGTCGAGCAGCAGCTGGTTGCGGACCAGGCGAGTGGCACGGCCGTCGATCCGGTAGACCCACTCCGGGTGTTCGGCGTAGAGGCGACTGGTCGGGCTGACGGCCTCGGGCTCGACCCACAGGCCGAAGTCCAGCCCGAGCGCGCGGATGTCCTCGACGAACGCGCCGAAGCCCTGCGGGAACGCGGCGGGGTCCGGGTACCAGTCGCCCAGGCCCCCGGTGTCGTCGCCGCGGCCGGTGAACCATCCGTCGTCGACGACGAACAGCTCGGCGCCGATGTCGGCGGCCCGCTTGGCCAGTTCCAGTTGTCCGCTCGCGTCGACGTCGAAGCCGGTGGCCTCCCAGGAGTTGTAGAGCACCTTGCGGGGGCGGTGGATCCGCTCGCCGGCGAGGTGGCGTTCGTAGCGGTGCCAGACGCGGGAGAGCCCGTCGAGGCCGTCCGGGCTGAAGGCGCACGCGAGCCGAGGAGTGGTGAGGGTCTTGCCCGGTGCCAGGACGACGGCGCCCTCGTGAGGGACCCGTCCGGCGCGGACACGCACGGTGCCGCCCGGCTCGGCCTCGGCGGTGATGTGCCAGTTGCCCGGCCATTCCAGGGCGATGCCGTAGGCCGCCTCCGCCTCCCCGTCCTGTACGGCCAGCCAGGGGGCGTACGCGTGCCCGGGCGCGCCCTGAAGGCTGCCCATGGTGAACGTGCCCCTGGTCAGGTCGAGTTGGTGGCGCTGGAACTCCTGCGACCACTGTCCTGCGAGGTACGTCAGTCTGGCCGGGCCTGCGACGGGGACGGTCACGGCGGCCGAGTCGAGGCGCTCCAGGCGAAGTTCTTCCGTGCCGGTGAATTCGGTCCACCGCAGGATCACGTCCGTGCCCGGCACCGACTCGTAGCACAGGACCGTACGCAGGCCCAGGACGTCGTCGACGAAGGCGAGGCGCAGGCTCCCCTCCCCTTCCTGAGCGCCGTCGAAGTCCCACCACACTCCACGGTCCCCACCCGGACGCGACGCCACGAGCTCGGATCCGGTGAACGGCCGTAGCCCGTACGGCAGATACTCGGCGGGCGCCGCGTCGGCGGGCGTGATGAAGTGGGTACGCCTCGACCAGTCCAGTGCGGACGGACCGTCCTCGACCCCGAGTGGCCCCCACGCGTCGAGTTCGGCCCACGGGCCGTCCGGCGACAGACGCACGGTGTAGCCGGTGTTCTCCGTGCGCAAGGTCCAGCGCTGGTACGTCACTTCACCGCCCCCAGATTGAGCCCGGCCACGAAGTGCCGCTGGAACCTCAGGAACACGGCCACCGTGGGCGCGGCGGCGATGACGGAGCCGGCGGCGATCACGTTCCACATCGACACGTACTGTCCCTGCAGTCCGATGAGGGCCGCGGTAATCGGCATCTTGGTGTCGCTGCGCAGCACGGTGATCGCCCACAGCAGGTCGTTGAAGATCCAGGTGAAGGACAGGGCGCTGAGGGCCGCCAGGGCGGGGCGGGTGAGCGGCAGGATGATCCGCCAGAAGACCTGCCAGGGGCCGGCGCCGTCGACGACCGCCGCCTGCTGGATCTCCACGGGTATCGCGCGCATGAAACCGTGCAGGACGAAGACGTAGAAGCCGACGCCGAAGCCGATCTGCACACCGATCAGCGCGGGCAGGGTGTCGAAGACGCCGATCAGCTCGCTGAGCTTGGAGACCGGGATGAGCAGGATCTGCGGCGGGAGCAGGTTGCCGCCGAGCATGAGCAGCAACAGGGAGCGGCGGAAGCGCATTTCGTAGCGGCTGAGCCCGAACGCCGCCATGGCGGCCAGCGCGAGCGTCACCAGGACGCAGGGCACGGTGACCAGCAGGCTGTTGATCAGGGCGCGCTGCTGGCCGCCGTCGGTCCAGGCCTGGCCGAAGTTGTCGAGGGTGAAGGAGCGCGGCCAACTGCCCAGGCCGTGCGCGGCGATGTCGTCGAAGGAGCGCAGGCTGGTCACCAGGACCAGGACGATGGGCAGCAGCCACAGGACGGACAACGCGCCGGCGCCCAGGTGGAATCCGGCGGTCGCGGCCCGCTTGCGGCGCAGCGCCGTGGACGTGGCGGACATCAGTCGGCCTCCCGGAACGCGCGGACGAGGTAGGAGCAGATGACGCCGAAGGCCAGAAAGAAGATGACGACGGCCAGGGCGGAGCCGTAGCCCAGACGAAGGGACTGGAACGCGGTGGAGTACATGTAGGTGCTCAGCAGCTCGGACGAGTGGTAGGGGCCGCCACGGGTCAGCGACCACACGACGTCGAAGGAGCGCAGTGAGTCGATCACGATGACCGACAGGACGACGGCGTTGACGCTGCGCAGTTGGGGCAGGGTGACGTGCCGCAGGCGCTGCCAGGCGCTCGCGCCGTCGACCTTGGCCGCCTCGTACAGGGCCGGGTCGATGCCCTTGAGGCCGGCGAGGTAGAGGACCATGACGTAGCCGATCTGCCTCCACAGCGCGGGCACGATCACCGCGTACAGGGCGGTGTCCTGGTCGGCGAGCCAGGCGTGGCGCAGACTGCCGAGGCCGACCGATTCCAGGAGTTGGTTCAGGACGCCGTCGGGCTGGTAGACCGCCTGCCAGACGAGCGCGGTGGCGACCAGGGAGAAGACGACGGGCAGGAACAGGGCCGCCCGGTAGAAGCCGACACCGCGCCGCTCCTGCTGGAGCAGCAGCGCGGTGGCCAGACCGAGCAGGGCGGACAGGCCGCCGAAGAGCACCAGCCACAGCACGGTGTGGCCGGCCGCGCTGCGGAAGACGTCGTCGTGGGCCATCTCCTGGAAGTTGTCCAGGCCGACGAACTGCGGTGCGGAGACACCGTCCCAGCGGGTGAGGGCGAGGTAGAAGCCCTGCAAGGCGGGCCAGAACACCCACAGTGCCTCGACCAGCAGCGGGACGAGGACGAACGCGAGTACCAGCGGGGGCGTACGACGTGGGCCCCCGGTCCGCCTGCCGCGGGGCGACGGCGGGGCCGGGGACTTCCGCTCGGGCGCGGTCAGAACGGCCACGTCAGGCGTTCCAGATCTTCTCGGCGTCGCGCTGCCAGTCGGTGAGGATGCTGCCGATCGACTTGGGCTTGGCCAGGAACTTGGTCAGTGCGGTGTCCGCGGTGGGCTGGAGGGCGTCGCTGGAGTCGCGGTTGAAGAACTGCGTGATCTCGGCGGCGGCCGCGATGTGTTTGCGGCCCTTCGTCACGAGCGCGGTGCCGGCGTCCTTGGCGTCGGGGTTGCACGGCAGGACGGTTCCGGACGAGCCCTTGATGTAGATCTCCTGCGCCTCGGCGGTGGCCAGGTAGCGCATGAGGTCGAAGACGTGGTCGCGGCGGCCGGTGCGGGCGCTGGCGAAGTAGCCGTCCGTGGGCGCCTCTTCGGCCAGCGGCACCTTCGCGTCGATCACGGGGAAGCGGAAGAAGTCGATGTCGTCGAGGGCGTCCTTCGGAGCCGCGTCGGCGAAGAAGGTGCCGATGAGCATCATGCCGCTGCGGCCGTTGAGCAGGGCGGTGGTGGCGTCCTGGAAGGGGACGGCGGCGCCGTTCGGGTCGAAGTACGGCAGTACTTCCTGCCAGCGGTCGAAGACCTTGCGTACCTCGGGGTCGTCGAACCGGTGCTTCCCGGCGAGGAGTTCACGGTGGTACTGGGCCCCGTTGATGCGGATGTCGAGGTAGTCGAACCAGGCCGACGCCACCCATGCCGTGTTGCCGCCCGCACCGAGTCCGATCGGGGCGACGCCCTTGCTCTTGATCTTGTCGCACAGGTCGAGGAAGTCGTCCCAGCTCTTCGGCTCGCTCACGCCCCACTTGGCGAAGTTGGACTTCCGGTAGAACATGCCCCACCAGTAGTAGGTGGTGGGGACGAAGACCTTCTTGCCGGAGCTCGCCGTACACAGCGAGTTCAGTGCCTTGGAGTAGCGCTTGAGGTCGGGTGACGAGGTCCACACCTCGTCGAGGTCGAGCAGCAGCTTCTTCTTCGCGTAGGCGTCCGCCACCGAGCCGGGGTACCAGGTGTACACATCCGGCGGGTTGGCCGAGGTCAGGTACGTCGGCAGCTGGGTGCGGAAGGTCTCCGACGCGACCGTGTTCAGGCTCGCGCTCCCGGAACCCTTCTTGCCGTAGGCCGCGACGATGTCCTCCATCGCGGCCTTGGCCTGCGGAGCGGAGAGGTTGGACTGGAGGGTCACCGCGCCCTTCGAGGAGCTCTTGGCGGAGGAGGTGGAGGTGACGCAGCCGCCGAGCAGTGCCGTCGTCCCGGCGGCGCCGAGTCCGGCGAGGAACCGGCGTCGGCCGGTCTGTTGGTTCGTCATGGATGACTCCCTGCGGATCCCGCGCGGGCGGGGCGGGCCGTTCTGGCGGCCGGTCCCCGCTCGCGCTGACCCAGATTCGCGTGGCGCTCGGGCCACGTCAAGAATAATTACTAATTTATTTGAACTGGGTCCGGTGAACGTAGCCGTCGACTCCGCGGAACACCGCGTCGACCGTTCCGCCCGGCCCGGCCACCGCTCCGAGCGCACCGTCGAAGGCCGCGCTGGGGAACTCCTGCCGCTTGGTCCAGCCCTGCCAGGCACCGTTCTCGTACCGCTGCTGCCAGAGCGTGTAGTCGGCGGCCCGCGCGTAGAGCACCACGGCGTCTGCGACCGCTACCAATGTCGGGCTGCCGCTGACGGTCCCGCCGATCGACGCCCACTGCGACCACTCCCCCGACGCCTCCCGGGTTCGCGTCCACACATCGTCCGCCGCGGTGCGCACGGCCACATGCACCCGCCCCTGGGCGTCGACAGCGGCGGACGGCCGCCCGTACACGCGCCGGCCATCAGGTGCGCCGAGCGAGGACCAGCCGGACGAGGGGCCGCGCTGCACGACCTGACCGTCGGAGCCCGTGGCGAACAGTGCCCAGTGCGCGGGGTCGGTGAACGCCACCGACGGCGCGTCGGCCACCCGACCGCCCAGGCTTTGCCACGCGCCCCAGCGGCCGTCGGTGAAGACGCGCCGGTACACCTGGGAGTCCGCGCCGCGCACGAAGACATCGATCCGACCGCCGGCCGAGGCGTACGCGGCGGGCTGGCCAAGAATCGTGCCCTTCGTGGGACCGCCGAGATCCCGGAGCCGGGCCCCGCCGCTGCCGTCGGCGGAGGCCGTGTGCTGCAGGAGGGAGCCGTGCGGTCCGCGCAGGAATGTCGTGAGCGTGTCTCCGTCGCGCACCACTGCCGGGCTCGCCGTGGCTCTCTGCCCCAGGCTGGTTCCGGGCAGGGCGTCGGGGCCGGACAGCTTCAGGAACGCGGCGCCGTGCGCGGGAACCTGGACCGTGTAGGCGTCGGTGTGGACACCCCGGTCCGCCCGGGCCCGCAGGTCACGGACCCGCACCGGGCCGCCGAGCCCGACGTCGGAGAACCGGACAGTGCGCTCGGCCGGCTGGTCGGAGCGGTTGAGCAGCACCACCGCGCGCCGGCCGTCACCTGTGAGGACCTTGCTGTAGACGTCGCCGACGGAGTCACTGGCCACCCGTACGCCCTGGACGGCGAGGGGGTCCTGGTCGACGGCGATGATCTCCGGGTTGCTCAGCGTCTCGATCATCGACTCCGACAGGGTGCGCGGGTCGGATCCCAGGACGAGCGGCGAACCCATCTCGGCCCACATCACGAGCTGTGTGGTGGACTCCTCCTGCGTCAACTCCAGGGAACCGTCGGCCATGCGCCGCATGGGGATGAGGTAGTCCGGGTCGTTGTAGTGGCCGGGGCCCTGCGCCTCGGGGTGCCAGGCGTTCGCGTCCATGTTGCGCAGCACATTGGGCCACTGCCCGGGGCTCGCGCTGCCCCAGGCGATGTCCGTTCCGGTGCGCCAGGAATCGGCGGTCGTCGGACCGTAGACATACGAGTTGTGCGCGTCCTGCTCGGGTGTGTGCGGCAGGCCCCAGTCGTCGGTGAGCGGGTTGCACAGATTCAGCAGCATCTTCCGGCCGGACTTGGCCACCGCGTCGCTGAACTCCTTGAACGCCGGGCCCGGATCCAGCTTGGCGCCGATCCCGCACAGGAAGTCGACCTTGATCGCGTCGATCTTCCAGCCGGCGAACTGCCGCGCGTCCTCCTCGTAGTGGCCCCTGCTGCCGAGTCCGCAGCTCTTGCCACCGTCGTAGGCGCCGGCGTCGGTGTAGATGCCCGCCTTCAGGCCGCGCTTGTGAAGGTAGGAGACCAGCGCCGGGATGCCGGAGGGGAAGCGGTCCGGATGGGCGACCAACCGCCCTTCCGCGTCACGTGGGTTGTCGGCCTGCCAGCCGCCGTCGAGCCACACGATGTTGTAACCGCTGTCCCGCAGACCACTGCTGACCAGCTTGTCCGCGACGCTGCGCACTTGGTCTTCGGTGGGTGCGCCCAGTCCGTAATACGTGTTCCAGCCCATGTACGGCGTCGGTGCGAGACCGCTGTCGTAGTACGCGGGCGCGCCCTGGTCGACGGCCGGCTGTGCCGTGGCCAGCGGGGCCGCGGTCACCGCCAGGACCGTCGTGATCGCGGCCGTTGTGGCACTGCGTTTCAGTCGCAACGCCGCGGGTGAATGGGTCTGCGGGTGTGAAGTCACTTGCCTCTCCCGAGGTTGGGAAGCATGAGGACGTGACGCGAGCCGCACTGCGACAGGGGGCCGTCGACGCCACGGCGGAAACTGTGGCGCGCGGCCGAAACCCTGTCAATATTAATTCCTAATTTAATAGAAAGACGTGCTGTGGCGCTGCGCAGGATGCGTCCGTGCCCCTCGCCGGCAGGGGGTCGGCACCAGGCCTCGTGCGACAAACTCCGCACCAGGGGTTGACACCACTCCCCTCGCGTCCCAACCTTTGGCAACGTTGTCAGTCCGGGTATCACCCGCGCCGTGTCGTATCCGGCCCGCGCCGCTGTCTTTTGATTGGGACACACACTCATGACAGATCAGCCGAGTTCGCCACGCTTGTCCAGACGCTCCCTCGTCACCACCGGCTCCACCCTGCTGGCGGGGTTCGGTCTTGGTTCCCTGCTGCCCGCGTCGGCCGCTGCCGCCGCCGGCGTCGACACGTCGGCCGTGCCTTCCTCGCCGGGTGACCTCGCGCTCCACCGCCCCGTGGCCGTCTCTTCGACGGCCTACGCGCCCACCCCGGGTTCGTTCGTGGTGGACCGGCTCGCATCGCCGGGAGTGCGGGGCAGTGGATGGCGCGCGGCAGCGGGCGACCCGCAGTGGATCTCGATCGATCTGCAGGCCGACTGCGACGTCACGTCGATCCGTCTCACGTTCGAAGCCGATGCGAGCGACCCGGTGTTCACGCCTCCCACCTCGGGCAATCCGGCCTCCGGCACCACCGGCAAGGAGATCCAGTCGAGCTACTCGGTCGAGTACGTGGTCGAGACGTCGACCGATCACACGTCCTGGACCAGCGTGTACCGCACCACGTCGGGCACGGGCGGAGTGGTGAACATCCAGCCTCCTCGCCCGGTCACCGCACGCTGGGTGCGGATGACCTCGCGCAGGCGCTCCAACCCCAATCCACTCGGTCTGAACGGCTTCGAGGTCTACGGCACCGCCAAGGGACATCGCCCGTCGGCCACGGGCTGGACGGACTGGGGCACTCACTCCGGGCCCGCGCCCGAGCTGGTGGTGGCCGAGGACGGCACGGTGCCGGTGGAGTCCGGCTGGCGGCTGACGCTCGACGACTGGGCCGGCGCCGACGGCACGAAGCTGTCGAAAGCCTCCGTCGACACCAGCGGTTGGCTGCCTGCCACCGTTCCCGGTACGGTGCTGGCCTCCCTCGTGGACCAGGGCAAGCTGCCCGATCCCGTCCTCGGACTGAACAACCTCCATGTGCCCGAGGCCCTGTCGCGGCACTCGTGGTGGTACAAGCGGGACTTCGAGCTGCCGCACGGTCTGCGCACCGGGGCCGGGCGCCGGACATGGCTGGAGTTCGACGGCATCAACCACACGGCTGACATCTGGCTCAACGGTCGGCACGTGGGCGGCCTGACGTATCCCTTCGCCCGCTCGGCCCACGACGTGACCGAGCTGCTGGCGACGGACGCGGCGAACGCGCTCGCGGTGAAGATCACGCCGATGCCGGTACCGGGCAGCCCCGGCGACAAGGGCCCCGCCGGTGAGTCCTGGGTGGACGCGGGCGCCAACCAGATGAATCTCAACTCGCCCACCTACCTGGCTTCCTCGGGCTGGGACTGGATGCCGGCGGTACGCGACCGGGCCGCCGGCATCTGGAACCACGTCCGGCTGAGGAACACGGGCCACGTCGTGATCGGTGATCCGCGCGTCGACACCGTCCTGCCGGACCTGCCCCAGGTGTCGCTCGCCGAGCTGACCGTCGTCGTCCCGGTCCGCAACGCCGACACCGCCGACCACAGGACGACGATCTCCGCGGCCTTCGACGACGTGCGGGTCAGCAAGGTCGTCACCGTGCCTGCCGGCGAGAGCGTGGACGTCACGTTCACCCCCGACGTCTTCTGGCAACTGCGGCTGCGCGACCCCGAGTTGTGGTGGCCCAACGGGCTGGGTGACCCGGCCCTTCATGAGCTCACCCTGGTCGCGTCGCTAGACGGCTCCGAGAGCGATCGCCGCACCACCCGGTTCGGCATCCGTCAGTTCGGCTACGAGTACAAGGTGCCGCTGCCGTTCGCCGCCACCGGTGACGCCTACACCCAGTCGGTGACCTTCGACCGGCGACAGGCCCGATACGTACGCGTCAAGTGCCTCACCAGGGCCTCCAGTTGGGGCAACTCCCTGTGGACTCTGTCCGTACGCGACAGCGCCCGGCCCTCCGTCGACCTCGCCCTGCACGCGCACGCCGACGCTTCGAGCACGGACGCGGATGACCACGCCGCGGCCAACGCGACCGACGGCGATCCCGGCACCCGCTGGTCCTCAGCATTCGAGGACGACCAGTGGATCCGGATCGACCTGGGATCCCCGCAGTCCTTCGACGGGGTCGACCTGGTCTGGGAACAGGCGTACGCCAAGACCTTCGTGGTGCAGGTCTCCACCGACAACGCCACCTGGGCCGATGCCGCGTCGGTGGACAACAGCGCGGTACCGCTGCCCTTCAACAACGGCAACGCCAGCCTCCAGGTCGAGGACTTCGCTCCCCGCACCGCCCGCTACGTCCGCATCGCCTGCGGGGTGCGCAACACCAGCTGGGGCAACTCCCTGTGGTCCCTCGGCGTCCTCGACAGCGCCGCCCCCGGAACCGACCTCGCCCTGCGTCAGAGGACGACCGCCTCCACCGAGGAGCCCGACCACCCGGCCGCCCACGCCACCGACGGCGACCCGGGAACCCGCTGGTCCTCACAGTACGAGGATCACCAGTGGATCCAGGTCGACCTGGGAGCCTCGAAGAGGTTCGACCGGGTCGCCGTCCTGTGGGAGTCGGCCTACCCCAAGACCTACGTGATCCAGGTGTCGGACGACGCGAACACCTGGGCCGACGTGAAGTCGGTGTCCAACACCCCTGACCCACTGAAGATCAGCGTGAACGGGGTGCGGGTCCTCGCCCGCGGTGGCAACTGGGGCTGGGACGAGTTGCTGCGCCGGATGCCGCCGGAGCGGATGGACGCGGCCGTACGGATGCACCGCGACATGAACTTCACCATGATCCGCAACTGGGTGGGCACATGCGACCGGGAGGAGTTCTTCGCCGCCTGCGACGAGCACGGAATCCTGGTGTGGAACGACTTCCCCAACGCGTGGGGCATGGACCCGCCGGACCACGACGCCTTCCTCTCGATCGCGCGGGACACCGTCCTGCGCCACCGCATCCACCCCAGCGTGGTCATCTGGTGCGGGGCCAACGAGGGCAACCCGCCGGCCGCCGTCGACCAGGGCATGCGCGAAGCCGTCGAACAGCAGGTCCCCGGCATCCTCTACCAGAACAACTCGGCCGGCGGCATCATCACCGGCGGCGGACCGTACGGCTGGGTCGAGCCGGAGAAGTACTTCGACCCGTCCACCTACGGCAGCAAGGACTTCGGCTTCCACACGGAGATCGGCATGCCCGTCGTCTCCACCGCCGCCAGCATGCGGAACATGACGGGCGACGAGCCCGAGTGGCCCATACGCGGCGCCTGGTACTACCACGACTGGAGCGAGCGCGGAAATCAGGCACCGCAGACATACAAGGCGGCCGTCGAAGCCCGCCTCGGCGAGGCCGGAGACCTTGACGACTTCGCCCGCAAGGCCCAGTTCGTCAACTACGAGAACACGCGCGCCATGTTCGAGGCATGGAACGCGAACCTGTGGGACAACGCCAGCGGTCTCATGCTCTGGATGTCCCACCCGGCGTGGCACAGCACCGTCTGGCAGACCTACGACTACGACTTCGACGTGAACGGCACCTACTACGGCGCCCGCACCGCCTGCGAGCCCCTGCACGTTCAGGCCGCCCCCGACGGACAGGTCCTCGCGGTCAATCACACACGGACCGGCCTGAAGAACGCCATCGCCTCCGCACGGCTGCTCGACCTGTCGGGTCGGCAACTCGCCAAGAGCAAGAGCGCCCGACTGGACGTGGCGCCGGCCACCACCGCCAAGGCGTTCACCGCCGCCTGGACCGACGACCTGCCCGACCTGCACCTCCTGCGCCTGACGCTGGAGAACAGCGACGGCCGCGTCCTGTCACGCAACACCTACTGGCGCTACCGCACACCGGCCGCCATGCGGGCGTTGACCAAGGCACCGCGGACGAAGGTCTCCGCAACGGCTACGCGCCTGTCCCGTTCCGGGACCCGTCAAGAACTGACCGCCACCATCCGCAACCACGGTCCGGCCGTCGCCGCCATGACCCGGCTCTCCCTGATGGACGCCACGACCGGCCACCGTGTGCTGCCCACGCTGTACAGCCACAACTACCTGTGGCTGCTGCCCGGCGAGTCACAGACCGTCACCTTGTCCTGGCCGGTCAGGGCCCTGAGGGCACACCAACCGCTCCTGAAAGTGGAGGCATACAACAGCAGCTCCTCGACGGCGCGCCCCTAGGGCCCTCCCCGGGGCGGTGGGACCGGACATCGGCGGACAGGTCATCGTGGACCGGCTCAGGCCAGTGCCTCCGCCTGCGGGGCGCCCCGGCCATCGAGGATCGTTTCGCGGAATGCGGCCACCACGGGCCGCAGATCGACCCGGTGCCAGGCCGCCCACAGCTGAACTGACCTGTCGTACCAGGGCAGTTCGCGTACGGCGACGCCGTCGCCGGTGCCGCGCACCATGCTCTTCTGGATGAGCGCGAGGCCGAGACCGGAGGCGACCAGGCCCAGCGCGGTGAGGGGGTCGGCCGCCTCGAGTCGGATGTCCGGCGTGAAGCCGGAGGCGACGCACGACGCGACGAACCTGTCGCGCCACGCCGGGTCCTGGGCGTCGCGAACCGCGATCCAGGGCTCTGAGTCCAGAGCGTCGGGTGTCAACTCCGCCCGCTGGGCGAGAGGATTTTTCTCGGGCAGCACGAGCAGCAGCGGATCCTTCAGCAACGGGGCCGCGTCCAGGTCCGGATCATCCTCGGGCGGCGGTGTGCGCACCAGCGCGATGTCCAGGCTGCGCTGACGCAGGCCCTCGAACTGCTCGGCCGGGCCCTGGTCGTACAGAGCGACGTGGATGCCCGGGCGCTGCTCACGTAGTGTGCGCAGGGCGGTGGGGAGGGTGCCGGTGTGCATGGCGTCGGCGACGTAGCCGATGCACAGGCCGCCCTCCTCTCCTCGGCCGAGCCGTCGGCCGAGGTTCTCCAGCCGGCTGGCGTGGCGCAGCAGGGCACGTGCCTCGGTCAGGAAGATCTGGCCGTCGGAGGTCAGCCGGATGCGTTGCCGGCCGCGTTCGAAGAGGGTGAGTCCCAGACTTTTCTCGAGCTGGCTGATCTGCCGGCTGAGGGGGGACTGCGAGATGTGCAGCCGCTCGGCTGCGCGGCCGACGTGTTCGGCCTCGGCGACGGCGACGAAGTAGCGGAGTTGACGCAGGTCAAGCATGTGGGACCTCGGAGGACTCAAGTGTGGCCGAGTAAGTCTTGGACAGTCTCGTATAGGGATCCTAGCCTCGAACACGCAATGCAGACGGATCGCATGTTCCAAGGCGTATCCGTCCGAATCACCACTGTGAGGGATCCCCCATGACCATCAAGCCCCTCCTGCCCGGCAAGCTCGGTTTCGGTACCGCGCCGCTCGGCAACATGTTCCGTGCCATCCCCGACGAGGAGGCAGCCGCCACCGTCGAGGCCGCCTGGGACCAGGGCATCCGCTACTTCGACACCGCACCCTTCTACGGCTCGGGACTCTCCGAGATCCGGCTCGGCGAGGTCCTGGCACAGCACCCGCGCGACGAGTTCGTCCTCAGCTCGAAGGTCGGCCGCGTCATCTTCGACGAGATCGAGGACCCCGCCGCCCGTGACCTCGGCGAGAAGGGCGGTCTCTTCGAACACGGCCGCCCGAACAAGATGGTCAACGACTACACCGCAGATGCCACCCTGCGTTCCATCGAGGACAGCCTCAAGCGCCTGCAGACCGACCGCCTCGACATCGTGTGGGTGCACGACGTCGCGCAGGACTTCTACGGGGACGAGTGGCTGTCCGTGTACGAGAGCGCCCGCACCGGCGCCTTCCGTGTCCTGCAGAAGCTGCGTGAGGAGGGGGTCATCAAGGCATGGGGTCTGGGTGTCAACCGTGTGGAACCCCTGGAGCTCACCCTGGACCTGGATGAGCCGAAGCCCGACGCCTTCCTCCTCGCAGGCCGCTACACCCTGCTCGACCACGATCGTGCCCTTGAGCGCCTGCTGCCGGCCGCCGCGGCCCAGGACGTCGACATCGTGGTGGGTGGCCCGTACAGCTCGGGCGTCCTGGCCGGAGGTACGCACTTCGAGTACCAGGAGGCGCCCGCGCACATCCTCGACAAGGTGGAGCGGATCAAGGCGCTCACTCAGCGGCACGGAATCGGCATCAAGTCCGCCGCGCTGCAGTTCTCCCTCGCCCATCCGGCGACGGCGGCCGCGATCCCCGGCGCCACCAAGCCGAGTCGCATCGCCGAGGACATCGCGGCTCTCGGCGAGAGCATCCCGGCCGAGTTCTGGGCGGATCTGCGCAAGGAGCAGTTGATAGCGCAGGACGCCCCCGTACCGGCAGCCGCCGCCTGACCGCGGTCGGCCCGCACATTTCCCAGGAGGTCCCCGTGGCCACGACCACCGCGTCCATCGACGTCGACGTTTCACCCGACCGCGTCTGGCAGCTCATCGGCGGCTTCGACTCGCTGCCCGACTGGCTCCCCTACATTCCCGTCAGCGAACTCAGCGAGGGCGGACGCGTGCGTCGCCTCAAGAACGAGGGCGGCGAGGTGATCATCGAGCGTCTCGAAGCCTTCGACAACGAGGCCCGGACGTACAGTTACTCCATTCTCCAGGCCCCGTTCCCCGTCGGCGGCTACCTCTCCACGCTCACGGTGCACTCAACGCCCCGTCCGGGCACGGCCCGTGTGGAATGGTCCGGCTCCTTCACGCCCGACGGCGTCAGCGACGATGACGCCGTCGCCCTGTTCCACGACATCTACACGCAGGGCCTGGCCGCGCTGGACCACACCCTCAGCACTCCCCCGGCCTCGAAGTAAGAGGGCGTTTCGTGGTGATCACCGTCGTTCGGTCCTTGCCGCAGATGGGGTGCCGGTGACCGGCTCACACCTTGTGCATCGCGGCTTGCAGCGCCGCGATGCACCGGTGGGTGTCGGTTTCGGTGGTCTGCCAGTTGCTGAAGGCGGCGCGCAGGGCGGGAACGCCATCGAGGACGGTGGGGGTCAGGAAGACCTCGTCGGCGAGTTGCCCGGTGAGCGCGGCAAGACGTTCGGTGGTGGGGTTGTCGGCGAGGGTGAAGCAGACGACGTTCAGCCGGACCGGTGCCAACAGCCGCAAGCCGGGAGTGCTGCCGATCGCGTCGCCCAGTGCCCGTGCGCATCGGATGCATCGCTCGGTGATCTCCCGGTGGCCTTCCTGCCCGTAGGCCCGCAGGGTGAACCAGGCGGCGAGGGCGCGCAGGCGGTGGGAGTTCTCCGGGGTGAGGTGGGCCGTGTCGGGGGTCTCTCCGAGGGGGCCCAGGTAGGCTGCCGCGTTCTGGAAGACGCCCGTTTGCAGGTCGGGGCGACGGGTGAACTGCACGGCGCTGTCGTAGGGGACGTTCAGCCACTTGTGCAGGTCGACGCAGATCGAGTCGGCCAGGTCGAGGCCGTCGACCCAGTGTGCCTGATCGGGTGACAGCGCTGCGAAGGCGCCGAAGGCGGCATCCACGTGCAGCCAGAATGAATAGCGTTCACGCAAGGCGGCGATGGCGCGCAAGTCGTCGAAGTCGCCGGTGTTGACGGTACCGGCGTTGGCGACCACGATGCACGGGCCGTCGGCCTCGCCCTCGCGGAGGGCGTGCTCCAGCGCCGACACGTCGACGGCTTCTCGCCCGGGCAGGGTCCGCACGGGAATCAGGGCCTGGCGCCCCAGGCCGAGCATCGACAGCCCCTTGGCCACGCTCGAGTGCGCGGCGCCCGACAGCACTCGTACCGTGCCGAGTGCGCCCGCTCCGGACTCCGCGGGTGAGATGCCCTTCTTCTCTCCGAGCCATTCGCGGGCGATGGCGAGGCCGACGGTGTTGGACATGGTGGCGCCGCTGACGAAGGTTCCGTGATGCTGGTCGGAGAGGCCGAAAAGGGTCCGCAGCCAGGCGATCGTCTCGCGCTCCAGGTGCTGTCCCGTCGCGTCCAGGGACGAGAAGGAGTTCTGGTCCCACGTCGCGGTCAACCAGTCGCCGGCCAGCGCGGCCGGCGTCACCCCGCCGGTGACGAATCCGAGATAGCGCGGTCCGGCGCTCGACGACAGCCCCGGCTCCCAGCGAGCGGCGAACTCCTCCAGCGCTGCCTGCAGCCCTGCCCCCCGCACGGACAGGGGGCCCGGTTCCGGCAACGGCGCCGTGGGGACGACCTCCCGTTCGCAGACCCGGGCGAGCACGTCGGCAGCGTGCTGCTGGACGGCCTCCAACAGGTGTGTCAATTCGCCGCGGTCAGTGGCAAGTTGCGGGTGCATGGCATGTCTCCGTTCGTGTCGTGTGATCACGACCGTACGGAGCCTGCCGGTCCGGCGCCTGGTCCAATCATGGGAAACTGGACCAGTGCGGATACGGGACGACCAGCTGGTGCAGGCTCTGGGGCCCTGGCGGAACACCGAGGCGCCGCTCGGCGCGGCGCTGGCTCGTGCGGTACGGGAGGCGCTGCTCGACGGCCGTATCCGCGCCGGGAGCGAGCTGCCCGCCGAGCGCCGTCTGGCCGCCGCTCTGGGGGTGAGCCGTGGCACGGTGACTGCCGCCCTGGACCGGCTGCGCAACGCCGGATGGGTCCGCACCCGGCACGGCAGCGCCAGCACGGTGCAACTCCCCCCGGCGGCTGCGGAACGGATCGCCCCCTTCTCGGCGACCGGCGAGGCCGGCCCCCTGGTCGACCTGCGCCGGGCCGTTCCTGCCGCGCCGCAGGAGCTCTACCTGGAGGCGACGAGGCGAGCCGTCGCGCGGGCAGGGCCCTTGCTGGCCGAGCACGGCGAACCAGGGCCAGGCATCGCGGAGTTGCGTTCTGCCATCGCCGCCAGGTACAGCCGCGAGGGCACCGCGACACGGCCCGAGCAGATCCTTGTCACCAGCGGAGCCCGGGGCGCACTGACCCTGCTCGCAGCACACTTCCGGCCTCGCGTCGCGGTGGTGGAGATCCCTACGTTCTTCGACGCGCTCCGGGTGCTGCGCGCTCCCGGTACGAGGCTGGTGGGCTGCGGGGTCACCACCGACGGCTGGGACCTGGACCAACTGCGGGACGCGTTCGCCGCCGCGCGCGGCCAACTCGCGTACCTGGTGCCCGACTTCCACAATCCGACGGGAGCGCTGATGCCTCCGCACACCCGCCGGACCGTGACCCGGCTTGCCGCCGAACATCAGGTGACACTTGTCGTGGACGAGACCATGCGCGATCTCGACCTACGCGATCAGCCGGACCCGCCGCCCCGCATGCGCGGCGCGCTGCTGATCGGCTCAACCAGCAAATCCATCTGGGGCGGCCTGCGCATCGGCTGGATCCGGGCCCCTGCCTCGCTCGTCCGCGAACTGCAGGGCCATCCTCTGGCCGGGCCGCTGTCCGCGCCCCCGATGCAGCAGCTCATCGCCGCCGAACTGCTCGCCGACCTGGAACCGGTGCTCGGACGACGCCGACGCGAGTTGCGGCAGCAGCGCGACCACCTCAGCAACCTGCTTGCCGGCGACCGCCGTTGGCACTTCACGCTCCCGTCCGGCGGACTCGCCCTGTGGCTGCGGCTGACCACCGCCCTCGGCGACACCGTCGTGGAACGAGCCTGCCGTAACGGGGTCGCACTCGCGGCAGGCCCGCACTTCGCGGCCGACGCCACTCTCATCCACCATCTGCGCGTGCCCTACACCCCACCCCACCACGTACTCGATCAGATCGCCGCTGTCCTCGACGACGCCTGCCGGGACGGAGCACCGTGAAACCTCACGACCCGCTCCCTCCGTACGTACGCAGGCCGCAGGGCACCGCTTGCGGTGGTGACGTCCACTGGTCCCCGCCCCGCCTCAGGATGTCCCCGAGCCGGCCGGATCGGGTGTCCGGCGGAGCCGTCGGGCCATGAGCATGCCGATCAGCGCGAGCGCCGCGGTGAACGTGAAGATGCCGAACAGGGCCGTGTGGATGGTGGCTTCGTAGTGCCGTGCGATGGCGATGGCCACCCCGCCCAGACCGGCGATCAGGCCGGTGGCAAGAGTCTGCGCGAGTTGCAGTGCTCCGCTGACCTCACCCTGCCGCTCGGCGGGGGTCTGCTCCAGGGTGTCGGTGGTGGCGGCGTTGAACGCGACGCCCATGCCGAAGCCACCGACTCCCCAGCCCAGTACGGCGATCCAGCCCGGGACCGATTCGGTGAGGATGGCCAGAGCGATGATCACCACGCCGACCAGCAGCGCGGCGAAGCCGAGCGCGACGCTGCCGGTACGACTGCCCTGCCCCTTGCCGTCCCGTTTCGCCTGCAGCGCGGAACCCAGCACCCAGGTGATCGCGCCCGCGGACAGCCCTAGACCGGCCTCCGCGGAGCTCATGCCGTGCGCCTCCTGGAGGCCGAGTGGCAAGAACGCCTCGCTGCCGAAATAGACGCCGCAGAGGACGCCGCGGATGACGACGCCGGCGCCGAGGCCGGCGCGCGCGGTCAGGGTGCCTTCCGGGGTCACCCGGCGCAGGGCCGGCAGCGCGATGGCCACGCCGGCCAGGGCGAGCGGGACGAGCAGGGCGAGGTTCTCCAGCAACAGCGCCTGGAGCAGCAGGGCGGTGCCCGCGGTGAGGAGGACGGCGCTGGCCGGCGGCCCCTTCCACCAGGGCGGCGCGGGGGCGGCGGCCGGGCCGACCCCGGTGTTTTCAGGGCGGTTCAACCTGTGCAGGACAGGAATGGTCAGGAGCGCGGCGATGGCGATGAGCGGCAGTATGAGCAGGAAGACCGCACGCCAACTGGTGTGGCCGGCGAGAGTGCCGGCGATGACCGGGCCGATGAGTGACGGGAGGGTCCACGCGGAGGAGAGCAGCGCGAACATACGGGCCCGAAGATGCTGGGGATATGCCAGCCCGATCACCGTATACGCCATAGCCATGACAGCGCCGACGCCAAGTCCCTGTGCGCATCGGCCCAGGAGGAACAGCGGCCAGGACGTGGCCGCACCTGCCACCGCGCAGCCCACGGCGAAGACGAGCATGCCGATCGCCGCGGCCCGCCAGGGACCGCTCCGGTCGGCGGAGCGGCCCGCGAGAACGGTGCCGACGATGTTGGCGAGCATCAGCGCGGACAGCCCCCAGCCGTAGGCGCCGAGGCCGTCCAGCTTCCGGGCGATGTCGGGCAGCACGGTGGCCACGCCGAGCGACTCGAACGCGACCATGCTGACCGACAGGATCACGCCGAGCGTGAGCGCACGGTACCGACCGCCGAACACGCTCTCCGCAGGCTCCGGTTCCGCGCCGCCCGGCGGCGCGAGGGGCTTGCGGAGGCCTTCTGACGTCTCGTCGGCTCGCTGCGACATGCATGAACTCCTTGCGCGAGATTTACGTTCCGTTGCGGAACGGAACTGAATGGTACCTATACTGGCGCCATGGTGAACACCCCAGGCGACGCGGCCGCCGCTACGCGATCCGCCACCAAACGCTCCGGAAGGCCGCGTGACGCACGCATCGACGCGGCCGTGCCCGCGGCGGTGATGGAGATCCTCGGCGAGGTGGGCTACGCGAATCTGACGTTGGAAGCGGTCGCAGCCCGCGCCGGTACGAGCAAACCCACCCTGCGCCGCCGCTGGCGGTCCCGGCAGCACCTCGTCGTGGACGCTCTCGCCTCGCTCGTGGGCGTCGAGCCCACCCCGGACACCGGCTGTACGCACTGCGACCTCATCTCCGGGATCGGCGGCCTGGGGCAGGCGGTCACCAGCACCATCATGGGGCGGCGCGTACTACCGGCCCTGGTCGCGGACCTCGCCGGCGACCCGGAGCTGGAATCGGCCTTCCTCGAGAGGTTCTTCCACCCCCGCCGGGCGTCGACGGCCGAGGCCCTGCGGCGTGGGATCCGCAGGGGAGACATCCGCGCGGACGCCGATATAGACCTGCTTCTGGACGTGCTGGCCTCGACCACCTACTACCGAGTGCTCTTCGGGCACCTGCCCGTCACGACCGCACTCGCCGAGGACGTGGTCGAAATAGTCCTCGCGGGGGTGGCGACCGACCAGTGGCGCATCCGGCACGGACGCGTAAAGGACTCGTGACGCATCATCAGACCGACGGCTCAGGACTGCCGTAGAAGGCGAGGGGTGTCGGGACTCCCCCTGCCCCACGCCTTCCCACGCGTTCCCACGGGCGCCGGCCTCGTAGCCGGCGCCAACGGAGCTACCGCGTCTGCGGGATTCGGTAGACAGAGACGTGAGAACGCGACTCAGCAGTGAACTCGGTGCCGGCCCAGTCCGCGTGCCTGGCCTCCAGTTCAAATCCAGCCAACTGAGCCATGAGGTCGAGTTCGGCCGGCCAGATGTAGCGGTGGGGGCTGCGGAACAGCTGTGCCTGCTTGGTCTCGTCGAATCGGAAATGATGCGATACGACGTGCTGGCGCAGGATGTCGTAGGTGTCCAGGCCGATATAGCCGGGCTCGGACTGCCAGACGGTGGCGGTCTGGCCCGGGGGGAGCTTACGCAGCTCGGGCACCCAGAGCTCGACCACGAACCGGCCGCCGGGTGCGAGGTGGCGGGCGGCGTTGCGGAAACACTCGACCTGCTCGGCCTGAGCAAGCAGGTTGGAGATCGTGTTGTAGACGAGGTAGACCAGGGCGTGTTCCCCGGCCGCGAAGCTGGTCGTCATGTCACCGATGATCACTGGGATCGTCGACTCGTCCGCCTTGGTGCGCAGTTGCTCCACCATCGGCAGTGACAATTCGATCCCGGTGACCGGGATCCCCCGCTCCGCGAGCGGAATGGCCACCCGACCCGTCCCGATGGCGAACTCGAGCGCTGCCCCCTCTCCTGCTAGCTGCGCAAGGCGTTCCACGGTCGGGCCCAGAACATCCGGTGCGAACATGCCGGATCCGGGTGTGTCATAGCGCTGGGCGGTGTCCGCGTCCCAGATGTCCTCTTGCTCCATGCCACCAACGCTGGCCGCTGGTCCGAGTACTGTCCAGCGAAGATCGCCTCCGAAAGTGGCCTGTAGACGTCGCCCCGGCGAGGTCCGTGACGCAGTTGCCGACAGGCCCGTGGGGGTACGAGATCAAGCCACGGACAGGGTTTCGTGCTATCCCACGACAAGACGTCGCGTGTGCGACGTGAACACACATGGAGTGATCGACTCCGGCCGCCCCGGCGTCGCGTCGTCGCAGAACAGCACGTCGAAGGCGCCTCGCTCACAGACAGACCAACTACCTTGCCTCAACTCTTACTTCACGTCTTGACGAAACTGGTCCGTACCTTTAACTTCACCGGGCGACCCCACCTCATGTGTGCACTCGACCGTTCGCAAGATGAACGTGCCCCCTGAGCGCCTCACCCCCCACGAAAGGCCGCCCCCCGCATGGCCAGACCCAGGCCCCTCTCCGCATCCGCCGCTCTGGCGGTCACCGCTCTCACCCTGTCCACCGGCCTGCTCTCCGCGCCCCCCGCCCAGGCCGCCACCGGCACGATCACCGGTCTCGCGGGCAAGTGTCTCGACATCGCCGGGGCCAACTCCGCGGACGGTACGGCCGTCCAGCTCTACGACTGCAACGGCACCTCCGCCCAGCAGTGGACCGTGGGCACCGACGGCACGATCCGCGCGCTCGGCAAGTGCCTTGACGTCACCGGCAGTTCGACGGCCGACGGCGCCAAGCTCCAGCTGTGGACCTGCTCCGGCGGCGCCAACCAGAAGTGGACCGTGACCGCCGCGAAGGACATCGTCAACCCGCAGGCCGACAAGTGCCTTGACGTCACGGGCAACAGCTCCGCCAACGCCACCCGGATACAGATCTGGAGTTGCAGCGGCGGCGCCAACCAGAAGTGGAACGCGCCCGCCGCGGGCGACACCACGCCCTCCTCGCCGATGGCCGTGGCGCCGTACCTCTACAACGGCTGGGGCAGCCCGCCCAGCCCGACCACGATCACCAACGCCACCGGCGTCAAGTGGTTCACTCTCGCGTTCGTACTCAGCAACGGCTACTGCAACCCGCAGTGGGACGGCAGCCGTTCACTGACCGGGGGTGTGGACCAGCAGACCGTCAACACCGTGCGGGCGAACGGCGGTGACATCATCCCGTCGTTCGGCGGCTACAGCGGCAACAAGCTGGAGAGCTCCTGCTCCAGCGCGGGCGAACTCGCCGCCGCCTACCAGAAGGTCATCAACGCGTACGGACTCAAGGCCATCGACATCGACCTCGAGGCCGATGCCTACAGCAACCCCACCGTCCAGCAGCGCACGGTCGACGCCCTGAAGACCGTCAAGGCCAACAATTCCGGCCTGAAGGTGTACATCACCATCGGCACCGGGCAGAGCGGCCCTGACACCAGTCTGATCAACCGTGCGGCCTCCTCCGGGCTGACCGTCGACGCCTGGGCCATCATGCCCTTCGACTTCGGCGGTGCCGGCCAGAACATGGGCAACCTCACGGTGCAGGCGGCCGAGGGCCTCAAGACGGCGCTGAAGAACGCCTACGGCTACAGCGACGACCAGGCCTACCGGGACATGGGTATCTCGTCCATGAACGGCATCACGGACAACAACGAGACCGTCACGGTGGCCGACTTCCGCACCATCCTCGCCTACGCCCAGCAGCACCACCTCGCGCGGCTGACCTTCTGGTCCGCCAACCGCGACCGCCCCTGCACCGGCGGCGTCGCCGACAGCTGCTCCGGCGTCGGCCAGTCCGACTGGGACTACACACGCGTCTTTGCCGCCTACACCGGCTGAACCCCCCACTTCCGGCCAGGAGAACCCATGCTTTCCCTACCTCGTCGCGGCCGATCCGCCGCGGCCGCACTGGTGGCCGTGACGGCCGCGTCGCTGCTTTCCGGCGCCCCCGCGCAGGCGGCTGCCTCCGCCCTGCCCACCGGCTTCGCCACCGTCATGAACGCCGCGAGCGGCCGATGCCTCGACGCCAAGGCGGCCGCCACCACCAACGGCACCGTCGTGCAGCAGTACACGTGCAACAGCACCACGGCGCAGCAGTGGAGCTTCACCGCCACCAGTGACGGATACGTCCGTATCAACAACGGCATCGACACCAATCAGGTCGTGGACGTCGCCGACGTCTCCACCGCCGACAACGCGTTGGTCCACCTGTGGAGTTATGGCGGCGGGACCAACCAGCAGTGGCTGCCGGTGGACGACGGGGGCGGCGCCTACCACTTCGTCAACCGCAACAGCGGCAAGTGCCTTGACGACCCCAGCGCCTCGACGGCTGACAGCGTGCAGTACGTGCAGTACACCTGCAACGGCTCCGCCGCCCAGCGTTTCCAGGTGGTCCCCGTGACCCAGTCGGGCACCAACCCCGACCTCGGCCCGAACGTCGTCGTCTTCGATCCCTCGATGTCGTCCTCGACGATCCAGAGCAAGCTGACCTCCATCTTCCAGCAGCAGGAGACCAACCAGTTCGGCTCCCAGCGCTACGCCGTCATGTTCAAGCCCGGCGCCTACAGCGCCGACGTCAACGTCGGGTTCTACACCCAGGTGCTGGGCCTCGGCCTGTCGCCCGACGCGGTGACGATCAACGGGGCCGTGCACGCCGAGGCGGACTGGTTCCAGGGCAACGCCACCCAGAACTTCTGGCGCGGCGCCGAGAACCTGTCGGTCAACCCGGCCAGTGGCAGCGACCGTTGGGCGGTCTCGCAGGCGGCGTCGTACCGCCGGATGCATCTGCGCGGCAACCTCGCCCTGGACGACGGCGGCTGGTCCAGCGGCGGCTACCTCGCCGACAGCAAGGTCGACGGGCAGGTCAACTCGGGCAGCCAGCAGCAGTGGGTGACCCGTAACTCCGAGCTGGGCAGTTGGACGGGCTCCAACTGGAACATGGTCTTCACCGGCAGCCAGGGCGCCCCTGCCACCAGCTTCCCGAACCCGCCGTACACGACGGTGGCGCAGAGCCCGGTCACCCGGGAGAAGCCGACCCTGTACGTCGACGGATCCGGCGCCTACCAGGTGTTCGTGCCGTCCCTGCGGTCCAACTCGACGGCGACCAGCTGGGCGAGCGGCACATCCGGCAGCTCGCTGTCGCTGGACACCTTCTACGTCGTCAAGCCGGGCGCCACCGCGTCCCAGATCAACACGGCCCTCGCCGCCGGCAAGAACCTCCTGGTCACTCCGGGTGTCTATCACCTCGACCAGACCCTTCAGGTCACGCGGGCCGACACGGTCGTCCTCGGTCTGGGTCTGGCCACCTTCGTCCCCGACAACGGCATCACCGCGATGAAGGTGGCCGACGTCGACGGCGTGAAGATCGCGGGCCTGCTGTTCGACGCGGGCACCACCAACTCGCCGAGCCTGCTGGAGGTCGGACCGTCGAACGCGTCCGCCACCCACGCGGCCGACCCGACCTCCCTGCACGACGTGTACTTCCGGATCGGCGGCGCGGCCGTCGGCAAGGCGACCACCAGCCTCGTCGTCAACAGCGACAACGTCATCGGCGACCACATGTGGATCTGGCGCGCCGACCACGGCAGCGGCGTCGGCTGGACCAGCAACACCGCGGACACCGGTCTGATCGTCAACGGCGACAACGTCACCATGTACGGCCTGTTCGTCGAGCACTTCCAGAAGTACCAGACCATCTGGAACGGCAACGGCGGCCGCACGTACTTCTACCAGAACGAGATGCCGTACGACCCACCGAACCAGGCCGCCTGGATGAACGGCTCCACCCAGGGCTACGCCGCCTACAAGGTCGCCGACTCCGTCACCAGTCACCAGGCCTACGGCCTCGGCAGTTACTGCTACTTCAACGTCAATCCGAGTGTGACGGCCGCGCACGCCATCGAGGCACCGAACAACAGCGGCGTCCGCTTCACCAGCATGGTGACCGTATCGCTCGGCGGCACCGGCACCATCAGCCACGTCGTCAACAACACCGGCGGCCCGTCCAACTCCAGCACCAACGTGGCCAACCTGACCAGCTACCCGTAGGAGTTGACGTGCGTAACCCACTGTCCCCGGCGAGAAGACCCCGCAGAACGGCGCTCGCCGCCGTCCTCGGCGCGGTGGCTCTCGTCATGGGGGTCCCGGCGCAGGCCCACGCCGACGTGCTGCAGTCGCTGCCCCAGAACGCCGACGGCCTGGAGCAGACCTTCTCCCCCGCCTACGACTACGACGGCGACGGCTGCTACGCCACCGCGGGCATCGGCGTCGACGGCACCATCAATCCAGGCCTGAAGCTGGGCGGCGACGTCAACGGCCACTGTCACGACTACGCCCAACTGGCCGGCGCCAACACGTACTCACGTGAGAAGTGCGACAACGACTGGTGCGCCGTGATGTACGCCAGCTACTTCGAGAAGGACCAGGCGACTCTCGGCCCCCTGGCCATCGGCCACACCCACGACTGGGAACACGTCGTGGTGTGGACCAACAACAACCAGGTGCAGTACGTCTCGGTCTCCCAGCACAGCAGCTACCAGGTGGCCGCCGCCTCGGCCATACGCTTCGACGGCACGCACCCGAAGATCGTCTACCACAAGGACGGCGTCTCGACCCATGACTTCCGCTTCGCCAACTCGGGCGACGAGCCACCGGAGAACGCCACCGGCGGCTGGTTCTTCCCGCGCCTGGTGGGCTGGAACGGTTATCCCGCGGGCTACCGCGACAAGCTCATGAGCGCCGACTTCGGCTCCGCCACCATCAAGATCAAGGACGGCGACTTCGAGTACGCCCTCGCCAACTCCATGCCCGCCGGTATCCCCTTCGACCCGTATGCCTGACGGCGCCTGCCCGATGCGGCGCGTGCGCGGCAGATGATGCGGCTCGGTTTCGACGTGGGTCGCGTCGGTCAGGACGGCCCGGTCGTGACCGACTCGGGTGGCCGAGGCCCACTTCGATCGGCCGATCCAGGGCGGTCGTTTCTCGGGGCATGACTACTGCCGGGGATCGTTGACTGATCCCCGGCAGTGCGGCGAGCCGAATCGCGCTTGTCCTGTCCGTCCTCAGTTCCGAGGCCTGGGCCACCAGCGGCCCGGCCTCGGAGCCAGTGCCGTGGGGGGGGAGGTTTTTGGGCCCCCCCACCAGGTGAAACGAAAGGGTGGGGGGGTTTAGGGGCCGCCGGGGTGGGGGGAGAGCCGCGCGCCGCCGACGGCGGGGCCCCGGGCGGCCGGGCGGCGGTCCTTGGGGGGGGGGGGTTATTTTGGCCCCCCCACGGCACTAGGTCACATCACGGCGTCGGTCTGAAGCGGGCCCGCGGTGATGCGGATCGCCCGGACACGGACCGGCTCTTCCCGGTCGAGATAGAAGATGTGCATGAACGGGGCCCGCACCACCTTGTCCGGGTCGCTCTTCTTGGCCATGGTCGCCTCGCCGCGCAGCAGGCGGACGCCGTCCTCCGCGGTCCAGAACTCCAAGACCTCATGGGTGATGATCAGCGGCGCGTCGATCTTGACGAAGAACGCCTTGATGGCCTCGGCGCCGTGAATGTGCTCGGTGCCGAAGTACATGTCGGTGTCCTCGGTCAGTGGCGCGAAGCCCTCACCGAACTCCAGGGTGTCGATGGCGTCCATGAACTTCAGGACCCAGCTGGGCACGGCGGTCGCTTGTGCGGTGTTGTCTGTCATGGTGATGGTCTTCCGATCAGGCTGCGGCAGGCAGGGCGGTGAGGAAGGCGTCGATCTCCGCGTTGACACCTTCGGGGCTCTCGCGGGCGGCGAGGTGGGCGGTGTGCTGGAGCACGCGGAAGGTACTGCCCTCGATGGCGTCGGCCATCTTCCGCACCACGTGCACGGGGAACTGGCTGTCCTCCTCGCCGGCGATGATGAGGACGGGCACGTTCTTGATGGTGCCCAGGCGGCGGTGCTCGTCCTTGCGGCCGATGAGGATGCTGCGCAGCGCCCACGCGACCGACTTCGGGTCGTCCCGCAGCACGAACTTGGTGAACTCGACGAACTCCGGGTTGGTGGCCTCGGCGGTAGGGCCGGCGAACGCGGCGCGCGCGGCCTTGGCTGCCAGCGGCGGCATCTTCGCGTGCAGCGACAGGAACGTGGACAGCGCGCTGGCCCAGATGCTCTCGACCGACGTGGGCAGGGAGGCGGTGCAGTTGATGCCGATGGCCGCCGCGGTCCGCTGCGGGTAGTAGGCCGGGAAGACTCCGGCGAGCATGCCGCCCCAGCTGTTGCCCACCAGGACGCACTTGTCGATGTCGAGCGCGTCGAGGATCTCGACGAGCGCGTCGGAGCAGTCCTTCAGATCGATGATCTTGCGCAATGCGTCGGACTTGCCGTGTCCGGGGCTGTCGATGAGCACGACGCGGTGAGTCTCGGCGAAGTGCTCGTACTGGTACTGCCACATGGTGCCGTCCATCATCAGGCTGGGCCAGCACACCATGGCCGGGCCTTCGGCACGGCCGCCCACGCGCACGTTGATCAGCCCCAGTGAGGTGGGAATCAGCTTCTCGGTGAGCCCTTCTTGCCAGTTCATGGTCATGATCTGTCCTCTCCGTGATTGAGGAGGCGTTCAAGGATTACTAGTAGCGTAACACTACTAGTTTCAACTCGCTACTAGGTAGAAGCAGCTCCCCCCGCACCCCTCCCCTGACCGGCGCCGCCTTCCTCGGCGGACATCGGCCGCAGGGTCGAAGCCTCGACTGGTTGATGGCAGTTGCTGCACGCGAGGTACGGATTGGTCGGGTTGCCACACACCGTGTGCTTCAGCGGGTGATGCGTGTCACCGTCGGTCGCATGGGTCTCGGCCCAACGCGTGATGGCCGCGATGGCAGGAACGACGAGTTCGCGGGCACTGTCGGTGAGCTCGTACTCGAACCACGGCTTGTCCGAGCGGTAGGCGCGCTTGGTGAGCAGGCCCAACTCGGTCAGGCTGTTGAGCCTCGCGGTGAGGATGTTCGCCGAGATGCCCAGGGCTCGCTTGAGTTCACCGAACCGGCCGACACCGAAGAACACCTCCCGCAGGATCTGGTAGTTCCAGCGCTCAGAGATCGCGGCCAGGAACTCCTGCCCATGCTGGAAGGTGACGTGACTCTGACGGTCGGACACGACTTCTCCTCTCCGGTGGTCCCGCTAGTGGTATTGAATTGAAAGTAGTTCTGAAATGTTACTAGTAACCCCTGCCCCCGGTCCAGCGCACTGCCGCCGTACGCGCGGGCCAGCGGGAGGGGGACGTTACGACGGCGTAATGATCCACTCCGTCTGAGCGCATCGGCGGCACAGATGATGGAAAAAAGATGTGTTCAATGACGTGATAATGATGGATCCCGCCCCTTCAGTAATGCCCTGCGGCCGACCTACCGTTGCGCCCATGTAAACGACCTGGCCGTGGGCTGATCAGTACTTCTTCGACCTTGTTGAGAGGTCTTCCGGAAGCTTCTCGAAGAGCCGCGGACCAGCCTTGAGGGTTTCTGAAGGGAGAAGGCAATGGCGCCTACGGAACTACTCATCGGAAGCCGGTGGCAAGCGTCGTCAGGGGCGGGACAGACCCGGGACGTGATGTCGCCCTTCGACGGCAAGACCGTCGGTACCGTGGCGGTGGCCGGCCCCGAGGACGTCGAGGTGGCCCTGGCGGCGGCGGAGCGGGGTGCCGCGGTATGGCGGCGCACACCCGCTCACGAGCGGATGACGATCCTGCTGCGTGCGGCGGACCTCGCCGACCAGCGAGCCGCCAAGATCGCGCAGACCATCAGCTCGGAGTCGGGCAAGACCATCACCGAGGCCACCGGCGAGGCGTCACGATCCGGGGATCTGATCCGGCTCGCGGCCTTCGAGGGCACCCAGCTCTACGGCGAGACCCTGCCGTTGGACGCCAACCGCGGTACCGGACAGGACAAGGTGGGCTTCACGCTGCGCCAGCCGTGCGGAGTGGTCGTGGCCATCACGCCGTTCAACTACCCCGCCCTGCTCGTGCTGCACAAACTGGCGCCCGCGCTCGCGGCGGGCAACGCGGTCGTCCTCAAGCCGGCCACCTCGACGCCGCTGACCGCGCTGGAGCTCGCCGAGTGCTTCGTGGACGCCGGGCTTCCCGAGGGCGTGCTGTCGGTGCTCGTCGGCTCCGGCGGGGTGCTGGGGGACCTCCTCGTCACCGACCCCCGCGTACGGAAGATCTCCTTCACCGGCTCCACTACGACCGGCGAGCACATCGCGCGGGTCGCGGGGGTGAAGAAGCTCTCCCTCGAACTGGGCGCCTCCTGCCCGGTCGTCGTCCTGCCCGACGCCGATCTCGAACTGGCCGCGAGCGCCGTGGCGTTGGGCGGTTACGTCAACGCCGGGCAGGTATGCATCTCGGTCCAGCGAGTGATCACGCACCCCGACGTCACAGCTGACTTCCTCGACGCCCTCGTCCCCAAGGTCCGGGCCATCCGGACCGGGGACCCGTCGTCCCCCGACACGACCATGGGCTCCCTGATCACGACGGCCGAGGCGGAACGGGTGGAACGGGCCATCGCACAGGCCGGGGCGGACGGCGCACGCGTACTGACCGGTGGCGAGCGCGACGGCGCCGTGGTGCAGCCCGCTGTGGTCGCCGACGTGGATCCCGAATCGCCGTTCAGCCAAGAGGAGTTGTTCGGTCCGGCGATCGCCGTAAGCTCGGCCGCCGACTGGGAGTCCGCCATCGCCCAGGCCAACGGCACCGCCTACGGCCTCGGCGCGGGGATCTTCACCTCCGACGTGGCCGGCGCTGTCCGGGCCATCCGGGAGATCGACGCCGGTTCCGTCCACATCAACTGGACGCCGCTGTGGCGTGCCGACCTCATGCCGTACGGCGGCCTGAAGGGCAGCGGCTACGGCAAGGAAGGCCCCCGCGCCGCCGTCAGCGAGATGACCGAGGTCAAGACCGTCGTCCTGCACGGCCGCCCCTGGTGACCCGGCCGCGTCCCCGTACACATCCCCGATCAGGAGCCGACTCATGACCGACCGGACGCAACAGGGCACGGTGCGCCTCACCGTGGCCCAGGCCGTCGTCACCTACCTCTCCCGGCAGTACTCCGTGGCCGACGGTCACCGCCGTCGTCTCATACCGGCCTCGCTGGGCATCTTCGGCCACGGCAACGTGGCCGGGCTCGGCCAGGCCCTCGACCAGCTCAGCGACCAACTCCCCTTCGTTCAGGGCCGTAACGAGCAGGCACTGGTCCACATCGCGACGGCCTACGCCAAGGCATCGCGCAGACACGCCACCCTGGCGGTCACCGCCTCCATCGGGCCGGGCGCCCTCAACATGGTGACCGGCGCGGGCCTCGCCACCGTCAACCGGCTGCCCGTCCTGCTGCTGCCCGGCGACACCTACGCGACCCGCCACCAGGGGCCCGTACTCCAGCAGTTGCAGCACCCGGTGGAGGCCGACGCCTCGGTGAACGACGCCTTCCGGCCGGTCTCCCGGTTCTTCGACCGCATCACCCGGCCCGAGCAGCTCCTGACCGCGCTGCCCGCGGCGATGCGGGCCCTCACCGACGTCGACACCGGCGCGGTCGTCGTCTCCCTCCCGCAGGACATCCAGTCCCACGCCTACGACTACCCGGCGGAGTTCTTCGCCGAGCGAGACTGGCCGATCCGCCGCCCGGCGCCGGACATCGACGAGGTCGCGGTGGTCGCGCGTCTGCTCGCCGAGGCGGAGAAGCCGCTGGTCATCGCCGGTGGCGGGGTCGTGTACTCCGGTGCCACCGAGGAGCTGGAGGCCCTCGCGGACGCGGCGGGCATCCCCGTCGCGGAGACGTTCGCGGGCAAGGGCGCCGTCCAGCGCCGCGCCTGGTGGCAGCTCGGCGGCATCGGCCTCGAAGGCACTCCGGCGGTCAACGTCCTCGCCAGGGAAGCCGACTTCGTGCTCACCGTGGGCTCGCGGCTGACGGACTTCGCCACCGGCTCGCACTCCGTCTTCCAGAACCCTGACGTGCGCTTCGCGAGCATCAACGTCAACGTGCACGACGCGAGCCGCCTGGGCGCGACCGGCATCGTGGCCGACGCCAAGCGGGCCCTGGCCGCGCTGACGGACGCCGTACGGGCGAACGGCACCACCACCCCGGCGGGCTGGCAGGAGAAGGTGCGCGCCCTGGACGAGCAGTGGCGGGAGCAACGTGCCGCCGCGCTCGACCCGGACTCCTCCTTCGACTTCGCGTCGCTGCCCGACGACTCCGACGTCGTACGCGACACCGAAGCGGCCCTCACCCAGGGCCAGTTGATCGGACTGCTGCAGGAGCACGCGCGGTCCGGCGACACGATCATCGCCGCCGCCGGCGGTCCGCCCGGGGACCTGCAGAAGGTGTGGGACGCCACCGAGGGGCGCCACGCCCACCTGGAGTTCGGGTTCTCCTGCATGGGCTACGAGCTGCCCGCCGCGATCGGCGTCCGCTTCGCCGAGCCGGACCCGTCGAAGCGGGTGCTGTCCCTGCTGGGCGACGGAACCTTCCTCATGGCGCCGACCGAACTGGTCACGGCCGCCCAGGAGCGGCTCCCGATCACGATCGTGATCCCGGAGAACCACGGCTACCAGGTCATCCACCGGCTCCAGATGGTGCGCAGCGGACGGGAGTTCGGCAACGAGTTCCGCTACCGCGACGGCAGCCTGGAGATCGGCTCGGGCAAGCCCGCGCGCCTGGAGGGCGACTACCTCCAGGTCGACCTCGTCAAGATCGCGGAGGGTCTCGGCGCTCGTGCCCTCCGCGCCACGACTGCCGACGAGGTACGTACCGCGCTGGCCGAGACCCGCGACCACGGCGGCCCGGTCGTCCTGGTCGTCCCCGTGATCCCGCACGCCGACCTGCCGGGCTCCGGCGTGTGGTGGGACGTCGCCCCGGCCGAGGTCTCCGAGCAGGAAACGGTCGCGCAGCTGCGCGGCGAGTACGAAGAGGGTCTCGCGTCCCAGAGGTGGTACGGATGAATCACTCTCCCCTTGATCGTTCTCCCCTGGATCACGGCCGCCTGCGGGCCCGGCTCGCCGCCGGCGAGGTCACCCTGGGCACGTTCGTCGGCACCGCCTCCGCGGTCACGGCCGAGGTGTGCGCCGCGACCGGCCCCGACTGGCTGCTGCTCGACCTGGAACACGGCGCGGGAGGCGAGGAGCAGGCCCGTACGACCGTCCCGATCGCGGCGGCCTACGGCGTCCCGACCGTCGTACGGGTGGAGTCCGCGGCTCGCATCCGCATCGGCCGCGTCCTCGACCTGGGCGCCGCCGGGATCATGCTGCCGCGACTCGACACGGCGGCCGAAGTCCAGGTGGCGCTACGGCACTTGAGGTACCCGCCCGCAGGGGACCGGGGCGTGGCCACCTACAACCGGGCCTGCCGCTTCGGACTCGACGCGGGGGCTCTGGACCGGGAGGGCGAGCTCGTCGGTGTGGTCCAGATCGAGTCGGCGGCCGCCCTGGCGGAGGTCGAGGCGATAGCGGCGCTGGACGGCGTCGACGTCCTGTTCGTCGGCCCCCGCGACCTCAGTCACGACCTCGGCGTGCCCGGCGAGTTCACCGCACCGGTCTACCGGGAGGCTCTGGAGCGTGTCCGCAAGGCCGCCGCCGCACACGGCAAGGCCTGCGGACTGCTCGTCCCCGACGGTGCGGCCGCTGCCGCCAAACGGGCCGAGGGCTGGACGTTCATCGCCATCGGCTCCGACTCGACCCTGCTCGCGGCAGCCCTGTCCGCCGCGCTCGGCGAGGCCCGGCCCCAGCTCCAGGAGCTCCAGGATTCTCAGGAGGCACGATCATGACCCCCAACACGCCGGGCGCCGCACGCGAGATCGGCGTCGGACTGATCAGCGTCGGCTGGATGGGCAAGCTCCACAGCCGCGCCTACCAGGCCCTGCCGTCCGTCTACCCCGAGCTGGGCATCAAGCCCCGCCTGGTGCACGCCGCCGACACGGCCGAGGACCGCGCGGCCTACGCCCGTGACGTCCTCGGCTACGCGAAGGCCACCACCGACTACCACGCCGTCCTCGACGACCCGGACGTCGAGGTCGTCTCGATCTGCGCGCCCAACCTGCTCCACCACGAGATCGGTATCGCCGCCGCCAAGGCCGGCAAGCCGTTCTGGATCGAGAAGCCCGTCGGGCGCGGCGCCGAGGAGACCGCCGAGGTCGCCGCCGCGGCCCGCGCGGCGGGAGTCGTCACCTCCATCGGCTACAACTACCGCCACGCCCCCGCCGTCGAGCGGGCCCGCGAGCTGATCGCCGAGGGGCGACTCGGCCGTATCACCAACGTGCGCGCCACCTTCTTCTCCGGCTACGCCTCCGAGCCCAAGGGCGCCCTGTCCTGGCGCTTCAAGCGGGACCTGGCCGGGCATGGCGCGCTCGGCGACCTGCTGAGCCACGTCGTGGACCTGGTCAGCTACGTCGTCGCCCCGATCGACGAGGTCTCCGCCCTCACCAGCACCGTCTACACCGAGCGCCCGATCCTGCCCATGGGCTCGGGCACGCACTTCGCGGTGATCGAGGACGGTGAGATGGCGACCGTGGAGAACGACGACTACAGCGCCGCCCTCGTCCGCTTCAGCGGCGGAGCCGTCGGCACCCTGGAGGCGTCCCGCGTCATCGTCGGCCCGCAGTGCGGCATCGGCTTCGAGATCTACGGCACCGACGGCTCGCTCACCTGGAACTTCGAGCGCATGAACGAACTGCGCGTCGCCCTCGACCGCAGCGGCCCCCACCAGGGCTACACCACCGTTCTCGGCAACGGTCATATGGGCGACTACGCCAGCTTCCAGCCCGGCCCGGGCAACAGCATGGGCTACGACGACCTCAAGGTGATCGAGGCCAAGAAGTTCCTGGCCGCCGTGGCCGGCGTCGAGCACCACAACTCGACGATCGAGGACGCGCACGCCGTCGCCGAGGTGATCGCGGCGGCAGCGGCCTCCGCGGCGAGCGGCTCCTGGCAGCCGGTGCCCGCGGTACCGGGGGCGAACTTCGGTCATCCAGTGCGGAGTTGATCGTATGTCCGAGCATGTCACCGAGCACGTCGTAGTGGCCCTCGGCCCCGTCGACATCGACACGGTGGCCCCCGTCCTCGGCGAGCGGGTCACTTTCGTCACCGATCCCACGCCCGATGACCTCGCGGTCGCCGAAGGCGCCATCGTGCGTGCCGACCGGCGGGTCGACGAGGATCTCCTGCGGCGGGCGCCGCGGCTGCGGGTCATCGCCCGCACCGGCGTCGGCGTCGACCTGGTCGACGTGGCGGCGGCCTCCGCCCGTGGGATCGCCGTGGTCATCACCCCGGGCAGCGGCAGCCGGGCCGTGGCCGAGGGCGTCTTCGCCATGGCCCTGCACCTGACCAAGCGCCTGAAACCGCTGACCGAGCTGGTACGGCAAGGCCAGTGGGCCGAGCGCAACGCCGTACCGGTCGGCGACCTGGACGGCGCCACCCTGGGCATCGTCGGCTACGGCCGCATCGGCCGCCGGGTGGGCGAACTCGCCGCCGCCTTCGGGATGCGGACGCTCGCCTACGACCCGTTCAGCCCCCCACCCTCCGAGTTCGCCTGCGCCGACCTCGGTGAACTGGCCGAGTCGAGCGACGTGCTCACCCTGCACGCGCCGCTCGTCGAGGAGACCCGGCACCTCGTGAACGAGCGGCTGCTGTCCCGCGTCAGGCCGGGAGCGATCCTGATCAACTGCGGCCGCGGTGGCCTGCTCGACCCGGACGCCACCCTGGCCGCCCTGGAGACGGGCCGGCTGTCGGGCGTCGGACTGGACGTCTTCGACCCCGAACCGGCCCTCTACCACCCACTGTTCGACCACCCCGACGTCGTCCTCACTCCCCACTTGATGGGCATGACGCGCCGGGCGATGACCCTGACGTTCGTCGACGCGGCCCGCGGTGTCGCGGACGTCCTCGCGGGCCGCTCACCGGCCGCGGTCGCCAACCCCGACTGGAACCAGCGAAAGGCCACGGCATGACCACCTCCCCCCTGAACAGGATCGCCGGCGCGCCCATCTCCTGGGGCGTGTGCGAAGTCCCCGGCTGGGGCTACCAGTTGACGCCCGAGCGCGTACTGAACGAGATGCGCGAAGTCGGCCTGGCCGCCACCGAGATCGGCCCCGAGGGCTTCCTGCCCGGCGAGCCGGACGCCATGGCCCAGGTCCTCGCCCATCACGACCTGCACGCGGTCGGCGGCTTCACCCCGCTGCTGCTGCACGTGCCCGGCCACGACCCGCTGCCCGCGGTCGAACAGCTCCTGGAGAGCTACGCCGCCTCGAAGGCGGAGGTTCTCGTCCTTTCGGCCGTCACCGGGCAGGACGGCTACGACTCCCGCCCCGAACTCGACGCCGACGGATGGAAGCTGCTGCTCTCCAACCTTGACCGGCTCTCCTCGCTGGCCGCCGAACGCGGCGTACGCGCCGTCCTGCACCCGCACGTCGGCACGATGATCGAGAACGGTGACGAGGTCCGCCGCGTCCTGGAGCACTCGGCGATCTCGCTCTGCCTCGACACCGGACACCTGCTCATCGGCGGCACCGACCCCGCCGAGCTCACCCGCCAGGCGCCCGAGCGCATCGCCCACACCCACATGAAGGACGTGGACGCCTCCCTCGCCGCCAAGGTCCAGTCCGGACAGCTCAGTTACACCGAGGCCGTGCGCAAGGGCATGTACCGCCCGCTCGGCGCGGGAGACGTGGACGTCCAGGCCATCGTCACCCACCTCAGCGCACGCGGCTACGACGGCTGGTACGTCCTGGAACAGGACGCCATCCTGACCGAGGAGCCCAAGGAAAAGGGGCCGGTCGAGGATGTGTGGGCCAGCGCCGAGCATCTGCGTGCGGTGCTGCGCGGCGTCGCGTAGCCGTATACAGGCCTGATGTGTATTTGATGTCTCCTGAGGGGTTGACCGGCGCGTGCGGGCATCCAAGAATGCCGAGGCGGCTTGCTGCCTGTTCTTGGAATTTCCATTCATAGCGTGCCGGCGTCTTTTCCGAACGTGAGGAATCCAGAAAACAGAAATGACCGCTGACCAATTCCTGGCCACGTGTTGGACCACTGCGGGCGACGCCGCTCCCGATGAGCAAGACCAGCGCAGTCCGTTGAACCTGCGAGAACGGGTGGAAGCGGCGCGCGACGCCGGATTCACGGCCTTCGGGCTGCTGTACTGGGACTTGGTGGAGGCCGAGCGCGAGTACGGGCTCGCCGGCATCCGGTCTCTCTTCGCGGACAACGGTATCGACCACGTCGAGTTGGAGCTGCTGACCGACTGGTGGGCCGACGGACCCCGACGGGTCGCGTCGGACGCCGTCCGCGTCGAAATGCTGCGGGCCATCGAGGCGCTCGGCGCACGCACCTTCAAGATCGGCCCGGACCTGGCGGACGAACCCTGGGACCTGGACGTCTGGGCCAAGGAGTTCGCCACGCTGGCGGCACAGGCCGACGGGGTGGGCGCCCGGCTCGGCGTCGAGCCCCTGCCCTGGTCCAACCTCAAGACCGTGCACGACGGACTCCGGCTCGTCGAGACCGCAGGTCATCCGGCGGGCGGGCTCATCATCGACGTCTGGCACACCGAGCGCGCCCATACCCCGCCCGCCGACCTGGCGGACGTACCCGGGTCACGGATCGTGGGCGTGGAGCTCAACGACGCCGACCCTCAGGTCGTCGGCACGCTTTTCGAGGACACCGTCCATCGCCGTCGCCTGTGCGGAGAGGGCTCCTTCGATCTCCCGGGCATCGTCAGCGCCCTGCGTACGGCCGGCTGGAGCGGTCCCTGGGGTGTGGAGATCCTCTCCGACACGCACCGTGCGCTGCCGGTGCGGGAGGCCGCCGCAGCGGCGTACCGGACTGCGGCGGCACTGGTGGAGCAGGTGAGGTAAATGGCGCAGGGGTGGCTGGGTCGAAACCACGGTCGCCCCCGCCACCCCTGTCTCCTGCTGCCGACGCGGGTCGGCTGCTCAAGGCCTACCTCCGCATGAGCAAATGGAACTCGAACACGTAGCGCGCCGCGTTGTAGAGATGCGTGCCGCACTCCACGGCCTCCCCGGCGGCGTTGTACGCCGTGCGCCGCAGGGTGAGGAGGGGCACGCCCTCGGGTTCGCCGAGGGCGTGCCCCTCCTCGGCGGTGGCCGCATGGGCGCCGATCTCCTGGTGCGCTCGGTACAGACTGATGCGGGCCGCGCGCAGGATCCGGTACAGCCCGGTGGCCTCCAGCAGCTCCGTGTCCAGGTCGAGCAGCAGGTCGGTCGGCAGGTAGTTGCACAGGAAGGCCACAGTGAGTCCGTTCGCGTACCGGATCCGCTCCAACCGGATCACGCTGTCGCCCTCCCTGATCCCCAGAGCCGCGGCGACCTCGGCGGACGCGGGCACGACCTCGTTGCGTACCACCCGTGTGCTCGGTGCCTGCCCGGTCTCCTCCAGGTCGTCGTAGAGGCTGGTGAGTTCCAGAGGGCGCCTGACCGTGCTGCGCACGACCTGGGTGCCGACGCCCCGACGCCGTACCAACAGTCCCTTCTCGACCAGGGTCTTGATGCCCTGCCGGACGGTCGGCCGTGACAGACCGAGTCGTTCGGCGAGTTCGATCTCGTTGCCGAGCAGGGCGCCCGGGAGGAGCAGGCCGCGCTCGATACCCTGCTCCAACTGCTGGGCGAACTGGTGGTACAACGGTACCGGGCTCATGCGGTCGATGGCGATGTCGAGCACAGTCGTGCCGTCGGCTGCCTTCCGGCGTCCGGTCTTCATCAGAGGGTGCGCGGGAAGCCCAGGTCGACGCCCGACGGGGCGTCGGCCGGGTCCGGCCGGCGGGTGGGGACGGCCTTGCCGCGGGTGGAGAAGCGCGTGCCCTCGTTGCCGTGGATGTGGTGGTCGCGGAAGAGCGAGTCCTTCCTGCCGTCGAAGGCAGGACCTTGCCGAAGCTCTCGGCTCTTTCGACCCATGGTTATTACATCAAAGGAAGCTTTCATTCGCGGATCTCCTGCATGGGGGCGTGCGTCTCCCCGTCGCGATCAGGAAGGCGAAGGAAAATGGCCGGGGACGCCCAGCCATTTCAGGTCTATAGGTCCCGCGCAACCAGCGTCAAGTAATTGTTCTGACATCTTGCCTTGATGGGCAAATGATGTCATTACAAACATTGACCTCAGGGTGGCGTGACTGTTCTATCTCGTCATAGGCACAGCGGTGTTAACAGCATGTGATCCGCAGTGTTCGCTCAATCAGCCACTTCTCCCTTTCCCCTGCAGCACAGTGAGGTGCCGGAAAGATGGACCGTTCGTCCCACCCCCGCTCCCGCAGAACCGTCCCCGCCGTCGCAGCGGTGGCCGCCGCTGCCCTACTCGTCGCCGGATGCTCCAGCAGCTCCGGAGGCAAGAAGGCCGACGAGGCTGGGAACAACATCTCGGCCGGCAAGGCCACCACTCCCCGTATGACGGTCGCGATGATCACGCACGCCGCGCCCGGCGACACCTTCTGGGACACGATTCGCAAGGGCGCCCAGGCCGCGGCCGCCAAGGACAACATCAAGCTGGTCTACTCCAGCGACCCCAACGGCCCCAACCAGTCGAACCTGGTCCAGAACGCCATCGACCAGAAGGTCGACGGCATCGCTGTCACTCTGGCCAAGCCGGACGCCATGAAGTCCGTGGTCGCCCTGGCCGAGAAGGCCGGCATCCCCGTCGTCGGCTTCAACACCGGCGTGCAGGACTGGAAGAAGCAGGGTCTGCTCGAGTACTTCGGCCAGGACGAGAGCATCGCGGGCGAGGCGTTCGGCCGCAAGCTCAACGAGGCCGGCGCCAAGCACACCGTCTGCGTGATCATGGAACAGGGGCAGGTGGCCCTGGAGGCCCGCTGTGCCGGCGTGAAGAAGACGTTCCAGGGCAAGACCGACATCCTCTACGTCAACGGCACCGACATGCCGTCGGTGAAGTCGACGATCAGCGCCAAGCTCAAGACGGACTCCTCCATCGACTACGTCACCACGCTCGGCGCCCCGTTCGCGATGACCGCCATCCAGTCCATCGAGGAGTCCGGCGGCAAGGCCAAGCTCGCCACGTTCGACCTCAACAAGGACGCGGTCGGCGCCATCAAGGACGGCAAGCTCCAGTGGGCCATCGACCAGCAGCCCTACCTCCAGGGGTACCTGTCGGTCGACTCCCTGTGGCTCTACAAGACGAACGGCAACTACAGCGGCGGCGGCGAGGCACCCGTGCTGACCGGACCGGCCTTCGTCGACAAGACCAACGTCGACAAGATCGCCGAGTTCGCCGCGAAGGGAACCCGGTGATCGCCGAGACGCGGACCACGGCACCGGAGACGGGCTCCCCGTCTCCGGCACCGGAGAAGAACCACGCCCATCCCCCTTCCGCACAGTGAGGTGCCGAGGATGAACCATTTGTCCCGCCCCCGTTCCCGCAGAATCACCCCCGTCGTTGCCGCAGCGGCGGCCGCCCTCCTGGTCGCCGGATGTTCCAGCAGCTCCGGAGGCAAGAAAGCCGACGAGGCCGGGAACAACATCTCGGCCGGCAAGGCCACCACCCCCCGTATGACGGTCGCGTTGATCACGCATGCCGCGCCCGGCGACACCTTCTGGGACACCGTCCGTAAGGGCGCCGAGACCGCCGCCGCCAAGGACAACATCAAGCTCGTCTACTCCTCCGACCCGAACGCCGGCAACCAGGCCAACCTGGTGCAGAACGCGATCGATCAGAAGGTCGACGGCATCGCCGTCACCCTCGCCAAGCCCGACGCGCTCAAGAGCGTCGTCGCCAAGGCCGGGCAGGCCGGCATACCCGTCGTCGGCTTCAACTCCGGTGTGAGCGACTGGAAGAAGTTGGGCCTGCTGGAGTTCTTCGGGCAGGACGAGACAGTGGCCGGTGAGGCGTTCGGCAAGAAGCTCAACGAGGTCGGCGCCAAACACACGGCCTGTGTCGTCCAGGAACAGGGCAACATCGGCCTCACCCAGCGGTGTGACGGACTGAAGAAGACCTTCTCCGGCAAGACCGACATCCTCTATGTCAACGGCACCGACATGCCGTCCGTGAAGTCGACGATCACCGCCAAGCTCAAGCAGGACAGCTCCATCGACTTCGTGGCGACCCTCGCCGCCCCGATCGCACTCACCGCGTCACAGTCGTTGTCCGAGTCGGACAGCAAGGCCAAGCTCGCCACCTTCGACCTCAACAAGGACCTGGTGAAGGCCGTCCAGGACGGCAAGATCCAGTGGGCCATCGACCAGCAGCCCTACCTCCAGGGCTACCTGTCGGTCGACGCCCTGTGGCTCTACAAGAACAACGGCAACTACAGCGGCGGCGGTGCTGAGGCCGTGCTGACCGGCCCGGCCATCGTCGACAAGTCCAACATCGACAAGGTCGCCGCATTCGCCGCGAAGGGAACCCGGTGATGACCATGACCCAGACCACGGTTCCGGCGACGGGCTCCCCGTCGCCGGCCCCGCCGGCCGATGACAAGGACGGCCGCACATCTGAACGGCCACTGGCTCTCCGGCTGTTGGCACGGCCCGAGGTGGGTGTCTTCCTCGGCGCCGCCGCGGTGTACGTGTTCTTCCTGATCGCCGCTCCGCCGGTGCGCGACGGCAGCTCGATGGCCACGGTGCTGTACCAGTCGTCGACGCTCGGCATCATGGCACTGCCGGTCGCGCTGCTGATGATCGGCGGCGAGTTCGATCTGTCGGCCGGTGTCGCCGTGATCACCTCGGCCCTCACCGCGAGCATGCTCGCCTATCAGCTGAGCGCGAACGTCTGGGTCGGTGTGCTCGTGGCACTCCTGGTGTCACTGGCCGTCGGCTTCTTCAACGGCTGGATGGTCGTGAAGACCGGGCTGCCCAGCTTCCTGGTCACCCTGGGCACCTTCCTGATCCTCCAGGGCGTCAACCTCGCGGTGACCAAACTGATCACCAGCAACGTGGCGACCGACGACATCAGCGACATGGACGGCTTCGGCCAGGCGCAGAAGATCTTCGCCAACTCGTTCGACATCGGCGGCGTCCAGGTGAAGATCACCGTGTTCTACTGGCTGGTCTTCGCCGCTCTGGCCACCTGGGTCCTGCTGCGCACCAAGTACGGCAACTGGATCTTCGCGGTCGGCGGCAACAAGGAGAGCGCACGGGCGGTCGGCGTGCCCGTGACCTTCACGAAGATCTCGCTGTTCATGCTGGTCGGCCTGGGCGCGTGGTTCGTCGGGATGCACCAGCTGTTCACCTTCAACACGGTGCAGTCGGGCGAGGGCGTGGGCCAGGAGCTGATCTACATCGCCGCGGCCGTCATCGGCGGCTGTCTGCTGACCGGCGGCTTCGGCTCCGCGATCGGCCCGGTCTTCGGCGCGTTCATGTTCGGCATGGTCAACCAGGGCATCGTCTTCGCCGGTTGGAACCCGGACTGGTTCAAGGCTTTCCTCGGCGTGATGCTGCTCGGCGCCGTCCTGATCAATCTGTGGGTCCGCCAGTCGGCGAACAGGAGGTGACCGACCCCATGACATCCAACAACGAATCCGGCACACACGGCGCGATCCTCATGGACGATGCCACGGACAAGGACAGCGCCACGGTCGAACTGCGCGGCGCCGGCAAGACGTACGGCAACGTCCGCGCCCTGCACGGCGTGAGCCTGAAGGTCTTCCCCAGCCAGGTGAGCTGCGTGCTCGGCGACAACGGCGCGGGCAAGTCCACCCTGATCAAAATCATCTCCGGGCTGCACCAGCACACCGAGGGCGACTTCCTCGTCGACAACACCCCGGTGCGTTTCTCCACCCCGCGTGAGGCCCTCGACAAGGGCATCGCCACCGTCTACCAGGACCTCGCGACCGTCCCGCTGATGCCGGTGTGGCGCAACTTCTTCCTCGGCTCCGAGATGACCAAGGGCCCCTGGCCGATCCGCCGCCTCGACATCGAGCGGATGAAGAAGACCGCAGACCGCGAGCTGCGCGAGATGGGCATCATCCTCGACGACCTCGAACAACCCATCGGTACCCTCTCCGGCGGCCAGCGGCAGTGCGTGGCCATCGCCCGCGCCGTCTACTTCGGCGCCCGCGTCCTCATCCTGGACGAGCCCACCGCCGCACTCGGCGTCAAGCAGTCCGGCGCCGTGCTCAAGTACATCGCCGCCGCCCGCGACCGCGGCCTCGGCGTCATCTTCATCACCCACAACCCGCACCACGCCTACATGGTCGGCGACCACTTCAGCGTGCTGCGCCTGGGCACCATGGAACTGTCCGCCGCCCGCGACCAGATCACGCTGGAGGAACTGACCAACCACATGGCCGGCGGCACCGAACTCACGGCTCTCAAACATGAGCTGGCGCAGGTCCGAGGCGTCGACGTCGAGGGACTCCCCGAAGAGGAAGCACTTCAGGTCGGCGCACCCCAGGCCAACTGACCTCACCAACCGCGGAGACATCAGAACATGACATCTGAGCGAGCACTCGGCGTTGCCGTCGTCGGCACCGGCAAGATGGGCGCGGACCATACGCGCAGACTTCATCATCTCGTCAGCGGGGCTCGCGTGACCGCCGTCGTCGACATCGAGACGGAGCGCGCCAAGACGCTCGCCGACGCCATCGAGGGCTGCACGGCGTACACCGAACCCGCCGCGGCCATGGCAGCTCAGGACGTGGACGCCGTCCTCATCGCTTCCCCGGGGCCCGCCCACGAGGCGGCCCTGCTCGAAGCCCTCGACCGTGACCTGCCGGTTCTGTGCGAGAAGCCGCTCACCCCCGACGCGGCCTCCGCCCTTCGCGTCCTGGAGGCGGAGCAGCGGCTCGGGCACCGGCGTATCCAGGTGGGCTTCATGCGGCGATACGACACCGCATACATGAAGCTGAAGCGGCTCCTCGACGGCGGGGAGCTGGGCAGGGCACTGATGCTGCACCACCAGCACCGGAACCCGTCCATGCCGCCGTGGTTCACCAACGAGATGCTCATCAACGACTCGGTGGTGCACGAGATGGACGTGACCCGTTGGCTCCTCGACCAGGAGATCACAGCGGTCACCGTGCACAAGCCGACATCGACGTCGCATGCCCCGACCGGTATGAACGACCCTCAATTCGTGCTCTTCGAGACCGAGTCGGGTGCCCTCGTCGACGTCGAGATCTTCGGCCACTGCGGCTACGGCTACCAGGTGCGGGCCGAAGCGGTCTGCGAACGCGGCACCGTACGGATCGACGACGAACACGGCCCGCGGCTGACCGCCGAGGGCCGTTGGGGCGGCCGTGTCACACCGGACTACCTCGAGCGTTTCGAGGATGCCTACGACCGCGAGGTTCAGACCTGGGTGGACGTCACGCGGCGCGGTGAGACCGCCGGCCCCAGTGTCTGGGACGGCTATGCGGCCGCGGCCGTGTGCGAGGCGGGCGTGCTGTCCCAGCGGGAAGGGCGGCGCGTCGAGGTCGAGTTGATCGAGCGACCCGCTTTCTATCAGTAGGCGGCACGCACAGCGGGAGAGGGCGGTACCGGACCGGTACCGCCCTCTCCCGTTTCTGTCTCTCCTCAGCCGGTGGCCGGAAGCACCGTACGCGGCCGGACCGGGAACCCGGCCGCCTGGTAGCACTCGTCGACGAGACGCATGGTGGTCAGCGCGTCGTCCGCGTCGAGAACCAGTGGCGCGTCGTCCCGAAGGTGGGCCGCGAAGGCCTCCAGCTGGAAGGTGTACGACGAGCGGCGGCCGAGTTCCTCGGTGCGCTCGCCGGCGGCCGTGCGCACCACCACGCGGTCGTCCAGGTGCGGCTGCACGAAGTTCATCACCGTGGCCTCGCCCCGCGTGCCCACGACCCGGCAGCTCATCTGCCACTTGTCGTACGCCATGTGGCAGTTGGCCGTACCGGTGGCCCCGCCGGGAAACTCCACGTCGGCGTACAGCCACTCGTCGACGCCCGTGGTCCCGTCCTTCTCCCCGCCGCGCGCCGCGACCAGCCGGGGCGCCCCGCCCGCCCAGGGCGCGAGCATGCGCTGGGCGTGCAGGCTGTAGCACCCGAGGTCCATCAGCGCGCCGCCTGCCAGCGGGAGCGACCACCGTACGTCGCTGTCCGGTGGCGCGGGCATGGCGACCATGGTCTCGACGTGCCGGAGGTCGCCCAACTCGCCGCTGCTCAGCAGCTCGTGCAGGCGCAGGGTGACCGGGTGGAACAGGTAGTGGAAGCCCTCCATGAACACCGTGCCCGCCTTGGCGGCGGCCTCGTGGACCTCGGCCGCCTCCACCGCGTTGCTCGCGGACGGCTTCTCGGTGAGGACGTGCTTGCCGGCCTGGAGGGCGGCCAGGTTCCACGGGCCGTGCAGGCTGTTGGCCAACGGGTTGTAGACGACCTCGATCTCCGGGTCGGCGACAAGGTCGGCGTAGGAGCCGACCACGCGTTCCACGCCGTGCGTGGCGGCGAAGGCCTCGGCCCGGTCTCGGTCGCGGGCGGCCACCGCGACGAGGCGGTGACCGGTCGCACGAGCAGGTCCGACGATCGACAGCTCGGCGATCCGGGACGCGCCCAGGACGCCGATCCGCAGGGGCTCGTCCGTCATCCCTTGCGCACCTCGTCGAGTCGTACGGGCCGGTGCTCATGGAGCGACAGGGTGCACGCCTCGGCGATCCAGCTCGCCTCGATGGCGTCCGCGACCGTGCAGGGGGAGGTACGGGTGCCGGCGACGACCTCGGTGAACGCGGTGAGTTCGGCGCGGTAGGCGGCGGCGAACCGGTCCATGAAGAAGTCGTGCGGGGTGCCCGCCGGGAACGTGACACCCGGTTCGACGGACCGCAGCGGCAGCTTGTCCTCCAGGCCGACCGCGATGCTGTCCTTCATGCCGTGCAGCTCCAGGCGCACGTCGTAACCGCGGGCGTTGTGGCGGGAGTTGGAGATGACGGCGATGGTGCCGTCGTCGAGGGTGAGCAGGGTGGACGCCGTGTCGACGTCACCCGCCTCACGGATGTACTCCGCGCCCCGGTTGCCGCCGGTCGCGTAGACCTCGACCACCTCGCGGCCGGTCACCCAGCGCACGATGTCGAAGTCGTGCACGCTGCAGTCGCGGAAGATGCCGCCGGAGACGGCCACGTAGGCGGGCGGCGGCGGGGCGGGGTCGAGGGTGGTGGACCGTACGGTGTGCAGGTCGCCGAGTTCGCCGCTCACCACGGCCCGGCGGGCGGCCACACAGCCCGCGTCGAAGCGTCTGTTGTAGCCGATGTGCACCTCGACGCCACTGCCCTCCACCGCGCGCAGCACCTCCAGGCTCTCCTCGACCCCGCGTGCCACGGGTTTCTCGCAGAAGACGGGGATGCCCGCCTTCACGGCGGCGAGGATGAGGTGGGGGTGCGCGTCGGTCGCGGCGGCGATCACGACGCCGTCGACTCCGGCGGCTAGCAGGGCCTCGGGAGAGTCGGCGGCGGTGGCCCCGAAGCGTTCGGTGGCCTTGGCGACGGCAGCGGCCACCGGGTCGGTGACCACCAGGGAGTCCACCGCGTCAAGACCGGCGAGGGTCTCCGCGTGGAAGGCGCCGATGCGGCCCAGCCCCATGAGTCCTATGCGCATGAGATCGTGCTCCTTCTGCCCGAGGGCGGTTCAGTCCTGGCCGCCGAAGACGTTCTGGTCCCAGTCGATGACCGAGCCGGTCACCACGCCACTGCGGCCGGAGAGCAGGAAGACGACGAAGTCGGCGATCTCGTCGACCTGTCCGAGCTTGCCCATGGGCTGTGACCGGGCGGCCTTCTCCCGCCAGTCGTCGCCCGCGTCGTGGAAGGCGCGCTGCGTGGCGTCCTCGCCCTCGGTGTCCGTCCAGCCGATGTTGAGGCCGTTGATCCGGATCCTGTCCCAGCGGTGCGCGTGGGCGGCGTTGCGCGTCAGGCCCGCCAGTCCGGCCTTGGCCGCCGAGTACGGGGCCAGGTGGGGCGGCCCGCCGTGGGCGCAGTTGGAGATGATGTTGACGATGGTGCCCGGCGCCTTGCGGGCCGTCATGTCGGCCACCGCCGCCTGCATCGCGAAGAACGGCGCGCGCAGATTGATCGCCATGTGCTGGTCGAACAGTTCCGGCGTGGTGTCCAACAGCGAGCCACGCGACGTCAGTCCCGCCGCGTTGACGAGACAGTCGACGCGCCCGTGAGCGGCGACGGCCTGTACGACGCTGTCGCGCGCCTGCGCCGGATCGGAGAGATCCGCCCGCACGAAGCGCGCGCCCGTGTCCGCGGCGAGCTTCTCACCCACCTCGGCCCGGCGGCCGGTGAAGACGACGGTCGCGCCCTCCCGTACGGCCGCCCGCACGATGCCCGCGCCGACGCCCTGGCTGCCGCCGTTGACGAGGACGACCAGGTCTTCAAGCAGCGGAGTCTCAAGCAGTCCCATGTGTGCTGTGTCCCTTTCAGCTCCGGCGGCGCTTGGCGGCCGCCTGCAGTTCCTGGCGCAGTCTCGCGGGGTCCCAGCCTTCGGCGACGGCCTGCCAGACGGTGTCCGCCTGGGAGGGCGGGGCGAGCCCGTCCACCGGCGGGTCGAGGTCGAGGTTGGCGGGGAAGGGGTAGCCCTCGGCGGTGGCCGTGACCACGCGGCGCAGCCAGTCCTGTGAGGCGCCCTCGGCCTTGCGACGCAGCAGCACCGGGAACAGCGCGTTCGCCATCGCTTCGTGGTCCACCGCCTCCATGGCGCGGCCGAAGGCGGAGGAGATCTGCAACAGGTTCGCCATGCGCCTGATGTCGGCCGACCGGTTGTGCCCGGCGGCATGGAAGAGCGCCGGGTTGAAGAAGACCGCGTCGCCCTTTGCCAGGGGGAGTTGGACGTGGTGGGCGTCGAAGTACTCGACGAACTGCGGGAGTCGCCAGGCGAGATAGCCGGGCTCGAACTTCTGCGAGTGCGGCAGGTACAGGGTCGGGCCGGACTCGACGGGCATGTCGCAGTGGGCCACCGCGCCCTGCAGGGTGAGCACAGGCGAGAGGCGGTGGATGTGCGCCGGGTAGGCCGCGGCGCGCTCCTGGGAGAGGAAGCCGAGGTGGTAGTCGCGGTGGACCTTCTGCGCCGCGCCGCCCGGGTTGACCACGTTGACCTGTGAGGTGACCTGGTAGGCGGGGCCGAGCCATGCCTCGGCGATCAGTTCCAGGGAGTCGTTGGCGTAGTAGTCGGCGAACACCTCGGGCGCCCGTACGGCGACCTTGTCCAGGGCGTTCCAGACCCGGTCGTTCGCGCCCGGCTTGGCGAAGTGGTCGCCGCGGGCCGTGCCGCTCGCGCGCTCCTCCTCGATCAGTGCGCGGAAGGCCTCGGACGCCCGGTCCACGATGGCCGCGTCGGTGAAGGCGCCCTTGAGGACCACGATGCCGGGCCCGTCCAGCAGAGCCCGGACCAACTCGTCCTGCACGCTGCGACGGCCCTTGGGGGAGGTCGCCAGAGTGCGGAGCCGATCACTGTCGTAGAGCGGGACGTTCTGTTCGATCCGCTCGGCCGAGGGGTGGTCGGCGGGGTCGGTGCTCTGCTCCACGAGTGAGCGGAACGCGTCGAGATCGCAGTCCGCCTCGGTCAACCAAGTTCGCGCTCCCGCGGCTGGGGGAGACATCCGGGTCCTTTCGCAGTCCGTGCATTTCTGCCAGTCTTGAGAACCTGAACCCATCATTCAATGCTTTCCAGTACATCAAAAATCCATCACCTGCCCTTGGGATCCGTCATGCGACACCGCTACCCGATCAGGGAAATCGCCCGTCAGGCCGGACTGAGCACGGCCACGGTCGACCGCGTCCTCAATCAGCGGGGCAACGTGACGGAGAGCACCATCAGGGAGGTACAAGAAGCCATCAACGATCTGGACCGGCAGCAGAGCCAGGTCCGGCTCGGGGGCCGCACCTTCATGGTCGACATCGTGATGCAGACGCCGCAGCGGTTCTCCACCGCCGTCCGGGAGGCGCTCGAAGCCGAACTGCCCTCCCTCCATCCGGCTCATGTGCGCTCGCGCTTCCACTTCCGCGAGACCTGCCCTCCCGTCGAACTGATCGGAACCCTCGACAAGATCGCGAAGCGTGGTACTCAGGGCGTGATTCTCAAGGCCCCCGACGAGCCGGAGATCGCAGCCGCGGTGGGCCGGCTGGTCGCGGCCGGCATACCGGTCGTCACCCTGGTGACCGACCTGCCCCACAGCGCACGCCTGGCGTACGTCGGCATCGACAACCGCGCGGCCGGCGGCACCGCCGCCTATCTCCTCGGACAGTGGCTGGGCAAGCGGCCCGGCAATGTGCTCACCACCATCAGCCGGGGCTCCTTCCGAGGCGAGGAGGAACGCGAGATGGGCTTCCGCAGCGCGATGCGCCTCGCCGACCCCCGACGATCCCTGGTGGAGGTCACCGACAGCGACGGCCTGGACGCCACCCAGCACGATCTTGTCCTGCAGGCGCTCAAGCGGGACGAGGACATCATCGCCGTCTACTCCGCCGGCGGGGGCAACCTCGCCACCCTCGATGCCTTCGAAGCGCTCGGGCGGGAGTGCGCGGTGTTCATCGCCCACGACCTCGACCACGACAACACCCGCCTGCTGCGCGAGCGCCGCCTGTCCGCGGTTCTCCACCATGACCTGCGTCAGGACATGCGCCGCGCCTGCCAGATCATCATGCGCGCCCACAAGGCACTACCCGACGACGGCCCCTCGCTGCCCTCGGCGATCCAGGTGGTCACGCCGTTCAACATGCCCCCGAGTGCGCCGACCCTGATGGTCTTCGACTGAAAAACCCCATGGTGAGCCTTCGCTGGGGTGTGCGCTCCTTCAAAGGGTCAGGCGCGCAGGGAGTGCAGCATGGCGCCGATCTTGGCGGCGACCGTCTCGGCCGAGCCCTGGGCGTACGACGAGTCCATCGCCTCGTACGTGATCCGGGCGTAGCTCTGTGCCTCGGCCATGTTCTTGGAGCCGCCTTCGAGCATCGACAGGACGGCGGTGTGCGGGAACGGCGAGTGCTTCTTGATGGCCAGCGCGGTGTCGGTGGACAGTTCCGGCGCCACCCCCACGAACACGCCGTTCCCGACCTGGAGGATCCAGATCGGTACGTCGGCCGTGCCGTCCGGGGTGAAGTCGTACGTCTTCGTCGGCCCCGTCGGGTGCCCCTCGACCACCGTGCCGACCGTGACGGAGTCGGTGAGGAGGCGCACCGCCGAGCCCGAACCGCCGTCGGAGGTCCTGATGGTCTCGCTGACCCGGACGGCCTCGGTGCCCAGCCGCTCACCCTGCACCGTGAGAAGCAGCCAGCCGGCGTCCTGGGCATCGACCTGGGCCCACTTCTTGTCCTTGTCGATGGTGTACCGCTTCGACCTGAACGCCGGTGACTGGTCCCCGCAGGAGCCGACCAGGAAGAACCCGACGGCGGCACCGTCGTACTGCTTCTCCACGTGCTGCACCGCCGCGCCCGCCAGGTCGGCCGTGATCGGCAGGTCGCCGCCTGCCATGACCGACTGCATCATGACCGAGGACTGGACGCTGTAGTTGATGAGGACGGCGATGGGGTCGCCGTCCAGGTCGTCGAGGCGGGTGACGCCCACGCTCTTGTCGGAGGAGCCCGTCTCGCCGGTGCCGAGCCACCAGCCGTCGGCGGTGCGGACATCCCGGTTGACGTTGACGTCGCAGGTGCCGGTGCCGAAGCCGACCCGCGCGGACCTGAGTCCCTTGACCGCCGCCGCGGTCGCGGTCGCGGCGGCCTTCGTGATCTCCTGCACATACTGGGCCGCTGCCGTCGACGTGCTGGTCGCCCGCACGTGTGGGGCGGAGAACGTGTGCGTCACGGTCACGACGATGTCGGCCGTCGCCACGCCGGAGGCCTTCGCGATGGTCGTCCTCATCGCGGCGATCGCCTCCGCACTGATCGACGTCAGGTCGAGGACAGCGAGGGCGCAGCGGCGGGAGCCGTTCTCCAGCAGCAGGATCCGTACGTAGAGGTCGTCGTGGACCGTGGTGAAGCCGTCCAGCGGCAGGAGGGACGCCGGGATACTGATCGCCGCCCGGCCGGCCCCCGCCCTCAGCCCTGTATGCGTGCCCTTATGCGTGGCGGCGTCCGCCGTCGTGGCATCTCCGAGGGACATCGCCGCCGCTGCCGCCGCAATCGAGCTCCCCAGGAACGACCGCCGGTGCAGCGGGCTGCCGAGCCGAATGTCCTCTTTCTCATTCTTGGGAACCACAGCTTTCTCCTTTGAATTCAAGCCACGCAGTCAGAATTCAGCGAATTTTCGCCGTCGACGAAGTGAGATAACATGCCTGGTCAGGGCCCACAAGCCGAGCCGGGAGTGGGTCGCTGGCCAATCTTGCGGCACAAGGGATCGTCACACCGGAAATTTAGGGCGTCAACAATTGAAGCGCGTTATCTAAGGTTGCACGCCGCGAATTCATGTACGCGACCAGGAAACCTTTGAGAAACCTGTGAAAAAAGGGCTGCTTTCTCGAAGTGCTTCACAGCATGGGGCGAGAGGGTGGCACTCGCAGCCCTGACAACCACTCTCGAAGGAGCTCACCTTCATGGACAGGCGTACCTTCATGGCCGGATCCGCGACCGCGACCGCCGGCGCCTTGGCGGTGTTCGGCGGCGCAACACCCGGCTCGGCCGCTGAGGAAGACGGGACGGGCTCGGGGGGTGACCACGTGCGGAGTGTCACCGCCGTCACGCAGGTCTTCGGCGTCGGGCAGAAGCTGGTCGCGGTGGCGGTCGAATACGACAGCGACATCGACGGCTCGACCCTGTCGACGTCGACGTTCGCGGTCACCGATCGCACCGTGACCAAGGTCTACGCGAACCGGACGGCCGACCTCGCGCAGCGGGGCAGGGACGGCCGCTACGTCATCGTGGAGCTGTCGCCGGACGACACCGCGGCGGCCCTGTGGGTGACCAAGCAGGGTCCCGGCACACCTCCCGACGACGGTTCCGACGACGGCGGGTCGGGCGATGACGGCGGCGGGCCCGGGGCGGGGGGCCCGGTGGTCGGCGACACCACACCGGGCGGAACCATCGTCGCGGCGAAGGCCACGGTGACCCAGACGGGCACCGTCACCACGACCCGTGGCACCCGTTACGCCGCGGACGCCACGGCGCGGACCACCGAAGCGGTGGTGAACCTGATCGTCGACGACTTCCAGCAGCTCTCGTTCAGCGACCCCGCCACCGGGCAGACCCTGAGGTACAACCTGTTCGTCCCCAAGAACTACGACGACCGCAAGAGCTACCCGATGGTGCTGTTCATGCACGACGCGAGCGTGGTCAACGTCGCGACCGAGGGCCCCCTGGTCCAGGGCCTGGGCGCCGTGTGCTGGGCGAGCCCGGAAGACCAGGCCCGCCACGAGTCCTTCGTCCTGGCCCCCGAATACGGCTCCGTGGTGATCGACGACACCTACGAGCCGTCGACGCTCTTCGAGGCCACCGCCAACCTCGTCCAGTCGGTGACGCAGCAGTACAGCATCGACCGGGACCGGCTCTACACGACCGGGCAGTCGATGGGCGCGATGATGTCGCTGGGTCTGAACATCAGGTACCCCGACCTGTTCGCGGCCGCGTTCATCGTCGCAGGCCAATGGCCGGCGACCCAGGCCGCGCCGCTGGCCCGGAAGAAGCTGTGGATCCTCGTCTCCGCGGACGACACCAAGGCATACCCCGGCGAGCAGGCCATCACCGAGGTCATCCAGGACCAGGGCACACAGGTCAGCACCGCCCTGTGGGACGGCCGGTCCACGGCCGCGGAGTTCGCCGCGGACGTCCGGAGCATGAAGGCACAGAGGACCCCGGTGAACTTCGCCGCCTTCGAGACCGGCACCGTCGTGCCGCCCGGGTCCACCACCAGCGCGCACATGGCCACCTGGCAGACCGCCTACGCCATCCCCGGCATCCGGGACTGGATCATGCGCCAGTCCCTGTAGACACCGGCTCGCTCCGAGCGCCGTCGCCCCGACTTCCGCTTGTCCGGGTGACGGCGCGAGCGCGTTCATCGACAAGATCGGGACCATAAGCGGGCCAACATCCCTTCCCTCACGAGGGCGCCTGACGCGTGATCAGGCATGTGGCGCGCCACCGTCCGCCGCCAGGCGCGTGAGCCACTCACGCAGCAGGCGCTGCTCGGCGTCGCTCAGGACATCGGCACTGTCGGGGAGGGCGGCGCGCAGCGCGCGGGCCGCCGCGGAGGGACCGGACTCCGAGGCGGGGACCACCGGCTCGGCGCGAGTGACAGCCGCGACCATGGACTCGCGCAGGACGGTCAACAGCGCCGGATTGCGGCGGTCCGCAGGGGTGGAGTGCCAGGTCGTGACCGCGCCCTGGCCGGTTGCCTGGATGATCTGGGCGGCCAGCTCCTCGTCCACCCGCAACCACCCCCTGGCCGCCAGCCGACGCACTCGCCCGTGGAGGATCTCCAAGCCCGCGCGGTGTGCTGCGTCCGATCCCCGGCCGAAGGCCCGGTTCATCACCGCGAACAGCTCGGGGCGGGTGACCCCGAACTCGACCACCATGTCCCAGCCGCGGCGCAGCTCCTCCACCGGGTCCTGTGGCGCGGGGTCGAGCTGCGCGCGCTTTCTCTCCAGGAACTGCGCGTAGCCGTGCTCAGCGACGGCCTCGAGAAGCCCCTCCTTGTCGCCGAAGAGGCGGTAGATCGCCGGCGGCTGCATTCCGGCCGCGGCCGCGACCGCGCGGGTGCTCACCGCGTCAGGGCCGCCGTTCTCCAGCAGCTCGACGGCGGCCTCGACGATGCGGCGCCGAGGGCTGTCGGTTGAGTCGCGCGTAGCCATGAACCGATGGTACCGAGGATCTGGTTCCATCGGAATTTCCAGTGTTACCGTTACTGTGATTCCACCGGAAACAGTGTACGGAGAACTCAATGATCATCGTTACCGGAGCCACCGGAAAGCTCGGCCGCCGCACCGTCGAGCGCCTCTTGGAGCGTGTCCCCGCCGACCGCGTCGGCGTCAGCGTCCGTGACCCCCGCAAGGCCCAGGACCTCGCCGACCGCGGCGTCCGCGTCCGGCAGGGCAGCTTCGACGACCCCACCTCGCTCGGACACTCCTTCGAGGGCGCCGAGCAACTGCTCCTCGTCTCCCTAGACCGCACAGGCCAGGAATGCGTCAGCGGCCACCGCGCCGCCATCGACGCCGCCGTGCAGGCAGGCGTCGGCCGCATCCTCTACACCAGCCAGATGGGCGCCGCCCACGACGCCCGTTTCCAGGCATGCCGGGACCACGCCCAGACCGAGGACCTGCTGCACGCCACAGGCCTGCCCTGGACCGCGCTGCGCAACGGCTTCTACGCCTCCAGTGCCGTGCAGTTCCTGGAGTCCTCCCGCCACACCGGCGACATCGCCCTCCCCGCCGACGGCCCCGTCGCCTGGACCGGCCACGACGACCTCGCCGAGGCCACTGCGGTGATCCTCGCCGAGAAGGCCCGCTTCGAGGGGCCCACCCCGCCGCTCACAGGCCCGGCGGCGCTCGACTTCGAGACCATCGCCGAGATCGCGTCCGAAACCACCGGACGGCCCTTCACCCGCACCGTCGTCCCCGACGACGTCTTCCGAGAGCAGGTCCTGGCGCACGGCGCCCCGGCCCCGATCGCCGACCTGATGCTGAGCATCTTCGCCGCGGCGCGGAATGGTGAGTTCACCGCTGTCGACTCGACGCTGGCCGAGCTGATCGGGCGAAAGCCCGCCGGCTTCCGTACCCAGCTGGAGCGTGCCTGGGCCGAATAGATCCAGCGGGGCGCGCAGACAGCCCGGCCTGACGCGCCGCCCACAAAGGCTCGTCCTCTGTCGCCCGAGGGACGTCGATCACCAGATCAGCGGCCTCGGGCACAAGCCAGCGGCCTCGGGCACAAGCCCAGGCCCGGACCTCGACAAGGTCCTGATACGCCGCTGGCAGCACCGCCACCGCGATACCCGGGCGCCACGGCGGCACCGTCAGCACCCCACCCCGACCCGCGACGCATCCGCGGTCACCGGGCCAGACGCTCCTCGGCCCCCACCAGACGTTCGTTCAACGCGTCGATCTCACGCCGGAGCCCGGCCGCTTCGCCCCGCGCGGCCGCCTCCCGCCGATGCAGCTCTTCGATCAGCGAACGGAGAAAGAAGGGCGCCGAGGCCCGAGGCCGCCGATGAACTCCGCGGACGCGAAGAGCTCCGGCGTCAGATGTATGCCGGTGATGCGGTGGGCGAGGGCGAAGGCGGCGAGGAACTGTCCGCCGCAGTCCAGGTCGCCGGACCCGCTGAGGTCGAAGCCGGATTCCCGCATCTCGGTGAGGAGTCCATCCGGGTGGCTGCCGTCGCGGTCGTCGGGGAAGAGCTGGTCGAAGTCCAGGAGTATGGCGCCGTCGCGGTACCAGCAGAAGCGGCACGCCCCAGCGATGCCGTGGTGGTTCGAGACCACCGTGCGTCCACGCGAGAGGGGGAGCATGACCTCATCCGTGGCGCCCAGATAGCCGTCGGGCTCGAACATCAGCGACCAGCCACCGAGGGAAGTGGCCCCCGCGAACTCCCGGTGGTGGTGGAGCACTGAGTCCTGTGACGGCTTGATCAGTCCGTCCACGCCGGTGATCCGCATTCCGGACTCGACTCCGAGGGCCTGGAGCAGTTCCTCGGGGGTAAGCCCTTGGACGAGCGTGACGCAGTACTCCTCGTACTGGTCCTGCTCCCGGATCCACGCGTAGTCGGCGGCGGTAGTTGTGTCGGTCATGCGCTCAGAATGGCAGCCGCCACTGACAGTGCCCGCCCAGAACCGTTCCGGGTTCGGAACAAGGGGTAGGCCACCGTGCAACTCTCCCTACTAAAACGCCAGTTCAAGCGGTGGGAGTGCACGATGGCCGTGTCACAGTCCGACTTGACTTGTGCGAGCCCCTGTCCCTCTGCCTTACCTGCGCCGGACGTAGAGGCGATCGCCCTCCGGGCCCGTCCACTCCAGGCGTACGACGCCCGGGACGGCGGCGTTCGCGATGCGGGACGGGTGGGACCAGTATCCGGCGTTCGGGTTGCGGAAGAACGTGGCCCAGAGGCCGCCCCCGTGGTCGGTGAAGAAGTTGTTGTGGCCCGCGCCGACGCCCGCGGTCCACCGCCGGGAGTACGGGCCCTCGAAGCGGTCCGCGACGGCGACGACCGCGTCGTACTGGTATTGCGTGCGGCCGGCGCCCGGCGGGTCATAGGCGTAGTGCGTGCTGCCGTCCGGGGCGACGGACGAGCGGTTCCAGGCGGCCTGGAGGAGGTAGTACTTGCCGCCGTGCTTGAAGACGTACGCGCCTTCGAGGTACGGCTCCGGAGAGTAGGGCGACTGCCGGAACTCCGGGAGGTCCGTGGTGGGGACGATGTCCTCCATGTCGGCACGGAACTTGGCGTACAGGTCGTTGTGCAGCACGAGCCAGGCATCGTGGCCTTCGGCGTAGATGCTGCCGTCGATGTGGTGGTACGCGCCGGGCTCGATGAACGCCGGCCCACCGGTGAGCGCTTCGCCGAACGGCTTGGCGAGGTTGCCCTTGGCCAGCCGGTACGGTCCCGCGACCCCGCCCTCGCTCACCAGCAGGAACGAGCCGACCTTGCGGGAGTGGTCACCCATGCACGCGACGATGTACCAGCGGCCGCGGACGTAGTGCACCTCCGGCGCCCACACCTGGCCGCGCTTGCCGAACTCGTCGTCGTGCCAGTACTGCTGCCAGGGGGCGACGACCGTGCGCCCGGGCCGGTTCTCGCCGACGAACTCGGGCGACCACACCTTGCCCTTGGCGGCACCCGGGCGGATTCCGGTCGTGTCGGCCAGCCGCCACGGTCCGCGCAGCGACCTGGACACCCACACGAAGATCCCGTCGTTCCACGGGGCGGCCACGTCGAGGCCCGGCACCCGGGTGGTGCCGGTGGCGACGTAGAGCGGACTGCCCCCGACGACAAAGCAGTTGACGTAGGTGTCCCGCATCCAGACCACGCCGCGCTCCTTGTCCCGGGGGCGCAGTTCGAGCGGGAGAATGAAGGAGTTGTCGTCGCGCGGCCAGAGGTCCGGGCGGGTGTCGGCGAGGCCGTACGGTTCGGGATCGGGCCAGTTCGCCGGGTGTGCCGCGGCTTGTACGCGTCGCGTCGCCGGGTCCGCTCGTACGGAGGTTGTGGGCAGCGCCGCTGACACTCCCAGGGTGCCGGCGCCTGCCAGCAGGGCTCTCCGGCCGATGGGCGGCCGGTTCGTGTTGTCGGTCATCAGCCATGTCCTCCGTCGTCGGGCCGCCCGAGGGGCGGCATGACGAACAGGATGCGAACGGCCGCTGGATTTCGTCAACAGTCCGGAAAATTAATCCGGATCGGGCGTTCCGGGGAGTGGTTTCGGCCGGGGCGACACCAAAGGCCGTGCGTTACCGAAGCGTTACAACCCCGGACGACGGCGTGGATCTTGCAAGTAATACCAGGTCACAGGGGTTGAGGCCGACTACCCCCGGAGGGTGGAGGCGGCCAGGTGATTTCATCCGACTCATTGACGAAAATATTCGGCGCTCACATGCTGTCCGGCATGCACCCACACGACGGTCCGCTGACACGGCTCCGGCGCAGCCATGAGCAATCCGTTCTCGAGTTGCTCCGCAAGTACGGTCCGCTGAGCCGTGCCGAGTTGGGCACCCGCAGCGGGCTCTCCCGCACCACGCTCTACGACATAGTCGCCGGCCTGGTGACCAGTGGCGCGGTGGTCGTCGGCACGCCGTACATCGAGGCGCGCAAGCGGGGGCGCCCGGTGGAAAAGCTCAGCCTCAACCCGGCCGCCGGGGAGGCGGTGGGCATCGACTTCGCGCGCCGTGCCGTGCATGTCGCCGCGGTCAACCTCGCCCACGAAGTGGTCGGTTCGGCCAGCGAGGGGCATACGGCGGACCTGTCCTGGCCCGAGCGGGTGGACATCGCCGTACGACTGCTCGACTCGCTGACGACCGGTGCGCAGGGGGAATCGAGGGCCGGCGGCTCAGGGCGGGCGCAGGCCGTCCATCTCGGCGCGCTCCGTGCGATCGGCGTCGGCGTGGTCGGTCCGACCACCGACCCCGGCAGCGAGAGTGCCCACGCGCAGGGCATCGACGGTCTGCCGGACCTGCTGCGCGAGCGGTTCGGGGTGCCGGTGCTGCTCGACAACAACACCCGCCTCGCCGCGCTCGCCGAAGCAGTGTGGGGCGCGGCGGCGAACAGCAGCGACGTGCTCTACCTGAGGCTGTCGCACGGCGTGGGCGGCGGACTCGTCGTGGGCGGCGCACTGCACCGGGGCAGGCACGGACTGTCCGGCGAGTTCGGACACATCACCGTGGACCCGGCAGGCGAGCGGTGCGAGTGCGGCGGGACCGGCTGCCTGGAGACCCTCGCCTCACTCGATGCGGTACTGCGCCGCTACCGGGCGGCGGGCGGCAGGGCGGACAGCCCCGCGCGGTTCCTGGACGCCGCAACGGCAGCCGACCCGCCCGCCCTTGAGGTCCTTGCCCGCGTCGGCAGTGAGGTCGGCGGCGTACTGGCCGCGATCTGTCACGCCGTCGGCCCGGGCGTCATCGTCGTCGGCGGCGAGCTGGCGCAGGCCGGCGATGCCCTGCTCGAACCGGTCGAACGGGCCCTGCGGCAGCACCTGATGCCGCTCGCCCGCCACCACGTGGACGTACGGCGCGCCACGCTCGGCGAGGTCGGCAGCGCCCTGGGTGGCATCGCCCTCGTACTCCATGAAACCCCGCTGCTCACCCACTACCCGCAGCCCGTCTCCGAGGAGAACGCATGAGGCCACCAGTGAGGAACCCATGGCTGTGATCACGCCTCTCGACAAGACCGCTGCCCCTGCGCAGCGGCAGCGGCAGCAACCGCGCCGTACCGTCCGACCGCTGGTCCTTGGCGGACTGGCGCTCGCGGCGGGTGTCGCCGTGTGGGCCGTCGTGGCCGCCCTTGGACTGGTCGAGAACCTGCCCACACCGGCGGCGGTGGCGCGCAAGGCGGGCACCATGATCGCCGACGGCACGCTGGCGTCCGATACGTTCGCCAGCCTGCGCCGGGTCTTCATCGGCTACGCCCTCGGCGTGGTCGTGGCAGTCCCGGTCGGCTTCCTCATGGGCTGGTACCCGACGGTGCGCGCCATGGTCGAGCCGTACATCCAGTTCTTCCGCACCATCCCGCCGCTGGCACTGATCCCGCTGGCCGTGGTGCTGCTCGGTATCGGTGAGGTGCCGAAGATCGCCGTGATCTGTCTGGCCTCGTTCATGGCCTGCGTCGTGGCCTCCTTCCAGGGTGTCGTCGACGTGGACAGGACCCTGATCAACGCCGCCCGGGTGCTGGGCGCCTCGGACCGCGTCATCTTCGCCAAGGTGGTCGTCCCGGCGTCCACCCCGTTCATCCTCGTCGGCATGCGGATCGGTCTCGGCGCGTCCTGGGCCACCGTGGTCGCCGCCGAACTCATCGGTGCGCAGGAGGGGTTGGGCTACCGGATGCAGAAGGCGGCCACCTGGTTCGACATGGACGCGATCTTCGTATCGCTGATCACTATCGGAGTGCTCGGGCTCGTCATGGACCGGCTGTTGCTGCTGGCCGAGCGACGCCTCACCGGCTGGCAGGAGCGACGATGAACAGCAAGATCAGTTTCCGTGGCGTGGTGAAGACCTTCCCGCTGAAGGGCGCCACCTTCACGGCACTCGGCGGGGTGGACCTGGACATCGCGGACCAGGAGTTCGTCACCGTCGTGGGGCCGTCCGGCTGCGGCAAGTCCACGCTGATGAGCATGGCCGCGGGGCTGCAGGAGCCCGACTCGGGCAGCGTCCTGGTCGACGGGAAGCCGGTGTCGGGTCCCGGCCCCGACCGGGGTGTGATCTTCCAGCAGTACGCCCTGTTCCCCTGGCTGACCGTGCGGCAGAACGTGGAGTTCGGGCTCAGACTCGCCGCCGTACCCGCCGACGAGCGCAGGCGGCGTGCGGACGAGGCCATCGGCCTCGTCGGACTCGGTGAGTTCGCCGACGCCCTGCCCAAGACGCTGTCCGGCGGCATGAAGCAGCGCTGCGCCATCGCCCGCGCGTACGCGGTGGACCCTCAAGTGCTGCTGATGGACGAGCCGTTCGGCGCTCTCGACGCGCTCACCCGGGTGCAGTTGCAGGACCAGCTGCTGCGGACCTGGAGCCAGGAGAAGCGGACCGTGCTGTTCATCACCCATGACGTGGACGAGGCCGTCTACCTGGCCAACCGTGTCGTTGTCATGGCGGCGGGCCCCGGGCGCATCCACCGCGTCATCGACGTGGACCTGCCCTATCCGCGTACGGAGGAGATACGGCTGTCCGCGGAGTTCCGCCGCATCCGCAACGAAGTCTGGACGTCCGTCTACCACCAGGACGAAGCCACCTCGGCCGCATAACCGCCCGCCGGCTTCCGCCACTCACCCTCGTACCGCACCGAGAGGATCCATCCACCATGTACCGAAGCACGGTCAGACGCGCCCTCACGACACTTCCCGCCGTATTCATGATGTCACTGTCCGTGAGTTCGTGTTCCGGGAGCGGGTCCGGCGACGACTCCACGGTCAGGTTCGGCTACATCGGTGACTACAACGGGGCCAGCCTGCTGGCGATCGCCGAGAAGCAGGGGCTGTGGAAGAAGGCCGGGCTGACCGCGGAGGCGAAGGCGTTCAACAACGGCCCGGTGCAGATCCAGGCGCTCAGTGCCGGCGACCTCGACTACGGCTACATCGGCCCCGGTGCCGTATGGCTGCCCGCCTCCGGCCAGTCCAAGATCATCGCCATCAATACGCTCACGTACGCGGACCGGGTCATAGGCCAGCCCGGGATGAAGTCCATGAAAGACCTCAAGGGCAAGAAGATCGGCGTGCCCGAGGGCACTTCCGGCGACATGATCCTCAACATCGCGCTGGCGGAGGCCGGGATGACCGACAAGGACATCGCCAAGGTCAACATGGATCCGTCCACGATCGTCTCCGCCTTCTCCTCCGGGAAGATCGACGGCGCCGGCTTCTTCTATCCGGCCATCGACACCATCAAGAAGAAGGTGCCGGACCTGGTGGAGGTCGCCAGCACCAAGGACACCGGGGATTTCTTCCCCACCGCGTTCGTCGCCGGCAACAAGGTGCCGGAAGAGAAGAACAGCAAGGTGGTCAAGGTACTGCAGCAGGCCAACGACTGGCGCCAGGCTCACCCCGACGAGACCATCGCGCTGACCGCGAAGCTGCTGGAGGTCTCCGAAGCCCAGACGAAGGCCGACGCCTCCCACGTCCAGACCCTCTCCACCGCAGACCTGGTCGCCAAGTCGAAGAGCGGTGAAGTGGACAAGTGGCTGAAGACACTTGGTGACTTCTTCGTACGCAACAAGCAGCTGGACGAGAACCCCGATCCGGGTGAGTACTACGCGGGCGAGCTCTACGAGAAGGCGCGGGGCGAGTAGGGGGCGAAAGCGTCCTTCGGGACGGCGTCCTTACTGCTCGCCAGGCAATTCGATACGCCCGTACGACTCGAAAGGCACCGCCGTGCGCCACAACATGCTCTTTCTGATGACCGACCAGCACCGCGTCGACACCCTCGGCGCCTACGGCAACCCGCACGTGCGCACCCCCAATCTGGACCGGCTCGCCGCACAGGGCACCCGCTTCGACAGCTGCTACACGCCGACCGCCATCTGCACTCCGGCCCGGGCCAGCCTGCTGACCGGCGCGGCACCCTTCCGGCACAAGCTGCTCGCCAACTACGAGCGCAACGTGGGGTACTTGGAGGACCTGGCCGACGGCCAGTTCACGTTCGCCGAGCAACTGCGCGGCGAGGGCTACAACCTGGGTCTCCTGGGCAAGTGGCACGGCGGCGTCCGGCGCACCGCCGCCGACTACGGCTTCCAGGGCCCGGACCTCGCCGGCTGGCACAACCCCGTCGATCACCCCGACTACCTGGCCTACCTCAGGGAGAACGGCCTTCCCGAGTACGCCATCAGCGGCCGGATGCGCGGCACGACCCCCAACGGCAGCCCCGGCAACCTTCTCGCGGCCCGGCTGCACCAGCCCGTCGAGGCCACCTTCGAGTACTACCTGGCGACCCGCGCCATCGAGATGCTCCGCCGCTTCGCCGGGAACGAGCAGGCCGGGGAGGGTGTGCCGTTCTTCCTCGCCACCCACTTCTTCGGCCCGCACCTGCCGTACATCCTCCCCGACGAGTACTTCGACCTGTACGACCCGGACCTGGTGGAGCTACCGGCCTCCATCGGCGAGACCTTCGCGGGCAAGCCACCGGTGCAGAGCAACTACAGCAAGCTGTGGGCATTCGACACCATGCCGATCGAGGACAGCCGCAAACTCATCGCCGTCTACTGGGGGTACGTCACGCTCATCGACGAGCAGATCGGCCGCATCCTCGAAGCCGTACGGGAGTTGGGCCTGGACGAGCGCACCGCGGTGTGCTTCACCGCCGACCACGGCGAGTTCACCGGCGCCCACCGGCTGCACGACAAGGGCCCCGCCATGTACGAGGACATCTACCGCATCCCCGGGCTGCTGCGGGTGCCGGGCGCCGTACCCGGCCAGGTGCGCGAGGAGTTCGTCTCCCTCACCGACTACACGGCGACCATCCTGGAACTCGCCGGCAGCGACCCCGCCCCGGCCGTCGACAGCCGCAGCCTGCTGCCCCTTGCCCGCGGCGAACGGCCGGCCTGGGACGAGCACCACCTGGCCGAGTACCACGGCCACCACTTCCCGTACCCGCAGCGCATGCTGCGCACCCGGCGCCACAAGCTGGTCGTCAACCCCGAGTCGCGCAACGAGCTGTACGACCTGCAGACCGACCCGGACGAGCTCCTCAACCGCTACGACCACCCCGAACTCCGGTATGTGCGCACACAGTTGATGCACCGCCTGTACCGCCTGCTACGGGACCGCGGCGACAACTTCTTCCACTGGATGACACCCATGTACGACGTGCCGACCGACCACGACACCACCCTGTCGTCGTTCGAGACGGAGAAGGCCGACGGCGCGGGCTCCTCGACGGCGGTCGGCGGTACGGATGCCTCGACGGCGGTCGGCAGTACGCGATGAGCAGCCCACCGAGCGCAGGCCGGGCCCATCCCTCCTGCTGCGCCCCCTCCCGCGCCGGCGCCGATGCCGTCGGCGCCGATGCCGTCGGCGCGGGGCGGCTCACCCTCGTACCCGCGCCGCCCGCCGCCCGCACCCGGCCGCTCGGCTACGACACCCGTGTCGCCCTGCCCGGCGGAACCTTCCGTATGGGCACCGAGGACGCGGACGCGAACCCCGGCGACCGGGAGGGCCCCATCCGTGAGGTGGCCGTGGACGCGTTCGCCATCGACGCCTACGCCGTTACCACCGCCCGCTTCGCCGCCTTCGTCACGGACACCGGGCACCGCACCGAGGCCGAGCGCCACGGCTGGAGCTTCGTCTTCGCCCGCTTCCTGCCAGGCGACTTGAGACGCGTCTCCCCCCGCCCCGACGCCACCCCGTGGTGGTGCGGAGTTCAGGGAGCCACTTGGCGCACCCCGGAGGGACCCGGCAGCGACCTCGAAGGCCGCTGGGACCATCCGGTCACCCACGTCGGCTGGTCCGACGCCAAGGCGTTCGCCGAGTGGGCGGGAGGACGGCTGCCCAACGAGACCGAGTGGGAGTACGCCGCCCGCGGCGGCCTCGACCAGGCCCGCTACCCATGGGGCGACGAACTCACCCCCGACGGCGAGCACCGCTGCCACATCTGGCAGGGCACCTTCCCCACCAAGAACACCGCCGAGGACGGCTACACCGGCACCGCGCCCGTCCACGCCTTCCCGCCGAACGCCTACGGTCTCCACAACGTCTGCGGAAACGTGTGGGAGTGGTGCGCCGACCCGTGGGACACCAAGTCCCCGGAGCTGCGCGTCATGCGCGGAGGCTCGTACCTGTGCCACGACTCGTACTGCAACCGCTACCGCGTCGCCGCCCGCACGGCCAACACCGCCGACAGCACGACGGGCAACCTCGGCTTCCGAGTCGCCTACCCCACCCCGGTCAGCAGCCTCGGACCCTTGCCGATCGCTGCCCCGCAGCCTGGCCCCAACTGATCGGTGGATGGTTCCGAAACCCCCTCATCCAGCACGCCGAATTCCACCGCAAGGACTTCGTCAGGGCCGCCCGCGCCGCCAACATCACGACGAATATGTGGGGTTGCCAACGGCGGACAACTCCACCGATCCTCCGCCCTTGGCGCGCAGCCAAGGGAAACGCGCCGGTCGGCGGGAGGGAGCGTGGTGGTCGCATGTGGTCGCACGAGGCTGGAGGTGTCGGCCCTTCCTCCGCCTCCGGGAGGCGACTCGGGGATCGGGTCAGACCCTCGAGCGGTGCCTCCCACATCCTCACAGTCAGGGATCTTGGATGGTCGGGCTCAGCTACCGAGGGCTCGCCAAGACTTTGACCGGGGGATCTCGTTCTGGTCCAGGAAGGTCTGGAAGGCGGTCGGTGGTCTCGGCGAAGAGGGTTCCTCGGTCAGTTACTAGCCGCTGAGTCGTTCGAGTCCCACGGCGATGGCCGTGAGTACGTGTTGCAGATGGGCTTTCGGCTGTCCTCGGTAGCGGCAGTGGCGCATTCCGTGTCCGTGGGCGAACTCGTTGATGGTGCCCTCGACTCCGGATCGGACCGCGTAGCGGGTCTTCCAGTCGGGTGTCTGCTGCTCGGCGCGAACGCGGAGTTGCAGGTCGCGGAGTCCTCGTGGGCGGCACTGACTCTTGGTGAACCGGGCCACGATCAGCGGTGCGGCGGTGGGCGAGGAAGTCGGGTAGGGGCCGTGCCAGCCCCGGCTGACCTGGCCCAGGTCGACACTCGCCTTCACCACGCCGGCGACCGCTCCCCGCTCGGAGAGCAGCCCGAGATGGGCGGCGACATCGTGACGGCGGCGGGTTTGCGGCTGCCGAGCTGCGCGGGTCCGCACTCATGCCCTCCTCCGGGACGCCATGGACGTAGGCCGGAGCTGCTCGGTACACCACCCGTGACCTGGCCATTTGCCGCTGCCGCGACGGTTCGAAGCTGGAGGAGCCAGGACATCTCGCAGCTCCACCCGAGAGGCTCTGACGATAAGTCCGTGAAACTTTTATCGCAAGATGTGTTAACAATGACGCAGTCTGCTGATAATAATTTCGCCATCGACATCGCGCCCGACACCCCAGGGCCGCATCCACACCCCTCCCGGCCGAGCCTCGATCGAGGTCCCGACAAACCCGTCGAGCGGCTGCTCCCGACGAGCGGAGCCGCCGTGGGAGCCCCCTACGCCGTTTCCGAACCACCTGTACGAGAGGTCCCCCGTCATGCGCTCGACCAGATACGCCCTCATAGCCGGCGCCGCGGCCACCGCCCTGCTCGCCACCGCCTGTTCCGGAGCCGGCGGGTCGGACGGAGGCAAGAGCATCAACGTGCTGATGGTCGGCAACCCGCAGATGGAGGACATCGCGAAGATCACGAAGGACACGTTCACGAAGGACACCGGGATCAAGGTGAACTTCACGATCCTTCCCGAGAACGAACTGCGCGACAAGGTCACCCAGGACATCGCCACCCAGGCCGGCCAGTACGACGTCGCCACCATCGGTGCCTACGAAGTACCCATCTGGGAGAAGAACGGCTGGCTGCACGAGCTCGGCTCCTACGCCGACAAGGACTCCAGCTTCGACAAGGCCGACCTGCTGGGGCCGGTGGTGCAATCGGTGTCCGGCTCGGACGGCAAGCTCTACGCCCTGCCGTTCTACGGCGAGTCGTCCTTCCTCATGTACCGCAAGGACGTCTTCGCCGAGAAGGGCCTGGAGATGCCCGAGCACCCCACCTGGCAGCAGGTGGCCGACCTCGCGGCCAAGGCCGACGGCGCACAGCCCGGCATGAAGGGCATCTGCCTGCGCGGCCTGCCCGGCTGGGGCGAGCTCGGTGCGCCGCTGACGAGCGTGGTCAACACCTTCGGCGGCACCTGGTTCACCAAGGACTGGAAGGCGCAGGTCAACAGCGGCGGCTTCAAGGACGCCACGAAGTTCTACGTCGACCTGGTACGCGAGCACGGTGAGGCGGGCGCGGCGCAGGCCGGGTACACCGAGTGCCTGAACGCGATGAGCCAGGGCAAGGTCGCCATGTGGTACGACGCCACCGCCGCGGCCGGCGCGTTGGAGGACCCCAGCACCAGCAAGGCCGCCGGCAAGATCGGTTACGCGTACGCACCCGTGGAGAAGACGAAGAACAGCGGTTGGCTCTGGGCCTGGTCGTGGGCGATGCCCAAGACCACCAAGAAGGCTGACGACGCCTCGAAGTTCATGCTCTGGGCGTCCAGCAAGAAGTACGAGAAGCTCGTCGGCGAGAAGCTCGGCTGGGCACGGGTGCCCGCGGGCAAGCGGGCCAGCACCTACGAGATCCCCGAGTACAAGAAGGCCGCCGGCTCCTTCGGCGACATCACCCTGAAGTCCATCGAGCAGGCCGACCCGGCCAACCCAGGCGTGCAGCCGCGGCCCACCGTGGGCATCCAGTACGTCGCGGTCCCCGAGTTCCAGGACCTCGGCACCAAGGTGACCCAGGAGATCTCCGCCGCCATCGTCGGCAAGACCAGCGTGGACAAGGCGCTGAACGACGGCCAGAAGCTCGCGGAGGACGTCGCCAAGAACTACCGGTGATCCCCGCGAACCGCCCGGCCGGCTCTCCCCTCGGCAGGGCACCGCTTCCCCCTACCCGGCCGTCACTGGCGGAGGAAAGTCCATGACCACGCTCACCGCTCCCCCCAAGACAGCGCCCCCACCCGCCCGTACCCGGAAGTCCTCGGGCAACAGCAAGTGGCGGCGGCGCATCCCACTGCTGCCGGCGCTGGTCTTCACCATCATCGTCACACAGCTGCCGTTCGTGGCCACCCTGGTCATCTCGACGTTCCAGTGGAACATCCTGCGGCCGGACGACCGTCACTTCGCCGGCCTGTCCAACTACACGTTCGTCTTCACCGACGAACGGCTGCGCCACGCGGTGCTCAACACCGCCGTGCTCACCGCGTCCGTGGTCGTCCTCAGCGTGCTCTTCGGACTGGGCCTGGCCCTGCTGCTGGACCGCCGCTTCCTCGGCCGGGGCCTGGCACGCACCCTGCTCATCGCGCCGTTCCTGGTGATGCCGGTGGCCGGGGCGCTGCTGTGGAAGCACGCCCTCTACAACCCCGACTACGGGCTCCTCAACGGCACCCTGAACGCCGTGTACCGGTTGTTCGGGGCCGAGAACGGCCCCACGGTCGACTGGGTGTCGAACTTCCCGATGCCGGCCCTGGTGATCGCGCTGGTGTGGCAGTGGACGCCGTTCATGATGCTCATCCTGCTGGCCGGTCTGCAGGCCCAGCCGGGCGACGTCCTGGAGGCCGCCAAGGTCGACGGGGCCTCCGCACTGCAGACCTTCCGACACCTCACGCTGCCGCACCTGCGGCAGTACATCGAACTGGGCGTCGTACTGGGCTCCATCTTCGTGGTGCAGACCTTCGACGCGGTCTTCACCATCACCCAGGGCGGGCCCGGTTCCCAGACCACCAACCTGCCCTACGAGATCTACCTGACCATGTTCCGCAAGTTCGAATACGGCCAGGCCGCGGCTGCGGGTGTCGTCGTGGTGATCGGCTCGATCGTCATCGCCACGTTCGCCCTGCGGGTCGTCGCCTCCCTGTTCCGTGAGGAGGCGTCCCGATGAGCGCCCAGGCAACCCCCCTCGTCGGACGGATACTCCGTCGCCGCGCAAACACCGAGGACCCCGGGCAGGCGCCGCGCCTGTCCCCGCTGTGGACCTTCGTCGCCTGGCTGGCCACCCTGGCCTTCTTCGCCCCGGTCGCCTGGATGGTGCTCACGTCCTTCCACCAGGAGGCCGACGCGGCGACCAACCCACCCAGCCTGCTGGCGCCGTTCACCCTGGACCAGTACTCGCTCCTGCTGGAGCGTGATATCACCCCCTGCCTGCTCAACTCGTCTATGGCCAGCATCTTCTCCACCCTGCTGGTCCTCCTCCTGGCGGTGCCGGCGGCGTACGCGCTGTCCATCAAGCCGGTCGAGAAGTGGACCGATGTGATGTTCTTCTTCCTGTCGACGAAGTTCCTGCCGCTCATCGCGGCGCTGCTGCCGATCTACATGATCGTCAAGGACATCGGCATGCTGGACAACGTCTGGACACTCGTCCTCCTCTACACCTCGATGAACCTGCCGATCGCGGTGTGGATGATGCGCTCGTTCCTCGCCGAGGTGCCCAGGGAGATTTTGGAGGCAGCAGAGGTCGACGGCGCCGGACTGCCCACCGTGCTGCTTCGGATCGTCGCGCCGGTCGCCATGCCAGGACTCGCCGCCACCTCGCTGATCTGCTTCATCTTCAGCTGGAACGAGTTCATGTTCGCCGTCAATCTCACCGCCACGCAGGCGTCCACCGCGCCGGTGTTCCTCGTCGGCTTCATCACCAACGAGGGCCTGTTCCTGGCCCGGCTGTGCGCGGCGGCCACGCTCGTGTCGCTGCCGGTACTCATCGCCGGTTTCGCCGCCCAGGACAAGCTGGTGCGCGGCCTGTCCCTGGGAGCCGTGAAGTGAGGGCCGCCGTCATCACCGCTCCGGGCAAGGTGGAGCTCGACGACTCGGTTCCTGGGCCCCGCGGTGTCGTCATCCCGGTCGCCGCGACCGGGCTGTGCGGCACCGGCCCGCACATCCTGCACGGCGAGCACGCCCCGAGCCTGCCGTCGCCCCCGGCCACGAGTTCGCCGGAGAGGTCGTCGCGGTCGGTACCGAGGTGAGCGAGGTGACCGAGTGCGAACGGTACGCGGCCATCGGGGTCACCCGCCCCGGCGCCGCCGCCGAGTTGGTCGAGGTCAACGCCGAACGGCTCGCCACCGCCGTGCAGTTGGGGTGCTCTGCGTCCGCCGCGTCCGCCGCGTCCGCTGACGGGCTGACGCCGCCGCGGCACGGCTGGGACGTGGTCATCGACGCCACCGACAACACGAGCGCCATCCAGGACGCGCTGGGCCGGGTCGGCAAGGGTGGTACGTACCTGGTGGTACGTACCCGCAGTTCGGTGTCGCCTCGCCCACCGCCCGCGTCACGTTCGAGCCGTACCGGATCTACCACCAGGAGATCACCATCACCGGCTCCATGGCCGTCCTGCACCGCTTCGAACGCACCGCGGACCTCTTCGCCACCGGGGTCACCGACCCGGACGTCTTCATCAGCGACCGCCTCCAGCCGGCGACGTTCCCGGACGCGATCGCCCGCTTCCAGGCGGGCCTCGGCCGCAAGATCCAGATCCAGACCGGCCTCGCCACCACGTGAACGCCCGAACCGAACGGAACTTCCCCACCATGACCGAGCAGATTCGCCGCGTCCTCGTCCGCTCCCTCGATGACATCACCATCGAGCACGTCCCCGCCCCCGTAGCAGGGGACGACGAACTCCTGGTGCACGCCACGGTCGTCGGCGTGTGCGGCTCCGACACCCATGCGGCGGCCGGCCACCATCCCTTCATCGACCTGCCGTACCGCCCGGGGCACGAGGCGGTGGGCGTCGTCGCCGCAGTGGGCAAGGGAGCCGAGAACTTCGCCCCCGGCGACCGGGTGATCATCGAACCCAACCTGTACTGCGGCCGGTGCCCCCAGTGCCGCTCCGGCCGCTACAACATCTGCCAGGAACTGAAGGTCTTCGGCTGCCAGACACCCGGCGCCATGGCCGACCGGTTCACCATCCCCGCCGACCGCGTCCACCGCGTCCCCGACGGCATGACCGACATCGAGGCCGCCCTCGTCGAGCCCCTGTCCACGCCGGTGCACGCGGTGGCGAAGACCGGCGACCTCACCGGACGCACGGTCGCCGTGCTCGGCGCCGGCCCCATCGGCCTGCTCACCCTGCTCGCCGCCAAGCACGCGGGCGCCGCCCGGATCGTCGTCACCGACCTGCTGGACGGCAAGCGGGAGAGGGCGTTGCGCCTCGGCGCCGACATGGCCCTGCCCGCCGACGCCCTCGATCTGGTCGAGCAGGCGCACGCCGCGCTCGGCGGTCCGGCCGACGTCGTCTTCGACTGCGTGGCCCGCGAGCGGTCCATGGCGCAGGCCACCGATCTGGTGGCCAAGGGCGGTCACGTCGTCGTGGTGGGCGTGGGCGCAGCCGGCCCGACCCCGGTCCGTCTGGACCTGGTCCAGGACCGGGAGATCCGTATCGAGGGCACCCTGATGTACACCGGCGAGGACTACCGCACCGCCATGTCGCTGATGGCGTCGGGCGCCGTGGACACCGCCGAGATCGTCACCGCCACCTACCCGCTGGAGGACGCCGCCAAGGCTTTCGCCGCGTCCGTCGACCCCGAACAGGTCAAGGTGCTGGTCACGGCGGACAGTCCGTAGGCCCGCGGCCACAGGGCACAGGCCGGGGCCCGTACGCGTACGCCTCAGCCATCGCCGTACGGGCTCCGGCCACGTCAGGGCCGTATGGGAAACTGCGAGACCGGAGCAACGGGGAAGGAAGGAACGCTGTGACCGCCCGTACGCGACTGTCGCAGGCCGCCGTCGAGGAGCGGCGCCAGGCCGTGCTGCAGTACGTCGCCGAGCACGGCGAGACCCGCATCGACGACCTCGCCCGGCGCTTCGACGTCAGTCTGATGACGATGCACCGAGACCTGGACGACCTCGCCGGGCGTCATCTCCTGCGCAAGGAACGCGGCCGGGCCGTCGCCTTCCCCGCCCTCACCATGGAGACGGCCACCCGCTTCCGTGAGAACAGCGCGCTCGCGGCCAAGAACGCGCTGTGCGCGGCCGCCGTCGAACGGATCAGGCCCGGCAGCACGATACTCATGGACGACTCGACGACCCTGTTCCCCCTGGTCCCCGCGCTGGCCGGACTGGACCAACTGCACGTCGTCACCAACTCCGTGGGCCTCGCGCAACGCCTCGGGTCCGCGCCCGGCGTGAGCGTCACCCTGCTGGGCGGCAACTACCGCGGCGACTTCAACTCCTGCACCGGACCCACGGTCACCCGCGCCCTGTCCCGGATCCGGGCCGACCTCGCCCTGATGTCCGCCACCGCCGTCCTGGAAGGCCGGCTCTTCCATCCCCTGAACGACTACGTCGAGGTGAAGCTGGCCATGCTCGCCTCCGCGGAACAGACACTGCTCCTGGCGGACCACTCGAAGTTCGGCAAGACCGCCACGTACGCGTACGGCACCGTCGCCGACTACGGCGCCGTCATCACCGATACCGGAACCCCCGACGCGGAACTCGCGGCCATACGCGACCTCGGAGTCCTCGTCGAGACGGTCGAACCCGAAGAGCCCTCCCCGTGATCCACACCCTGTTCGAGACACCGAGCACCTACCACCCCACCGACGTCGAGATGGCCGCGCCCGTGCTCCCGGTCCAGGCCGTACTGTTCGACTTCAGCAACACCATCTTCCAGATGATCGACCTGGAGACCTGGCTGCGCCGGGTCGGTGCCGCCTGCGGCCGCCTCGCCGAGCTGGACGAACCCGGCGCGGTGGCCGAGATCTCCGACCAGTTGCGCGCCGCCTTCCGGCTGCCCTCCGTCGTCGCCCTCCAGGAAGGCCGGGACCTCTCCCCTGAGCGGCACCACCGCGCCATGCTCGGATGGTGGGAGCAGGTGGACTTCCTGCGCGGAGCGGAGGAAGCGGCCTACCGGGAACTCACCGCCCCGGACGCCTGGGTCCCCTACCCCGACACCGAACCGGTCCTGCGCGCTCTGCGCGAACGCGGGCTGCGTATCGCCATAGTCAGCGACTTCGCCTGGGACCTGCGCATCCACCTGGCCCACCACGGGCTGGACGCCTTGATCGACACCTGCGTCATCTCCTACGAGCAGGGCCGCGAAAAGCCCGACCCGCACCTGTTCCTCAAAGCATGCGCCGGCCTCGGCACCGACCCCCGCGCCACGCTCATGGTCGGCGACAACCCGGTCCGCGACGGCGGCGCGACCGCGTGCGGCCTGCGTTCCTACCTCCTGCCGGCGGAACACCGCACCGGTGAGCGCGGCCTTGCGGACGTGCTGCGGTTGGTGACCTGACACTCGCGTCCCCTCAGCGGGCGCAAGAGCCGACAAGGCAGCAAGTCGTCCTGGCTCCGCGCCTCATCGAGGAGAATCCGAGTTCTCAAGCTGCGGGTGGGCGACGGCTTCCACCTGGCGACCTCGACGTTCGAGTGGCACCCCGGTGTGCGAGTGCACCACTTCCGGGACCGGCTCTGAGACGGAACCCGCAATGGGTGATCAGGAATCCGCACCGGTCTCGACCTCCGTGGCGGACAAGCCTTCCAGGAGCTTCAGGCCGTCCTCGGGATTGCTCCCGGGTTCGGCGCTGCAGGTGCACACGGTCAGACCGTCGTTGCCGGGCAGCGCCATCACCTCGTGCGCCAGTTCCAGCTCGCCGACGTCGGGGTGCCGGAGTCGTTTCAACCCGCCCTGATAGACGTGCACTCTCGTGGTCGGCCCACAGGGTGCGGAAGGCGTCGCTGCGGGTGGCGAGCTGGCCCGACGAAATTGGACAACTCGCGGTCGTGCAGGTTCCTGGCCGCCGCGTTCCATGCAGGTGCAGTACTCGACGCTGACCCCGGCGAGCATCGCGACCTCGCCCCTGCGCAGACCGGTCACCCGACGCTCGCCGCCGATCAGGCCGGCCTGATCGGGCGTGATGCTGGCGCGCCGAGAGGTGAGCAACGTGCGGGTTTCAGCACGGTGGTCCATCAGGCCAGCGAAGGTGCTCCGCAGCGCGGCTGGGGTGCACCAGCTGTGACTCCGACACCACGGTCGGGGCGGGTTGCATGGCGACAGCCCGTTTCAGGGACCGACCGATACCGAAACCGTCCTCGGCGCTCGGCGCTGGCCTCGCTCACGGCGCTCACCGTCGTACTGATCGCGCTGAACGTGCTGGAGGAGCGGACCGTCTCTCGCACAAGGCTGTCGGCGAACGCCCGTCCCGCGGCCATCCCACGCCCGACTGGCCCGACCCCTCGGTTCGTAGACACCGCCCAGGGCGGCCACGCATGGCACGGGCGAGTCGACGTACCAACTACCGGCGTGCTCGACCACTTCCCGCACTCCCCCGGCTGGGAACCGTACGTCGGCCGCAGCATGTTCTGGTGCATCACCTGTGACGGGTACGAGAATCGCGGGCGCACCATCCTCGTGGGCGGCCACACCGACGCCGCCGCCGGCAAGGCGACGCAACTGCACAACCCGACCGGCCGGGTCCGATTGCTCACCAACACCAAGACCAAGACCAGCAAAATCAAGCGCACCCGTAGGTCCGCCACGCCGGTCCGCGTGGCGAAGGGCCGCAGTCATGAGCGGGGCCGCGTCCCTCGTCGTGCGGTCAGCGGCCTCGGTCACCTCGGGAATGCTGTCCGGCATCGCCCTGCGGTGGCTGTCGGGCGGCTTCCAGCGCCCGCGCCAGCTGCTCGCGGGCACGGCGCTGGATGCCCTCGCTGTCGTGCAGGAGCTCCTCGGTCTCCTCGGGCGTGAGCGGCGAGGGCGGCGAGGGTGGCGAACTGCTGTCGGTCAGCTCGGCGTAGAGGCTACGGCAGGCCCGGTCCTCGTCAGGGAAACGCTCCAGCACCGTGCGCATGCCCCGCTGTTGAACGCCCACCACCCACTCACCCGCCTGTTCCTCCAGGTAGAGGCGGTCCTCCGGCCTGGGGCCGCCGGGGGAGCCGGGGCAGTCGGCGATCTCGTACAGTCCTGCCGGGACCCCGGCCGCGCTCAGCGCCTCGCACAGCTGGTGACGGTCCATGTCCCGATCCTGCTCCTGCCCTCGGCCCTTCGGCGATCAGTTCGCCCGCTCCAGGTTGCGGCTGAACACCAGGGAGTTCACTGTCGCATCGGACTTCACATGTGGGCAGTACTTGGTCTGTTTGGTCGAGACCGAGGTGACGTACTGCACGCCCAGGCCAGGTTGCTCGAACGCCGGGGCGACAGGCCCGGTACACACGAGAGTGTCCTTCTTCACCCGGTACAGGCGGTAGTCGTAGGGGTACCGCGGGTCCTGGGTGTTGAGATTGGACGGCGGAATCGAGCGTTCACCGTACTTGGCACCGGCCGGCGCGAGGAACTTGCCGAACTCATTGCCGAAGCGGTCCAGGAGCTGGCCGGGCTTGAGGGTGATCTCGGCCGCGATGACATCCCCATTACTGTCGTGGGCGAAGCCGTCGTCCGGAACCAGCGAGTAATTCCAGTCTCCCTGCCCTCGGTTGGCAATCGGGTCCCACCATGTGTTGAGGAACTCCACCGGGGTGAGGCTGCCGAACCGGTCGTAGCCGCTGAGGATGTTGCCGAGGATCCCGGTGCGCGGCAGCTTGGCCGGGCCGAACCGCCAGTCGTTGCACTCGAATTGTGTGTGTGCGTAGGGGTAGGGCGACGGCACCAGCCCCAGGCAGCGCGTCTTCTGGTCGTCCGCTCCGGGCCGGAGGTCCTGTTGCCGCTGCTTGCCCTTGTCGGTCACCCGGCCACCCGTCGCCGGCGGAGCGGGAACCGCCGGTGTCAGGGAGCGATCGACGGTGGATGTCTGCGTGTCCACGGCAGCGGACGGGGGAGCACTGAGCAGAAGGGAACCGGCAAGGCCGGCCGTCGCGGCCACGCTCGCACTCCATCGACGGATTGCCACTGATACCTCCGAAAGATCGAGTTCACAGGGCGTCAGGAGCACCCCGACCCATCACAGAAGCCCCGCCGAGGCACAGCAACACGGGCGGTCCGAACGGGCGCACCCGCCACTCGATTGCCAGCGGCGGCCCGGCATCACATGGAGCGGCCGCACACCACCCATCAGCCAACGGACCCGAGCCGGGCACGCTCCCTACCCCGCTGTCGCCAGCTACGCGGGTCGCCCCAGCGCCACCGCGGTCGAGCGGTGCCCCAACGTGCTCAGCATCCGGATCCGCTGCGGTGTGCTGGTGCCGCTGACCCGGATCGCGGAAGTTTCCGGCCGGAAGGCCGGGGGCTCGGCTGGCGGTCCGCCTCGGTAGGCCGGTGGCCAGACCTTGGAGAACCCGGCCACCGCGCCGGGACTCGGCTATGACCAAGCAGCGAAAACACCACTCCCGCCCAACGGTTGACGATCAGCGACATCTCGTCACCCCCAACCGAAACGGCGAGGTCAGGTCGTCACTGTCCTGGCTTCGAAGTGAATACGGACGCCCCCCTACCGTCTTCTGGTGTGCCCCGTCGGCGTCGCAGCGCCCACAACGCGACGGGGGCGCCCATCCCGACCAGCACGGACGCCAGACACAGACCGGCTTGGTAGCCGGAGAGAAAGGCATCCGAGTCATTGGCTCCCGCGGCGGCCGCCGCCTGCTCCACGAACGACACCATCGCACCCACGAAGGCGATCCCGACTACTCCGGATGCCTCACGGATGGCACTGAACAATCCGGCGGCGATGCCGGAAAGGTGATCGGGCGAAGATTCCAGAGCACGTGTGGTCAGCGGAACAGCGAGTGCGGAGCCGAAGCCGACCGTCGAAAGGCCGGGAAGAATATGGACGAGACTTCCTCCAGAGCTTCCCAGGGCGACCATCAGCAGTCCCAGGCCCACCATGAGCAGGCCCACAGCGGAGATTCGCCCGTCTCCCCATCGGCTCGCCATCCGGGCAGTGAAAGGGGCGGCGGCCAGCACGGAAAGTGCCACGGGGAGAAACGTCAGCCCGGCTGACGTCGGGGTGAGGTCGAGACCGATCTGCAGGAATTGGGACGTGAAGAAATAGACCCCGCTCACGCTCAGGCCCCACAGCAGCTGAGTGATGACTCCACCCACGAATGGGCGTTGCCGGAAGAGGAGACGCAGCGCTGTGTTCCGGCGGAGCTTCAGCTCGTACGACAGGCCGACGGCCGAAACCGCGAACACAACTCCTGACATGACGACGGGAACGCCGGCGAACCCGTATGCAGGTCCTTCGATCAGGCAGTGGGCGAGGGCTGCCAACGAGCAACACGCCAACGCGACGACGCGGAGGGAGAGGGTGGCCGATCGTGTGGGCCAGGAGGAGGTCGAGGGGTCACGCCGGGGGACGACGAAACCCACCAGGAGACTCGCGCACCCAAGTGGCAGGTTCATGGCGAATACCGACTCCCAGCCGAGGTGCTGTGTCATCACACCGGAGACAACAGGTCCGCAGGCCAGTGCTGAGGCCAACGCGGCGGTGGTGGCGCTGAACGCGGCAGTGCGTGAGCGAGGTGGAAGGTCGTGCGACAGGACCGCCAGCGACGCCGGCAGGATCAGCGCCGCGCCGGCTCCCTGAAGTCCTCGAAAAGCGATCAGAAGCAGTCCTGAGGTCGCCATGCCGCACCCGGCCGAGGAGATGCTGAAGAGGGCGACACCCAGCAGGAGCGTCGCACGCCGCCCGACGGTGTCGGCCAGATGTCCGCCCAGCAGGAGAAGGCTTGCGAGCGTGAGTGGATAGATGACTGCCACCCACTTCAAGTCGGCGTCGTCCAACGCGAGTTCGGCTCGAATTTGAGGCAGTGCCACATTGACGATGGTGTTGTCCAGGGCCGTCATGAATGACGGCAGGAGAACGGCCATGAGAATCGTGATGACACGCAGTCGACTCACGCTACCTGCCTCGTGCGAGGGGAGAGGGCATGGATGGGCAGCCACGCCCTTAAGTCCCCTCCTGCATACGCTGCCCTCTGGGTGGATCAAGCGCGACTCGCGGACATTCCTCTGGCCGGCTCCCCGACGTGGCCGCGAATCTGTCGGGGTGGGTGGCCGCCGACGACGAGGTTTTCACCGCCCCCGAGATCAGCATCGCGAACGCTGACCTGAGCGGCCTGCCTGCCTGACCGGCCTGCCGCCCACGATCGTCTACTACGGCGAGTAGGAGACCCAGGCCGACACGGGGCCCGGCTCGGACGCCGTCTCGTGGACCTCAAGGTCACCACCGAGGTCCACTCGATGCCAGAAGGGCAGCACTCGTTCGTCCTGGGCGCGGGGCGGGTACCCGAGGTGGACCAGACCATCGGGCAGCTGGTCCAGTGGCTCCGCAAGCACCTCGGCGCGTGAGCGGAAGCTGCACCTGACGGCGGGGCCTGTCGGCCCGGCCGCCGCACCACCGCGATGCGGGTGATCGTTCCTCCGGTTTCCGGCATCCTGCTCGCCCATACCGGCCGACATGCGGTACGTGTGTCTGACACGGGTTCCGCAGGCCGCAACACCCCCGCCCCTCGATGCCACAAAGGAGTGCGCGATGGGAACGTACGAGGATGTCTTCCGCGCCAGTACCGAAGACCCGGAGAGCTTCTGGCTGAAGGCGGCGGAGGCCATCGACTGGGATGTCACCCCGCATCGCGCCCTCGACTCCTCGGGCGCACCCTTCTACCGCTGGTTTCCCGACGGGCGGCTCAACGTCTGCTTCAACGCAGTCGACCGGCACGTCGAAGCCGGCCGCGGCGAGCAGCCCGCACTCAGCTACGACTCCCCCGTGACCGACACCCGGCGCACCTACACCTACGCACAGCTGAGGGACGAGGTGGCCGCCTTCGCCGGAGCCCTCGCGCGGCTCGGCGTGGGGCGCGGCGACCGTGTCGTCATCTACATGCCGATGGTCCCCGAGGCCGCGATCGCGATGCTGGCCTGCGCGCGTATCGGCGCGGTCCACTCGGTCGTCTTCGGCGGGTTCGCCCCGCACGAACTCGCTCTCCGCATCGACGACGCGGCCCCCAAGGTGGTCGTCTCCGCCTCCTGCGGCATCGAGGGCAAGCGTGTCATCGCGTACAAGCCCCTGCTCGACCGGGCGATCGACCTCGCGGTCCACAAGCCGGAAAAGCGTGTGATTCTGCAACGCCCGCAGGAACGTGCCGAGTTGGGGACCGACGATCTCGACTGGGGCGACCTGGTCGCCGCCGCGCCGCCGGCCGACTGCGTTCCCGTCCCCGCCACCGATCCCCTCTACATCCTCTACACGTCGGGAACGACCGGAAAACCCAAGGGAGTTGTGCGTGACTGCGGTGGCTACGCGGTCGCCCTCCATTGGTCGATGGGCGCCGTCTACGACGTGGGCCCGGGCGAGACGATGTTCACCGGTTCCGACGTCGGCTGGGTCGTCGGGCACTCGTACATCGTCTACGCGCCCCTGCTGGTCGGTGCCACGACCGTGCTGTACGAGGGCAAGCCGGTCGGAACCCCGGACGCGGGCCAGTTCTGGCGTGTTGCCGCTGACTACCGGGCCAAGACCATGTTCACAGCGCCCACCGCATTCCGGGCCATCCGCAAGGAGGACCCGAAGGGAACGCTCACGGCGGACCACGACCTGACCGGCCTGCGCCATCTCTTCCTCGCCGGTGAGCGCCTCGATCCCGAGACCTATCACTGGGCGAGCGATCTACTGGGCATCCCGGTGATCGACCACTGGTGGCAGACCGAGACGGGCTGGCCCATCGTCGCCAACCCCATGGGCATCGAAGCCGCACCGGTCAAGCCCGGGTCCCCCACCCGCTCACTGCCGGGCTGGGACGTCCGCGTCCTCGACGCTTCGGGCGAGCCGGCACCCCCGGGCATCGACGGCGCCATCGTCGTGAAGCTCCCCCTGCCGCCCGGCGCGCTCCCCACCCTCTGGAACGACGACGACCGCTACGTCTCCTCCTACCTCTCCGCCTACGACGGCTACTACCTCACCGGCGACAGCGGTCACATTGACGACGACGGCTACGTCTTCGTCATGGGCCGCACCGACGACGTCATCAACGTCGCCGGACACCGGCTGTCCACCGGCAGCATGGAAGAGGCCCTGGCCGCCCATCCCGACGTCGCCGAATGCGCCGTCATCGGTGTCGCCGACGCCCTGAAGGGGCAGGTACCGCGCGGCTTCGTCGTCCTGAAAGCCGGCGTCGACCGCGAAACGGGCGAGGTCGAGGACGAACTCGTCCAGCTCGTACGCGACCGTATCGGCGCCGTCGCCTCCCTCAAGGACGTCACGGTCGTGGCCGCCCTGCCCAAGACCCGCTCGGGGAAGATCCTGCGCAAGACGATGCGCGGCATCGCCAACGGCCACGACGAACCCATCCCCTCCACGGTGGACGACGCCGACGTCATCGAGGTCCTGCGCCCTGTTCTCCGCCGTGCCGGTCACACCCCGTGAAGGCTTGCCCAAACAGCCTGAGCCACAGAGCCTGAGCCAGAGGGTGAGCTCGTCCCACATCCACGGGGCACGGCCCACCGATGCTCTTCGTCTGCGATGAGCCCGATGCCGCACCGAGCGTCACCGCGTTCGGCGTCTCAGCAGTCGGTTGCCTCCTTGTGACCGTCCGGCATCACCGGGCAGGCACCGGGAAGATCATGCAGCTACTGGTGGCGTGGGCGAGCAGACGGTCCTTTCCGTCAACCAACTGCGCCTGGGCGAGGGCTGTTTGACGGCTCTTGCTGACAACCGTGCCAATGGCGCGCACCGTGCCCGTGTCCACGGTGATCCGCCGCAGGAACTTCACCGTCAGGTCGAGTGAGGTGTACGCCATGCCCTGCGGGAGGGTCGACTGGACGGCGCACCCCGCCGCCGAGTCGAGCAGGGTGGCGAAGATGCCGCCGTGCACGCTGCCGATCGGGTTGTAGTGCTCCTCACCCGGCATGAGCGAGAAAACCGTCCTGCCTGGCTCCACCTCGTCCAGGGCGAAGTCGATGGAGTAGCTGATGGGCGGTCCCGGCAGTCGCCCCGCCTTCAGCTCGCGCAGGAAGTCGATACCGGCCATGTGTCCGGCGGCTTCCGCCAGGATCTCGGGATCTTCCCATTGATACGTACGTGTTCGTCCCACGACCGATTGCCTTCCCGTCTGACTTTTACGAGTGAAGCTAGCTTCCGGCCCGCCTGACTGTCAATGTCGAAGCCAGGCCCTTAGGATGGTGGGATGGAGTGGCTTGAGGCGAGCACGGAGAACTGCCCCGTCCAGCGCACGCTCGACGTGATCGGAGAGAAATGGACGTTGTTGATCCTGCGTGACGCCGTCAACGGAGTCCGCCGCTTCGACGACTTCCACCGCCACATCGGCCTGTCGGAAGCCGTCCTCAGTGACCGCCTCCGAAAGCTGATCTCGGCCGGCATCCTCAAGACCGTCCCCTACCGGGAGCCGGGCAGCCGCTCCCGCAACGAGTACCGCCTGACCCGCAAGGGCTGGGATTTGTGGCCTGTCCTGATGGCGCTGACCCAGTGGGGCGAGATGCACGCTCTCGGCCCCGAGGGCCCTGTACTGGACGTCCGTCACACCGACTGCGACGCTCCGGTCCGCGTCGTCGTCGAGTGCTCCGCGGAGCACTCGGCCCTCACCCCTGGAGATGTCACCGCCCGGCTGGGACCTGGCGCCCGTCTCCGGTCGTGAGCCATCCAAGCAGTCCGCCGCCCGTCCGGGCCGCTCACCTCGGCGTTCCGGGGCCGTCCGGGACCGTCAGCAGGGTCAGATGGGCGAGGTCGACGGGCGGAGGCGTCGTGACCGACCACAGTGGGGCGGGGGAACCGTCGGCGATCGCGGCCGGGGCGTCGGTCAGGTTCATCCGCTCGCGCAGCCGACCGTAGAAATCCATCGGGCCCAGCCGGACGGCCCGTAGGCGGCGCGAGGCGGCGTACACGCCGATCCAGTCCCCCGGATCGAGCACGCCCCGCAGCTGGCCGTCGATGCTGACCGCGGCCTGTCCCGACCGTTCCAGGAGGCGCAGTCCGACGGGCTCGTCGGGGGCTGTGACCACCGAGCGGTCGAAGGCCATGTGCGGGGCGACCGGTGTGAAGACGAGGGCCTCCGCGCGGGGCGAGACAACGGGCCCGCCCGCGGCGAAACTGTAGGCCGTCGAGCCGGTCGGCGTGGCGACGAGCAGCGCGTCGGCCGAGTAGGAGGCCAGGAGCCTGCCGGAGACGTAGACCCCGACAGACACCTGCCGGTCCCGGACCAGTTTCTCCAGCACGATGTCGTTGAGCGCGGTGACGTTCAGCGGGATGCCCCAGTTCTGGTCGACCCCGCAGTCGGGCCGCACCTGCGGAGGCGGCAGGAGCGGCCCCCGGCCGTACCCGATGAGGGATTCCATGCCCGTGGGCACCTCCAGCCGGCGCGAGGCACGCAGGGCGAGCAGCATGCGGCTGTCGATCTCGAACCGGTCCTCCCGCACCGCGTCCAGTGCCGAACGCACCGCGGAGGCCGACACCTCCGTCAGAAAGCCCACCCGGCCCAGGTCGACCCCCAGGACCAGGGCGTCGATCGCCGCGGCCAGCCGGGCGCCGCGCAGGAAGGTGCCGTCGCCGCCGAGGGTCACCACGAGGTCGGGGTCACCCGCGATCTCGACCTCCTCACGGGCGCTGCGTCGCCCGCCGTCCTGCCACACGTCGATGTCCGTGCACCGCACGGCGTGTTCCTCGCACCACGCGCGGACGACGCCGGCCGCTGTCACGGCTTCCGGGCGTCCGCCGTGCACGACCAGGCCCAGCCGGTTCACTGTCACATCCGCCTCCGGACGATCTCGGTCACCAGGTGGTGGCCTCGGTGCGCAGCACGACCCAGGTGTCGCCCTTGTGGGCGTACTCGGTGGCCAGTCGCGGCGGCCAGTTCGCCCGGGTGCCGTACACGGTCGCGTCCGTGACGGTCCGGACGACCAGGCGGGCCGTGTCGCCGTCGATCTCTATGGTCGCGCTTTTCCCGTCGATGGTGTGGTAAACGAACCGGCCTTGTCTCGTCTGTGCCAGCCATTCGGCCTTCGGCTGCACGTATCCGGTCACGTGGGTGCGGGTGAAGCCGTGGTCGGGCAGGTCGTCGAGTGCCGAGGTGTCGCCCTCATGCGTGGCGTCCAGGAGGGCTGTGGGCCTGTCACCGGCCGAGCAGACGCGTGCCCGCCTCGTCGTGGTGGTCACCGGCGGCCGCGGGCAGCTGGTCGAGCTTCTCGATCTGCTCGGTGGTCAGGACGATGCCGTCGGCGGCGATGTTCTCCTCGACCCGCTCCACGCGCTTGGTGCCGGGGATGGGGGCGATGTCGTCGCCCTGGGCGAGCAGCCAGGCCAGGGACACCTGGGCGGGCGTCCCGCCGACTTCGTCGGCGACGGCGCTGACCTCGTCGGCCAGACGCAGGTTGCGCTGGAAGTTCTCACCGGTGAAGCGAGGGTTGTTCTTGCGCCAGTCGGTGTCGTCGAAGTCGTCGGTCGAGCGGATCTGCCCGGTGAGGAAGCCGTGACCCAGCGGCGAGTAGGGCACGAACCCGATGCCCAGCTCCCTCAGGAGCGGCAGCACCTCCGGCTCCGGATCACGTGTCCACAGGGAGTACTCCGACTGCAGGGCCGCCACCGGGTGGACGGCGTGGGCACGCCGAATGGTCTCCACACCGGCCTCGGACAGCCCGATGTGGCGGACCTTGCCCTCGGCGACCAGTTCCGCCAGGGTTCCGACGGTCTCCTCGATCGGAGTGTCCGGGTCGACCCGGTGCTGGTAGTAGAGGTCGATGTAATCCGTGCCGAGCCGCCTGAGGGAACCTTCGACGGCGACGCGGATGTTCGCCGGGCTGCTGTCGAGGCCGCCTTCGCGGCCCGTGTGCGACATGAATCCGAACTTCGTGGCGAGCACGACGCCTTCGCGGCGCCCCTTCAGCGCACGGCCGACGAGTTCTTCGTTGGTTTTGGGCCCGTAGACCTCGGCTGTGTCGATCAAGGTGACACCCAGGTCGAGTGCTCGGTGGATCGTACGGATCGACTCCGCGTCATCGGTGCCCGCTCCGGTGTAGGCGTGGGACATCGACATCGCGCCGAGACCGATTCGGGAGACCTCCAGGTCTCCCAGTTTGATGTGCCTCATCGTCCGCTCCTTGCCTTTCGGATTCGTGGGTACAACCGCTGTTGCCCTCGTCAGGAGCACCTGATCTTCGAGCTGTACGTCAGCCTGCTGCTGATCCTCGCCGTCTGGCAGACCGCGCTGTGCCGGGGAGCGGTGTTCCAGGGTGTGACAGAGCCCCTCTTGCACCCTTCACCCTGGTCACCCGACTGCCAGACTGGACCGCATGGCAGGTAAGCAGCGCAGCGGCAAGAACGGTGGCCGTGAGCTGGGGACCTTTCTCAGATCCGCGGCTGCGTCGCCCGCCTGCGCACCCTCGCCGGCGTCGAACCGGATGCCCCGGACCTCACCGGCCTCGTCGAGGAACTCCTCACCAAGAGCCCGGACTTCGTCCGCCTGTGGGAGCGCTACGACGTCAAGGGCCACAGCCACGGCACCAAGACGTACCCGGTTCCGTACCTGGGGGCGGCCGTGTTCTGCGGGGACAGCCCCAACCCGCGTAACCCTCGCCTCTACCACCGCTACGAACAGGCAAGCGCGGCCCGTACCGGTGACGCCGGACGCTACTGGACCTGGGCCGCCGAACCCTGCGCCACCTGGCCGGCCGTGGCCGCGACACGCTACTTCGGCCCGTGGAACAGGCCGACCGCGCCGATCCTGGTGGTCGGCACGGCGTACGGCCCCTCGACCCCGTACTCCAACGCGCGGGCCATGAGCGAGGAACTGGCCAACGCCCGCCTGCTCACCAACACCGGGTACGGGCACACCGCGCTGCTGAACCCCAGCCGCTGTGTCAACGCGCACGAGAGCCGCTACTTCATCGACGGCACCCTCCCGCGCCGCGGAACGAAATGCGCCGAGGACACTCCGCCGTTCTGAACACCTGGCACACGAGGTCGCGCGGCGCGTCCGGAGTTCCGGACTTCCGGTCGACCGTACGCCCCGGGCTGCGCCGACCGCTTCGCCGGCCTGACACGCGGGTACGGCACCGGGCGGGTCAACGGCCGGTGCTCCCCTGGGCCGCCGCAGCGAGGTTGGGCTGGAGGCGGCGTGCGACGTCGACGTGGTCGCCGGTCCAGATGATGCGGACGGCGGTGGTCGTGGCCTGGCCCCGGTCGTCGACGAAATCGGTGCGGACGGACTCGACGAGCCGGGATGCGGTCTCGGGACGAAGCCGGACGGCGTCCGGAATGGGTGCGTTGCCGCCGAGGCCGGCCGCGAAGCCCCAATACCACCGCGTGACGCGGAACGCGGCGCCGAGGATGGCACGGTGGGCATCGGTCTGATCTGCCGGCCCACGCTCCGGACCGACGCCCTGCCACAGGGAGACGACGGCGTCGGCGGCCAGGCGCAGGGCGGCCACGCCGGTGACCAGGGTGGTCATGTCGGCCAAAGGCCGGGGCTTGGCGCCGAGTTCGGCCAGGTAGGTGCGGAAGGCATCGTCGAGGCGGCGGGCGGAAGCCGCTGCCTCGCGGCTCTGCTGCACCGGTTCCCCGACAGACGCGGAGGAGTCCGGCGACCCGTAAGGGCCGAGGGCGTAATGCACGGCGTCGGCGAGATAGCGGGCGCTGTCGGTGTACGCCTCGGCGAGCGCCTTGTGGACGGCGGCTGCGGCGCCGCGGGGCCAGAAGAACAGCGCGACGACGATGCTGACCGCACAGCCCAGGGCGATGTCCTGCACGCGGAGCAGGACGATGTGCCAGTCGGGGTTCTGGTTGATGTTGAACAGCACGACGAGGGTGACGGTGAAGGCAGCCTGCCCCGCGGTGAAGGAGATGGCGGCGGGAGCGATGCCGGCCATCAGGATGGCCAGAGGAAGCAGGAACCACAGGACGGTGCCGTGGTGCCCGATCAGATGCAGCAGCCCGGCGCCGATGGCGGAGCCGACCACGGTGCCGAGGACGGCCCGCAGGGCGTTCTCGCCGGTGTTGAGAGCATTGGAGCGCAGCACGGACAGAATGCCGAGCAGCACCCAGAAGGAGTGCTGGACGCTGGTCAGATCGGCGAGCAGCACCGCGATGCCGAGTCCGACGGCGCCCCGCAGGCTGTTGCGCAGCCACACCGACCTGAGTCCGAGATGCGCTGCGGCCCTGTCTCGGGCCGAAGCCAGCGGTTCGGTCAGCGCGCCGGGTTCACGGCCGAGGAGCCTGTCGGGCCAGTGACGCTGCCATGCCGTGGCAGCCAGTTCCACGTTGCCGACGATCTGCAGGACGGCGAACCCCAGCTCCTTCGCGCGGAAGGACAGGTCGAGCGTGGCGATGAACCCGTAGATCTCCACCGCGCTGTCGCCGACCGGGTGGTCGGCGGGCAGACGGGCCGTAGAGCTCTCCTCCATCCCTTTCATGGTCGCCCGCAAATCCTCCACGCAGGCACGCAGCGGGGCGATGTCCCGGTGCAGGTCCGTCAGGACGTATGCGGCGTTGTCGAGGACGTCCGCGGCGGCCAGCCGCACCGTACGCGCGGCCGGGTCACAGGCCGGGGGCTCGTCGGTGTAGGCGGGCCGGTCCGTGAGGATGGTGCTCAGCCACATGAGCTCGTCGACCAGACGGACCAGGGCACGTGACGCCGTGGACAGGCCGGTGGGCCGGTAGGGGGTGGCGTCGAAGGTGTTCCGCAGGTCCGTGCCGGCGTCTGTGGTGCGGTCGGCTACCGCCCGGCGCTGTGCGGCGTCGGCTGCCGGGCCTTGCCCGCCCAGACCGGAGGCGTCCGCGCGCAGGTGTGCGGCAGCGGCACGGCAGAGCCGGGCCGCGGGCGCGCTGAGCGGATCGGCGACAGGGCGCGGCCACAGCAGACAGACGGCCGGCAGTGCCGCCGCGGCCGCCAGGGCGGCGCCCGCCAGCCGGTCGGGCAGGTGGGACAGCGGCACCGGGGTCGTGACCGGCAGGACGAAGCCCAGCAGGAGCGCGGTCGAGCTGCCCGCCAGAACCGAGCTGACGACGCCGGAGAACAGGACCACGAAGCCGACCAGCAGCATCGTGACGACGGCGAGCCAGGTCAGGCGTGCGACCAGCGTCCCCACGCAGATCAGCACAGCCCAGGCCACCGCGAGCCCTGCCTGCGCCCGCAGCCGCTCCACCATCGAACCGCTGAAGTCGACCAGCAGCAGCATCGAGAAGGATCCGAACGCGGCAAAACTCGCCATCGTCGACGAGTGGAACACCTGGCTGCACAGCGCGAACAGGGCGGGCATCACGATCGCGGTCCGCCCGGCCCGCCGCGTCGCCGCCAGATCCGGATCGCGGCCACGCCACCACGTCGTCAAGCGAGAGGCGGGTGGCATCCGCCCTGCGACCTGCACGGCCATACTCACCTCCCGGCGCCGCGACGACGGCCGGCCACGACGCGCCACGTCACACCCTTCATATGCGGACATGGAGCGGGCCTCCGCAACTCAATGACCACAGGTCCCGCCTCCCTCGGATGCGGGACCCATCGTCGTCGGATACGCCGGTGCCGACACCTACCTGGTGCCGTTGCGGCGTACTTCTCGATGGCGGCGATGTTGGACTCCGGCTCCGGGTAGGGCTGCTGGTCAACGGGGAACCGCAGGGTGCCGCCCTTGATGGCGGCGACGACCTGCTTGTCGAGGTCGAAGGCGGTGACCATGGCCTTGCTGCTCGCGTCAGCGATCATCGACACCATGGGCCACGATCTGGACGCCGCCGCCATTCGTTGCGACGGTCAGTTCGTCAGGGCGGCCTTTCAACGCCCGCCCGAGCAGTTCCTCGCCGCTGAAGGGTCCGTACATGTCCGCGGTGTCGAACTTCGTGACGCCCAGCTCGATCGCGCGGTGCACCGTCCTGATCGCCTCGGCCTCGTCCGAGGTGCCGTACATCGCGGTCATGCCCATGGTGCCGAGGCCCTCCACTCAGGGTGGTCGGCGGCCTCCAGGCAACCCTCCAGGTAGCTCATCGGGCGATCGCCCCGACCAGGTCGGCGGTCACGTCCCACAGCCGGCCGGCCATGGCCGGGTCGAGGCCGGCCTTTCCCGGCTTGCGGATGGCCGGGGAGCCCCGGAAGCCGCCCAGGCCGTCCGGCCCGACGTAGGCGTTGCCGGGGACGTCCTGGGTCGCGGCGTAGAGCAGCGACAGCGCTCCGCGCTCGGGGTCGTTGGTGAGGAACGTGAACCGGTTGATGACGTTCGACCGGGAGTGGGCCGCCAGCGAGGTGCGGGCGATACCCGGGCTCGCGAGCACGGAGCGTACCGGGCTTCCGGCGGCGGTCAGTCGGCGCTGTAGTTCCAGCGAGAACAGGACGACGGCGAGCTTGGACGCCTCGTAGGCACGCATCCCGTTGTGCCTACGCGTCCGCCAGTCGAGGTCGTCCAGGTCGATCTTGCCCTGCTTGTGCAGCTCACTGGTGACGTGCACCACGCGGTCGGTGATGTGCTCGAGCAGCAGGGTGGTCAGCAGGAAGGGGCCGGTGTAGTTGGTGGTGGTCTGCAGATCGAGGCCGTCGGCGGTCCGGGCGGCGGGGATGTCCATCACGCCGGCGTTGTTGATCAGGATGTCGATGTCGCCGGACCAGGAGTCGGCGAAGGCTCGCACCGAGGTCAGATCCGACACGTCGAGCGGTCGGATGTCGAAGGTGCCGGGCAGGTCGGCGACGGCGCGGCGGGCCTTGTCGGTGTCGCGTACCCCCAGCACGACGAGGGCACCGGCACGGGCGAGTTCACGTGCCGTGATCAGGCCGAGGCCACGGCCGGCACCGGTGACCAGCACCGTACGGTGGGTGAGGTTCGGGAGGTCGTTCGCTGTCCAACTGGTCATGGTCCTGGCTCCGTGGTTCGCGGTTCGCGGTTCGCGGTTCGCGGTTCGCGGCGACCGGTGATCGGTGATCGGTGATCGGTGATCGCAACGCCAGTGAACTCGCCGCACCACGGCCGCTGGAAGGGCACGCGCAACCACTGAATGGCAGGTCGTGGATAAGCCGCGCGGGATGGCCAACGATGGGGGCCATGGACCATACGTTCGACCGCTCGTCCCTGGGCGCCTTCCTGCGCACTCGACGTACGGCACTGCACCCGGAGGACGTCGGGTTGCGCCGCGGGCAACGTCGGCGCGCTCCGGGCCTGCGCCGCGAGGAGGTGGCGGAGCTCTGCACCATGTCCTGCGACTACTTCGCCAGACTGGAACGGGGCGACGGACCACAACCGTCGGAGCAGATGGTCGCTGCCATCGCCCGCGGCCTGCGGCTGACTCCGGACGAACGCGACCACCTGTTCCTGCTCGCCGGCTACCGAACCGCCCGCCGTGACCTGCGGCTTCAGCACGTGAGCCCCGGGCTGATGCGGGTCATGGACGGCTTGGCCGACAACACCGCACAGGTCATGGGCCCGCTGGGCGAGACGTTGCTGCAGACGCCGTCCGCGGTGGCACTGCTCGGCGAGCAGACCCAGTACACCGGCAACGCCCGCAGCGCGACGTATCGATGGTTCACCGATCCGGCGGCCCGTGAGCGGTACGACCCCGAGGAGCACTGCGACAACAGCCGGACCAGTGTCGCGCTGCTGCGTGCGGCTGTCACCCGGGACGGGCCCGGCTCCCCCGCGGCGGACCTGGCGGACGTCCTGCTGCGCACCAGCGACGAGTTCGCCCGGTTGTGGGAGCGCCACGAAGTGGGCCTGCGGTGGAGCGAAACCAAACGGTTCGTCCATCCCCAGGTCGGACGGCTGGACCTCTACTGCCAACTCCTGCTCGAACCGGACCAGGGCCAGTCCCTGCTGATAGTCACCGCCACCCCGGGCACGGAGAGCCACGAGAAACTCGCCCTGCTCACCGTACTGGGCACCGACCAGTTCGCCCCCGGCACCCAGTGACGCCACCCGCGACGCCGACGCTTCCGAACAGGAAAAACACTTTGGACAGCAGACGCCTCACCCAGCGCCAGAAGCTGCGGACCGCACCTCACTCCCCGATCAGACCGGCGACCTCGTCACGGATCGACGGCATGTCGGCGTACAGCGTCCCGGGGCAATCGGTGTCCGCCCAGTGGCGGTGCCCGCCTATGGCAGGGACGATCCGGCTGGTTCCGTTGACCGGATTGCGGTAGGCCACCTTGCCGAGAGGGTTGATCCCATGCTGCGCGGCGAGTTCAGCCAGAAGCAGGACCAGCGTGCCGCGTGCGTCGGGCGACGCGGGGGTGTCGATCAGCGACCCCAGAAGGGCTATGCCGACATTCCCTGTGTTGTACCCGAGGACGTGTGCGCCGGTTACCAACTGCCCAGCGCCGTCATGCGCGACCGTGCCATCGGTGCCGGACCAGCGGCCCTCGTACACCCGGCCGTCCATGTCGATCAGGTAGTGGTAGCCGATGTCACCGTAGCCCTTGTCGACCGTGTTGCCCCGGTAGATCGCACGTACCACTGCGGCGGGGTCCGGGTCGTCGCTGCCGTCCTGCGTGTGGTGAACCGTCAGCGTCTGGACGGGGAAGTACTGCGGCGGCCACAGTTCGGTGCCGCCGGCGGAAAAACGCAGCGTCTCGTCCGCGCCCCAGTCCGCACGAGACAGTAACGGGTACGCGGCGCGGGTGGCAGCCGCCGCCGAGAGCGGCGGGGGCAGCACCGCGCTCAAAGCGGCAGCGGCTCCAAGCGCCCCCAAAAACGCCCGTCGATGCAACTGGGGGGCCGCTTGTCCTGCGGTCCGGGGTTCGGGTTCGGGGAGATCCGAACGTCTCATCGGGGTTGGTCCTTCCTGTTGGATTCCCAGGCTGCGCGATGCTGCTGACCGGTCCCCGCAAAGGGGACCAGGAAGGCATCGGATCCGCGGAATACGGCCTCATCCGCTACGACGCTCCGAAGGCACAGGCGGGCTTGGGGGCGTAGAGCCGGGACCAGGTGCTGGCGCCGACGATGCCGTCCGCACCGCCCGTCGTGTCGTTGCAGGTCTGCACCCAGCGCACGCCCTGCAGGGTCCTGGAGCCGTACTCTCCGTCCATTTCAAGCCAGTTGGGGTAGCCGCTGTAGTAGTTGATGAGACATTGCACCTGGCGAACCTTGTCGCCCGAGTCACCCTGGTTGACCGTTGGCCGTTCCGATTCCCCGATGTAAGGGCAGTCGGTCTCGGCCACCGCGGCGCTCGCCGTGGGCGCTGTGGCGAGGAGCCCTCCGGCGACCAGTACGGCGGTGCCGCAGACGAGGGCAAAGCGGTGGGTGCGAGTGCTCATCATTCTCCCCCAAGGTCCGTGACAGTCGTGTCGAAGGCAAGATTGCTCGCGACTCGACCACGCGTCCAGGGCTTTCAAGCGTGATGAAAAACAGCAGGCCAGACGACTTCGTCGGTAGGTGAGGCCCTGGGGTAACTGGCCGAAGGGCGGCTGGACTTGCTCCCGATGGCCCCGGTCCGCCGCGCGTTCCACGCGTTCCGCGGGTTCGGCTCACACCACACCTGACCCGCGTTTTTACACCACCACGAAAGACTCTGGCACCTCGTCAGCTGTCCGGCCATCCTCCTTGAAGCACGGCGAACAGGGGAAAGTCCGGCCGGTGGGAACGCGATCCAGCCGTCGGACCAGACGACCATTGCCAGTGGAGACCCGGGAAGTGAAACCAATGCCCATACGTTCTCGCACCATCACGGCCCTTGCGGCCGCTGCTCTCGCCGCCGGCGCGCTGACCGCCGCAACCGCCACGTCGGCCACCGCGGCACCTGCCACAGCCCAGTCCTGCTACGGCAGCGCCAAGAGCTACACCACGGACCCGACCTACGACTTCTGGCCCCAAGGCTCTGCGTTGGCCACCACCACATCCAACTGCGGCGACATCAACGTCAAGCCCAACAGCGACGTCAAGGTGCACACCTGCTTCAGGAAGAGCGACGGCACCGACTCCTGCAACGCCGACCGCACGATCAAGGGCGGAACCTGGGGACTGGCGGCCACCGCAGTCCTGGACGGTACCAAGTTCTGGCTGGTCTTCAGTGGCTCCAGCAGCGGTCTCGTCGCCTACTGACGCGACTCACTCACGCGATCACCTGGGGGCTCCGGCGCGAGTGATGCGCCGGAGCCCTTCCGTCTGCCAGGAACGCAGGGCTGGGAGGCCGCCCTCAGGATGTGCGCTGCCGCTTTGCGCTCGTGCGGAGGAGGGCCGCGCCCGCAGGGGTGAGGGTGTGCAGGACCGAGTTCGCGTGTCTGCGGCTGGCAATGAGCCCCGAGTCACGCAGCACCGCCGTGTGGTGACTGACGTTTGCGGCAGACACAGAGACAGCGCGGGCGAGTTCACCGTTGGTGGCACCGGTGGCGACGGCCTGGAGGATGGCGGCGCGGGTGGTGCCCAGGAGCGCGGCGAGGGGGGCCTTGGCAGCCCGAGCATCGCGGCCCACGGGATCCGGTGTGGTGTGGTGCAGCGAGTAGGTGAGGACAGGAGGCAGGGTCGGGTCGGCCAGTGAGACGGGGCCGCCCCAGGAGAAGTACGAGGGGACGAGCAGCAGACCGCGGCCCGCCAGATGCAGGTCGCGGTCATCCGCGAGGTAGTCGACCTCCAGGATGGGCCGCCGCCAGTGCATCCAGGGCTGGAAGCCCGTCAACAGCCCGTCGACACCTCCTTCGAGCAGAGCACGGGCGCGCAACGACCGATCGGCGTCGACGTGGGCCTGCATACGCTCGCCGTAGGGTGCGACAGCGGTCGCGTGGTATGCCCGGATCATGTCCACGAGCTCGCGGCGCCCGTCCGTGCCGACCAGCCGGGCGGCGTCGGCCGGAACGCCGGCGACACGGTCCAGCGTGCTCAGTTCGGCCCGGACCCGCTCTCCGGACGCACTCATGATCGCGTCCAGGCCTGCGTCGAGGCCCTCGTCCGCCTCGGCCGGGGTGAGGAAGTCGGGGAAGTACGAGCCGCGCGGGAACAACGGCATCAGCAGACCGCGTACGGCGGCTGCGAGGCCTTGTCGGTGCAGATCCTCACGGGCCGCGCGGTGCCAGTCGGCGAACGCCCCCAGCCCGCGTCGGGACTGGAAGCGGTACAGAGTGGAGGCAACCTCCCAGAGCGGATCCGGCTTGGAGGCGACTCTGACGCTCGCCAAGTCGGCATCCGTGAAATGGATTCGCAGCATCGGCGCTCCTCCCCCGACGCAAGAGTGTTTCGGACTTGCGTGTCGGCCCACAAGGCGCACTTCGGCCGATCCGCCACTCGCGCCAAGGACGACACGCACTGCCGCCTGATATCGAACGCGTAGAGGAGGGCGGAACCGAGCCGGGCAGCGGACAGCAGCTCAGCCGCTCTCGAACAGGGCGATGGTGTCGGCGTCGGCGAAATGCGGCGTCTCCGCTTCCGCGACCATAAGGGCGGCGATTCCGGCGCGCGGTGCCATGGGCGGGAGCACTCGAGGCTTGAACTCCTCGGCGCGGATGAGGCGCCCGTCGTCCTGGTAGGGCTTGTTGGTCAGCGGCCCGGCATAGACGGTGGTTCCGCCTGCGTCACGGACGGCACGGCCGGCGGCATCCTTGGCGTCCCACTCATGGCGCAGGATGCGCTTGAGGAGAGCACCGTTGACGGCGCCGAGCGCTCCTTCGGTGGCACCCATGCCCAGAGAGGTGAGCCAGATGACGCGGGGCGCGGCCGAGGCGATCTGATGGGCGCCTTCGATCAGAATCGCGGAGTCCTGTTTCTTGGTGATGCCCAGGCCGCTCACCACGACGTCGGCGCCCTCAACAGCGGCGGTGACACTGCCGGGATCGGTCACGTCCGCGCGAACCACACGCAGGTTTCCGGAGGCAGGCGCCTCGACCTGGTCCGGCCGACGGGCCAGGGCTATGACGTCATGCCCGCGCTCCAGGGCGCGCGCAATCACCAGTCGGCCGGTCTGTCCGGTGGAACCGAGTACGGCGATCTCCACGATGGTCTCCAGTCGGGGTAGCGGGGAGGGAGGAGGGATGGAAAGGGATGCGCGGTCAGCTCAGGTCGGACAGGACGTCAACTGCCTGGGCGTGCAGGCCGGGAGCGGAGGCCAGGAAGTCGTCGCTGGCCAGACTCCACGGTTCTCCCCGGGTGTCGGTGACCGTGCCGCCGGCTTCGGAGACCAGCAGCGCGCCGGGCAGGAGCCCCGAGCGCACGTCGGAGAACTGCCAGAAGGCGTCCATGCGGCCGGACGCGACATGGATGAGCTGCATCGTGGCCGGCACCGAGACCCGCACGACCAATGCGTTGATCAGCATGGCGGTCACCGTGGCGCCCATACGGCGGAGGGCTTCCGCATCCTCACCGGGCTTGGCCTGACCGGTGCCCACCAGAGCCGCCCGCAGGTCGGCCTTGGCGGACGAGCGCAGCGGCTCACCGTTGAGGAGCGCTCCCCTGCCCCGCAGAGCCGTGTAGGTGTCGCCGGTCAGCGGCAGGTAGACCACGGTCAGCAAAGGAGCGTTGTCGCGCACCAGCGTGGCGGTCACCCCCCACTCGCCCATGCCATGAATGTGGTTGATGTTTCCCTCGGCCGTGTCCACCACCCACCACTCGCCCTCGGGCAGCACGCCACTGGCCAACTCGTCCTCCACCCACTGGGACCCGGGACGCGCCTTGAGCAGCGGCTGCTTGATGAGCGCCAGGACTGCCTCGTCATTGGCGTAGATGGCACGGACGATCCCATCGAGGTCACCAGGGCGCGCGCCCACGTCGTAGCGCTCCCGCAGATGTTCTCCGGCCCCCTTCACAGCAGTCACGGCGCGCTCCAGGACCGCTTCGAACTCAGTGCTCTCGGCGGTATCGGCGGAGACGGTACGGGAGTTGGAGAAGGCGTTCATGATCGCTCCTAGCGCGGAAAGGGAGATTCACAGCCTCTCGGCCGTTCGCCTTCGACGTTAAGACCAGGCATCATTAACAGCAAATGCAATCTAGTTACGACTGGATTTACCCTCATGCAACTGGATTTGAATCTGCTTACAGCGCTCGACGCTCTGCTCGAAGAAGGCAGCGTGACGGACGCCGCCGCCCGCCTCCATGTCTCAGCACCTGCGATGAGCCGCACCCTGGGCCGCATCCGCCGGGCCACCGGGGACCAGATCCTTGTGCGCACCGGCCGAACCATGACTCCCACACCCCGTGCCCTCGCATTGCGCGCGACCGTGCACGACCTGGTCCAGCAGGCCCAGTCGGTCCTCTCCCCTCACACAGAAGTCGAACTGGCAGCCCTGGAGCGGACTTTCATCCTGAAATGGCACGACGCCCTGGCGGCGGCAGCCGGCCCCGCCCTGCTCCACTCCTTGCGCACCGAGGCACCCGGTGTGCGTCTGCGCTTCCTGGCCGAAGCCAGTACCGACACCCATGACCCACGGCGGGGAGACATCGACCTCGAAGCCGGAGCCAGCGAACCCTCCTCGCCCGAGATGCGCCACGAGGTCGTGGGCCACGACCGGCTCATCCTCGCCCTGCGCCCGGCCCATCCCCTGTGCCGCGGCCCGCTCACCCTCGAGAACTACGCGGCCGCCGAACACATCACCGTCTCTCGCCGAGGACGACTGCGTGACCCCATCGACGACGCGCTTCAGTCCCAAGGCATGAGTCGACAGGTAGTGGCCGCCACCCCCACCAACGCCACAGCCCTGCAGTTCGTCCGCCACCACAACCTTGTCGTGGCAGTCCCCCAACTCATCAGCCGCGCCCTCCTGAACGACCTCGGCCTGCACACCCGGCCCCTGCCACTGACCATGCCCAGCATCCCCATCTACCTCGCATGGCACCAGCGCTACGACAACGACCCTGCCCACGCCTGGCTGCGCGCGCAGGTCCGCACCGCTTTGCACCACGCATGCAACCCAACCCACGACGCCACCGAGGAACACACGAGCCCCTGAAGCCCCAACTGAACACCGCCGGCGCCCCCGGACCGGATGAGGCAACTCGGCCGTTTGCTCCTGGCCCAGATTCAAGATGCTCGGATGCCTGATCACCGATACGTCGGCCGGCACGTGTGGGCCGACCGAGGGTGACGCCGGCCAGGACCAAGGCCAGTCCGCACAGTTGCTGAATCGTCAGCACTTCTCCGGCGAGCACCGTGCCGAACAGCACGCCCGTGACGGGGTTGAGGAGTCCGATCAGTCCCACGGTGCCTGCGGGCAGGTGTCGCAGTCCGGTGAACCATGCGGTGAATGCCAGGGCGGTGGCCACCAGGGCGACGTAGCAGAAGGCGAGGAGAGTGGGTGTGTCGAGCGCGGGCGGCGTGCCCTCTACCGCTACGGCGACCGGAAGCAGGAACAGACCTCCGGCGGTGAGCTGCCAGGCGGTCGTGGCGATCAGGTCGACGTCGCCACTCCACCGCTTGGCAAGGATGTGGCCGAAGGACGACACGAGAACGGCCGCCGACGCGGCGAGGATTCCCGGCCCGCTCGTCGCTCCTACCCCCGTGAGCAGCATGAGACATACGCCGGCGAGCCCGACTACCCCACCGGCCAGGTGCGCGGTCCGGGGCCGCTCGGCCACCAGGGGCCAGGCGATGAACATCATCGTCAGCGGAGACACCGCCATGACAGTCGAGGCGACGCTCGTGGGCAGCAGCTGGGAGGAGGCGTAGACGAGGACGAAGAACACGCTCACGTTGACCACGCCCAATATGGCGGATCGCCACCACCACGGACCATGGGGCCGTCGCCTGCGGAAGGCCAGCAGGGCGAGGCCGGCGGGCAGCGCCCGCAGGGCAGCCCCGTACAGCGGGCGGTCCACCGGGAGGAACTCACGGGTGACGAAGTAGTTGGCCCCCCAGGCCACCGGCGCGACTGCGGTCAGCGCCACCCAACGCGCATTAGCTTCCATGGAAGACAATATAACTTCCCGGGAAGCTAATATGGCGGTTATGGAAAACCGGCAACCGATGGACCGCGTAGCACGCATCCAGGACGAGTGGCGGCGCGAACGACCCGAGGTCGACATCACGCCACAAGGAGTGATCGGCCGACTGCACCGGCTGGCAGACCGCCTCAGTGAAGAACTCCGCCTCGTCTACGGCCGCTTCGGCCTGAGCGAGGGAGAATTCGACGTCCTGTGCGCCCTGAGACGCGCGGGCGAGCCGTATGAACGGGCACCCGGCGAGCTCGCCGCACACACCATGGTCACCACCGGCGCGATGACGAAGAGAATCGATCACCTGGAACGAGCCGGACTCGTCACCCGCCGCCGCTCCGACGACGACCAACGGGGGCGGATCGTCGCCCTCACCAGACCCGGACTGGAACTCATCGACCGAGCGTTCACCGACCACATGCACAACGAGCGGCGTCTGCTGGATCTCCTGACGCCCATCGAGGCTTCGGCACTCGAAACACTGTTGACGGCGTGGCTCTCCCACATGGAGCATCCGCGCCCTACCAGCGACGACTGACCGACCGCCTCTTCCGACTACGCCCTGCACTTCGGCGCGTGACCGAGCGCTTCGATCGGCCGCTTCGGGCTCGAAGTCGGCCGACAGCGACCCTAGAAGGATCACGCCCAGATGACGGATCACCTGCCTTCCGAATCACCGACCGTAGAGCGACTCACGCGGTACACGATGACCGAACAGAGCGAAATCCTCGGCGACAGCACCGACCCGTTCGGTGTGGCGGACACCGGTTTGGTCTGGCTGCCCAAGGAAGACCACTTCGGCGTCAGAATGGCCGGCCGACTTGTCGCACATACCGGCCTGCTGCGACTGCCCATAGCGATCGGCCGTGTCCGCACCGACGTCGTGGGCGTCGGCGGAGTAGCCGTGTCCCCCGATCTACGGGGGAACGGGCTCGCGCGGCTGGCCATGACGGCAGCACTGCAGCATGCCCGAACGATGGGGCCGCAGCACGGACTTCTCTTCTGCCGACCTCCCCTCGTGCCTCTCTACCAACGGCTCGGATGGCGGACCCTGGACCAGGACGTCCAAGTCCAGCAACATGAAGGCCCCGTGACCATGCCCCTGCGGACCATGTGGACGCCCTTGCATCACGGTGTGCACTGGCCGACCGGAACAGTGCGTCTGCTCTCACTTCCCATGTGACGGACACACCTGGTGGCTTGAGCCGGTTGAAGCACCGCTCCACCACGTTGCGCCGCTCACGCACCACTCCCGTGGTGTACGTGGCGTCGCGGAAGACTAGGGATTGATCCTCGTGCGGGGCCCAACCGCCGTTACTGGCGTCCCATTCGTTCGAGGCGATAGTCGGCAGCGGGACCATCCCGGCGCCACGGGCGGCGCAGAATCGGGCGACGGGATCGGCGAGGCCCCACGGGGCCAACAACCGACCTTCCAGCCCGGAGCGAGAGACAGCTCGCTGTCGTAGAGCTCCTCCGGGTACGGAGCGTAGGAGCTGTCCACGCCGGCGTCGGCCGCCTGCCACCTCGCCACCACCCGCGCCCGAGCCGAACAGCAAGCCGCCGGCTGATCCACCGCTCGCACCGCTCGGCGCTACCGGGCGTTGGCGTTTCCGAGCTCGGCTGCCAACGCAGCCATGTCCCGCAAGCGCTTGTAGTACTCGATCACGCCGCCCTCATCTTCGATCGACGGCAGGACATTCTCAACGGCCGCGAGGCGGCTGAGCAGGATCGTGCGGCGCTTCTCATCAAGGGGCCCTGACAGCGACGAGGAGACGCAGCCGGCGATGTCGGCGTCGAGCAACACCATGTCTTCGCCTTCGATCTCTCGACCGCGCATGTGTGGCGGGAAGGGTGCGCGCATGTGCTCTTCCCACAGCCGTGAGAGCAGGTCCAGTTCCGGTTCGCTCATGCTCGAGATCATGCCTCACAGATCAGGCTCGACAACATTTTCCCGGCGCCAGGTCATCCTCCGCTCTCGGAACCTGCCGACAAGCGCGTTAGTTCGCCACGGCCGTCGTAGGGATGGCCCTGGTGGTAGCCGCTGCTGCCGACGGGCACCGCACGGGTGGTTGCTCCGGCATATATCAAGGGGCTCTCAAGGATTCGGGCTGCACGCCCTGGTGTATCTGGCCCAGGCCGCCGCCATCCGTGGATTGGTTATGTGCGTGACTGCGGGAGCCGGACCGCCTCGCCCACACCAAAGCCCAAGCCGAACAAGCCCAGGCCGGCTGAGCTGACTCTCAGCAGCTCTCTCCTCCGTCACGCCGATGGCCAGGCGCTCCTGCATGGCCGAGTTCTCAGAGGCGAGCAGCCAGGCGTTCCTTGGCCGCAGGCCACTCGTCGGCGAGGATCGAGAAGTACACCGTGTCCCGCCAGGTACCGTCCGGGCGTCGGCGGTGGCGGCGGAGTACTCCTTCTCGGCGTGCCCCAATACGTGAGATCGCGGCCTGTGAGCGGTGATTGAGGTGATCGGTCTTCAACTGTACGCGTCCCATGCCCAGGTCTTCGAAGGCGTGGGTGAGCAGGAGCAGCTTCGACTCGGTATTGACGACGGTGCGCCAGTACGCGCGCCCGTACCACGTCCAGCCGATCTCCAACCATTCGTCGGCCACGTTGATGTCCATGTACGTTGTCCAGCCGATGGCCTGGTCGGTGGCACGGTGGATGGCCGCAAAGGGAACGTATACGCCCTGCTCGGCGGCCTTGAGCAGCGTGGCAAGCTTGCCGCCCAGTTCCGCCTGTGTCTGCGGCGCCGGCCCGCCCTGCCACCGCCACACCTCCTCGTCACCGCCTCCCGCCTCGAAGAGTTCGCCGAGATGCTTCACCGCGAGCGGCTCCAGGCGTACTTGACGGCCGGTGAGCGTAATGGGCAGCGGAGTCTGAGCAGGCATGGACCGGAAGGTATCGGGGTGTCGCGCTAGGAACAACTCAATTCTGCCCTAGTGCAATCTCGCTGCACCGGGGCAATGCCCCATGCGGCGCCCTCCGGTGATCGAGCGATCAGCCCAGCCAAGAGATGGAAGCACCCTTGACGCGATATTCCGGCTCTCATCATGACCAAGACCGATGCGGTGTTGGGACTCGCTGGTGTTCGACGGGATCGACGACGTGGACGTCGAGGCGGTGACCGTTGCCTTCGGCACGGTCGACGTGGTGGCCAAAGGCCGGGCGGCCGGGGCGGCGTGTCCGGACTGCGGTCGCTTCTCCGACCGGGTGCACGACTGCTATCAGCGGAGGTTGAAGAATCTCCCGCTCGGTGGGCAGATCCTGCTGCAATAGCCTCCTCGGCCATCAGGCAGCATGAGCCTGGCTCCCGTCGCGCCACGCGCATGGCCGGGAACACGGCGGCCCTGCAGGGCCGGCGAGAGGTACCGAAGTGAACGACGGAGGCAAGACATGAGGACAGACGCGGACATCGATTCGCTCCGCTGGGCGGTGGCCTGGATGTGCGTCACCTTTACCCGCGGCCTGAGCTCCGAGGAAGTCTTCACCCGGTACGGGGCTGACTCGGACCAGGCACGCCTGCTCGACTGGGACACAGCCTCGGACCTGGTCTCGGGCGACTCCGGTGACGGGATGGTCTCGCTGCTGCGGTCCGGGAGGATCGGTGAATGGGCCTTCTGCGTCGAGGAGGAAGGTGGCATCGGCTTCGGGAAAGAAGCGCTCGCGGAGTTGTCTCGGGGCACTGAGACGTACAGCCTGGCGACGACCGAGGGGATCGACGTCTTCCAGTACTGGCGTGACGGCGAGTGCGTCGAGCACTTCGAGCCCGATATGGAGCACACCCGGTCCGAATCGCTCGGCCCCTGGTGGGATCGGGTGGAAGCGGCGCTCGCCGCGCACGAAGGTGAGGATGCCGGGATGGCACCTGTGGTGGCCCTCGTACTGGACCACCTCGGCATCACCCTGGACGACGCCACCCTCGCCGGGCCCTGGCCCAGCCTGACGCTCGCCGAGGACGACGCGCCGTCGGGGCCACTGGGCAACAGCTACGCGGGCGAGGGACCGGTTCCGCCCGGGACTGTCGAGATCCGGTAAGACCCCACGGTCCGACCACGGCCAGTGGATAAACGCCCGGATCTGTCGCCTCACCGCTGGTGGTCATCCCCTTCACGCTGTGGGCTCGCGGCCGACTGCGGCGAGCCGATGTCTGCGTCCCACGCGTCCACGCGATGCGCTGCAGGGGCTGGCGCCGGCCACGGCGGCCACGACGGCCACGACGGCCGCAGCCGGAACGCACACGGTGGCGCGACGGCTTCTGCGCTCGGGGGGGGCGAACACGACCGAACTTGATCACTCACTTGGGGATTCGCCGGACGCGCATCCTCGGTGCGCTCGACGCGAGGCACGCCGAACCAGGTGGTCACGGCGGCGATCACGATGATGGCGGTGCTGGCGGTGATGTTCCAGAACGCCGCGCGCCAGCCGAAGTGCTCGCCGACCAGGGTAGAGATGGGCAGTCCGAGCAGGGTGGAGGTGCCCGTCCCCTTCGGTGGTTCCGGGTCCTCTCGGCTCAGTCGACGAACAGCCCCCGCGCCGCGGCCCGCGCGTCGAACTCCTCCAGGTGGGCCTGGGCGTCCGGCAGGGCGTCGCACATCGCTTCCAGGAGGACCTGCCCCAGCAGCATGGGGGCGCTCACGGTGTCGAACACCAGGTCAGTCCCCACGGCCCCGTCACTCTGGAACAGCCCACCAGCGCGATCGCGGCCGGCATCGAGGACCGGATCACGATGGCCCCGACCGCGGCCCGCCGCCTCCACGAAATGGCGGGCCTGGCGCTCCGGTTGGCCGCCGTCGAGCTGATGTGCGGCGCCCAGGCAGTCGATCTCCGCGGGCACGCCGGGGAGTTGGGCGAAGGAACCGGACGCGCCTATGCGGCGGCTCGGCGCTCGGTCCCTTTCGTCGGCGCGGGCGAGGCACCGGAGGGCGACCTCGACGCGCTCGAGGATTGGCTCGCCGGCGACGACGTCCCGTAACCGACCCACCCATGACAGTCCCGCGACGTACCCGCACCCGAGGATGACCATGAACGCGACGAACGCCACCCCGATCGACACGACCGCCCTCGCCGAACTCGCCGTGTCCGACCGCCCGTTCCTGCCCGAGGAGTGTGCGGACCGGGCCCGCCGCGCGGCGGCCTTCGTCGACACCACCGCGCTCGACCGCTCCGGCCCCGGCTCGTATCTGCTGCTGTGGCGGAACGACCACTCGGAAGCGTGGCTGAACACCTGGTGGGAAGCGCGCGACACCGGCTACCACGACCACCAGGGTTCCTGTGTCGGTGTGCACGTCCTGGAAGGCACCGCCTGGCAGGAGGGGTTGCCGGTGGCCGGCCCGCGCCGTTCACGCCAGTACGGCCCGGGCGAGTCGTTCTCCTTCCCCGGCTCGGGCGTCCACCGGATGGACCACGACGCCGGCGCGATCACCATCCACGTCTACTCGCCGCCCCTGCAGGCCATCGGCCACTACGAGATCATCGACGGCGAGCTCCATCGCACACCCGGCCTGCCCGACGAGGGCTCACCCGCGAGCCCTCGACTGCTCGACGCCCTGAACGCGATCGACCGGTGACCTGCCTCATGCCCTCACTGTGGTGCGGGTGCACGTACCGTCTTCGTAATGATCGCCGTGCTTCAGGCAGATACCCAAAGTCAGCTTCTTTCCCTCAGGGAAGTCGAGGTTGAATTCACGACCTGAGGGCCCGTCCGGATCGTAGTACGAGAAGTCCTTGCCGCCGAGGGACACCGAGACACTGCGACCATCATCGACATAGTCGATGACGGTCAGCCGATCGCCGTTGCTCTTGAATATCGCACGGCCGGCGCCTGCTTTGTACTCACCCCACTTAAGGGTCCGCACCGTACCGTCTGCATGGGCTGGAGAGGCGAACGTCAGAGCCAGTAGGGCGCTCGAAGCCAAGACACCGATGACGGTCCGCTTGCGTTTTGCCATGCGAATTCACACCTCGTTTCGTGATGCACTGGAACGCCAGATCGATCAACATCACGCTAAAGAAGATCCGTAACGCCTGTCAATGATTGTCAGTTCATGCTGGTGCGCTCGCTGTTGGCGGACAGGGGGACGGCGGGCGAGGCGTGCCGCAGCAGATGGTCGAGCAGCACCTTGAACGGCTCGGACCGGTCTTCGTACGCAGCCTGAAGATCGGCCCTGTTGAGGCTCGGTCGGGACGGCTGGCCGTCACACCACACTCACCGGATGCCGCACCACCGCGTCGAACAGGTAGCCCTGGGTGTTGGGCACGGCGGTGTCCGGCTGAGTACGGCCGGCCGTGTCCGTGGCGCGCGCCAGCAGGTGTGTGGCGCCGGGTGCGTCGGGTTGCCAATCGAGGGACCAGCGGGTCCAGGTACCGGCGCGGGGCCGGTCGTGCAGGTGGGCGTGCCGCCAGTTCGCCCCGCCGTCGGTGCTGACGTCGACCCGGGCGACGGCGCCCGCGCCCGACCACGACCGTCCGTGCAGTACGTGCCTGCGGCCCGCCGTGAACGTGGCCCCGCTCGCCAGCTCGAAGGCGCTCTTCGTGGCCTGCCGGGTGAGCGGCGCACTGCCGCCCTCCGGGTAGGAGGGACCGAACAGCCGGTAGAAGGTCGTGTTCCACGGCGAGTAGAGCGGCTGCGCGGACACCTCGATGTCGCCGACCCACTTGATCGACGCGATCCCCACCCAGGACGGCACCACCACCCGTACCGGATACCCGTGGTCGTACGGAAGCCGCTCACCGTTCATCTCGTACGCGAGCAGTACGTCGTCCAGCGCCTTGGCCAGCGGCAGCGGACGGCGCACCCGGCCCAGACTCTCCCGCCGCTGACGTACTCGGCGTCCAGTCCGCGCGGCTGCACGTCCACGGCGTACGGGGACAGCCCGGCCCTGCGCAGCACGTCGGACAGGCGCACCCCGCGCCAGCGGGCGACGCCGATCGCTCCCAAGGTCCAGGCGGTGCCGGTGACCGTCTCGCCCTGCTGGGTCGTGTAGTAGGAGCGGCCGTTTCCGGCGCACTCGACGAAGGCGGTGCGGGTGACGGCCGGCAGGCCCGCAGATCGTCGTAGCCGAACTCCACCGGCCGGTCCTCGCCGGGGGAGCCGCGCAGGCCGCTCCCGCGCACGCTGATCGGCGGGCAGGCCCACGGCGTACCGCTGCCCCGTATCCACGTCGGCGACGCGTTGTTCGGTCCCGCTGTCGGTGAGGTCGTCGCGGCCGCGCCCGGCGGTCCGTTGCGTCCCGGGGACACGGTCGCACACCTGCTCGGGTGGCGTGAGCACGCGCTCGTGGCGGCAGCCGACCGCGCTCCCCTGGGCGATGTCCTGCCCGATCCGGTGGCCCACCTGTCGTCCGGGTCGGCCGCCTACGGAGCACTGACCCGACTCGCCGAAGTCCGCCCCGCCCACACCGTGTTCGTCACGGGCGCGGCGGGAGCCCTGGGAACTCTGGCAGGCCCCGTCGCACGCCTCCTGGGCGCCGCGAGGGTGATCGGCAGCACCCGGTCACCGGACAAGGCCGCGCGGCTCCGGTCCGAACTGGGCTACGACGCGGTCGTGGTGCCGGGGCCCCGGCCGATCGACGAGCAGTTGGCCGCGGCGGCGCCGGACGGCATCGACGTGCTGCTGGACACCGTCGGCGGCGAACAGCTGACCGCGGCTGTTCGCGCCGCGCGTCGGGGGGCCCGCTTCGCACTGGTCGGCGCGCTGGCAGGACAGTTGTCGCCGCACCTGGACGGTGGCAGCGCACCCGCGGAGGGTGAACGGGGAGACGTCCGTCGGGTAGCGGGCGGCGCGGCCGACGCGCTCGGCGAGATGGGCGTGCGGGCCCGTCAGCGCGGCCCAGGCGGAGTTGTCGAGGATGTGTGGTTCCGTCAGTCTCGGGGACGGGACGGGGTGGACGCTGGTGGACATGTCGGTGCGAGGTCTCCGTATCTGGAACGCGGCGAGGGCCTTTGACCTGGCCGGCGGGCAGCCTGTCCGACCCGCACCCTCGGGTCGGACACGGTCACGTGGATGACCGCCGGCGCGACCGCGTGGGTGGTGGTTGTGCGACGGATGTCATCCAGGCACCGCGGCGAGGTTGTGCGTGCCGCGCACCGCCCGCTCGGCGTCGCGCTTGGCGACCTCCTCGCGGACGATCGGGATCACGTGCCTGCCGAAGTCGATCGCGTCGCCCAGCAGGTCGTAGCCGCGGGCGGAGAGGATGTCGACGCCGAGGTCGTAGTAGTCAAGGAGGGCCTGGGCGACCGTCTCAGGGGTTCCGACCAGGGCGTTGGAGTTGCCCGCGCCCCCGGTGGCGGCGGCTGTCGGGGTCCACAGGGCGCGGTCATAGCGCTCCCCCGCCTCGGCGATGGCGATCAGCCGCTGCGAGCCGCTGTTCTGCGGCTGAGCATGCCCGTTGTGGCGTTTGGTGATCGCCTCGCCCTTCTCCTTGCGGGCCTTGATGGCGCCGACCGTGCGATGGGCCTTCTCCCAGGCCAGTTCCTCGGTCGGGGCGATGATCGGGCGGAACGCCGCCTGGATGCGGGGAACGTCGGTGCGGCCCGCGGCCTTCGCGGCGGCCTTCACGGCCTCAATCTGTTCGGCGGTCCTCTCAAGGGGCTCGCCCCACAGGCAGTAGATGTCTGCCTCGGCGCCCCCTGCGGCGTACGCGGCGGGCGACGACCCGCCGAACGACACGTTGGGGCGCGGCTGCTGGACGGGGAAGACGTCGCTGACGAAGTCGTGGAAGCGGTAGTGCTCGCCCTCGTGGTCGAAGGGCTCGTGGCTGGTCCAGATCTTCTTGACGATCCGGATGTACTCGCGGGTGCGGGTGTAGCGCTCGTCCTTGGTGAGGGTGTCGCCCTCGCGGCCCTGCTCCCGGTCGTTGCCGCCGGTGATGAAGTGCACTGCCAGCCGGCCCTCGCTGATCTGGTCGAGGGTCGCGAAGGTCTTGGCGGCGAAGGTCGGGTACGAGACGTTGGGCCGGTGGGCGAGCAGGATCTGGAGGTGCTCCAGCCTGCTCGCGATGTACGCGGCGGCCGGCGCGGGATCCGGCGATCCGGAACCGTAGGCGAACAGCACCCGGTCCCAGCCGTGGTCCTCATGCGCGCGGGCGAGCCGGAGCGTGTACTCCTTGTCGAAGGCGGCGCCGGAGCGCGGAGTCGTTTCGGAGCCGTCGTGGGTGGCGGCGATACCAAGGAACTCCACTGGCATGGGAGATGGCCTTTCCTCAAGTCCTCTGGGTCCGTGCCGTGGGCAGCACGGGGGCACAGCTGAGCAGCGCTGAACGCGGCCGGGTGTGACGGCGCTTCAGGGTGCTGGCGACCAGGTGGTGAGCAAGTGTGACGACGCCGGGGCACAGGCCTCGGGCGAGGTCGGGGCGGCGGCAGCGGCAGCGCGTGTCAGGGGGAGGCGCTCGGCACCCGACGGGGTCGTCGAGGTGGGGAGGGCGGGCGGGTCAGACGGCCCGCTGCCGCATCAAGCGCAACATGCGCAACACGCGGCGGACCACACCCGACCGAAGTCGATGTGGTCACGGGTGACCAGGTGCTGATCCGCGTTCATGTGATTGATTGAGCAATAGTTTTCGCTTCCCGTCAACCGCGACGTGGATGCCGGACCGGCCTTGAGTAGCTCGTAGGCAGGTGGTCGACGGCGACCGGTGAGCCCGCCCGCGGTGTTGCGTTCCCTACATTTCCTATCGATTTACTAGGAAAGCATTGACGGCCCGCCCAGCGGGTGCGCAGGATGGTTCACATGTCCCACACGCAGCAACGACTCGTTCGTCGTCGGCATGTCGACTTTGGTCACGTCGTCAGCGCCGCCTGCTGTCGCGCGTAGGGCACGCCGCTCACACGGTGCGCGTGCCGCTCCGCTCCTTCTCTCTCATCCCAGGTGATCAGGTCCCAGGTGATCAGGCGAACCATCCACCGCGCCTGATCACCCGACGTACTTCTGAAGGACGACCGCCATGACCACGGTACTTCCGGCCCAGGCCACCCCAGCGGATCCCATGCTCCCCGACATGCGCCATCTCCGCCTCGTGGGCGACACCGCGCAGAGCCGCACCGAGGAACACGGTTCCGCACCCCTCGTCGGCTACCTCGTGCTCGTTCCCGAGGGCACCGATCCCGCGCAGCTCTTCGCCAAGGACGTGCCGCGACCGGAGATCCGACCGGTTGCCTACACGGACTCACCTCCCGTGCGGCAGACGGGAGGCATGGGCGTCCGCATCGATGCCGTGCGGCATGTCGCAGAACTGGACGGACGCGAACTCGACCTCACCTACCTGGAGTTCGGGCTGCTGGCGCATCTCGTGCTCCATCCCCACCAGGTCCACTCGCGCGACCAGTTGATGGCCGGCATCTGGGGCTACGACCACATCGGCGACGGCCGCACCGTGGATGTCCACATCGCGCGGCTGCGCCGCAAGCTGGGCACGGCTCACCGGCACAGCATCGTCACCGTACGGCGGGTGGGCTACAAGTACGTGCCCGACCAGCAGCAGAGCCCCAACACCGCACCCTGCCATCGATTTTGAGGAGACCACCGCCATGGGCGTGGCCACTGCGCCGTCCGAATCCGCCTCGGAATCCGACCGGACCGGGCCCGGCCGTGCGCACTGGCTGCGCGTGGCCCGCGAGACCGCGGACGACCTCGCGACGGACGCGGTGGCCAGGGAGCAGGCAGGCAAGACCCCGTTCGACGAGGTGTCCGGACTGCGTGAAGCGGGACTGCTGACGCTCCTCATACCGGCCGAGCTCGGGGGAGGCGGTGAGGACTGGCTCACGGCCTACGCCGTCGTCCGGGAGATCGCCGCCGCCGACGGCGCGATCGGTCAACTGCTCGGCTGTCACTACTTCCTGTCGTGGAGCGCCGCCTTCTTCGCCGAGCCCGCTCCAGCCGCTCAGGTCGAGCGGCAGTCCGCGGCGGAGCAGTGGTGCTGGGGTGGTGGTTTCGCCCGCCAGGAAATGCCTCTGACGCTGGCCAGGAAAGCCGGTGGCTATGTGCTCGACGGCCGGCAGAGCTACGCCACGGGGGTCCTGGTCGCCGACCGCCTCGCCGTGCGGGCCGAGCGGGCCGACACCGGTGAGCCGGTCGCCGTCGTCGTCGATCCCGCCCGTCACGGGGTGCGGGTCGAGGGCGATGCCGACACCTTCGGCCAGCGGCTCGCGGCGGGCGGCAGCGTGGAGTTCGACGCCGTACCGGTCGCCGCCGAGGACGTGCTCTGCTCACTGTCCGCGGACGAGGACGTCCTGTCGCCCCTGGCCGCTCTGGCATCGCCGGTCGGGCGCCTCCTCTCCGTCCAGCTCCTTCTCGGCATGACCGACGGAGTGCTCGCGGAAGCGCGTGAGTACAGCAGGGCGGGCCAGTCACCCTGGCATCCCGCCTGGCCGGTCGGCTCTCGCCAGGACCCGCATGTGCTGACCGCCTACGGAGAACTCACCGTCCTCGCCCGCTCCGCCTCCGCACTCACCGATCAAGCGCTGGAAGCCGTGCACGGCGGGCTGGCACGCGGCGAAGGCCTCAGCTACGACGAGTACGCGGACATCTCGGTCCTCGTGGCCATGGCCGAAGCCGCCGCCTCCAGGGCGGCGCAGGAATCCACCACCCGCGCCCTCGACATCCTCGGCGCCCGCGCCGCGTCCTCGCGGCTGGGCTTCGACCGCTTCTGGCGCAATGCGCGGACCCACACCTTGCACGAGCCCGTCGCCCACCGACTCCGCGACGTCGGGGACTACTTCCTCAACGGTGCGCACCCTCCATTCGTCCTGCCTGTCTGACCGAGAGGCCTGGAACGCCGGATCAGCCACGGGCCGCGCACGCTACGGAATGAATGAGGCCCCGGTATCTCCCAGCCGGCTCGGCGTGATGAGCGCTCACCGCGAACATGAGCGCCAGCGCCCCGGCAGGCGCGGTCGGTGAGTATCGTCTCCGCCGGCGGTGACGGCACTTTCAGCCACTTCATCGAGGGCGACGGCACCCTCACCAGGCGCCCGCCGCGCCCGCCGCGGCCTCAGCGCCTTGGCCTCCGGACAGGGGACAGGGGACAGGGGACACTCGACCAGAGCACGACGGGATAATGCGCACATGCGGATTTCAGCCAGGGCGGACTACGCGGTACGTGCCGCGCTGCAGCTCGCCGCGTCACGGGACGCCGGGCCACTGAAGGCGGAGGCCATCGCCGACGCCCAGGTCATCCCCCACAAGTTCCTCGAAAGCATCCTGAACGACATGCGCCGCGGTGGTCTTGTCCTCAGCCAGCGCGGCGGCAACGGCGGCTACCGACTGGCCAGGCCCGCCGAGTCCATCAGCATCGCCGATGTCATACGCACAGTGGAGGGACCGCTGGTCTCGGTGTGCGGGGTCCGCCCCCCTGAGCTGTCCTACACCGGCCCCGCCGAGTCGCTGCTCCCCCTGTGGATCGCGCTGCGGTCCAACGTGCGCGAGATCCTCGAAGGCGTGTCGCTCGCCGACGTCGCATCCGCCCAACTGCCCGCCGCTGTATCCGCGTTGACCAACGCCCCGGACGCCTGGGTGAACCCCTGACACGCTCATGGCTCAACCGGGGTACTCGGCCCCTACCGCGGTACGGGCGCCCAACGCCCTTCTGCCCCAGCCCAGTTGGCGGCCATACCCGCCGAGCAGACCGGACTCCTCGAGCTCCCGCACATCATGACAGCGCGAGCCGGAAGCGACCGCGGTCACGAGCGGTGCGACCAACAGCGCGTCGGTCGGGCAGTACGCCTCGCACTGGAAGCAGGTCTGGCCGCTGTCCTGTCGCGCGATCACCGGGACGCCGTCGGGCCCCCGGTCGAACACGCTCGTCGGGCACACGTCGACGCACATGTCGCATCCGATGCAACGGTCCCGCTCGACGATCTCGATCATGCGGCTCGGCCTCTTCCGATTCCGACGACAATGGACTGCGGCACCGACTCCGGACGGCTCCAGACCTCGTCGAGCCCACCCGTGAGCAACCGGTAGAGCACGCCCGCCGAAGCAGTTCTCCTGAGCCCAGGTGACGACCTCGGCGCGTATCGTCCTGAAGGTGAGCGACGCCGGCGGAATTGAGATAGCCACCGAAGTGCCACGGCAGGTTCCGCTCCGGCGCAACAAGGGCTTCCGGAAGCTGTGGATCGGCCAGCTGCTGTCCGATACCGGCACGCAGATCAGCGGGATCGCCTACCCGCTGCTCATCCTGGCCCTGACCCACTCGGCGGTGCTCGCCGGGGTGGTGGGTACGGTGCGGGCAATCACCCTGCTCTGCCTGCAACTGCCCGCCGGTGCGCTGTCGGACCGGTTCGACTGGCGGCTGACGATGATCATCTGCGACATCATGCGCGCCGTGCTGCTGGCTCTGCTCGGCATCCTGATCGTGCTGGATCTCGCGTCCTGGCCGGTGGTCCTGGCCGTGAGCCTGGTCGAGGGGGCCGCCGGTGCCATCTTCGACCCGTCCGCCGCCGCCGCGCTGCCGGGAATCGTGCCGGACGGGCAGCTCGAGCAGGCGTGGGCCGCCACCGAAGCCCGGACGTACGGTGCCGGCCTGGCCGGCCCGGCGCTCGGCGGGGTGCTGTTCGGGGTGGGCCGGGCCGTCCCGTTCCTGGCCGACGCCGTCTCCTTCGTGGTCTCGTTCGGCATGGTGAGCCGGATCCGCGGGCGGTTCCGCCCCGAGAACGCGGCCGGGCGCAAGGCGTTGTGGCGTGAGGTGACCGATGGCCTGCGGCTCGTCTGGCAGGTTCCGATTCTGCGCGCGGCGGTGATCCAGACACCCCTGTTGAACTTCGCCTTCAGCGGCGTGATCTTCAGCATCATCCTCGCGATGGAACAGCACGGTACCTCCACCGCGGTGATCGGCCTGGTGCAGGCAGCCATCGCGGCCGGCGGGCTGCTCGGCGCCGTGGTCGCACCCCGGTTGCAAGGGCGCATGCGCCTGGCAACCTTGGCCACCACGATCACTCTGGCCGGGGCCCTGCTGTTCGGCGCCGCGGCCTTGCTCGTCCCGTCACCGCTGGTGGCGGCGCCGGTCGCCCTGGCGCTGCTGCTCGCCCCGGCCGCGAACGGCGCACTGGTCGCCGTGGTGCTCCGCAGCGCGCCGGAGGAGATGCGCGGCCGAGTCATCAGCACCGTGATGATGGCGGCCACCGCGCTGGCGACGCTGGCGCCACTGATCGCCGGCCTGATCGTCCAGCACGTGTCCGGCGCCTGGGCGGTGGCCGCCTTCGCCGCCACGACCGCCGTCGCGGCCGTGCTGTGCCTGATCCTGCCGGGTTTTCGACACGCGGAGTCCCCGGCGGCAGCACCGGGCTGAGTGGCTGAACGAACAGTCCGCCTGGGACGGTGCCCAGCTTTCGGGCAAGGACTGAACCCGCGTCCTCGCATACGCGCCGCCAGGGACGCTATCCACGCCCCAATTCCCGCTCAACAAGCGGGAGTTGATTGCCGGGCATTGCAACGACGGCTTCGTGTATCCGCCATGCGCCAGTTACCCGAGGGGCCCAGCAACGAATACATGAACATGTCCCGGCGCTCCTCGCCCACCTACTGCCACCTGCGGAGCAGGCCCTCACACTGGAAGCCGACGCGCTCAGCCGTTCGCACAGAGGCCGTATTCCACGGCTCGACATACAGCTGAAGACGGGGAATCTGCAGGTCATCGAAGGCCCAACGGACAACCGCCGAGAGGGCCTCCGCCGCAGCCCCTTGGCCACGAGCCGCCCCGGCCAGCCAGTGCCCCAGCGATGCCCGTCCCTCGCCCCGGTCCTTCAGCCAGAGTCCGACCATTCCGAGCGGGCGCCCGTCCTCGATCCGCACGATGACAACGGGATCGTGGTTGCGGCGGTGCAGCGCGGCGAGGACGGCGTATGCGGATCCGTACGGGCCTCAGGACATGCTGCCCCGGCACACCGTCCCCGGGGCCGGGGTGCGGCCCGTGCGGAGGTATTGGTCGACCGTCTTCGTGACGCAGCGGTTCTGCGGGTATGTGCCGTGGCCCTCCTCCTCGGCCGTCAGGAGCACGCCGACACCGTCGCCCAGGGCGCGGGCCATGTGGCGGGCGCCGGGGTATGGGGTAATTGGGTCGCCGGTGCCGCCGACCACTAGGACGGGGGCCGCGCCGTCGGCGTTCACCTGGGGCGTGGCGCGCTCGCCGTCGAACGGCCAGTCGTAACAGAGGTAGACGCCGGTGGACCAGGCCGCGCCGAAGACGGGTGAGGCGGCTTTGATGCGGGCCGCGTCTCTGTCGAGGCGTTCGAAGCCGGGGCGCAGGCTGGAGTCCGCGCAGGTGATCGCGGTCTGGGCGGCGCGGCTGCTGTCGCGCGGGGTCGCCGCGCGGTCGGCGGAACCGATGTCGTCCGCGCCCTTGCTCAGCGGACGGCCGTCGTTGTGGTCGATCAGCGCGGTGAGGGCCTTGGCGAGCGGCGACCAGCCGTCTGTGCCGAGGTCGAGATGGTCGCTGACGGCGTACGCGAGGTCGTCGGCGTCGAGGTTCCTTCCGCCGCCGGCCGGGGCGGGCTTCTTCTCCAGGCGGTCGGCCAGGCGCGCCATGCGTCGCGCGGCCTCCTCGGGCCCGTCGCCGGTCGGGCAGTGGCGGATACGGGCCGCGCAGTGCGCAGCGAACCGGTCGAACGCCGCCTGGACCGCCTTGACCTGCGACACCTGCTCCTCGTCGAGGTCCTCGGTCGGATCGACGGATGCTTCGAGGACGAGCCGTCCGACGTGCGACGGGTACAGGTGGGCGTAGACCGCGCCGAGCGCCGTTCCGTACGAGACGCCGAAGTAGTGCAGCCGCTCGTCGCCGAGGAGGTAGCGCATCAGGTCGAGGTCGCGCGCGGTGTGCGAGGTGCCGATGTACGGGAGGAGCGCCCCGGAGTGCTCGGCGCAGGCGTCGACCCCGTCGTAGCTGGTGTCGTCCGCGGTCTTCCCGCAGCGCACGGGGATGGTCGCGCCAACGCCGCGCGGGTCGAAGGAGACCAGGTCGTAGCGGTCGAGGAGCGGCTTGTACTGGTTGAGGAGTTCGGGCAGTCCGCTCACGCCGGACACGCCGGGGCCGCCGAAGTTGAGGACGAGCGAGCCGATGCGCCGGGCGTTCGGGCCGGTGGCCTTGCGGCGGATCAGGGCGACGTCGATCGTCCTGCCGTCTGGTTTCCGGTAGTCGAGGGGGGCCTTCATGGCGGCGCAGTCGTAGCCCGTGCGCGCGGTGGGCGGCGAGGTGCAGCGGGACCAGTGGAGGTGCTGGCCGGTGGTGAGCGCGGTGGGCAGACCGGCGGGCGGGTTGTTCGCGGTGAACTCCGTACGCGGCTCCGCACTCCGGCCGGGAGCGTCGTGCTGGAGCCAGGCGCCGACGGCCCCGATCGCGGCGAGGACGACCACCGCGATGATGCGCGCGCCGACCGAGAGGCCCGGTCTATGGCTTCGTATCGGATGTGCGTCACTCATCGAAATCCCCGCGCTCCCGCCCCTGGACGCCCGCCCCGTGCGCGCATGCCCGTACCCGTACCCGTACCCGTGATCGTCCGATCGTCCGATCGTCGAATGAGTGCAGGGTACAAGCCGCCTCCGACAGCACGGCTCGCGAGAGTGCCCAGAAACGTCACCGGCAACGGCGGGCGAACCCTCGAAGCCGCCTGGGCTCTGCGGCAGGTACAGCCAAGGACGACCCTTAGGACTGCTGACAAGAGTGGTGGAGTTGACCTGGCCAGAGGTCGGTGTCGCGCACGAGGCCGCCGGGTATCGGGACGCGGTCAGCCGCGTAATCGCACGCGATAAACCTGGCGACGTCGGCGATCGTCCCCGGGATACTGGTCGCCCATGGATGAGGTCGAAGTCGTCGTCGCCCATTCCGAGCGCGCGACCCTGCGCATCGGCGACGTGTTCCTGAAGGTGGACGCCGATCAGGCGCGCATCGACGTCGAGGTCGAAGCGATGTCCCTCGCGCCGGTCCCGACCCCGAAGGTCCTGTGGTGCAAGCCGCCCGTGCTCGCGATCGCCGCACTCCCGGGGACGACGCTTGGGCGCCTCGGCGGGCCGTCGACCGGGTCGCCGGCGGCGTGGTCCGCGGCGGGCGCCGCCATCCGGAAGCTGCACGACGCGCCCCTGCCGCCCCGGACCGGCCAGGCCGGCCGGAGCACCGTTGCGCTGGCGGCGGAACTCGACGACGAGTGCGAGTTGCTCGTGACGAACGGCCTCCTGCCAGCTGACCTGGTCACCCGCAACCGCCAGGTCGCCGAGGCCGCGCTCCGGCCGTGGACTCCGGCGTTCACACACGGCGACCTGCAGATCGCGCATGTCTTCGTCGACGGCGACGAGGTCACCGGCATCATCGACTGGTCCGAGGCGGGCCAGGGTGATGCCTTGTACGACCTCGCCACCTTCACGCTCGGACACGAGGAGCACCTCGACGATGTCGTCGCCGGCTATGGCACCGACATCGACCTCGACGTGATCCACGCGTGGTGGTCGTTGCGAAGCCTGCTGATAGTTCGCTGGCTGATCGAGCACGGCTTCGACCCGTTCGCGCCGGGCTGTGAGGTCGACGTACTGAGATCCCGGATGTGAGGCTGCGCGGGCCCGACTGCCACGTATGCGTTCTGACGCAACGGATGGCAGGTATCGCCAGGATCAGCGGCTTGAACACCTGGCTGTCAGGTACATACACCACCGCCGTGAACACGGCCCGCTCGTCGCACGGTGCGGTCCCACCACCTTGCGGACGAGCAGCGAACGACGGCAGCAACGGTACGACCAATTCACGGAGTTCATCAGGGACCAGACGCTTCGACCGATCAGCACCCACGACCAGCATCGTGCAGCTGCAGCCTGTCACACACCCTCATGCGGCAGCATTCATGTCACCGGCTACGGATGGTGTGTGACAGGCCCGATGGCTCATTGGATCAGGTCGGTGTGCGGATGCTCGGGGGAGGTCGGGCAGACGTAGAGCTGCATGCTGTCGGTGCTGCCCACTTCGACCGCAGTCGGCTGCGAGGGGTATTGGGCAGCGCAATGGGCGGCGTTGGCGGCGGCCTGGTCTTCACACGGCGTCCAGCTGCTTCCTCCACCACCGTCCCATTCGAAGGAAGCGATGGTCAGCAGCGGGACCATCTGCACATCGCAGACAGTGCAGTATCGGCGGTACGGGTCGGTGCGGCCCCACGGGGGCCAGCCGCCGACCTTCCAGCCGGGGGCGTCAGCCAGCTCACAGTCATAGAAGTCCCGCGGATGGTCCGCGTAGGCGCTGTCCACGCCCACGCCGGCTGCCTGCCATCTGCTCCGGTCCTCCACCATCAGGCGCATCTCCGGGCTCAGATCGAGGCTGTCGGGGTACTCGGTGATCGCTTCTGGTGCCAGCACGCACGGCTCGGGCACATAGCCCGGATAGTTCGCCTCGTACGGTTCCGGCGGTGTGGCGAGGATGTCGACGACCGCGGCGGCGGACCGCCAGAACAGCGCGGTCGACGGCTTGTTGTCCGGATGGTGGTCGTAGGGGCACCAGAGAATCTGGAGCAGATCGGCCTGGCCGGGCGGCCGCAACAGGGATATGTCGCGCAGATACAGCTGGGCCACGGGCAACATGGGGACGGGGCACTCCGCGGGCGGAGGGCTGACAGCGAGTCGCTCCGCGAGTCTCGCGGCGCTCCGTTCCTTGAGAGCCTCCTCCTCGGGCGTTGGCTCGAAAGCACCGGAATCAGGGTGCCACCGGGCCCGCATGCGTCTCTCAAGGCGCACTATGGCCGGCGACTGGCGGAACCAACTGTCAAAGTGCCGGTGCGAGCTTTCACAGTGCGGCCACGGCTCCTCGGCCGGCCACAGCAACGGCCCCCCGACCGAGCTCTCCCTGACCGAAGGCGACCCCGGGCGGGGATGCAGCCGAATCGCAGGACGCGCCAACGAAGCCAGCTCAGGAACGACCGCGGTCACATCTACAGGCCGCGGCGGAGTCGTACGTAAAAAGACCATGCCGGTGATCCTGCCACCGGCCACTGACAGTCCCCTGCCGCCTCAATCGGCGTGGCACCGGGAAATCCGCGGCATCGTCCGGCACCTGCGATTCGCCGCCGCGTATTGTCCGACTCACCTCTCACCTCCCACCGTTGACGGATTACGGCGGCGATAGCTAAAGTTTCAAATGGCATTGAGTGTCAGCGTCAAGCCCTGGCTCGCTGACCGGCAACCCTCCGACGCGGTGGGGTGCTCCAGGTGAAAGCCCGGCCGGGTCGCCGACCTGGCAAGCGCGTGGCCCCGTGGCAGGGGCCTGGGACACGGAGGAATGAGCGTGCGGCACAGCAGCGTCTCGACTCCCTCCATCGCGGCGGCTCTCTCCCGATTCTCCCGCCGACGCCACATCGACCTGCGGCGCACCAGCAGCTGCCTGTGTCATGGCTGACTGCGTCCCGTCGGCTGTCTGAGGACGTTCACCGCCGGTTTTGACGTCCGCGGCAGAATTCTTTCTTTTCACGTCTCCCCCTCGTGAACCGTGTCGCTCTTCCTCGGGAGCAACACCATCCACGCGTCTCCATTGTCCGCACGCACCCGTGCGCGCCGACACGCACGTCGATGCCGCGTGGGGCAACGTGACCCGCGCCGACCCGGACATCCTGCGCAGCTCGTTCTCCACGAAGCCGGCCAACTTCTACCGTCTGCCGGCCGGCCCGCTGGACTCGCCGCTGGCCCAGCAGGCGGCGACCACCGACGCAACCAAGCGCAAGCAACTGGTCGACCAGACACAGCAGTTGATTGTGCGGACCGCCGAGAAGCTCTTCTCCCGACCCCGCCACGCGTACACCCGCGAGATGCTCGCGACGATCCCCGGCGGCCGTTACGCCACGGCCGCATCCGAGCCGTTGGAAGCGAAGGAGCACGCATGACCGTCCAGGACACCACCGCAGACCTGCACGCGTTCACCCGCGACTGGCAGGAGTGGCACACCGCTCAGGAGGCACGACTCGCCGACCCCCACGGGTTCCTCGCCATCACCGGCCTGCACTGGCTCGGCGACGAGCCGCAGCGCTTCCCGGACGCTCCGGGCGCCTGGTCGACCGGCGCCGACGGGGTCGTCGTGGTCCTCGACGACGGCGAGGAACTGGTCGTCGACGGCGCCCCCGTCCACGGCGAGCACCGCTTCGGGGTGTTCCCGGAGCGCGGTGGAGTCAACGCGGTCTGGGGCGACGCCGTGATCGAGGTGGCCAAGCGCGGCGGACACGACATCGTCCGTCCCCGGCACCCGGACACCCCACTGCGCACCGCCTTCACCGGCACGCCCGCCTACCCGCCACACCCCCGCTGGGCGGTGACCGGCCGCTACACGGCCTTCGACGAACCGCGACCGACGACCGTGGGTGCGGCGGTCGAGGGCCTTGAGCACGTGTACGACGCGCCGGGCCGGGTCGAGTTCGAGCTGGACGGACGCCCCCTGGCACTCACCGCGTTCCCCGGACGCCGCCCGGGCAGTCTGCTGGTGCTGTTCACCGACGTGACCTCGGGGGTCACCACCTACGCGGCCAACCGGGCCCTCGCCCTCGACCCGCCCGCCGCCGACGGCACGGTCGTCCTGGACTTCAACCGGGCCGCGAACCTGCCGTGCGCCTACACCGATCTGGCCACCTGCCCCCTGCCGCCGGCCGAGAACCGGCTGCCCGTGCCGGTCGAGGCCGGGGAGAAGATCCCCCGCGAGCGAGGCGGTTCCTGAGCGGCGCACCGCCACCGAGACGACCACGACAAGGAGGAACGAACACCGCATGAGCATCCCCGCGATCAGCTCGCTGGCCTTTCTCACCCCGGGCAACTTCGCCGACGACGACCCGTACACCGGCCTGGAGGAAACGCTGCAGCTGTTCGAGTACGGCGAACGGCTCGGCTTCGACGGCGCCTGGATCCGGCAACGCCATCTCGAACACGGCGTCGGCTCGGCCGCGGTCTTCCTCGCCGCGGCCGGCCAGCGCACCGAGCGGGTCGAACTGGGGACCGCTGTCATCCCGATCGGGTACGAGAGCCCGTTCCGCCTCGCCGAGGACCTGGCGCTGGCCGACGTGCTGTCCCGCGGCCGGCTCCAGGTCGGCCTCAGCACCGGCATGCCGCACGCCGAGCTCCTCGGCGACCTGGTGTACGACGGGGACTGGCGCGGCTTCGACCTCTCGTACGGCAGGATCGCCCGCGTCATCGACCACCTGCGGGGCGACTACCTCGGCGGCCCCGACACGGTCATCCAGTCGCCGGGCAACACCCAGCGGCCACGCCTGCAACCGCACAACCCCGGCCTGGTGGACCGGGTCTGGTACGGCGGAGGCAGTCTGCGCTCGATCCGCTGGGCCGCCGAACACGGCCTGAACCTGCTCAGCGGCAACATCGTCACCGGCGAGGGCACCGACGACTTCACCACGGCCCAGCTCGCCCTGCTCTCCGAGTACCGGCGCGCCCTCCCCGGGGACCGTCGGCCCCGGGTGGCGCTGGGGCGGGTGATCGTGCCGTTCGACAGCGCCGACGCGTCCACGCGTGCCCGCTACCGGGAGTACGCGGCCAGTCGGCACGCGCGCACCCTGGCACCCCAAGGCCCAAAGCGGATCCTGTTCGCCCCGGACGTGGCCGGGACCGCGGAACAGATCCTGGAGCAACTGACCGCGGATCCCGTGGTCTCGGCCGTGTCGGAGCTGCGCCTGGAGCTGCCGTACGAGTTCCACCGGGCCGACTACGAGCAGATCCTGCACGACGTACGGCACTTGATCGCACCCGAGCTGGGCTGGCGACCCGACAGCGCGCTGCTGCACGGGGCGGGCCGATAAGCACCTGATCACCGGCGATCCCCGCCCGAGCGTGCAGGAGCACTACGGCGACTCGGCGGCCCATGCCGCCCCGACGGCAAATCAACTGGCCTTCCGCGTCGGGGCGTTGGCGAGTGACATCCGTCTTCGGGTCGGCGCCCCGCGCGGTCGTGGGTACCGGACGCATCAAGTGCCCGTCTGGGCGACTGCGTGGGCTTCTGACGCGCTGCCGCCAGCAACTCGTGGAGACGTACGGCGGTCTGTCAGTGCGGCAGTTGACGGGCGGCAAGAAGCGCGACGTCGTCCTCACGGACCCCGTTCGTCAGCCGGGCCAGGAGCGTGTTGAGCATGTCCTCCAGCGGGCCGTCCGGCGAGAGTCTCAGCTTGGTGAACGCGCGCACCGAGACGTCGATGTCCGTGCCGCGCTCTTCCACCAGACCGTCGGTATAGAGCAGCAGCGCCGCGCCGGGCTCCATCCTTACAGTGATCGATTCGTAGTCTCCCAGCTCGGTGCCGATGGGCGGACCGGCCGGAAGCCACAACACCTCAGGGGTGCCCCCCGGTCCGACGACGACGGGCGGCAGGTGCCCGGCGCTGGCCGCCGTGCACGTGCCCGCCTGGGGATCCATGAGGACGAGAAGACACGTGGCGACGCGGTCGAGGCCGATGTGCGCGACCCGGCGGTCGGCCTCGCCGAGGATCTCGTCGACCGGCATGCCGGAGGCAGCCACGGTGCGCAGCAGGGAGCGGTACTGACTCATGGCCACGGCGGCCTGGAAGCCGTGGCCCATCACGTCTCCCATGACCAGCAATGTGCGGCCGCCTGGCAGGGCGATCGAGTCGTACCAGTCACCGCCGACCAGGGCGCTACGGCCGGAGGGCAGATAGCGGGTGGCCAATTCGACACCGGCGTGCGGGCTGCCCGGTTCGGACAGCAGCGCGCGCTGCAGTTCCAGCGCCATGGTGTGCTCGTAGGTGTATGCGCGAGCGCTGTCGATGGCGACAGCGGCGCGCCCGGCCAAGCCCTGGGCTGTCAGGACGTCATCCTCGCTGAAGGGCGCTGATGCTCCGGCCCGCCCCAGAATGACGATGCCGACCGTCGTGGGCAGCGGAACGAGGAGAAGCGAATGGACCCCGGCCGCACGGAAGACCCTGACCCGCTCCGGGTCCACTGTCACCTTCTGGAACAGCTCGTCCGAGGCCAGGTTGCCCAGCCACGGCCGCCCGCTGTCCATACAGCGCCGCGTGACCGAGCCCCGCGGGAGGTCCAGGTACTCTCCCGGTCCGCCCAGCCCGCGCAACTTCCCTTTCATCTCCTGCGGTGCCGAGAGCGCCATCTTGCGCAGCCGCAGCATCCCGGGAGCAGGCGGGGGCGTCCCGTTGAACCACTCCTCGACAATCCCGACGGCGGCAAGATCGGCCAGGGAAGGCGCAAGGAAGTCGGCCAGCTCAGTGCAGGTGGCCTCGATGTCGAGTGTGGTGCCGATCCGGGTGGCCGCCGTGTCCAGCAGGGCGAGCCGCTGATGCGCGTCCTCCAGATCGTCCAGATACCGGCGCAGATTGCTGACCTCCACGCCGATCCCGCACAGACCGACGACCCGGCCCTGCGCCTCCAACCGGTGAAAGACCGCGCGCCACAACCTGCGGCCCAGGCGTGAGGGGACACGTGTGGTGCCGGTGACGGTCACTTCGCGGGGCTGCCCGTCCTCCATCACCTGGAGCAGAACGTCGTCGGGGCCGTGGACATCCGGCAGCACCTCGCCCGGCGTCCGGCCCAGGAACGCGGGGGCCGGCACGCCACTGACCCGGGACCAGGCGGGATTCACGTAGAGATAGCGCAGCTGCTCATCGAGAATGACGACAGGCGCCAGGGTGCCTTCGACGATCCGGCGCAGAAAACCGCACTCACACGCCTCCCCCATCAGATCGCCCAGGAGGTCTGCCAGCTCTGTCGGAAGACCCTGATGCTGAGGGAGAAGCCACGGCGGGGGTCGTTTAGCGTTCACTTGTCTCCTTGTGATCGCTGTCCTGCTCCCTGTGCCATTGTGCGGGCACGGTTGGCATACCGCATGCGCAGACTGAGGGCGAGGTTGTCGCCGCGGACCACGGTCTGCGGGGGCATGGCGCACACGGTCGTTTCGGCGCCGCCCCCCGTCGGCCGATGTCGGCGCCGGTCAACTGACCTATGACGGCTCGGCCGTGGGCGACCGCGCGAGCCATCGGCGTCTACATGGCGCCGATGTTCCGAGGGCGAGCGCCGCGCGGTCTACGAACCGGCTCGTTTCTACGCGACCGTGAGCACGATCTTGCCTTGGATGTGCCCTCGGGCGGCGCGTTCGTGCGCGGCCCGGGCGTCCGCGAGCGCGAACGTGCTGTCGATCGCGACGCGGACCGTGCCCGCGTCGAGCAGGCGTCCCAGTTCAGCGAGCTGCGTGCCGTTCGAGCGGACCTGTGCGACCGAGACCGTGACGCCCAGCTTCGCGGTCTCATCGTCGTCGAATTCGCCGGGGAACACCGGGAAGAGGGCGCCGCCGCGCTTGAGCGTGTGCAGGAAGCGGCTGCTGTGGGGGCCGCCGACGGTGTCGAGAACCAGGTCGATGTCGTGCACGAGTTCCTCGGGACGACTCTTGGTGTAGTCGATGAACTCGTCGGCGCCGAGCTCGCTCAGGAACCGTTCATGCGCGCCCGATGCCACCGTGATGACACGTGCGCCCTTCCCTTTCGCCAGTTGCAGCGCGAAGTGCCCCACGCCGCCCGCGGCGCCGTTGATGAGCACAGTCGTGTCGGCGTCGAGTGCCGTCGGGCGGTGCCGTGCCTCCTGGAAGGGCGAGGGGTGGTCGTGTCCGACCTCGATCAGGAACTGCCACGCCGTCAGCCCGGCCATGGGAGCCCCGGCGGCGTGCACATGGTCGATGCCGGCCGGCTTGCGTGCGAGGTCCGAGGCAGGCGCGGCCACGTACTCGGCGTAGGCGCTGCCGTGGAAGCTGGGAAAACGCAGAAGGCCGAAGACTTCATCGCCTACGGCGAAGCCTTCTACGTCCGGGGCGACGGCCTCGACGACGCCCGACACGTCCGTCCCCGGAATCACCGGCAGGCTGACCGTCGATTCGGTCTCCCCAGGCATGGTGGTGTACCCGTCGCGCAGGTACCAGTCCGGAGGATTGACGCCGACCGCGTGAACGCGGACGAGCACCTCACCTGGCTTCGGCTCGGGAACCGGTACCTCGTCGTAGCGCAGAACCTCAGGGCCGCCGTGCTCATGCAGCCGGATCGCCCTCATGGTGTGTGTCGGCATCATTTTCTCCTGCCCGCGCTGCGGGATAGTCTTATTCGGATCAGCGCTCCACATAAGTGGACCACTGATCCAAATATATGGACCACTGATCCGGATAGTCAAGAGGGACCGATGCGGGCCGATGCCAGGAAGAACCGCGACCACCTGCTCGCAGTAGCGGGCACTGCCATCACCGAGCAAGGCGTCGACGTATCTCTGCGCGACATCGCGCGCAGAGCCGACGTCGGACTCGCGACGCTGCTGCGTCACTTCCCGACGCGCGAGGCGCTGCTCGATGCCCTGCTCCGCACGAGCTTCGACGAGCTGACGGCCAGGGCAGGCGAGCGCGAGACGTCGAGCTCACCCGAAGACGCTCTCGTTCTGTGGCTACGCGAGTGCGTCGCGTGGACCACCGAGTATCGGGGCGTGACAGTGCTGATGGCAGCGGCCATCGAGGACACCGAGTCCGCGCTCCACGCTTCGTGCGTCACCTTGCGCGCGGCCGGTGCGCGGCTCCTCGCCCGTGCCCAGGCCGCGGGCACAGCGCGGACCGACATCGATGGCACCGATCTGTTCGCGCTGATAGCGGCGCTCGCATGGATCGGCGATCAACCCTCGCTCACCCCACGCGCCGATCACCTCTTCGATGTCGTCGCGAGCGCGATCCTGACGAATGCGGCGGCACCGACACCGGGGGAACGCCGCCCCCTGGCCCGTAGCTGAATTCGTCGCGCATGCGCACACCTGCTCGGTTCCTACGCCGGAGCGTGCTGGGGGTGCTTCGGTGCGCGTACGACCAGCGCCATCAGGGCGGCGACGAGGCACACCGCGCTCAGCGTGGTCCACACCACGTCATAGGTGCCGAACAGGTCACGTGCGGTGGCTCCGAGGAACGCCGAGGCACCCGCGCCCAGTTGGTGCGCGGAGTTCGTCCAGCCGAAGACGATGGGGCCGTCCTCGCCGTAGACACGACCGCACAGGGCGATGACCGGCGGGACGGTGGCGACGTCGACCAGACCGTAGACGATCACAAAAACGATCAGGGAGAGGGTGACGGAGGACGCGAGCACCATCGGCAGGAGCAGCAGGGTGAGCGCGCGGACCGCGAAGTACATGGTCAGCAGGCGGCGGGGATCGAAACGGTCGGTGAGCCAGCCCGAGAGGACCGCGCCCAGGGCGGAGAAGATCCCGATGAGGGAGAGCATCGACGCCGCAGCCGTGGCGTGCATGCCGTGGTCGTGTGCGGCGGGGGCCCAGTTGCTCCACATGATGCCGTTGGTGGAGGCACCGCAGATGACGAACATGCCGGCCAGGAGCCAGAGAGGGCCGGTGCGTGCGGCATTGAAGAGCACGGCCAGCGTGCGCCGTGCCGCCCCGGAGGCCGATGCCGGTTTGGACACGAACTCTGTTGCTCCATAGGGCTTCACGCCCACGTCGGCCGGGTGATCACGGAGCAGCAGGAGTACCAGGGCGGTCACCGTCAGGGCCACGAACGCGAGTGTCACCACCGGCGGCCGCCAGCCGTAGTGGTCTACAGCCCAGGCGAGGGCCGGCAGGAAGAGCAGCTGGCCCAAGTGGCTGGATGAGCTGAGTACGCCGGTGACCAGCCCCCGGCGCTTGTCGAACCAGCTGCTGGTGATGCTCGCGGCGAATGTCATGGTCAGGCAGCCGCTGCCGAGACCGATCAGCACGCCCCAGTACGCGACCAGTTGCCAAGGCCGGGTCATGACGCTGGTGAGCAGGGCGCCCACGCTGACGAGCAGAAGCGCGCCCACGACAACCCGGCGGATGCCGATCCGGTCCATCAGGGCCGCCGCGAAGGGCGCCGTGAGACCGAAGAGCACCATGTTCACCGAGGCCGCGAGGGCAATCTGTCCACGATCCCAGGTGTAGCTCTCGTGCAGCGGAGCCACGAGCAGGCCGGGGACGGTGGTGAAGGCACCGGCCGTGACGATGGCCGCGCCCGCGGCGATGGCGATCACCCAGGCCCGGTGAAAACGCGGTCCTGGTGCGCGCGGAGCGGTGTTCGGTGAGGTGTGTGTCAACTGGGCCATGACTCAAGCCTGCTGGGAGAACCTTCCCCATCACGAGAGTCCAGATGGACTACCTGCGCAAGAATATGGCCATGCCTGTTTTCTGCCACCCCGGGCGGCATCGCATCGCCCTCTTCGTCCGTCAGGCCCTGCTCCCCATCGAGCTGGGCATCGTGCACCAGCTGTTCGGGCAGGCCAGATCGGGCGGGTCGGTGGACGGGGAGCCTCTGTACGAAGTCGCCACCTGCGCCTTGCGGGCCGGAGACATACGGACGGACGGTGACTTCACCGTGCGTGTCCCGCACGGCCAGGAAGCCTTGGCGGAAGCGGACACGGTGATCGTCCTGTCGTCCTACGAGGACTACGTCCAGGACGCACCGGGCCTCGCTGCTCCGCTGGCCGAAGCGTTCGCCCGTATCCGCCCCGGCACCCGGATGGCGTCCATCTGCACCGGCGCGTTCGTGCTCGCGTCCGCCGGCATCCTGGACGGGCATCCCGCAACGACCCACTGGCGCTACACCGACTTGTTCTCCAGGCTGTTCCCGCAGGTCGACGTGGACCCGGATGTGCTTTATACCGATGCGGGGAACGTGCTGACCTCCGCGGGCTGCGCCTCCGGGATCGATCTGTGCCTGCACATGATCCGGAGCGACCACGGCACGGCCGTCGCCGGCGACGTCGCCCGCCGCACGGTCGTGCCGCCGTACCGTGAGGGGGGCCAGGCCCAGTACATTCGCCACCCCGTACCTGCTCACGCGGCACCCACTACCTCGGCCGCCCGCGAATGGGCGCTCCGGCATCTGCACGAGCCCATCACGCTGGGGCAGATGGCGGCCAGGGAGGCGATGAGCGTGCGGAACTTCAATCGGCGTTTCCGCGATGAGGTCGGCACGACGCCGATGAGCTGGCTGACCCGGCAACGCGTCGAACTCGCACGGGAGTTGCTGGAGGAAACGGACCTGCCCGTCGACCAGGTCGCCGTACGCACCGGCCTGGGCACGGCGGCGAATCTGCGGCAGCACTTCCACGCGGCCCTGGGCACATCACCGAGCGCCTACCGCATCACGTTCCGTGGACCGGCCGGCCCGGCGAGCGCCGCATGACAACTTGCGTCGCGAACCACGCCGAGTATGCACAACGGTCTTCCACTAGGAATTTTTACAGTCAAGGGGTAAATAAGCATCAAGTGCTTGATCGATCTGCGCTTGATGAGGCCCGTCGAATTCGTCAGTTTCCATGGCGGAGAGATACCTATTTTGAGTCAGATTCGAATCCCTTTGCGACACCTGATGCACCCTTCCATCCTTCTGGCGCTCCCATTCCTTCGCATTGGCGTCGCGAAAAGAGAGGAAATAGTCCTGGATGACAGTTGATTCAAGTTTGAGATTCTTCCCACGATCCGTCGCGTATATATCCTTGATTTCTACCTCGATTTTCGAGCAGGGCGGGATTGAATCTACCGTCCCGAGGGTCGCCACCTTGACGTTCCTATTATCTTCAAGGTCTCCCACATAACCACTCAGGACGAGCCCCAATACCGCATCTTTAATGGGATCCAGTGACCGATTGGCAATTACGAGGGTGTGTGTTCCTTCTTTCTTCTGCTCATCCCACGCGTTCACCAAAGCTGCTTGCGAACGCTCCTCATCTGTTTTCTGCTCCTCGGACTGCGTTAATTGATCTCGCGCTACCTCTTGCGAGATGTATGTGGTCCAAGCACTGAAGATCAGACCTATTGCCGCGGCTGCGGACGCCGTAATGGCAGCCATCTTTTCCCAGTTGATCGCGCGCAGAGCCTGCCTCATGCGCAACCTTCTGGATGACCCGGGCATCGGAACCTGGCCCGGAGTCGGAGTTCCAGCCGAAGGCTGCCGCGAAGGGGCTGGGGCAGGGGATGTCGGTTCGTCCGGCTGAGGTGGGTGTGTCATTTGGGCTACCCGGTACTCTGTCGAATTTCTCCCTACGACGCATTCGGAAGCACGTCGGTTGCGGAGGTTAAATTCGAACTTTTGAGCAGACGACCGGTACGGCTGGTCGAGCATGGGCATGCAGTGCTAGTAACGTGGCAATACGCGTGCAAGGGAGTTCAATGATCGCAGAGATCGCAGCCGTGGCCGTGAGTGTGGTATCGGTCATGGTGCAGCAAGCGCAGATGCGCAAAACGCCAGCACTTCCATTCGACTTTCGTACGGCATTGAGTCAGCTGCATGAACAACTACTTGACTGGAATCGGCATGCTTGCGCCACAAATCGAGCTGTCCGTTCATGGGTCAACGCCGGAATGCCCACCCAAGGGGCGACAGCGGACTATGTTGTCTCCTGCTCGGTATCTCAAGCCAGCGGTGCTGAACGGGTATGGGCCCACCTTCAGCCACAACCACCGCGCCTTCCACTGGGTCGGCTCCGGCCTCCTCATCCAGAACTGCGGAAGTTTCTTCAGTTCCTGGACATCTACGCCCCTCAGCTCACGGTCCAGTTTTTCGCAGCGGCTGACCGGCGGCAAGAGGAGCTGGACGATCTGACGGCTACGTTCAGGACGCTGCGTCGTTTGCGCTCCCACTGCACCGGGACCGAATCGATCAGCCGGTACCTGGACCAACTCGATGCGTCCCAGAGGGAAATCGAGAACGCCGCACGCGATCTCGCCGCCTACATCCGGCAGGAATTTCCACTCAATCCTGCGAACTGAGCACTCACCGTCTCGGTGAGGCCCAGTGGTCGGGGGTGGTCACGTTCGGCCTGGCCGTAGAAGGCCGGATTCCCGCAGGGGCAGGGTGCCTACAGCTTGGGCGCGGGCTGCTCGCCCGAGCCTCGGACGATCAGTCGGGTGGGGACGGTGATGGTGTGGGCGCGGGTGCGGTCGCCGTCGAGTCGATTCAGCGCGGTGGTCGCCGCGGTTCTGCCGAGTTCTTCCGCGTCCTGGGCGACGACCGTCAGAGCCGGCTCGAGGGCCTCGGCGAGCGACACATCGTCGAAGGCGACGACGGCGACTTCCTTGCGCTTGCTGCGCGCCAGTTCGGCGACTGTGCCCAGCGCCATGATGTTGTTGCCGGCGAACAGGGCGGTGGGGGGATCGGCGAGGCCGAGGAGTTGGGCGGTCGCGGCCTCGGCGCCCCGCTGGTCGTGGGCATTGGTGACGAGCGAGCGGTCGTAGGGGATTTCGGCTTCCCGCAGCGCCGAGCGGTAGCCGGCCAGACGTTCGCGCCGGGTGTACAGCTTCGGGGGCAGGTCTCCGACGAAGCCGATACGCCGGTGTCCGTGGGCGACGAGGTGGGCGACGCCGTCGTGGGCTCCGGAACGGTTGGAGCTGACGATGCTGTCCGTGGCGAGGCCGACTCCCGGTCGGTCGAGGAAGATCACGGGAAGTCCCGCCGCACGGTGGGACTTGAGGTGGGAGTGGTCGGCGCCGACGGACGGAACGACGATCAGGATGCTGACCCGGCGAGCGAGGAACTTGTCCGTCAGGGCACGTTCGCGGTCGGGGTCGTCCGCCGAGGAACCCATGAGCAGGGTCAGTCCGCGTTCGCGGACGGTGTCCTCGATGGCGCGGGCCACGGCTCCGAAGAAGGGGTTGGCGAGGTCGGGAATGACCAGGCCGATGGTGGTGTCCGGGCCGCCTACGCGGATGTTGCGGGCCATGAGGTTCGGCTGGAAGCCGAGCTTGGCCACTGCGGCCAGTACCTGTTCCCTGGTCTGCGCGGAGGCGGGCCCGTCCTCGTTGAGGACTCGGGAGACCGTCTTGGCGCTGACGCCGACTTCTCGGGCGACGTCGGCCAGGGTGGGGCGGCGGTTCGCTGCCATGGAGGAAACCGTCTCCTGAAGGGCTCTCGGTTCCGGCCGCGGCCTCGGCCGGACATGCGAGAGCGATGTTGTGCTGTCAGGTGGCCTGGACTCCGGCGGCCTTCGCGGCCTCCGAATCCGCTACGACAGTATCTCCGGCCTCGTCGACGGTCAGAGCGCCGGTCATGATGGCGACGACCTCGGCCATCGAGTAGTCGGAGGGCTTGATCACGGCGGCGCGCCGACCGAGGCGGTGCACGTGGATCCGGTCGGCGATCTCGAAGACGTGCGGCATGTTGTGGCTGATCAGAACGACCGGCATGCCCTTGTCCCGGACTCGGCGGATGAGGTCGAGAACCTGGCCGGACTCCTTGACGCCCAGAGCGGCGGTGGGTTCGTCCATCACGACGACGCTGCGGGCCCAGGCGACGGAACGGGCGACCGCGACGGCCTGCCGCTGTCCGCCGGAGAGCGTCTCCACCGACTGCGTGAGCGAACGCAGACCGATCTTCAGGTCGGCCATGTGCTCGGCCGCCTCCTGGCGCATGCGCTTCTTGTCCAGCATGCGGAAGACGCTGCCGAGGACACCCGGGCGACGCAGCTCCCGCCCGAGGAACATGTTCGAGGCGATGTCCATCGAGGCGGCCACGGCGAGGTCCTGATACACCGTCTCGATGCCGTGGGCGCGGGCGCTCTGCGGACCGGAGAAGGTGATGGGTTCGCCGTTCAGCCGTATCTCGCCCGCGTCGGGGACCACCGCGCCGGTGAGGGCCTTGATGAGGCTGGTCTTGCCGGCGCCGTTGTCGCCGATGACGGCGAGGACCTCGCCGGGGAGCAGGTCGAAGTCGGCACCGTCGATGGCGGTGACCTGGCCGTACCGCTTGACCAGGCCGCGGGCCTGCAGAACGGGCGTGGGGGCGGTGGTGGCGGTCATCGGGCCTTCCTCCGGGAGATCTGGTCGACGGTCACCGCGAGAATCACCAGAACGCCGGTGATCAGGGTCTGGTAGATGGAGGCGACGCCCATCAGTTGGAGGCCGTTGCGGAACACGCCGACGATGAGGACGCCGATGAAGGTGCCGAGGACCGAGCCGCGGCCGCCGAAGAGGCTGGTGCCGCCGAGGACCACGGCGGTGATGCTGTCGAGGTTGTCGGTCTGCCCGGCCTGCGGATCGCCGACTCCGGTGCGGGAGATGAGCAGCAGGGCGGCGATGCCGTACAGCAGGCCGGCCACGGTGTAGATGCCGATGGTGAGGCGGGAGGTACGAATACCGTTCAGCCGGGCGGCCTCGGCGCTGTTGCCCAGGGCGTAGACGTGGCGGCCCCAGCCGGTGCTGCTCAGCGAGTAGGCGAGGAGGAGGAACAGGGCGATGGTGACCAGGGAGCCGTAGGTGATGTCCGTGTGGCCCATGGGGAAGGTCTCCCCGAGGGCCGTCAGCGAGCCGGGCAGGCTCGTGACCGTCTGCTCCTCGGAGTAGATGTGGGTCAGCGCGAACGCCACATTGAGCATGCCGAGGGTCACGATGAACGGCGGCAGCGGGATCTTCTGCACCAACAGCCCGTTGAGCAGCCCGAAACCGCCGCAGACGGCCAGGCCCAGCGCGATCGCGACGAGTGGTGGTACGGAGCCGTCGGCCGCCGTCTTGGCGATCACGATGCTGCCGAACGCCATCACCGCCCCGCACGACAGGTCGATCCCCGCCGTCAGGATGATCAGGGTCTGCCCGATGGCGAGCGTGCCCACGACCATGACCTGCTGCACGATCAGCGAGAAGTTCCCGCCCGTGAGGAACTGGTCGGTGGAGAAGGAGAAGAAGACGCAGGCCAGCAGGAGCGCGACCAGGGGTCCGGTGGTCGGTGCCGTGAGCAGTCTGCGGGCCGTGGTCGGTGCTTTGAGCTCCGAGTACGGCGTTGTCGTGGCTGTCATGCGAAATCCTTGTCGGAAGACAGATGTCCTTGTCGGAGGACGAGGGCACAAGCCCCCGTCGCCGGGACAATTAGGGCGGTCGTCCCCGGTCAGGGAGGTGGGCCGACCGCCCGCTGCGGGGGATTACGTCGTCGTACGGTCCTGGGGGGCTCAGCCCCAGCAGTTCTCCAGGCCGTAGCCGGTGTCCTTCGACGTGACCCCGCTCTGCGCCTTGTCGGTGATCAGCGTGACGCCGGTGTCGGTGTAACCGGACGCCTTCTTGCCGTCCTTGGCGTACGTCACCACGGCCTTGACGCCCTGGGAGGCCATCTTCAGGGGGTACTGCTGCGAAGTGGCGGCGATCTTGCCGTCCTTGACGGCCTGGGTGCCGGTGCAGCCGCCGTCGACGGAGACGATCAGGACGTCCTTCTCCCGGCCCTTGGCCTTCAGCGCGGTGTAAGCGCCCAGGGCCGCCGGCTCGTTGATGGTGTATACGACGTTGATGTCGGGCGACTTCTGCAGACAGTTCTCCATGGCGGTCTGGCCCTTCGCCTGGTCGCCACCGGTGTCCTGAGCGCACACGACGTCCTTGTCGGTGGCGCCGAAGCCCTTCAGGAAGCCGTTGTGCCGCTGGACGCCGACGGAGACGCCCGGCGCCAGGTCGAGGGCGGCTATCTTCGCCGTCTTGCCCTTCATGGCGGCCTTGGCGTACTCGCCGATCAGCTGGCCGGCCTTGAGGTTGTCGGTGGCGAAGAGGGCGTCGACCGCGCTCTCCGGCTCGGTCGGGGTGTCCAGCGCGATGACCAGAACACCCTTGGCACGGGCCTTCTGGATCGCGGGCACGATCGCCTTGGAGTCGCTCGGGGTGATCAGGATGCCCTTCACCCCGGAGGCGACCATGTTCTCGATGGCCGTGACCTGCCCGGCGTTGTCCCCGTCGAACTTGCCTGCCGCGGTGGACAGTTTGGCGCCGTTCTCCTTGGCGGCCTTCTCCGCGCCCTCCTTCATCTTCACGAAGAACGGGTTGGTGTCGGTCTTGGTGATCAGACCGACCTTGATCTCGCCCGAGCCCGAGCTCGATGAGCCCGAATCGGCGCCGGAACCGCAGGCGGTCAGGGTGAGGGCCGCGACGCCCGTGACCGCGGCGGCTCTGAGGAGGGAGGAGGACAGGCGGGTGGTGCGAGACATGATCGACTCCTGTGGGATAGCGGGCGGCACGGGCTTGGGATCAGAGCAGGTGCCCGAGGTGTCATCGTTGACTTATGTCATCGTTGACACTGCCTGGCCAGGATGATGGACTCCGGATCCCGGCAACGTCAATGCCTTCCACTCGTCACAAATCGGCAACGGCCGCCGCAGCCGTCGTCACCGCGCGGCCGGTCACTGCCTGCGTCGCCGCGCTGCCCCCTTGCCAGGCCGCGCCGATTCCGATCCGCTCCGATCCCTTTCGAGCCCTTCTGAGAGAGAGCACCTCATGAGCCCGCGTCAGATCACCGTTCTGGGAGAGTGCGTCGCGGACGCCTTCACCGAGCCGACGAACGCCTCGAACGAACTCGCTCTGCGTGTGCTGCCCGGCGGCGGCCCTGCGAATACGGCGGTGGCCCTGGCCCGGCTCGGCACGCCGGCCCGCTTCCTCGCACGCCTGTCCGGTGACGTGTTCGGCCGCCTGTTCCGGGCCCACCTGGAGGCGTCGGGTGTCGACCTCTCGTACGCAGTCGCCGCCGCCGAGCCGAGCACGCTCGCCGTGGCGGAGCTGGACGCCACCGGGCAGGCCGCGTTCTCGTTCCACGCGCAGAACACGGCCGACTGGCAGTGGACTCCGGGCGAACTGGCAGGGGTGGATCTGTCCGAGACGGCCTGCGTGCACACCGGGTCCCTGGCGCTGGTTCGTGAGCCCGGCGGCACGGTGGTGGAGGAGTTCCTGGCGGCGGCGGCTCCGAGGGCCACCATCAGCATCGATCCCAACGTCCGGCCGTTGCTGGTGAGCCCCGAGATCTACCGCGCCCGGCTGACGCACTGGTGCGCTCTCGCCGACATCCTGCGCCTGAGCGAGGACGACCTGGAACTCCTCCTGCCGGGCACCCCGCCCGAGCAGGCGTGCGACATCTGGCACGCCGCGGGGGTACGGCTCGTCGTGATCACGCTGGGCGCCGATGGCGCCCTGGCCTCACTCGACGGCGAACGGCTGCGGGTGCCCGCGGTGGCCACACAGGTGGTCGACACTGTCGGCGCGGGCGACTCCTTCACCGCCGGCCTGCTGCACCACCTCAACGGGCGCGGGCTCCTCGGTGGCCGACTGGCCGATCTCGGTCTGGACGATGTCGCGGAAGCCTGTCGCTTCGGCGCTCGGGTCGCGGCCCTGACCTGCTCGGTCGCCGGCCCCAATCCGCCGTGGCAGGAACAGCTGGCGCAGTTCACGACCGCCAGTGGTGCCTGACGGTTCGGGTGGGCCGCGCCGGGCAGTTCCGACCGGAACGTTGACGCGTTGGCCGGGTCTCCATCATGATCGGGCATTCGATGTCAACGATGACACATGTCAACGATGACACCTCCGTTCGACGGCGTGGACGACGACGGCGATCAGGTGTGTCGCTTTCGGCCGGTCCACGCACGACTGACGCCCCGCAAGTGCCGCCCACAACTGACTAAGGACGCGAGACCGTGACGAAAACCCTGCTCGCCGAGTTCACCGCCCGCGAGGGAGCGCAGGACGAGGTCGCCCGCCTGATCGGGGACTACGCGCTGAAGGTGCGCGAGGAAGAAGGCAACATCGCCTTCGACGTCTACACCAAGGCAGCCGAACCGCGCGCCTTCTGGATCTTCGAGGTGTACCGCGACGAGGACGCCTTCCAGGCGCACCTGAAAGCCCCGTACGGCGGCCCGCTCAACGCCGCCCTCGTCCCGCTGATCGAAGAGGACGCCTCTGTGCTGACCTTCCTCGACCCGCTGGCGTGACCGGCCGGGCGGACGGCACTCATGCTGCGACGGTGACCAACGAAAGCCATCGGACCGGGACGCTGCTGAGTGCCGTTGTCTTCGAGAGTCGACGGAGGGGTGGTGGCAGCAACTGAGGCTGCGCCTTGACTCTGACGCCGCTGGAGACTTGACGATCGCAACGTCAGCGGCAAGCGGATTCTTCTCCGAGGGGCGAGGCATGCGAGGCAAGGGCATCCACTACGACACCGGCACCTTTCCCAACGGCGATACCTCCCGGCCCGTCTTCGACGCCGACGTCGTCGCGCGGGACATGCGGGTCATCGCGGAAGATCTGCACTGCACCGCGATCCGCATCACGGGCGGCGACCCGGACCGGATCGAGACCACCGCGCGGCATGCGGCTGCCGCCGGGCTGGAGGTCTGGTTCTCGCCGTTCCCCTGCGAGATGACCGACGAACAGATGCTGCCGTACTTCGCCGACTGCGCCGAGCGAGCCGAACACCTGCGCCACGACGGCGCCGACGTCGTCCTTGTCACCGGCTGTGAACTGAGCCTGTTCGCCCGCGGGTACCTGCCCGGCGACACCTTCGACGAGCGCATCCCGGTCCTGGCCGGCCCGGACCGCGAAGCCGCGCTCCGGCCCATCCCCGACAAGGTCAACGCCTTCCTCGGTGACGTCGTCCGCACCGTCCGTCCTCTCTTCGCCGGCCCGATCAGCTACGCCTCGTGTCCCCTGGACGGCGTGGACTGGAGCCCGTTCGACATCGTCGGCCTGGATGCCTTCCGGGGCCTCCGCAACGCCGCCACATACCGCGACGACCTGCGCAAGGAGTTCACCCACGGCAAGCCGGTCGCCATCATGGAAGTCGGCTGCTGCACCTTCCGTGGGGCGGGCGACTACGGCGGCTCGGGCTGGTACGTGGCCATGGAGCCGGACGGTGTCACCCCCAAGCCGGATCTGGTGCGTGACGAGAGCGAGCAGGTCCGCTATCTCGACGACCTCATGCCCGTCTTCGAAGACGAAGGCGTCGACTCCGTCTTCTGGTTCAGCTTCGCCGGCTACGGCACCCCCCACCGTCAGCCAGGTCCGGACCCCGACCTCGCCTCCTACGGCATCGTCAAGATCCTCGACGAGCACAGCGGCTACCCGGCGGACGCGCGTACGTACCCGGACATGCCCTGGGAACCCAAGAAGGCGTTCCACGCCCTCGCCGGCCGCTACCAGGCGTAGCGCCGCCACTCGCGTCCGCCGTCGCCAGAGATCCACAGCCCTTCGCCCCGCACCAGGTCGTACGTCGCCGTCGTCGTATCCGCGATGCCGTAGAGCGTCGTGCCGTCGACGGTGAGCGACGTGAATGTCGCCGGCGTCTTCAGCTCGTGGAAGGCGATGTCGGCGCGGTCGTCGGCGAGCCAGTAGCGGCCGCCTTCCTCGCCGACGAGCAGCCGCCCGTCCGCAAGCGGTTCCAGGACCAGCGACTGCGGGCCACGCTTCAGGTCCCTCCAGGGGATGCCGCCGGTGAGGACCGTCTGCCAGTGCTCGCCGCCGTCCGTCGTCACCAACAGGCCGCGCACGCCCTCGCCCTGGGTGAGGGACAGTGCCGTGGTGCCACCCCGCGCGGCGAGGACGCCCCCGGCGTACGGCTCCGGGACGGCTGTTGAGCCGAGGGTGCGACCGTCGCGCTGCCATACGACGCGGTTGGGGTCATCGGTCAGGGGCTGGTCCAGGCTCCAGACCGTGCCCCGCTCGTCGACGGCGAGGCCGATGGCGTCGTCCGGCACGCCGGCCGGGGGCGCCACGGTGCGGGTGGCGGGACGGTAGATGAGCGTCGGCTCCGGTTCGGCGAGCAGGATGTCGCCGGGGCGGGTGCGCAGCGGGGTCTCGGTGATGATGACCTTGTGCCGCTTGCCTAGTACGTCGAGAGCATACGCTCTCTCGGCCCCCTCCCCCGGCACCCGCACGAAGCCGCCGCGCGCCCCCTTGAACGCGGGCGGCACCGCCTCCGCGTCCGCGTGTTCCGCGTGCTCGGCGACCGTACGGCCGTCGGGGCCGACGATGCGCCAGGCGGTGGCGGCCGGCCCCTCGTCGTCCTCGACGTTGCCGGCGTCGTACGTCAGGAGCAGCGAGCCGTCGTCCGCGCGGACCACGCCGGTGGGTGCGCCGGCCGCCTCGATGACGTCGGCGGGGCGCGGGTGAGGGTCCTCGATGACGCGCTTGTACTTCGCCTCGCGGTCCCCGGGGCCCCCGTCGTCGGAGGCGCCCGCTCTGCAGTCGGTCAGCGCCACCGCCGCACTCGCCACGGCCACGAGCCCGACCGCCCGTCTCCCCCACTTCCTCAGCCACGCCATGGCCGCATCCTCACATGAGGCGGCGGCCAGTTGGTTCCGGCGCGGCGGGCGCCGCGAGCGCATGAGTTTCCGCGCACGCAGCGGATGAGTGTGTTCCGCAGTGCCTTCGGCCAACCCCTGAGCGAGTTCGTCTCGCGGTGAGCGCGGGTCAGGGGTGCAGCGGGCCGCACAACAGGGCCGCGGGGCCCGACGTGCTGCCCAGGCGGGTGGTGAAGGCGATACCGGCGGCGTACTCGTCGGCGGCGCATTGGCCTTTGTAGTGGCCCTCGGCGAAGTCGCCGCCGACGCCATCAGCGGGCCGGCTGTCGGACCGGTCGAACCAGACGGTCCGTCCGGTGAGGCCCGGTGCGGTGCGTGCGGGCGCGCACAGGGCCGCCGACACCTGGTCACCGCGGCGGCTGTAGCCGATGAGGAACTGCCCTGCGGGGCACTGGAGTTTGGTGTAGCCGCCGGCCCAGTCGCCGCCTGGGGGGACGTAGCGTTCGTCGGTGACGACGGTCTGCTCGTCGCCTGCGGCGCGCAGGTCGCCGCCGGGCGTGTCGGTGCACAGGCCACGGCCGCCGGTGTGGCTGAGGCCGATCAACCGCAGGCCGTCGGGGCAGGCGGCCTTGTAGGCACCCGGATCCCAGTCGCCGCCGGCGAGTACCCGCAGGGACCGCACATTGTCGCCGTGGTCGGTGGTGAGCATGCGCCAGACGGGCACCGGCGCGATGTACCCGGTGCGGGTCGCGGACGACATGAGGTGATCCCAGGCGGTGGCGCGCCAGTCGTCCTGGTCGAGGAGGCCGTACCGTTTCCCCGCGGTGTCGTAGCGCAGCAGGGCCCAGTCGTCGTGGCCCTCCCAGCCGACCAGGGGCCAGTAGGCGAAGTCGGCGTCATGGTCGGCGAAGTAGTCGGTGATGTTGCCGAACCAGGTGCGGGCGGCGGTGCCGGTCTCATTGGCTCCGATGCCGAATTCGCTGACCCACACGGGCGCGGTGTAGTGCTGTCCTTCTGTGGTGACGAAGAAGGCCTGGTCGGCGAGGACTTGGGACAGCTGGTCGCGGGTCAGGTCCTGGTAGCGGGGGTCGTGGGTCTCGCCGATTCCGGTGGCACCACTGTGCCGGGGGCCGGTGTAGCCGTAGAAGTGGGCCGAGTAGACCAGCTTGTGAGTGTTCACGAGGGTGTGCGACAGGGTGCGCACGGGCGTGAGGGTGGGGCGGTCGTGCGGCAGTCCGTCGACGGGCAGGCCGGTCCAGTTGATGCCCTCGATGACGATGAGGAGTTCGGGGTTGGCCTCGGTGAGGATGCGATCCGCGGCGAGTTGGGCCGCGGCGTACCAGTCGTGGCCGTCTCCCATACCCCAGTTGGGGTCGTCCAGTACGTCACGGCGTACTTCGTTGTACAGATCCGCTGCTACGACGCGGGAGTCGGTGGCGTAACGGCGGGCCATGAAGACCCAGTCGTCGGCCCACTGCTGGGTGGACTGACCGCTGTTCCACCGTTCGTTGCCGTCGATGCCACAGCACCAACGGGAGCTGTTCGTATGGTTGTTGAGGATGACCGCGATCCCGTCCTGGGTGAGGGCGGCCACTACGGCGTCGTAGATCTGCAGAGGCGTTCTGTCGCGCAGCTGCGGGTTGGCCGCGACGGCGGCGTCCGGCACGGGAGTTGTCGCGTGGATCATCTCGTTGGAGAACGGCAGCCGGATGCTGTTGATGCCGAGTTCGTGGAAGTCGGCGAGCAGTTCGGGCAGCGGGGCGCGGTCCAGGCCGAGGGGGATGCCGTAGGAGTTCTGGCCGGCGTGGTGGTTGGCGGGGTCGGTGGTGCTGCCGCTTCCTGTCCACGAGCCCTGCGCGCCGTCCCAGTTGGCCGACTTCAGGCGGAACCGGCGGCCCTGGGCGTCGACGATGTACCGACCGCGGGTGGACAACGGCGGCTGCCAGCTGTCCGCCGCCGGGGCGGTGGTCTGGGTGGGCGCCTCGGAGGCGGCGGGCTTCGGGGTGGCGGCGACCGCGGTCGGCGTCGTGGTCAGCAGCGTGAGAACCACGACTGTTGCTGTCAGGTACTGGACAAGTCTGACGGTCGGCATCCGGTCCTCTGTGGGCGCGTGGTGGGGGGAATGACGAGCAGCGGATGCCAGCCTACGAAGGAACACCGGCCAGGTCGATGTCAGTTCTCGCCACCATGCTCTTCCTGGGCGGCATCACCCTGTACGGGGCGATGATTCTGCTGCGCTGTACTTTCAGCAGGTCCGCGGCGGCTCGGTGGCATCGCCGTCCTCACCGTCATCCTTCTCAGCGCGCCGCCGGCGACGCCCGCACCCCGGGCGCCCTGGCCGACGGCTTCGACGACGTCTTCTGGTGGTCGGCGGCCTTCACCGCCGTCGCCGTCCCGCTGTGCCTGCTCTTGTGCTGTCGTCAGGTCGCCGGGCCGTAACTCCCGGCTTCGGTGCCGTCCCGCGCCGCTTTGAGGTTGGCCTTCTTCACCTTGTTTCCGCAGGTCGCCATGGAGCACCACCGCCGTCGCCCGCCGCGGCTGGTGTCGACGAAGAGCCCTCCGCAGGTGCGCTGCTCGCACCGCTTGATCACGCCGTCGCGGTGCCCGCCGAGGGTCGCGACGGCGTCCAGGGCGACGATGGCGAGCGCGGCGCGCGCCGGGTCGGTGTCCGGGAGATGCCACTGCGCCTGCCCGCCGGTGAGGACGAGCCGCGCCCGGTGACGTGCGGTCCAGCGGTTGAGCAGCTCCTCGTCCGCCGGATCCGGCACGCCACCGGAGGCGACGGCGGTGCCGGCCCGGTGGATGGCCTCGCGCATTTGGTGGGCGTCCCGCAGGAGGGCGTCGGAGACCGGCATGTCCGCACCGCCGAGTCCGTTGGTGGTGAGCCAGGCCCGCAGCCGTTCCGGGGCGGCGATCCGTTCCACCGGGTCGCCGCGCCGCTCCCCGAGCGTGGCGACGAAGCGGAAGGCGAGGATCTCGTTGCCGAGCCGGAATCCTTCCGGACTGCTTTGAACATCTAGTGAACCGGTCATGGTGGTTCAGTCTAGGCGCTGCGCGGGCGTGAGGCCAACATTTGACATCGTCCGTACGAACCGTTTTAACTGGTTCGCATGAACCAGTTGAAGGAGTTTCCCGATGATGTTGCAGAGCTCCCGGGCTCCGGGCGGCACCGGACAGGGTTCTGGGCCGTGGCGGTCGTCTTCACGGTCGTCACCGCCTTCTCGACGGTGCCGACGCCGCTGTATCCGCTGTATGAGGCGCGAGACGGCTTCGGTTCGTTCACCGTGACGGTGGTGTTCGCGGTGTACGCGGTAGGCGTCGCGGCGGGCCTCGTGTCCGCCGGCCACCTCTCCGACCACACCGGCCGTCGCCCGGTCCTGGTCGCGGCGCTCCTGTCCGAACTGGCCGCGGCGACCCTCTTCCTTGTGTGGCCGGATCTGCCCGGCCTAATCCTCGCCCGCTTCGTCACCGGACTGGGTGTGGGCATGGCCACCCCGACCGCCACCGCCTATCTCCAGGACCTGCACATACGGGCGCGGCCCGGGGCCGGGCAGGGCCGCTTCGAGGCCGTGTCGACCGCGGCGAACGTCGGCGGCCTGGGTGTGGGACCCCTCGTCGCCGGGCTGCTCGCGGCCTTCGTTCCGGCCCCGGTCCGTACGCCGTACGCCGTCTTCGCGTTGCTCCTCGTCGCCGGGGCCGCCGCGGTCATGGCTCTGCCGGAGACGGTGGACCGTCCCGAACGCCCTGTGCCGTACCGCATACAGCGGGTGCGTCCGCACGGCGGTGCCGCACTCTTCTCCCTGGCGGTCGCGTGTGTCTGCGCGGCCCTGGCGATCTTCGGGCTCTTCACTTCGCTGGCGCCCGGATTCGTCGCGACCACCTTGCACCAGAGCTCGCCGGCTGTCGCAGGCGTCGTGGTCTTCGCCGTCTTCGCCGCCGCAGTGCTGGGGCAGAGCCTCTCCGGTGCCGTGCGGCCCGCGGTGCGCCGCGGTATCGGCGTCGCGGCGGAAGCCGCCGGGTGCGCCGCCGTCGCCGTGGGAATGGTGCTGGCGAACCCCGCGCTCTTCATCGCGGGAGGCGTCATCGCCGGGGTCGGCGCCGGCACGCTCTTCAAGGCCGCGGTCTCGCTGGTCTCGGGAGCGGCGCCCGCGCACCTGCGTGCGGAGGCCCTCGCGACCTTCTTCCTCGCCGCCTACACGGGCCTCGTCGTCACCTCCCTCGGACTCGGCGTCGCCGCACAACTGGCAGACCCGACGACAGCGACGCTGTGGTTCTCCGGCTTCCTCGCCGTGCTCCTCACCGCGATCGCCCTCCTCGGCCGCGCCGACCGTGCGGGCAGCCACCGGCCCGCGGTGTGACCCGTGCTCCCGACCGCCGTCGCGTCCACCGCATTCACCGCACCCATCTCACCCACGTCCCGACCGACCCGTACGCAAGGAGAACAGAACTCATGACCACGACGACCATCCGACCTCTCACCGGCTTCGGCACGGTGAGCGGCGTCCCCTCGCTCCCCGACGGCTTCACGGACGTCTTCGACAGCAGCCTCGTCCGGGTCGGCGACGTCGAACTGCACACCGTGCAGGGCGGCGCCGGACAGCCCCTCCTCCTCGTCGGCGGCTGGCCGCAGAACTGGTACGTGTGGCGCTACGTCATGCCGCGCCTGGCGGAGAACTTCCGCGTCATCGCGGTCGACCCGCGCGGCGTCGGACGGTCCGACAAGCCCAAGGAGGGATACGACACCGGCACCGTGGCGGCCGAACTCGTCGCCCTCATGCGGACGCTCGGCCACGAACGCTTCTCAATGGTCGGACACGACGTCGGCATGTGGATCGGCTACGCCCTCGCCGCGGACCACGGCGACGCGGTCGAACGCCTCGCCCTGCTCGACGCGACCATCCCCGGACTCGCGCCCCACATCGACTTCTTCGGCCCCGAGGCACAGAACGACCTGCTGTGGCACTTCGCCTTCAACCGCAAGCGGTCCCTCAACGAACAGCTCGTCCGCGGCCGCGAGCACATCTACTACAGCGACCAGTTCCGCCACAAGGCCGCCCGCCCGCTGCCGGAATCCGCGGTCGACTTCTACGTCGAGACGATCGCCCGTGACCCCGAAGCGCTGCGCGCCAGCTTCGACTACTACCGGGCCACCGACGACAACATCGCTCAGAACAACCGGCGCAAGCAGCATCCGCTCACCATGCCGGTCCTCAGCGCCGCCGGAGCCCGCGGACAAGGCGAACGGCTCGGCGCCCTCCTCGCCCCCGTGACCGAGCGGCTCGACAGCGTCGTCCTGCCCGACTGCGGGCACTACGTTCCCGAAGAACGCCCCGACGCCCTGCTCGATCACCTCCTCCCCTTCCTCCTCCACTGATCCACCCGGCAACGTGGCCGGCACCGGGCATCGGCTCGACTCCGGAGGCGACCAGCCGGCCTGCATGCAGTTCGTGGCAACGGCACGCAGGCCGGCTGACCGGCGTGCGGTGGAGCACCGGGCCTCCTCGCCGCTGCGGGGCGGACGCGGTGGAGCCGTAGCGGCCCAGCACGTTGAGGTTTCGACGGCGGCGAAGCCAACACCCGTCATGCCATGGGCACATACGGCTGGTTGGCATCCTCTCTGCCCAGCAGCTCCCATGCCTGATGCTGCGTATGTTCGGCGGCCCGCTGGGCCTCGGCCACGACGTCGCCTCGTTCACGCACCAAGTCCTCATAGATCGGTACGTGATCACTTCCGCTGAGGGCAGGTGTCACAGCACTGTTCCTTCCGATGTCGCGCTCATTGCGGCTTGGATGAGTGCTCGCAATTCCGTCAGGCCCGGTTGAGCCGGGCAGCAATCCCATGACCGATCAGCAAATATATGACGGCCGGCAGACCATAATTGAGGACAACTCGTAGGCCTTCCGTGTCCATGGTGAAAATATCCTGTGCCCATCCGGACAGCCAGTTCGCAGTTCCGCGTACGAACTCGACGAATGAGTTGGCCTGGTTGGCGTCGAGCAAGTAGAGCACGATCCACAGGCCCAGCAATCCGGCCGCGATGTCAGCGATCGTGCAGATCGCAAGAGCCGTCCGCCGTGCAGCGGTGTGGTTGCGCGTGGAGCGGTCGGCTCCCGCGGGCTGGTCGTAGGTCTGGTATCCGGAAACCGGGTCGGTGCTGTTCACAGTAATTCCGATCTGGCGCGCGTTCTGTTGGCAGGTCGGCCCGGAATCGAGATTCAGCCTCGGACGGTGACCCATTTCTTCCTACTTCTTCTTCCTACTTCAGCGTCTTGCAATGGCCACCGTGTTACACCTCCATCTGCGGAGGCATGAATATGGCGTTCTATTCCACCACTTACCGAAATGTTCGCCGGGAGATATTTTGCGGACGAAGTGAAGAAGCTGTCCCGTAGGTGAAGACGACACGCGGCACGTAACAGGTTGGAGGGGGCGGATGGCGCCCGACCGGTGACGACCGTCCCGGCCCGACCGACGGGCCGGGACGGTGCCCGTACACGCGTCAGAGAATGCGCCAGGCGACGGCGTAAGGCTGGGCGAACCGGGTGATCCGGTGTGCGCGGACGACGACCTCGGCCTCCCCGGCGGGGATGTCCCGCCACTGGACCTGCTCAACGTTGTTCCGACGGTCGAAGCCGGGATCCGTGCCCATGTTGCCGTGGCGTTCCTGACCGTCCGCGCGGACGATCAGGTCGAGGTCGTTCTGCAGGGTCGGGCCAGGGGGGTCCGTCCATACGAGGGTGATCTTCAGGGCGTGGCCCGCCCCCTCCGGAATCGGGATGCGGAACTCGCGTTCCTCTCCCTGGTCCAGCTCCTTGGCGTCGGTGAAGCCCGCCCGGTCGCCATCGGTCGGGAGGACGACGGCGCGCTGGAGGTTGACCACGCCGAAGCCGGAGTTGTTGTTCGGGGAAGGGCCCGCCTCGGTGGGAACGTACTGGCCCTTGAGCTCATCGGCACCGTTGATCAGCATGGCCTTGATGAGCGCGGCGCTCGGTTTCGGGGTGCCGTTCTTCACCAGCGTCTCGCGCAGCACCGCCACACAGCCGGCGACCAGCGGGGTGGCCATGCTGGTGCCGCTGTCGAACATGAACGCGGGGTCTGTGGAGACACCGAAGCTTCCGCGGTCGGGTGCCAGCCGCGAGCGCGTCGACAGGATCGCCGTGCCGGGGGCGACGACATGGGGCGCAAACCGGCCCTCCGCTGTCGGACCGCGGCTGCTGAAGGCCGCCATCCCGGCGGGGTTGTCCGCCATCTTGTCCCCGTGGATCGGCGGGGCGGGGAACTTGGTCGGTCCATGGCGCAGCGTGCCATCGTATGTGAAGGGAATCGCGGGGCGGTTGCCCTCGCTGGCACCGACGGTGATGACGTTCTTGGCCCCCGTCTCGTCGCTGACCGATCTCAGGTTGATGCGGCCGTCACCGTCCCGGTCCGTGCCGTCGTTGCCCGCGGCGAAGCAGATGACGAAGTCCTTGTGGTCCCAGACCATCTGATCGGCCTCGGCCGCAGCCGGGCCGTACGGAAGCCCTGGGGTGACCGGGCCCCACGAGTTGGTGTGGATCCGTACCCCGTCCTCCAGGAAGGGCGGCTCGAACAGGTCGAGCAGGTTGTCCGGGATACCGGCGAGGGTTCCGTTCTCGGCCATCACGGACTGGAGGACCAGTCGCGCCGCGGGAGCGGTGCCGGTGATGGGGCCGCCCATGGACTCCGACGTGCCGTCGCCGAGGACCGAGCCCGCCACGTGGGTGCCGTGTCCGCTGGGGTCGTCCGCCCGCGCGGGGCTCGTGCGTCCCAGGGCGACCAGGCGCTTGACCCGGCCGGTGAAGGCAGGGTGCACATTGGTGGTCGAACCCTTGTCGAAGCCGGTGTCGGCAACGCACACGATCTGGCCTTCACCGCGGAACTTCGTGCCGTTGAGGGACACATGGGCGTGCATCAGCGTCCCCGAGACGGTGTTGTACAGCACCCGCTCCGGGACCTCCTCGATCTCCTTCACCTCGTCGAGCTCTGCCAGTGCGGGCACATCCTCCTCGCGGGCCGTCATACGTACTTTGCCGCGGCTGGGTTGTACGTCGCCGGGGCTGACTCCGGCCGCCGCCGCGATCCGGTCCCGTACGCCGTCCGTGCTCGCATCGACATCCTCGTGCAGGACGACGTCGATGGTGCGGGTCCCCTCACCCACCGCGTCCAGGGGATCGGCCAGCGCGGCGACACTCGAACTCAGCCGGGGCGACTGCAATGTCCGGCCGATCTTGAAGCCGTTGAAGTACACGTCCGCCCAGGCCACGAACGGCAGTTCGCGCACGGCGTCCAGGTCCGTGGACCGGTAGCCGCACAGGTAGGTGTCCTCCGGAACGTACTCGTGGATCACCACCCCGTGCGCCGCGAGTTGTTCCTTCTCCTCGGCTGTGGGCGGGTGCGTGGTCTGGACGAGCAGGTAGTTGGACGCGGAGGCGTCCTCGGACGTCAGCGATGCGGTGGCCAACTCGTCAGCCTGGACCAGCGGGTCCACCGTGACGCCGTTGATGGTGATGCGGGCCATGCCGAACTCCCTCACGGAGTGGGTGGGAAGGCGCGCACCGGGCAGCCGTGGCGCCCTGGCACTGCCCGTGCCGACGCCCACATGACCGAAGCCCGTCTGAACCGGTGGCACGCCGGGGAGCGTGGTTACTTCCGTTCGGTCAATACGCTAGGCGGGCGATTCTCCACCCGCACGTCGAGCCTGGCCGGCGGCTCCCATCCGGGCTCGCTGGTACTCCGGAGGGCACTTGACAGCAGTGTCGGCCTGCGCCTCCCCGTCTGCACCTGGGCGCACGAATTCCCTGATAACCGGGGCCAGTTGGAGTCGCCGATGTGCACGAACAGCGGTTCAGTGTCTGGTACGGCCAACCCCCCGGACCGTCGTAACTCCCGGACGCCTGGCCCTATCCGGAGAAGGGTGATTATTCAGCTACTTGGATGCCGGGATGCGCCGGCAGATGTTCTGCCTCAGAGTGGAATCGAGAGTGGACGGGCGCCAACTCGCCACCCTGACGAGGTCTGAGCACCCGGCACGGCTCGGCTCACTCCTCTGCGGACGGGATCAGCCACGGGGCGATGACAGCGGAGACCGCGGCGATGGCTGTGGCCGTGAGGAAGGCGTCGTCGAAGCCGGCGGCCATGGTGATGCCGGTGTGAGCGGCGATGCCGGCGGCCGCCGCGCTGGAGACGGCCGCGGCACCGGCCGAGGCGCCGAACTCGTGGAAGGTGCTGACGATCGCGGAGGTCACTCCGGCCTCGTGGGGGGCGACGCTGCCCAGCGCGGTGGCCGAGTCGACGACGAACAGGGCGCCCAGTCCGGCCGCGGCGATGCTCACGCCGGTGACCATGGCGATGGTGCCGGACCAGAGCACGGGGACGAGGAATCCGGCGGCCGCGACGACCAGGGCCACCGCTGCCAGGACCCGGGCCCCGAGGCGGGCGATGACGCCTCCGGCCGCGGTGGCGGCGGCCATGGTAACCAGCGCCACCGGCAGGAACAGCACCCCCGTCATCAAGGCGCCGTGGTGCTGCTGGTTCTGCAGATAGAAGGAGCCGAGGAAGAACACCCCCACCATCAGAGCGGTGGCCACCGCGATGACGAAGATGCCCGCCACCACCGGCCGCCGGCCCAGCAGGCGCAGGTCCATCAGGGGTGCCGCGGCGCGGCGCTGCCAGGCTGCGAAGGCGGCGTAGGCGGCTGCCGAGACGGCGAACAGCGCCAGGGTGACGGCGTCGAGCCAGCCGTGGTCGCCGCCGCGGATCAGGGCGTAGATGAGGGCACCGGTGGCCGCGGCGACCAGGGCAGTGCCGGGCACGTCGAGGGAGCCGGAGGCCTCGCGGGGCAGGTCGGGCAGGATCCGGGCGAGCGTGGCGAGGACGGCCAGGCCGACGGGGACGTTGATGAAGAACCCAGGCCCAGCCCGGCCCGGCCGTGATCAGCCCGCCCAGCAGCACGCCGAGGGCCGCGCCGCCGCCGCCGAGCGCCGACCAGATGCCCAGCGCCCGGTTGCGTTCGTCGCCGTCGAACAGCCGCACCACCACCGACAGCGCGGCGGGCGAGAGCATCGCGGCGCCTGCCCCCTGGGCGATCCGGGCGGCGAGCAGCAGGGGCGCGGCGGTGGCGAGTCCGGCGGCGAGGGATGCGGCGGTGAACAGGGCGAGCCCGGCCAGGACCATCCGTTTGGCACCGAACAGGTGCGCCGACGGTCCGAAGGCTCTATGTGCCGCGCGCTCACATCGGGCGGGACTGCCGCGGTGGGGTCATGGCCCAGCGGATGGCCCGGGTCAGGGCCTGTCCGGTGGGACGTACGGCGAGGTTCTCGACGACCGGCAGCCGCGGCAGCCGCAGCATGCCGCGGGCCCACGGCGGGAGCAGCGCGACGGCGTTCGCGGCCAGCCCGCCGTAGAAGGGCCGCACCGCGAGGGGCAGGGGAGGCTGGAACAGCAGGAAGCGGGCGGCGGCCCGGGCCTCGGATGTGGCCCTGAGTTCGTGCCGGTAGGCGGTCAGGCGCTCGGACAGCTCGCGCCGGTCGCGTGGTGGGTCACTCACTCCCAGTGCTTCGGCGACGCGCGCGGTGTCGGCGACGTAGGCGTCGTAGTCGGCGGCGTCCAGCGGGCGGGCGCCGAAGCGTTCGTGGGCGCGCAGGAAGCTGTCCGCCTCAGCGGCGTGCACCCAGCCGAGCAGGTGCGGATCAGCCGCGTGGTACGGCACGCCCTCGGCCGTCGTCCCGCGGACCCGTTCGTGGATGCCGCGAACGTGGTCGACCGCTCGCTGAGCGTCAGCAGCGGTGCCGTAAGTCGTCACGGCCAGGAAGGTGCTGGTGCGCTGGAGTCGGCCCCACGGGTCGCCGCGGTACCCGGAGTGCCGGGCCACCGCCGCCATGGCGAGCGGATGCAGGGACTGCAACAGCAGTGCGCTCAGCCCACCGATGAACATCGAGGCATCACCGTGGACGGTGCGGATCGGGCGGTCCGGACCGAACCAGCGCGGGCCGGGGGTGTCGTGGATGCGGGCACGCGTCGCCGGTCCGTCGGGGCCGGCGACGCGGCGGAACAGGGCCTGGCCCAGTTGTTCACGGACTACGGTCAACATGGTCGGCCTCCCCTCTCCTGCTCCCCAGTGTCCGCGATGCCCGCCCAGATCCGGGCACGGCGGGGGCACCGACCGGTGGACGCGCGCCATGGCCCGCGAGGCGCGGCGCCAAGGGCTTCGGCCCCGCTCGTCGGCACGATCACCGGCCTACCCACGGACTGGTGCGTGGGAGCTCGGCTCACCGGCGGGTGTCTTCGGTCGTCGTCGGCCGGTGTGCTGTCCCCTTGCGATCAGTTCTTCGCGACGGCGGGACAATGGCTCCCAGCGCTCGGGAGCTTCAGTTCGGTGAGGTAGGCGTCAACGGCGTCGCGGGTGCAGTCGCTGCGGCCGTAGACGCTGTGTCCCGCGCCTTCGTAGGGCAGCAGCACAGTCGTCCTGCGGGTCTGCCGGTGCACGTTGGTAGCCCACGCGTAGTTGTTCGCCGGGTCGTGCAGCGAATGCAGCATGAGGATCTTGGGTGCCTCGGTGATGCGCAGACGGTGCTGCGGGTTGTTCGCCTCGTCCGGCCAGCCGACGCAGCCAGCCACCGCGTCGTGGATGCGTGGTGTGCCGCGCATGTGCGGTGCGGCCCGTAGTTCGGCTTTGGTGAGGCCGGCGAATTCGCGGTAGTTCTTCGGCCGGAATCGCCAGTCCTGGCAGAACACCGCATGGAACGGTTCCTCGGTCGTCTGCTGCTCCGCTCCCGACGACGTCCCCGGTCGGGGTTGCTGAGATTGCCGCCGTTCCCTCGGTTCCTGTGCGGACAGCTCCGCCACATAGGTGGCCAGCTCGTCCCAGTCCGGGCCGTAGAGATACTCCTTGAAGGCGACAAATGCGATCGCGTTCGCGGTGAGAACCTGGTCCGGGCTCTCCGGATCGTGTATCTCCCCTCGGTCCGCCCTGGCGAGCAGGTCGTCCCATACGGCGGTGACGTCACCGCCGTGCAGTGCGCAGGAGCTGGTGGACTCACACCACGTCACGAACTGGCGGAACGAGTCCTCCGCTGTGATCGCCGAGGAGACGAGGAACTCCCGGGCGTCGAGGCTGTGGTCGACGTTCGCGGTGAGGGCCATGGCCCGGATCCGGTCGCCGTACTGCTCCGCGTACTGCTCGCCGATCAGCGTGCCGTAGGAGTGACCGAAGTAGTTGACCTTTTCCTCGCCCAGCGCCCTTCGGATCGCGTCCATGTCCCGGACGACGCTCAAGGTGTCCGCGTGGTCGAAGACCGGACCGCTGTGCCGTCGGCAGTCCTCGCGTAATGTGCGGTTGAACCGGGCGAGTTGATCGAACTCCGCCTGGTTGCGGGGGTACGACGACGGGCGTCGGTCCAGCAGCTCCTTCGAGCACTTGACCGGTTGACTGCGACCGACACCCCGTGGGTCGAACCCAATGATGTCGAACTTCTCCTGGATGTCCGCGCTGAAGTGGGACGTTGCGTCCTTGACGGCGAAGTTCACACCCGAGGCGCCCGGCCCACCCGGGTTGACCAGCAGCACACCGACCCGGCGATCCGGATCGGCCGCCTTGCGACGGGCCACCGCGAGGTCGAACTTCTCACCCGACGGGCGTGCCCAGTCGACGGGCAGGCGGAGGGTCCCGCATTCCGCCGTGGCGTCGTCGGGGCACGGTTCCCAGTCAATGGGATCCTGTGTCGTCGGGCTTCTGCCGGGAGGGCCCGCATCCGCCGCCTCGACGCCCGGCGTCAACGCTCCGGCGAGCACTCCAGCGGCGAGCACTCCGGTGAGCGCCCTGAAGAGTAATGGCATGAAGTATCCCTTCCAAAAGTCTTACGAAATGGATCACTGGGGTGCCCCCTGGTCGAACGTGGCAGCAAGCCAACTTGGGTCACAACCGCTCCAGACGGGAATCAGGGAAGGCCCGGGGACTCGGTCAGGGTTGTCCTCAGGGCGGCGCCTCGGGGGTTGACCCTCATGTCCCTGAATCTTCCCCGGACTTGGTGCGGCTCCGCCAAGCGAACGAGCGGCACCGAAGCCCTTGGCGCCGCACCTCGAGGCCCAAGGCGGGCGCGTGATGCCGAACTGGTCCCGGCGACGATGCGTGGTCGAGGTCTACGGGGCAACCGGACAGGGAGCAATCGCACGACTATCGCACGACTAGGGAGCGCTGATGCCATGGGAACCGCCGTCCACGTCCCTCAGACCCGGGACATGATCGGGGACGAACTCTCCGGAGACGAAGCGTTCACCGCGCTGCGCCACTACGGAGGGCTGCGGCTGCTGACCGATTCCTTCGCCCGGTTCCGTTACGCGGACGGCTTCACCAACGCACGCGCGCTCGCCTTCCAAGTGGTGCTGGGCCTGGTGCCGTGCACCGTGGCCCTGGTCGGGCTGGCCACCTCCGTCCACACGGAGAGCTTGGGCCGGATCATCGAGCTGACCCTCGGCAGGATCGTGCCGGGTGCCAGCGCCGGCATCGTCGAGGACGCCTTCGACGGGACGCGGCGCAGCGCCCACGGCGACGTGTGGAGCACGCTCGCCCTCTGGCTCGGTCTGGCCTTCGCACTGCTGAACCTCGCCTCGGCCATGGGACAGATCGAGCGTGGTGCCAACCGCATCTACGGCATCGAGCGCGACCGCCCCTTTCCGCGCAAGTACGCCAGGGCGTTGGTCCTGGCGCTCTCGGCCGGTCTGCCGCTGGTGCTGGGCTTCGTCGTACTCGTCGCCGGCGAGGCCGTCGGCGACGCGATCGCGGATACCGCGGGCTGGAAGGGCGGCGGGCCGCGCTGGTGGGGCGTGCTCGCCCTCCCCGTGGGACTCGCACTGGCGTGGGTCGCCTCGGCCGTGATCTTCCGGTGGTCACCCCGTCGCGTGCAGCCGGGCTACACCTGGCTGGCCTTCGGGTCCGCCGTCCACCTCCTGCTGTGGATCGCGGCCACGTGGCTGCTCGCCCTGTACGTCGAGAAGAGCGGTGCCTTCGGTGCCCTGTACGGGCCGCTCACCGCGTTCATCGCCCTGCTGTTGTGGGCCAACCTCACGGCCGTCGCGCTCTTCCTCGGCATCGCGTTCGCCGCCCAACTCGAAGCTGCCCGCGCCGGTGTCGAATCGCCCGTGCGCCCGGATCCCGGGTGCGTGACGCGTCGCTTCCCACCCTTCGCTCAGGGCGGCCGCCTGCCCTCGGCCGTCCTACTCCCCCGGGCCCGGCCGGCGCTTCATCGACCGCCGGCCGCAGCGGTGACCGTCGCGACATCCACCCCGGTCAGTTCCACGATGCGATGCGGCGGCACGCCGACGGCCAGTGCCCGCCCGATCAGCTCGTCCCTGGCGCCGGTGCAGTCGCGGTAGGCGAGCAGTTCCTCCTCGACCCGGGCGTGCGCCGCCGACGCCATGTGCTGCCGTACACGGCTCAGTTCCTCCTCGCTCAGCGGGACCGGCAGCCGCTCCGCTCCCTCGGGGACGGCCCCCCGTTCCTCCGGCGGCACCAGTCGCAGGCGGGGGGACGTCGGCGTACTTCCCTGAGCGTCCAGCCACGCGTGCACCGCCGGAGTCTCCATGCAGGCGAGGTCACCGACGGCGGCAGGAGCCACGCCGAGGACCGCGGCGGCGTCGTCAATCAGAAACAGGTAGGCGTCGTCGGTCATTCTCGTCTCCTTCTCGACGTGGGACATCCGGCCACCACGGTGAGGGGCCGGATGTCCCTCTACCCCGCCGCACCCGGATTACCGTCGGCGTACCCCGGGAGTGGGCCGCTGCGGCTCATCGCCGCGGGGCCGGTCTGTTGTCGGCCGTTCGTCGACGATTGCCGTGCCAGTCGAGTATCAGGACCGTGGCGTCGTCCTTGAGGCTGCCGTGGCAGGCATCAAGCACCGCGGCGGTCAGGCTTCGGACGGCTTCTCTTGGATGCAGCGCGCGGGTGTCGTGAACGACCGAGGCCAGGTCGACGGCTGCGGCACCGCGCTCCTGCATTCCGTCCGTGAGCAGGATCAGGCGTGCTGTAAGTGGTAGGAGGTGGTTGCCGCCACACCGAACGGCGGGTTGACGGCGAGTTTGACCTCTTCGACGGTGCCGTCGCGCAGCCGCAGTGGCCAGGGATGGCCTGCGTTGACCAGTTCACAAAGGCCTGTTTCGAGGTCGACGCACAGCAACTGTCCGGTGGCCAGGCCGCGGCTGTGACTCAGCAGGGCCTGGTGGGCGTGGCGGGCCTGCTTGACGGCGTCACAGCCGCTGCGGCGCGCACCCCGCAGTGCGCCGACCAGCAAGGTGGCCAGCAGGGCGGAGTTGGTGTCGTGGCCCATGGCGTCGGTGATGGACAGATGCAGGGTCTCGCGGTCGAGGGTGTAGTCGTAGGTGTCGCCACCGATGTCGTCGGCAGGGACCAGCCCGGCGGCGAGGGTGAACTGGGCCGCCTCGCAGCAGGGGGACGAGGGAAGCAGTTGGTGCTGGATCTCCGCGGCCAGGCTGGTCTAGTGGTGCGCCGGCCCAGGTGGTACAGATCGGTGAAGCGGCGGTCCGTGACGATGATGTAGGCCAACGCGTGTGCCGCGTCGCGGACCTGTCGGAGCACGGTGTCGTCGGCGGACTGCAGAGTCACCTCCAGGACGCCGATGCAGTCGCCACGGTTGGTGACCGGCGTGATGACGTGTCGTCCGCCCTGGCCGTCCGCTTCCACATGCTGGCGCTGGCTCTGCAGAACGCTGTCGTAGACGCTGCCCTGCAAGTCGATCGGCTCGCCGTCGTCCGCGACATCACCGCCATCGCCCCGCCTGCCCTGAAGGGCGCCCGTCGCGCACACCTCACCCGATTGGCGCTCCTCCGCATGGCGCCGCCCTTCAACCCTGTCCAGCTCGAAATGCAGCCGCTGTAGCGGGGACGACAGCATCAACCGACAGCGCAGGCCGGCCAATCCCCCAAGCGCGACGGCAAGACTGTCTTCCGCCGCGCTCCCAGGACAACCGTCTATCCGAGATCTGAACTTGGCTCGGCAGCGTCGCCCGAGGGCGTTGTGACTTTCGTGTGGAGGACCTCGCGGGCCTGCTCCGCGGCACGGAGGGTGCCCTCGCTGACGAAGTCGACGAAGCGGGCGATGTTCTCGAGGCGGGCGCCGGCCGGGGTGTCGGGGCCGAGGATACTGACGCCTTGCCGTGAGGTCTCGACGACCTGGGCGAGGGACCGGGCGCTGGCGATCGTCGCCTGGTACCAGACGTCGTCGTCGATGACGTAGCGCTCGCGACGGCGTTCGTCGCGTTCCCGTCGGGCGAGTCCCTGGCTCTCCAGGAACGTGATCGCTTTGGAGATGGACGCCGGGCTGACCTGGAGGCGCTGCACGAGTTCGGACGCGGTGAGGCTGCCCGCGTCGGTGGTGTAGAGGCAGACCAGCACCCTGGCCATCATCTTGGGCAGGCCCGATTGCATGAAGACGATGGTGAGTGTCTCCTCGTACTCGCGCACGGCCTCGGCGTCGCGTCCGTGGGTCTGCGGGGGCGCCTGCGGTCCCCGGGGCGCCGCCTGCCTGCGTTGGTGAGTGCGGCGTTCGGTGGCGCGGTGGGCCAGGTCGGCGCGGTAGGCGGTGGGGCCGCCGTTACGCATCACCTCACGCGTGATCGTCGAGGTGGGGCGGTCGAGACGTCTGGCGATCTCCGCGTATGCGAGGTCGTCGGCCAGCCCCGACGCGATCTGCTGGCGTTCCTGCTGGGTGAGCCTGCCTCCCGGCATCGCGATCTCCTTCGTGGTTCTTGGTGCCTCCAGAGTAGCGTTCACTTTCAATCCATTGCAACGCCCAGGCGGCGATCGTTGCGTTAAATTCAGAACCATTGCAACGTTTTCATTGCTCTGAGCTGGCCTTATTGTAATTACGCGCAACGAAGGTGTTGAGCAATCTTCGAACGCAACGTAGCTTTTCCAAAGTCAGAAACAAGAACCGAAGGAGAGCACGATGCAGAAGTTCGACACCCCCACCCCGGTCTCCGCCGTCCTCGACATCCCCGCGGGACGCATCCAGTTCATCGCCGCCGACCGGGCCCACACCACGGTCGAGATCCTGCCCGCGGACGCCTCGAAGGGCCGCGACGTGAAAGCGGCCGAGCAGATCACGGTCGAATACGGCGACGGCGTCCTGCGGATCGAGGCCTCACCGGCGAAGAACCGGATCCTCGGCAGCTCCGGATACGTCGAGGTGACCGTCCAACTGCCCGCCGGCTCCCACATCGAGGCGAAGGCGGCCAGCGCCGAGTTCCGGGGCGTCGGGCGGCTCGGCGACGTCGCTTTCGAGGGCGCGCAGGGCTCGGTCAAGGTCGACGAGGCCGCGAGCGCCCGTCTCACCCTCCTCTCCGGCGACATCACCGTCGGCCGCCTGAACGGCCCCGCGGAGATCAGCACCCAGAAGGGCGACCTCCGCATCGCCGAGGCCGTGCGCGGCACGGTCGTGCTGCGCACCGAGTCCGGCGAGGTGTCGGTCGACGCCGCCCGCGGAGTCTCCGCCTCCCTGGACGCCGGTACCACCTACGGCCGGATCCACAACGCGCTCAAGAACACCGACGGCGCCGCCGCCGGCCTGAACATCCAGGCGACCACCGCCTACGGCGACATCAGCGCCCGCAGCCTCTAGACCACCGCCCGCAGCCTCTGAAGGAGCACCCCTCATGACCAACCCGGCCATCGCGGCGAACGGGCTACGCAAGTCCTACGGCGACAAAGTCGTGCTCGACGGCGTCGACCTGGCCGTCCCCGAAGGAACGATCTTCTCCCTGCTCGGCCCGAACGGCGCCGGCAAGACCACCGCCGTCAAGATCCTGTCCACCCTCATCTCCCCCGACCCCGCCTCCGGCGAGATCCGCGTCGGCGGCCACGACATCGCCGCCGACCCGCAGGCGGTGCGTGCAGCGATCGGTGTCACCGGGCAGTTCTCGGCCGTCGACGGGCTGATCACCGGCGAGGAGAACATGCTCCTCATGGCGGACCTGCACCACCTGTCCAAGCGCGAGGGGCGGCGGGTGGCCGCCGAACTCCTGGAGCGGTTCGACCTGGTCGAGGCAGCGAAGAAGCCCGCCTCCACCTACTCCGGCGGCATGAAGCGCCGTCTCGACCTCGCCATGACCCTGGTCGGCGACCCGCGGATCATCTTCCTCGACGAGCCGACCACCGGCCTCGACCCGCGCAGCCGCCACAACATGTGGCAGATCATCCGCGCGCTCGTCTCCGACGGCGTCACCGTCTTCCTCACCACCCAGTACCTGGAAGAAGCCGACGAACTCGCGGACCGTATCGCCGTGCTCAACGACGGCAAGATCGCAGCCGAGGGCACCGCCGAGGAGCTCAAGCGGCTCATCCCCGGCGGACACATCCGGCTCCGCTTCACCGACCCGACCGCGTACCAGAGCGCCGCCTCGGCGCTGCGCGAGGTCACCCGGAACGACGAGGCGCTCGCGCTGCAACTCCCCTCGGGCGGCAGCCAACGCGAGCTGCGCTCCATCCTCGACTGGCTCGACTCGGCCGGCGTCGAGGCGGACGAGCTGACCGTCCACACCCCCGACCTCGACGACGTGTTCTTCGCCCTCACCGGCCCGGCCAACATCCCCAACCAGCCCAAGGAGAACGTCCGATGAGCACCCCCCTGACTCCCACCCACCCGACCCGGATCTCCCTCGCCGTCCGCGACTCGTCAACGATGCTGCGCCGCAACCTCCTGCACGCGCGGCGCTACCCGTCCCTCACCCTGAACCTGCTGCTCACCCCGATCATGCTGCTGCTGCTCTTCGTCTACATCTTCGGCGACACCATGAGCGCGGGCATCGGCGGCGGAGACCGCTCCGACTACATCGCCTATCTCGTCCCTGGCCTCCTGCTGATGACCATCGGCAGCACCACGATCGGCACCGCGGTCTCCGTCTCCAACGACATGACGGAGGGCATCATCGCCCGCTTCCGCACGATGGCGATCCACCGCGGCTCGGTGCTCATCGGGCACGTCATCGGCAGCGTGCTGCAGTCGGTCGCCAGCGTGGTCCTCGTGGGCGCCGTCGGCGTGGCCATCGGCTTCCGCTCCACCGACGCCACCGCCCTGGAGTGGATCGCGGCATTCGGGCTGCTCGTACTCTTCGCCCTGGCGCTCACCTGGATCGCCGTCGGAATGGGCCTGATCAGCCCGAACGCCGAGGCCGCCAGCAACAACGCGATGCCGCTGATCTTCCTCCCGCTCATCTCCAGTGCCTTCGTCCCGGTCGACGCGATGCCGGGCTGGTTCCAGCCGATCGCCGAGTACCAGCCGTTCACACCGGCCATCGAGACCCTGCGCGGGCTGCTGCTCGGCACCGAGATCGGCCACAACGGCTGGCTCGCGGTCGCCTGGTGCCTGGGCCTCACCGTGCTCGGCTACCGCTGGTCGTCCGCGAAGTTCAACAGCGACCCGAAGTAACCGCCATGACAGCGCGGGCCGCCTCCCGCAACTCGCCCCGCCCGAGAGCGGCGTACTCCGACACCGCGTCGGCGTACGCCGCCGCGCTCGTATGCAGGGCGGGGGACCGCTGGTGGATGGTATGCGCGGTCACCCGGCCCATCCTCGACGGCCGTCCCGGCCCCGTGAGGTGACCCGCACTGGCAGCCGCTCGGGAAGCATCCGGGCGAATCGAGGCGAGGGCTCCACGCCCAGTTCCTCGTTCAACAACCGGCAGAACGCGTGATAGTGCCGCACCGCTTCGCTGACATTGCCCTCCGCGAGATGCGCCGACACGACGGCCCGGTGCGCGCTTTCCCGTAGGGGCTCCGCACGTACACTCGCCCACGCCGCCTCCATCGCCAGGGCCGGTCTCCCCTGCCGTATCAGGGCCTCGGCCAGCGCGTCGAGCGCGTGCAACCGCAGTTGCCGCAGGCGTTCACGCTCGGCCAGTACCCAGTCCTCGTCCCAGCCCGGCAGCAGGTCCTCCCCGGTCAGGACTCCCAACGGCGGTCGAGCGTGAAGCGGTGGGCCGCAGCCCTGCACGACGCCGAGTGCCGTTTGCGTGAGGGTGTGGACGTCCACGCGCAGGACCGGGGCGACCCACAGGGAGTCTCCGCAGCACCCGATCAGAGGCGGCTCACCGCGCGGCAGCTTCCACAAGGTGGTGCGCAGGCTGCCCCTGGCGTGCTCTTCGGTGACCTCGGGCCACAAGGTGCCGGCGAGGACCGTACGGCACACCCGCCCACGCAGTCCCATGAGGGCCAGAAGTCGCTGGCCGTTACGGCACAACTCGACGGCCTCGGTACCGAGTTCCAGCCGGAACTCACCCAGCAATCGCAACCGGGGAGGAGGAGACACCAACTCGATCGCCTCGCTCACAGTGTTGTGAGTGTGCGCCTCTGCATGCTGTCCGGCCTCACCAGCGGCGCGTCACAGCTGGAGATTCCGTGGTGCAACTCTGAAGGCATACCGCATTCTTCGAGGAGGCCTTCTCTCATCAGTTTCAGCCCCTCCCCCACGCTGTGCAACTCCGCCGGGAGGCCGCCACCCGTGCCCACGGTCTCCTGGGCGATGACGACAGGATGACGCCGTGCTGACGGCGGTCCCGTAGCTTCGGACGCGGCGACTGCGTCGGTTTCAGTCGATTCGCGCAGCCCCAGGTCCAGCCCTCGAAAACGCAGATCCGCAGAAGGGCAACTGCCAAACCGGCGGCGGCCGCGAGGCCATCGGCCACACCTTCGCTCTCCCTCGCATGGCCGATCCCCAGGCCCCGGTCCCGATCGACTAGGAGGTCGCGATGTCCTGGCGAGTCGCGAACAGCCTGGAGGCTCTTCGCCATCAACTCGACGCACGTTTCCCGGGACGCAGTGTCGCCGCCGACGGCGCCATCGGCGACGCGGCCCACCAGGCGCGCGGGCGCGACAGCGACCACAACCCGTGGTATGGGCCCGGGATCGTCACCGCGCGCGACTTCACCCACGATCCGGCGCACGGCCTCGACATCCAGCAGGTGGCCGACCAGCTGCTCGACAGCCGCGACCCGCGGATCAAGTACGTCATCGCCAACCGCCGGATCGCCACCAACCGCAGCTGGCAGTGGGGGCCCTACGAGGGTGCCAACCCGCATGAGGCGCACGTCCACCTTTCCGTGGTGGCCGATCCGCTCTGCGACGAGACCCAGAACTGGAGCCTGCCCATCCTGGGCGAGGCGCCGGACGGCGGGGGCGACGACAGCGGAAACGGCGACTTCGTCACGTGGGGCACCAGTGTCAACGTACGGGAGCAGCCCCGTCTCGACGCTCCGGTGGTCACCGTGCTGTCGGGGCCGACGCGCGTGACGGTCACGTGCCAGACCAGCGGCGACACGGTCGACACCGCAGGCCACAGCAACGATGCCTGGTCGTTCGTCCCCGCACTCGGCGGATATCTCTCCAACATTTTCATCGACCACCCGGCCTCCTGGCTTCCGGGTATCGGTGAATGCTGACCCTAGGCGGACCGCATGTCCGAGCCCCAGAAATTCCCCGTCATTTACGTCCGAGGCTTCGCCGGCGGCCAAAACGGCGTCAACAACGTCGTGATGGACCCGTTCTACGGATTCAACGAAGGCTCCACGCACATCCGTATCGGACCGGACAACAAACCGGACTTCTACCAGTTCGAAAGCCCGCTGCTGCGCCTGCACGTGGACGAGGGCTACCAGATCCTCGTCGAGGGCAGCCAGGAAATCTACCTGGAATCCCACGACAAGATTCCGGCGGAGACCATCTGGATACACCGCTTCTACGATCCGTCGGCGAGCACCTGGGGAGGCACTCCCAGGGAGTTCCGTATCGAGGATGCCGCGCGGGACCTGCTCAGACTGATCAAGCAGGTCAGGGAGAAGGCAAACGTGGAGCGCGTCCATCTGGTCGCCCACTCCATGGGCGGGCTGATCTGCCGTTGCCTGATCCAGAAGATCCTCCCGGAACTCAGGGAGAAGCCGACCGACTACATCGCCAAGTTGTTCACCTACGGCACCCCGCACGGCGGCATCACCTTCGACTTCGGCTTCGGCATGCTGGAGCGGCTGCGCGACGCGATCGGCATCAACGGCGCGGAGATCTTCGGACGTGAGCGGATGTACCAGTACCTGACGCCGGGCACCACCGAGGACGACGAGCCGGCGGACGAATGGGATCCCCGCGCGATGCCCGCCGACGATCAGCAGTTCGCGTTCCCCCACAGTCAGGTCTTCTGCCTGGTCGGCACCAACCCCGCCGACTACGACGTGGCGGCCGGCCTTTCGTCCGCCGTGGTCGGGCCCCGCAGCGACGGCCTCGTGCAGATCGACAACGCGTATGTTCCCGGCGCCCATCGGGCCTACGTGCACCGCAGCCACAGCGGACGCTACGGGGTCGTCAACTCCGAGGAGGGCTACCAGAATCTGCGGCGGTTCCTGTTCGGCGACCTCAAGGTCGAGGCGGCCCTCGTCGACCACCGGTTGCCCCAGGAGGAGAACACGGCCTGGCAGGCGGAAGTCGGCCTGTCGGTACGCGGTCTGCAGATCGTGATGCACGAGCGGACCGGCGCCCAGTGGTGTCCGATACAACTGCGGAACGGGGCAGGGAGCGTTCCTGCGGAGAGCGTCCCTGGGCGAGGTGTCACGGACTCCGACGGAGCAGTCCCGCTGGTGCACACCTTCCTGTGCGAGAACCTGGCCAGTCCCAGCGGCTCCGGCTCCATGCGTTACGCGCTGCATCTACGGATCCTGTCTCTGCGGCAGCGCGACAACGGTCTCCTGGACTTCGACGACCACATCGAGCAGACGGCGGACGTCGACGACATCCTGATCGTGGACGTCGGCGTGGACAACGGAGTTCCCGCGCTCCGGGCCACCTGGAACTCCGCCATCAAAGGCCCCATCAGCAATTTCACGCAGACCGGCTCGGCTCTCGTCGACGAGGACCCCGACCTGGGCGAATGGGTCGCCAACATCAAGCTGCCCGCCACCACGGAACCGATCCTCGGTGCGAACGCGCGGATCCGGCTCACCGTGACCGACTGGAACTGACGAAAGGAGCCGAGCCGTCATGGTCGCCCTGCCAAACGTCCAGTTCGGCAAGAAGAACGAGGACGTACGCACCGTACAGAGAGCCCTGATCGCCCGGGGCCGCAAGATCCCCGACGGCGCCACCGGCCTCTTCGGCAACCAGACCAAAGCCGCCTACAAGGCCGAACAGATCGCCCAGGGCTTCAGAGGAACCGACGCCGACGGCATACCCGGCTGCACCTCCCTCACCGCCCTCGGCCGCCACGCACACTTCAAGGTCAACTGCGATGGGGCCGCACCCGCCCGCGGTGGAGGGATCGGCCTCTCCCAGGTCACATACCGCGACCCCAACGACGAGTCCGGGCACGCCGCCATGCGGCGCTACGCCGAGAAGGCGTGCCAACTGACCCACATGGAGACGAAGTTCGGCGTCCCCGCACTCACCACCATCGCCCGGCGCGAGTCCGCCAACAACCACCCCAAGTTCAGGGTGAACAAGACGGACTCCAACGCACACGGCCGGATCGTCGGCGACGGCCACCCGCAGAACTGCTCACGGGGTGCCACCCAGTGCATTCCCCCCACCTTCGCCTTCTACCACCAGGCGGGCACGGCCACCACGCCCTACGACGTCGTGGCGTGCATGTGCGCGACGGTCAACTACGTACGAGATCGCTATCACGTAAACCAGTCCGGCTCGAACTTCGCCGCCCGCGTGCAGCAGGCGGATCCGCACCGGGCCCCCCACCCCTACTAGGAGTCCCTCATGGTTGCTCTGTCCAACGTCCAGTTCGGCAAGAAGAACGGGGACGTACGCACCGTACAGAAAGCCCTGATCGCCCGGGGCCGCAAGATCCCCGACGGCGCCACCGGCCTCTTCGGCAACCAGACCAAAGCCGCCTACAAGGCCGAACAGATCGCCCAGGGCTTCAGAGGAACCGACGCCGACGGCATACCCGGCTGCACCTCCCTCACCGCCCTCGGCCGCCACGCACACTTCAAGGTCGACTGCAGAGCGGCCGCATCCGCCGGCGGTGGCCCACGCGGTTCCAGCAACGGACGTGTGGCGTCTCCCGTGCCCGGCCACAAGGTCACGTTCGGTTTCTACTCGCGCGGCCCCTACGCCTGGAAGCCCGACGGTTTCGGCCGGCACACCGGGCAGGACTTCGCCGCCGGGACCGGCTCCCCCGTGGTCGCGGTACGCAAGGGCACCATCGCCTGGTCGAACGGCGCGGGCGGAGCGTACGGCCAGTGGATCGGACTGAAGGCGGACAACGGTCACGTCTACACCTACTGCCACCTCTCGCAGCGGCAGGTGAAGGCCGGTCAGAAGGTCAGCGCCGGGCAGCAGCTCGGCAAGGTGGGTACCACGGGCAACTCCACCGGACCACACCTGCACTTCGAGATGTCGAGGGGCCCTTCTTGGTCCTACGGCCATGTGGCGAAGCCCAGTTGGTGAACGAGGTGAAGGAGCCGGTCATGCCCCAGCACAATCCCCACCCGGTCCCGGACGAGCCCGGCGGGTTGATCCGGTCAGAGGTCAGAGGCTGGCAGGACGGCTACGACGTGGGCATCAGCTCACCGCCGGACGTGCCCAGGACGCCGCTTGTCCGTGACCCCGACTATGCGAGGGCATGGACGCAGGGCGCCGCCGCGGGCAACTCCGACGGGCGGACCGAGGGCTGGCGGTGGGCGTACTTCGAGGGAGCCGTCCAGCCCGTGCCCAAGGAGGCCGCCGGGGACCGGTACGGGCCGCAGGACAGCGGCGTTTCGGAACACGGAGACGCGCCTGCGTTCTCGTTCGCACAGAGCTGGCCCTGTGTGGGCGAATCACCGCTGCTGGTGATGCTGGCTCAGTTCGCCCCGGGAGAACGAGGCGGAGACGGGCTCACGGGCAGGCGGCTCGCGCGGGCCTGCGTGGACAAGGGCGTCCCGCGGCTCTACCTGCCGGTGAGTCTGACCTCCTCCGGGCGCCCGGAGGAGAGGAACGGAGATCCGCTGCGCGACGCGGGTTACTGGCACGGCGCGGTGTCCGAGTCCCTGGACGAGGCCGCTCCCGAAGCGATCGCCCAAGTCACCGTCCGCGCACCGCGCTTCGCGGCAGTCGTACGGTACGCGCCCACGGCCGAACACGACTTCTTCGACCTCCTTCCGGTGGGCGGCCTGCTGCCCCCGGAGCGCGGGGCGTCGTAGGACTGACTCGTCGTAGGACTGACTCAGCGGTACCTGGGCCATCGGGCGGGCGAATCTGCCCGATGGCCCAGGCACCGCCGGAGTTCAGGTGTCAGTTCAGCTGTCCTGGAAGAGCAGGTCCTCGGGGGGATGCGTCATCCGCACGGTCTGGCCGTTCGTGGCCTCTACGACACGGTGCAGGCCCAGGCACCGCTCACCCGTGGAGAGGATGGAGAAGCGGTCCCCGACGCCGGCCAGGAAGGCCGGGAAGCACGCCAGCGACGTGGTGCCGAGTTGGAGGTAGTCCACCAGCCGGCGGAACAGCTTGGGGAGAATGACGACATCGTCCGTCAACGAGGGCAGTCCAATGATCTTCGCCCCGGTCGTGGTGACATCGCTCGGCCACAGGCCCCGTCCTGCTTCTCGGGCCTCCTTGGTCGCGGTGGCCATCTCCGCCCGCAGGCTGGTGAACAGGCTGCGGTAGAACGTCGGGTACACCAAGCCCGCCGTGAGCAGATGGTGGTTGACCGTCGTCCTCAGCACAGCGGCGTCGACGTCGATCTCCAGGCCACTGGTCCCTGGGGGTGCTCCGCGCCCCGCCAGGGCGATGCAGCGTCCGTGGACATCGGTACCGCGGGTGAGTACGAATCCGGGAACCGTGTCCGGGGTGGTCGCGGTCACGGTCTCGTCCGGGCGACGCTGGACGTCGGTGAAGCCCAGCCAGCTCAACAGCTCGTCGCGCGCGGCGTGAGCGAACTGCAGCGGCTGGTGGACACGCTGCGCCCCGTAGTGGGTCTCGAGTGCGTCGATCGCGTCCAGCCGCAGTTTCGCGCGGCCCACCGCGCTGTGCTCGACGGCGCGGCCCAGCCCGCCGCCGACCAGGCTCCACTCCGAGGGGTCGTGGGCCGTGAAATGGACCGTGTCCCCGTCGGGCTGCGAGCCCTTGACATCGTAGAAGCCCTTGATGAGCAGCATGGGCATGGCGAATCCTCCTCGAATTTCAGAGGCGAATGTCTGCAATTGCTGTGGCCGTAGCCCCCCGACGGCTCGTTGGCCCCCTACGTCAAATAGTGCGCTTCAATGGATGGTTCCGCACCTTAGAGATCTCTTTAACCCTCATTACACCGGAATACCCGGAGCCCTTCCCGAACTCGGCTGCTACGTGGGCGATGGGGGCGTGCGTTTCGGCCGCTGCCAATATGTGCCGAGCCTGGCCGGCCCGTCGGTCAGCTCCGGGCTGCGGACCTGGGTGGTGCGGATATCCTGGAGTGAGACGAGTGAACGAACACCGGCGATCGTGACACGGTGTCGAATCGGCCCGGCGATACGACTGAGTCGGCGCTGGAAACGACCTATGTGAGCGACGTCTTCGCCACAGCGGATCCGGGCGGGATACAGCGCGACGACCTCGGCTGGTTCGCCTTCTGGGAGGGCCTGGATGGGGTCGGCCCCGGGCTGGAAGAGGAGCCGGACCAGCTGACAGCGGTCAACGCCTTCGTTCAGAAGCACCCGTTGGACGTCCTCGACAACGTCTGGAAGCGAGCAGGAGCGATGCGATGAACCTGTTGCCGGTCGAGATCAAGGTCAACATCGAGGGCGACGTCGGGGCCGCGCTGTCGGTCATGCGCGGGTCGGGCGGCAAGGTGACGACGCGTCGGATCTGGTTCGCCGAGGGGCGGGACGGCGTCGCCGAGGGTCGGGTGCCGCTGCTGGACGACGGCGTGATCGTGCGGTTCAGGATCGGGGGCGGCCCGGACGACCTGACCGTCAAGTTGCGTCCGTGTACCCGGGAGCAGTTGGTCGGCCGGTTCGCGGCCCCGTTCGACCCCAAGCCGTTCACGTACCGGATCGAGAACGACTGGTCGGGAGACCACCGGGTGCTGGCCGCCTCCCTGACACACGATCACCCGCCGGGCACGCTGTCGGACGCGGTGAAGCCCGAGGCCGATCCCGCCGCGCCGATCGACGCGGTGCAGGACCAGTTCCTGCACGCCTGCGCACCCGCCGTGCGGCTCGACGGGTTGGTCGCGCTGGGCCCGGTCTTCTCGACGAAGGTCGACGATGTCGCGCTCGATGACCTGGACGTCAACCTGGAGGCGTGGTCGGTCGCCGGCCTGGAGTTCCTGGAGGCCTCGATCCGGGTGAAGCCCAAGGACGGGGACAACTCCGAGGAGTTCACGACGCGGGCCGAGCGCGAGCAGCGGAAGCTGGCGGATGCGGTGCGGGAGCGCGGGGTGGCGCTCTCCGAGCACCCCGCGAACAAGACCCAGCGCGTCCTCACCACCCTGGCGGAGGCCGCGCGACCCTGACGCCCGGCCACGATCGCAGGTTGATCGACTCGACGGGAAATGTGCGGTCGCGCGTCAACCAGCCGCAGCACCGGTGCGGAAGATCCGGTTGAGATGGTGGTCCAGGACTGTGGCGGCGGACTCCGGGCTGCGCTGACCGGCGAGGATGCTGGTGCCGAGTCCCGCGGACATGGCAAGCAGGCCGACCGCCTCCAACTGTGCGTCCACGCCGGGCTGTAGCAGATCTGCGGCCTCTGCCTGCTTGAGGAGTTCGGCCAGGGCGTCTTCGGCGGCGTCGGGGTTCTTGATGAAGGGCTGGGCCGCGAGCGTCTGGTCGTTCACGGCCAGAACGGCGTATGAGGTGTAGAGGTGGTGGAAGGTGCGGCTCTCCACATCGGTCGGCAACGCCGTCATCAGTAGCGCCTCGACCATCGTGCGCGGACCCGGGCTGTCCCCGACGGCTCCCAGACGGGCGGAGATCCGCTGTCCGAATCGCTCGGCCAGGTGCTCCAGCCCGAAGAGCAGCAGCTTCTCCTTGGTCTCGAAGTAGTACTGCACCAGCCGCAAGGACACGCCTGCCTCCGCTGCCACATCGCGCATCCCCACGGCGTGCAGCCCACGATGTCCAGCGACCCGGATGAGTGCCTCGGCGATCTCGGTGCGTCGTTCTGCGTGGTCCACCCGCTTGGGCATCGTCCGGTTCTCCGCTCACTGTTTTCCGTTGGTCCGCCGGCGCGGCTGGTGCGGTCGTCGCACGAACGATTTTGATGATACGGCCGTACCAACATCGTGGTACGTTCGTATCACGAAAATCGCCACTCCGGAGGTGCCCGTGCCCGAGACCGCCGCCCGCCCCCAGGCCGACGTCGGCCGCTACGTGAGCGACACCTGGCGCGACCGCTACTTCGCGGCCTGCGACGCGGTCTACGCACTGGGAGCGCCCGCGCTCGCGGAGGAGGACGTGGAGACGTCCTTCGGCACCACGCATGTCTACCGCTTCGGCACGGCGGACCCGGCCGCCCGGTCCCGCACCCCTGTCGTCCTGGTGCACGGGGCGGGCTCCTGCTCCGCCATGTGGTACCCGAACACCCCGGCCCTCAGCGCCGACCGGCCGGTCTACGCGATCGACACCCCGGGCGATCCCGGCCGCAGCGTGCAGCGCGAGCCGATACACCACCCCGAACGCGCCGCACAGTGGCTGGACGACACACTCGCCGGACTCGGCCTCGATCACGTACACCTCGTCGGCTCCTCCTACGGTGGCTGGCTCGCCCTGAACCAGGCGCACCGCAGGCCCGGTCGACTCGCCTCGGTCACGCTGCTCGACCCTGGCGGCCTGGAGAAGGTGGGGCTGCGCTTCTTCGTCTGGATCTTCGCGAGCCTCTTCGCGACCTTCGCGCCCAAGGCGCTACGCCCGCGGCTGGCGGCCTGGCTGGAACAACCGGTCCTCGTCACGCCGGAGCTGCGCACGATGATCAGGACTGCCGTCCGCGCCTACCGGATCCGCCGCCCGGCGCCGCTTCCCCTGTCCGAGGACGAACTGTCCACCATCCACACCCCCCTCTACCTGGTGCTCGGCAAGCGGAGCCTCCTCGTGCACCCACAGCGACAGGTGGAACGCGTTCCTCGCCTCGTACCTGGCGCCCGAGCCGAGATCATCGCCAACACCGGCCACGGGCCGCAGATCGACCACGCGGAGGAGATCAACCGCAGGATGCTGAACTTCATGGCCTCCATCGGCTGACAACCGCCGGCGGGGGGCGCTCATGTCAGCGGCGCGCCCGGACTGAAAGCCGGACGCGCCGTTCTCCTACGTGAGCGTGCTGGTGACGTTATTCAGCGGTCACTGACACGCGGGATTGAGCGTCAGTACTGGTGGCGGCCGTGGTCGCCGCGGCCACCGTGGTGGCGGTCACCGTGGTGGCCGCGGCGGCGGTCACCGTCGTAGCGGTCGCCGTGGTCGCCGCGGCGGCGGTCACCGTCGTAGCGGTCACCGTCGTAGCCGTGGCGGCGGTCACCGTCGTAGCGACCACCGTCGTAGCGGTCGCCGTTGTCGCCGTCACTGCGGTCGTTACCCCATGAGGCCTCGTCGATGACGCGGCCGTAGCCGTTGCGCAGGGTGGCGGTGTCGGAGTGGTTGTCCCACACGTAGTGCCGGCGGTCCTGGAAGAGGTCGGTGCGGGTGTCGCGGCCTTCGCCGGTGTGGATGCGCACGGTGGCGCGGGCGGCCAGGCGGTAGTCGTCGAAGGTGTAGGTGCGGCCGTCCTCGGCCGACAGCCTCCAGCCGTCCAGGTTCACGCTGTCGCGGGTGGTGTTGGTGAGCTCGACCCACTCCTTGTTCAGGGAACGGTTGGACTGGTCGTCTCGGCCCGGGGAGTTGTACTGCACACTGCTGATCTCCACCCGCGTGCGCTCCGGACGCGAGTGGTCGGCAGCGGACGCCGGCAGTGCCACCGCCCCGAGCACGGCAGCGGCCGCGACCGAGGCGGCAGCCAGACGGCGGGCGGAAACAGTCGACATGGACACAAGGTCTCCTTGCGAGGTGCGGACACCATCCCGCACACGGCCCAGTTGAGAGCCGCGCACGAGGACAGTCCGAGTGCGGGTGGCGGCCGGTCGACCGCACGCCCACACCCTGGCCTTCGACGCGGGGCGAGCAAACGAAATGCGAACTGTGTTACAGATCGCCCATATTGCTGTGACTCTCGAATGCAACATCCATCTACGCACTGAATGCAGCAGATTGACGGTTCGCCAGCTCGAGAAGGCTTACGGGCTGCGGCACGTGGCTCCCGCCCGCCACAGCCATCACCGCGCCAACGTCTTACCCGTCACCCAAAAGTGAGTAACAACCACATACGCCCCATACCGCCAAAAGGTGCCGCATCATGAATGCCGGCCGGGCATGACCGAACATCCGCGCCCCCACGGCGAGTACCTGCCATACACCGATGTACCCACAAGCAGGTCAGCAGGTCGTACGACTATGGGAGCCGACTGCTGCAACCGGGTGGACAACCCACTGCGTTGCAACCGGCACACCACCGCACCAAGTCCCCTTACACACACCCGCGTTCATACCCGCGTTGGAGAGGAATCCGTTGATGACGCACACCACCACGCCCCGAATGCCTTCCTCGGCACACGACGACTTCCTGCTGCCGCCGCCCAATCCCACTCAGCGCCTGAGGCCGGCCCTTGATCTGCGCGACGTGCACCGCCTGGAACTCAACGCCACCCTGACCACCGCCGGCATCGCCCCCATGCCCGGCGACCGCGAAGCCATCGACCACCTCAGCGCCCTCCCCCACACCATCCACACCACCCTGCAACGCTGGCTCACCCACACCAACCACTGAAGGAACTCGGCCCAGCCGGACAGCTGCTCTGTGGCGGCGCGCTTCTCACCCTTGCGGGTCGCAGCCGTCTCAGCCCGCGGACGTCAGGTTCGTCGATTCGGCGGCGCGGCGGTATTCGGCGTTGATGCGCTGGGCTTCTTCGAGTTGGTCCTCGAGGATGATGATGCGGCAGGCGGCCTCGATGGGGGTGCCCTGGTCGACGAGTTCCCGGGCGCGGGCGGCGATGCGCAGCTGGTAGCGGGAGTAGCGTCGGTGGCCGCCCTCGGAGCGGAGCGGAGTGATGAGGCGAGCTTCTCCGATGGCGCGGAGGAAGCCCTGGGTGGTGCCGAGCATTTCGGCGGCCCGGCCCATCGTGTAGGCGGGGTAGTCGTCGTCGTCCAGACGGCCGTACGTGTCGTCTACGGTCATCGCACCTCTCTGTGGAACGCGTGGAGGGGTCCTGGTGCGTATGGCACCAGGACCCCGAAGGAACTGCTAGACCATCTGCCGGTTTCAGTACTGCACCGGCTTCCTGTTTCCGCGGACCCGACCGAGATGCTGTCGGGGGTGCGGGGATCGCGGTTGCTTGACCGGAGACCACCTCACTATCGATGTCCTGCGGTACCCGGGCTCACGATGTCCGCCCGGGCGATCCTGATGGCGCGGGTTCCTCCGTTCTTCCCTCGGTGATCAACTTCTTACCAGGCTGGGTACTGCGAACTGCACGGTCCTGCGAACTACCACTACATGCACTACTGACCGGCAGTTCATCCCTGCCAGGCCTCACTGTCTCTCTGGGTTACGAAAGAAACCATAACCATGCCACCGCCCAATGTCTACTCCAGCCGACATAGATTTCCGCGTGTCCAGCCGTGGGGTAATCGTGCGCACTCACGGCGCCGAACTCGTCGGCGAACCGGAGCACAGTGCGAGGACAGCAGACGCCTCGCTGCGTCACCGAGTGCTACTGGCACCCTCAGAAGGTGAGCAGGACCTTGCCCGAGACCGAGGCGTCGGCGGCGACGGTGAGGGCCTCCAGCACCTCGTCGACGGGGAAGGTGTGGGTGATGATCGGGCCGACCGGCAGGGATCCGTCGGCGATCGCGGTGATCACCTCGTCGATCTCGTCGTTGAACCGGAACGAGCCGACCAGCCGCAGCTCTCGGGTGATGGCGTGCGCGATCGGCACGGGCTGGTCGCCGTTCGGCAGGAGGCCGACCATGACCACCGTCCCTCCCCGAGTGGCGCCTGTGATGGCGGACTTGAGACCACGGTGGTTGCCGGAGGACTCGATCACCACGTCCGCTTCCACGGCGGCGATGGCCGCGGTGTCGCCGGCGTCGAGTGTCCGTGTCGCTCCGACCGCGGTCGCGATCTCCCGGGGTTTCGCATGGAGGTCGACCGCCACGATCTCCGCGGCGCCGGCACGTGCCGCCACCGCGACGGCGAGGGCGCCGATGGGACCGCTCCCGACGACCAGGACGCGCTTGCCGCCGAGGTCACCGGCCTGCGACACGGCGTGCCAGGCGACGGCGGTCGGCTCGGCCAGGGCTGCGACGCGAAGGTCGATTCCGGCGGGCAGCTCGCGCAGCATCGCCGCGGGAAGCACGACCTCGCGGGCGAAGGCTCCCTCGGTGTGGGGGAATCGCGCGGCCGAGCCGAGGTAGCGCACTCCGGGAGAGAGATTGGGCCGGTCACGGGGGAATCGGATGTCGGTGTGCTCCCGCGTCGCCGGGTGGACCGCGACCCGGGTGCCGACGGTCGGGCCGGTTCCGTCGGCCGCCGCCCTCGCGACGGTTCCGACCACCTCGTGTCCGAGGACCATCGGCGCCCGCAGGATGGATTCCCCTACGGCGCCGTGCCGCCAGTAGTGCAGATCGGAGCCGCAGATGCCGCCGTAGGCCACGGCGATGATCGCCTCGTCCGGCTCCGGGGAGCGCACGGCGACGCGTTCGACTCGTACGTCGTCGGCGCCGTGGGCGACGACCGCGGTGGTGGTGCTGGGGGTCATGGACGATTCCCTTCTCAGACGGCGACCGTCATGCCGCCGTCGACGAAGACGACCTGGCCGTTGACGTAGTCGGACGCGCTGGACGCGAGCCACACGGTGGGGCCCGTGACATCGGCCACCGTTCCCCAGCGCCGGGCGGGAGTACGGCCGAGGATCCACGCGTTGAACTGCTCGTCGTCCACGAGGTTCTGCGTCATCTCGGTGTGGATGTATCCGGGCGCGATTCCGTTGATCTGCAGCCCTTCGCTGGCCCATTCCGCGGTCATGGCCCTGGTGAGGTTACGCAGGGCGCCCTTGGCCGCCGTGTAGGGGCCGATGGTCGGCCGGGCGAGGTCGGTCTGGACCGAGCAGATGTTGATGATCTTGCCCGCGTGGCGCGGCAGCATCCGGCGGGCGACATGGCGGCCCACGACGAAGGCGCCGGTGAGGTTGGTGTCGAGCACCCGCCGCCAGTTGTCGAGGCTCACCTCGACGAGGGGTTCGCGGTGCTGGACGCCGGCGTTGTTCACCAGGATGTCGATGGCTCCGACTTCGGACTCGATCGACGCCACGGCCGCTGCCACGGCATCCTCGTCGACGATGTCGAAGGCCCGTGCCGCGACACGGTCGTCGCCGAATCGGCGGGCGAGTGTCGTGCGCGTCGTGTCGAGGCGATCCGGATCGATGCCGTTGAGGACGATCGTGGCTCCGGCGTCCGCGAGTGCCGCGGCGATGCCGAGTCCGATGCCGCGGCTCGATCCGGTGACCACGGCGACTTTGCCGGTGAGGTCGAAGGCGGAGGTCATTGCGTGGTTGGCTTCCTGGTCGGTGGAACCGGATCGGTGGAACCGGTGCGATCGGGACCGGTGCGATCGGGACCGGTGCGATCGAGACCGGTGCGGTCGGGACCGGGTCAGTAGAACTCGACGGTGTTCACGCGGTTGAGCAGGCTGTGTCCGTCGAGGAGTCGAGTGGCGTTGGCGGCGAAGAGTTCGGCGATACGGCGGTCCTCCATCGCGTTGAGCGCGGCGGTGTGCGGGCTCACCAGCACGTTCTCGTGATCCCAGAGCGGGCTGTGGGCCGACAGCGGTTCGTTCTCGAAGACGTCCAGCGCGGCAAAGCCGACGCGGCCGGAGTCGAGCGCGTCGGTCAGGGCGGCCTCGTCGACGACGCTTCCGCGGCCGACGTTCACGAGACAGGCGCCGGGGCGGAGCGCGTCGAAGAACCGTTTGCTGATGAGGTGTTCGGTCGCCGTCGTGCCCGGGAGTGTGTTCACGACGGCGTCGACGGTGGGGGCCACCTCGACGATGCGGTCGGGACGCACCACGGTGGAGACACCGGCGACACTGACGTCTGTCCTGCTCGTGCCGATGACGGTCGCGCCCAGCGCGTGGAGTTTCGCTGCGACGATCCGACCGATCCCGCCGAGGCCGAGCACGAGTACGGTCTGCTCGCTCACCTGCCGCATCATCCAGCGGCCGCTCCACTCGTGGTGACGTTGCTGGCGGTTCAGGCGGGGCAGATTCTTGGCACCCGCGAGCACGCCGAAGACGGCGAACTCGGCGAGCGGATGTCCGTGCACACCGGCCGAGGTGGTGAACTGGACCCGGTAGAGTTCGTCGGAGCTGAGTTCGGCGGCCTTGACCTGTCCACCGCCGCCCGCGGCCATCGTGTGGACCCAGCGCAGGCGCGGATTGGCACGGACCGCTCGCGCCAGGGCGGCCGGGTCCACGTCGGGAATGCCGTACAGAGCGTCGGCCGAGTCGATGGCGGCCTCGTAGGCGCGCTGCTGTACGGGGGTGCGCTGCCAACTCGGGTCACCGGCGAAGTCTGCGGGCCAGCGCATCGGAGGAAGGAGCGCCTGGTCGACGACGAGGTCGATCCGTGGCTCCAGCTCCTTGATGAGCGCGCAGTTCTCCTCGGACAGCGGCGCGGCGACCGCGACGCGAAGGCGACCCGCCACCTGATCCTGTGCGGACATCAGGCGGCCCCTTGTCGCAGCGCTTCGACCTCGGCGTCCAGTGCGGCCTCGCGGGCGACGATCTCCCTGACGGCCTTGAGCGCTTCGTCGGCGCGGTGCGGCGGAATGACGATGACGCCGTCCCCGTCGGCGGCGACGATGTCGCCGGGGTTCACCACGACTTTGCCGATGGCGACCGGTTCGCCGATCGCGCCCGGCCCGTTCTTGAAGGGCCCGGCGGGGGTGAGCCCGCGGGCGAAGACCGGGACACCGAGCTTCTCGATGATCGCGGCGTCGCGTACGTATCCGTCGACGATCGCGCCCGCGGCACCGTACGCGGCGAATCGCTGGGCGAGGTTGTCGCCGACGATGGCGCGGCCGTCGTAGCCGAAGGCGTTGATGACGAGGATGTCACCGGGGCGTATGTGTTCGAGCGCCGCGATCACGGCCTTGTTGTCGCCCGCGACGGTGAGCACCGGGAGCGCTGTGCCCACGGCCGTGGCCCCGTTCCAGATGGGCGCGATGCCGCCGTCGACGATGTTCAGCCGGTCGAGGGCATCGCCGAGGTTGGCCACGGAGTGTGCGCGGAACTCATCGAGCACATGCGCGTCGACGCGTTTCCAATCGGTGTTCACGCGCACGTTGTCCTGGGTCATCACAGGCTCCTTCGGGTGGTGGGGGCCATGGAGTCATCCCATCCGTCGAGGAAATGCGAAAGCTTTCGCGTTTCGCGAGAGTCAGTGTGCATCCATCCCTGCCGCAAGACAAGGGGCGATGTGTGAGGCGGGGGTGCCTGACCCTCTGCCACGGAGACGGCCACCCGAGACTCCGCGCACACCCTCGAAGTGACCATGCGACAAGGGGGTAAACCATCGGACCGACCCGCGATCCCTCGACCGGACGGGGCCTGGGAGGCGTCTCATCGGCCGCCGAAGCCGGCTTCGTCGCGCCGGAGAACCCTGCCACTACGAGGGGGAAGCGCGATCGGAGCGCAAGGTTAACGTGGGGGCAACACGAACCCTTGACCGCCGCCAAGATGCGAATCTATTCTCATTCGCGATTCAAGTCGCACCTTTGATGCTGGCGCTGTCGGACACCCAGCCCCCGTAGCTCCTGGACGGGCGGACTCCTGAACAGCGTCGAAGCCACAGGACTCCCCCGAGCTGCCGTCACCACGTTCCCCGTAGCGACCAGAACGTAGTGGTGCACCTCGGTACCGGAGCGCTGCGGGCAGTGAGCACGTTCAGCGCAGGATTCCCAGGGCACCGTCCCGGAGTCCGCGACACCGAAAGTGAACGCGAATGACAACGTCAGATCGGCTCGACACCCCATCAGCTCGTCACGAGTCAGCGCCGGAATCGTCCGACGCGACAGCCGCCGACGTCGCTTCCGCCAACGGCAAGGTCGTCCGCAAGGCCACCTTCGCCGGCGCGATCGGTTCCTTCGTCGAGTGGTACGACTACGGCATCTACGGCCTGCTCGTCACCTATCTCGCGATCAACATCATGGGAGAGGCCGAGGCCGGAGGCCTCTTTCTCACCAACGTCGGGTTCCTGATCAGCTTCGTCGCCCGCCCGTTCGGCAGTGTCATCTGCGGGTACCTCGGGGACAAGATCGGGCGGAAGAGCCTCCTGGCCACGCTCCTGGTGCTCATCTCCGCCGCGACCGCGGCCATCGGTCTCATCCCCTCCCACTCCGTCATCGGTGTCGCCGCACCGGTCCTGCTGGTCCTCCTCCGGGTGCTCCAGGGCTTCTCGGCGGGCGGTGAGGTGGCCGGCGCGATGTCCTTCGTCGGCGAGTACGCCCCGGACGCACGCCGCAACTACATGATGAGCTTCATCGCCGTCGGCTCGTTCATAGCCCTGATGTTCGGCAGCGCCTTCTCCGCCATCCTCATCACGACGCTCGGCGACGACGCCATGACCTCGTGGGCCTGGCGGGTGCCGTTCCTCCTTGCCGTCCCGCTCGGCTACGTCGGCTTCTACATCCGCCGCCAACTGGAGGAGACCCCGCACTTCGTGGCGCTGCGCGCGCAGAACACCGTCGTGCGCAACCCCCTGAAGGCCGCTCTGACCTCCCCGCGCCACCTGAAGGCGATCGCGCTCACGATCTTCCTCCCCGCGCTCAACGGCCCCGGCTACTACCTGCTGTTCGTCTACATGCCCACCTACTTGAAGACCTCGCTCGGCGAGCACAACTTCTCGATGCTGCGGGCGCTCATGGTCACGGCGTTCAGCCTGGTCGCCATCGCGGTCTGCATCCCGCTCATGGCACGCCTGTCGGACAGGATCGGCCGCAAACCCGTCCTCACCTTCTCCGCGGTCGCCATGGCCGTCGTCTCGTACCCGATGTTCCGGCTCATCACCACGGGAGAGTTCGGGCTGGCCTGCATCGGCACCATCGTGCTCGCGATCGCCTTCTCGGGCCACGCCGCCGTCGTGCACACCGTCCTCGCCGAGATGTTCCCGACCACCGTGCGCTACTCCGCCTACAGCATCGGGTTCAGCATCTCCACGATCATCTTCGGGGGCAGCGCCCCGCTCCTGATGACCGAGCTGATCGAGTCGACCGGCTCCAACCTGGTCCCGGCCTTCGCCTCCATCATCACCGCTCTGATCACCCTGGTCACCATCGCCTTCGTGCGCGAGACCAAGGGCCGACCCCTCGCATCCAGCTGAAACACCCCCCACAGGAGACACCATGGGTATCAACTCCGTAGCCGTCGTCGCCGATCTGGGTGAGAGCTTCGGCAACTACACGATCGGCGACGACAGCGCTCTGCTCGGCCTCGTCACCTCGTCGAACATCGCCTGCGGATTCCACGCCGGCGACCCGCGCATCATGGACCGGACCGTCGCCGACTGCGTCGAGCGGGGCATCGAACTCGGCGCTCACCCCGGATACCCCGACCTCGTCGGCTTCGGCCGCCGGCTCATCGAGGCGACCGAGGACGAGATCCGCACCGACGTCCTCTACCAACTCGGCGCGCTCGACGCCTTCGCGAGGGTGCACGGCGGCACGATCAGTCATGTGGCCCCGCACGGCCGCATGGGCTCGATCGCGCAGACCGACGCCAAGCACGCGCGGGCCATCACGGACGCGGTCGCCGCGTACAACACCGACTACGTCGTCATCTGTCAGCGCGGTCTGCTCGCCGAAGAATCACGCAAGCGCGGACTCGAGGTCGGCTACGTGTTCCTGGCCGACCGGGGATACGGCGACGACGGCATGCCCGTCTCCCGCTCGCACGAGGGCGGCCTGATCCACGACCCCGAGCTCATCGGCCGACGCTCGGTCCAGGTCGTGCGGGAAGGCACCGTCCGCTCGGTCGACGGCAACGTCGTGCCCCTCGGCCACGACGCCGACGTACTGCTCCTGCACGGCGACCACCCGACCGTCCTCGAGAACGGCATCGCGCTGCGGGCCGCGCTCGGGGCGGCGGACATCCGCGTCGCCGGCCTGCGGGACGTCCTGGCGGAGAAGGCGGAGGTCGCGCTCGCCCACTGAGGGCCGAGCGCACCAGGCGATGACCACAGCACAGTACGGCGCCGTCACCGTCGAGCCCTTCGGGGACTCGGCGGTGATGGTGACCATCCCCCACACCGACCAGGCGGTCCGCAGGTCCGGGATCGTCGCCTTCCGCGACCGGTTCCTGGCACACCGCCCCCACGGCGTGCTGGACGTCGTCTCCGGTCTCGAGTCTCTGCTCATCGAGTTCGACCCGCTGCGGACCGCGCTCCAGCACGTGGAGCACACGGCACGCCTGCTGGCTCGATGGGCCCCGGAACCGTCGGACGGTGCGGAACGCCCGCGGGCGGTGCGGGAGTTCGCGGTTCCCGTCGTCTTCGACGACGAGACCGGTCCCGATCTGGTGTCCGTCGCCGAGGAGGTGGGGCTGGCCCCCGCCGAGGTCGTCGAGGCGATCGCGAAGTCCACCTTCACGATCTCCCTCCTGGGCGCGGCGATGGCCCCGATGATGGACGGACTCGAGGTGCCCAGGCCGGTTCGCCGACGCGCCGAGCCCCGGACCGACGTGGCCCCCGGAGCGATCATGATCGCCGGCACGAACGCGATCATCCAGCCGTTCCCCGGCCCGACCGGCTGGCGTGTGGTCGGGCGCACCCCGCACACCATCGTGGACATCTCCCGACCGGACCCCGTCTCGTTCGCCACCGGCGACATCGTGCGCTTCGTCCCTGTTACCCGGGACGAGGCCGCGGTACTGGACGCCGGCTTCCTGCTGCCGGTGGAGGAGCCCGTATGAGGACCGTGGCGCTCGACATCACCGGCACCGGATGGGTCACCACGTTCCAGGACCTCGGCCGTAGCGACACGGAGCGGCGCGGCGTCCCCACCGGCGGCGCGGCCGACCAGCACTCGGCGTCCGTCGCGAACCTCCTCGTGGGCAATCCTCGCGGCGCGACCCTGATCGAGAACCTCGGAGGCGAACTGGCCCTCGTGCCCGACGCCGACGTCCTGCTCACCGTGACCGGCGCCCCCGCCCAGGTCACCGTGGGCGGCGGGCCCGTCGAAAGCTGGTCGCCGCTGGTGGTGCCGGCGGGCCACGAGGTACGGGTACGCGGGGACGTGAACCGAGGGGCCCGTACCTATCTGGCCGTGAACGGCGCGCTCAGCACGGAGACCCTGCTGGGCAGCGCGGCCCCGGACGCCCGGATGGGGTTCGGGCAGGTCGTCGCCCAGGGCTCGCGCGTCCTGCTGGACACGGAGTTCCGGGGGTTCAGCCGCCGGCTGTTCGAGCCGACGCTGTTCCGGCTTCCGGTTCCGGTCCCGCGCTTCGACGACGGGCCCTGGGTCGTCGATGTCGTCGCGAGTCACGGGATCCACGCGATCCCCGGTATCCGTGAGGTGATCGAGGAGGCGACCTACGTCGTCACCACCCGTTCCAATCACGTCGGGCTACGGCTCGACGGGCCGGTTCTCCACCCCGACACGGACGCCGAGATCGTGTCGCACGGGGTGCCCATCGGTGCGCTGCAGATCCCGCACGCGGACGAGCTGATCGTGCTCGGCCGTTACCGGAGCCTGACCGCGGGCTACCCGATCGTCGGTGTCGCCTCGCGGGCGTCCCTGCCCGTGCTCGGGCAGGCCGGTCCGGGGCGGGAGCTGCGGTTTCGCTGGACCGAACGCGAGAGCTCACTGCGCCGGTTCGCGCGGCGCGAGGCGGAGGTGCGCGCACTCGGACATGCGACAGCGGAGGCGTTTGGCGCTCTCGGCTTCACCACACCCTTGCCCCGCACAAGATGAGAAGATATTCTCAAGTGAGTAGCTCATATCATATCAGTCGGGGTCAGTCAGGAGCAGTCGTGGAGTCAGTCGTGGAATCAGTCGTGAAGGCGGTCGTGAAGTCAGTCATGGAGGGGAAACGGTGACGACGTCAGCCGCCAGGACCGCGCTCATCACGGGAGCGGGCAGCGGGATGGGACTCGAGACCGCACGGCTGCTCACCCGGGACGGCACCACCGTCGTGCTTGTCGGCCGCAGACAGGAGGCACTCGACGACGTCGCGGCCACGATCCGCGCCGAGGGCGGCACAGCCCTCGCCATCGCCGCGGACATCGCCCTCGCGGCCGACGTCACACGGGTCCTCGACCGGGTCCACGCCGAACTGGGACCGGTCGACGTCCTCGTCAACAACGCGGGCAGCGCCTCGACGGTGCTCAACCCGCAATGGCTCCCGCACGACGAGTGGCGCCAGGTCCTCGACGTGAACCTCACGGCAGTCTTCCAGCTCACCCAGGCCGTACTCCCCGACATGCTCGGCCGCGGCACCGGGACGATCGTCACCGTCTCCTCGCTCGCCGCCGTCAACCCCAACCTGCTCGGCGGTGCCGCCTACGGCGCGGCCAAGGCCGGGGTCCGCAACTTCATGACGTTCCTGCACAACACCTTCCGCAACCAGGGGCTGCGGGCGATCACCGTACTGCCCGGCGAGACGGACACCCCCATCCTCGACAACCGCGCCCGGCCCCCGGCGCCGGAGGAACGCGCCGGCATGGTGCAACCCGAGGACGTGGCCGAGGCCATCCGCCTCGCCGTCACCCTGCCCCAGCGCGTCGTCCTCCAGGAGATCGTCGTCGCCCCCACCCGACAGCGCGACACCTCCGCCGATCTGGAGATCAGCCGTTGGGCGGGCGCGCCCGCCGACGCCGCACCACAGCCCTGACCATCCCGCTACCAGGAGGCCCGCATGCCCCCCACCATCACCACGCAGCCGCCCCTGTTCGCCGCCGCGGAGGCCGTCACCCGGATCGCGGCGGCCTCCCGCCGGACGCAGCAACCGCAGTCCCGAGCCGACCTCGTCTCCCTCGCCATGGGCGAACCCGACTTCGACACACCCCAGCAGGTGACCGAGGCGGCCCAGGCCTCGCTGCGCGCCGGACGCACCCACTACTCACCGCTGCTCGGCGAACCGGCCCTGCGCGAAGCGCTCGCCGAGAAGCTCACGGGCATCGCCGGGGCACCGGTCTCCGCCTCCGACATCCTGATCACCCAGGGCGGAACCGCCGGGCTCGCCGCCTCGATCCTCGGCATCGTCGACCCCGGTGACAAGGTGGTCATCCCCGACCCCACCTACTCCCTCTACGGGGACCTGGTCAGCATGGCCGGAGGCACCGTCGTACCGGTCCCGCTCGCGCCGGACCTGCACTGGGACCTCGACCGGCTCGCCGACGCCCTCACGGATGCCAAGCTCTTCGTCTTCTGCAACCCCAGCAACCCCACCGGCATCGTGCACAGCCGCGAGGAACTCGACGCGCTCGCCGAGCTGCTCGACGGCACCTCCACGATCGTCATCTCCGACGAGGCGTACTCCGACCTCGACTACACCGGCCGGCCGTTCACCTCGACGATCTCGATCGACGGCCTGCGCGACCGCACCGTCTACTGCCAGACCTTCTCCAAGAGCTACGCGATGACCGGCTGGCGCGTGGGCTATCTCTGGGGACCGTCGCCGCTCATCCAGGCGTCCGCGCGCATCCACAACACCTTCAACGGCTCCGTGAACACCTTCATCCAGGACGCCGCGCTCGTCGCGGTGCAGAGCTGCGCGGAAGACATCGCCCGCATGCGCGCCGCGTACGAGCGGCGCGGCGAGGTCATGCGTGCGGAACTGGCCGCGATCCCCGGCCTCACCCTCAGCGCGCCGGAAGGGGCCTTCTACCAATTCCCGCGCTACGAGGTCGACTTGCCCTCCGTGGAGGTGGTCGCGGCGCTGCGCACACACGGTGTCGCCGTCCGGCCCGGAAGCGAGTTCGGGGCCCAGGGCGAGGGGCACCTCCGGCTGTCGTACGCTGCCAGCTCACAGTCCATCACCGAGGGCGTGCGCCGGATGGCCCGTGGCCTCTCGGCTCTGCAGTGAACGCCGTCCCGCACGCAACGGGGAGTCGACCCATGCGCAGTGACACCGAGCGCAACCGCAGGCACCTCATCAAGGCTGCCGCGCGCCTGTTCGAGAACTCGCCGACGCCGGTCAGTCTGGCCGAGATCGCCAAACACGCCGAGGTGTCCACCGCGACGGCCTACCGGCACTTCCCCTCCGTCGAGGCGGTCCTGCACGCCTTCCGCGCCCAAGTGGGCTCCGAACTACGTGACTTCAGCGCACGGCAGACCACGCGGGGCATGGTGAGACTGGAGGCGGTGTCACGCTGCTGGGTCTCCCTCGTGCTCGAACACGGCGGCGCGATGGCCCAGATGCGCTCGCACCGCGGCTACCTGGAGCGGCTGCGTGAGGGGACCGGCTACCTCGCCCCGCAGGCCCAGGCACTCGCCGAGCCACTGCGGCAGACCACCGAGGAACTCGGCCTCGGAGACCTCGGGGACGAGGCCCTCTACCTGTGGAACGTGCTGTTCGACCCACGCGACATCCTCGACCTCATCAAGAGCGGACGCACCGAGGACGAGGCCGCGACACGTCTCGTGGCCGCACTGCGCGGCGCGCTGATCGGCTGGTCCGCGGCGGAGCGGCAGCGGGGCGAGTGAACTCCCGACGCGATGGTCCCGGCGGCCGGTGCTGTCCCGTCGGTGCCTGACTTGCCCGGCTCGACGCTTCCGCTTGGTTCACGCGGGCACGGGCGGCCTTTCCTGGCCGACCGCGTCGAGTAGCGGTTTCGCGGCCACCATCGCCCCGTCGGTGCGGATTGCGCCGGCCACGGCCCTGGCTCGTGCGCGGGTCTCGGATGTGCCGCGCCGATGCCCGGCTCGGCGACCCGGCGGGCCCAGTACGGCTGGTCCGCGAGGGGACCACCACCTGAGGCGCGCCGGCCCGGGCCGCCGTCGTCGTGGTGCGTGGTTGACCTCGCCGGTTGGCGGTCTCGCCCTGCGGGGACGGCGTGCCTGGCCGACTCCTGACGCAGTGGCGCGAGCGCTTTCCAGCAGATGACGCGGTTCTCGCAGACGGCTGCCCCGGCGCCACAGATCCGCCACTCCCACCGCCGCCCCGATCCCCCGCTCTGCAGCCGGCGTCTGTTACCGACAACTCATGAGGCTCGCGTGAAAAACTGGGTATGAGAGTGGCCCAGACCGGATGAAACGTGGAGGACGTAGTGGACTGGAGACGGTTCGCACAGGCAATGGCGTCGATGGCGCGGGACCTCCTCGCGCAGGATTCGGTCAATGCCACACTCCAGCGGATCACGGCATCTGCCACGGAACTGGTCGACGGCTGCGACGCGGCCGGCATCCTGGTGCTGCACGGCGATCAGGTGGAGACTCTCGCCCCCACCGACCGGCTGGTCATCGACAGTGATCAGCTACAGGAGCGGCTGAGTGAAGGGCCGTGCTTCGACGCGGCCAACACCGCGCAGGGAGAGCGGGTCTTCCGCATCGCCGACCTCACCGGCGAGCAGCCGCGCTGGCCCGCCTACGCCCCGCAGGCCCAGGCCCTCGGCATAGGGAGCATGATGGGCTTCCTGCTGTTCACCGACGACACAGACCTCGGCGCGCTGAACTTCTACTCCCGGAAACCCAGCGCATTCACCGAGGCCAGCGAGCTGGCCGGGTGGCTGCTGGCCTCCCACGCGGCCATCGCCTTCTCCAGCGCCCGCACCCATGCCCAGATGGAGAACGCCGTCGCCACCCGCCACGTCATCGGCGAGGCCATGGGCATCCTCATGGGCCGCCACCACCTCACCGAAGAGCAGGCGTTCGACGTGCTGCGCCGGTACTCGCAGGAGAACAACATCAAGCTTCGTGAGGTCGCCCGACTCGTCTGCGAAAAGGGCAGCCTCTCGTGACCTCCAGCGGGCGGCTCCCCCGGCACATTGTCTGAACCAGAGGAACCTGAGCCGGGCTAACCCCATGGGAATGCCGACCCGACCTGTGGACCAAGTCCCCCGTCCCACCCCATCCACACCTGAGTTCCTGGTCAGACAGTGGGCAGGGGCGCCGTAGACCGTGGCTACCAGGTACGACCAGGTCACGCACCGCCGCTTACAGAGTGATCCAGTAGCGGCGCTTGATGCCCGCGTCGGTGGTGCGGACGTCTTCCAAGACACCACCGTTGCGCTCGATACTGCGCGCCGATCCGATGTTGTCATCGTCGCAGGTGACGAGAACCCGGCCCAGTCCAAGCGCCCGGGCCTCGGGGAGAACCGAACCAAGGGCCCACGTCGCCAAGCCGCGTCTCCGGAAGGAGGGCCGGACGCTGTAGCCGATGTGCCCGCCCACATCGAGCAGAAAGTCGTTCAGATAGTGCCGGAGATCGATGGCTCCCAGATAGTCGCCGCCCTCGACGATCCACCAGTGGGTGGCGTGGACGCGCTCCTTTCCCACGGCGACCGACCTGTCCGACTGCTGTCGCAGTCGCTCGACCCACTCCGAGAAAACCTCTGGGCTGTCGAGGTCGGCATCCGGTGCGAGACGCAGGCCGCCCCCGTCCTGGTGGGCACCTGGAGACCACTCGTCACGCGCCGCCCGCCATGAGGCATGCAACTGGGCTGTGGGGGCGATGAGTTCAGGCATGCGAGCGACGCTAGCACCTGTGCCTCCACCGTCATCAGGTAATTCCACTGGCCCGGGTGCGGGGCTGACGCACCATCAACCGGCTGCCAGCAGGCCAGGCATACGCGTCGGGCTCGACCGTCATGACGGTCGAGCCCGACGAAGGGATGGGTGCGCTGGATCAGATCACCATCGGTACCAGCGGCCGCGGCTGCCACCGGCGGCGGTGGAGCGCATGACGAAGCCGAGCAGCCACAGCACCAGGACGGCGATTGCCACCCACCACAGAATTTTGACGGCGAAGCCGGCACCGAAAAGGACTACCGCGAGAAGCAGGACAAGAAGCAGGGGAACCATTGTTATCAACCTCCTGACCGTCCGTTTGCCCCGCCATTTCACCGCCATTCGCGGATGACGCCTTGTTTATGAAGGGAAAGCCGGGGCACGCGGCTGTGTGGCCGCGCCGCTCCGGGCGCCTCTCAGTGTTGGGTGAGCATGCCTTCCCGCAACCGGGCGAGGGTGCGCGACAGCAGCCGGGAGACCTGCATCTGCGAGACGCCCAGATGTTCGCCGATCTGGGCCTGGGTGAGCTCCTCCACGAACCGCATGTGGATGATGCGCCGGTCCCGCTCGTCGAGTTCGGCGATCAGCGGGGCCAGGGCGTGGAAGTCCTCCACCAACTCCAGAGCCTGGTCCTCCGCGCCGATGAAGTCCTGCAGCGCCGCTTCGCCGTCCTGGCTGCCGCTGATGGTGGCGTCCAGTGAGGAGGAGTTGTAGCCGTTCGAGGCGAGGCGGGCCTCGCGAACCTCTGCCTCGGGAAGGCTCATCAGCTCCGACAGCTCCTTCACCGTCGGGATGCGACCCAGACGGCTGCGCAGTTCCTCCGTGGCGCGCGCGAGCTGGACGCGGGCTTCCTGCAGCCGGCGGGGCACGTGTACGGCCCAGGTGGTGTCGCGGAAGAACCGCTTGATCTCACCCACTATGTAAGGGATGGCGAAGGAGGTGAACTCCGCCTCCCGGGAGAGGTCGAACCGGTCGATCGCCTTGATCAGGCCGATCATGCCGACCTGGACGATGTCCTCCATCTCCTCCGGCCCGCGGCTACGGAAGCGGCCGGCCGCGAAACGGACCAGAGACATGTTCATCTCGATCAGCGTGTTCCGCGCGTACTGGTGCTCCGGTGTGCCTTCCTCCAGCACCGCGAGCTGGTCGAAGAACAGCCTGGACAGCTCGCGGGCATCCTTCGGCGCCACGCGAGACGGATCGGCGACCTCCGGCAACTCGTGCGCCTGCGTATCCGATGCTGTCACGCTCCTGAGCGCCATGACATACCCCTCCCACTATCGAAACCAACCGGCGCTGCCGGCTGACTGCAGCCGACGCCGCCGCGCGACTACCCCCTCACCTCGCATCCATGCCGGCACTGCCACGAAAGGACACGATTGAGAGGAGGGACACTTCGGCCGAGCCCACCGAGCGGGGACCGAACCCCGCGTGTGGTGTACGGGACGCCTGGACCGGTCGGCGGCCGGGTGCCCGCGGGTAAAATACGGGCACGCTTCGACATCGTCGGAGCCCGTGCCAAGGGGTACGGGCAACGGCACGTTCCGGGGCACCAGATCAGAAAGGTTCCCCATGAACTCGAAGTCCTCGCCGCCTGAACATCCCCGTGCCGGCAAGCCGCAACGGGCGACAACACGGCAGAACGAACTCCCGACGCCGTCGGCGATGACCCCGGGACTGCCGCCTGCCGTCTCTTTCGAGGCACTCGGGCTGCCGTCGGAGCTGATGACGACGATGGTCGGCCTTGGAGTGACAGAGCCCTTCCCGATCCAGGCGGCGACCCTGCCCAACGCGCTGGCCGGCCGCGACGTCCTCGGCCGTGCACAGACCGGCTCCGGCAAGACGCTGGCTTTCGGGCTGGCGCTGCTCATACGGACGGCAGGCCTGCGAGCGGAGTCGAAGCGACCGCTGGCGCTGGTCCTGGTGCCGACCCGGGAACTCGCACAGCAGGTGAGCGACGCGCTGGCCCCGTACGCGCGGACATTGAACGTGCGACTGGCGACGGTCGTCGGCGGACTGTCGATCAACCGGCAGACGGCGCTGCTGCGGACCGGAGCCGAGGTGGTCATCGCGACGCCGGGGCGCCTGGCCGACCTGGTGTCGCGCCGGGACTGCCACCTGAATCAGGTACGGATCACGGTGCTGGACGAGGCGGACCAGATGTGCGACCTGGGTTTCCTGCCGCAGGTCTCCGAGATCCTGGACCAGGTCCGCTCCGACGGGCAGCGGCTGTTGTTCTCGGCCACTCTCGACCGTAACGTCGACCAGTTGGTGCGGAACTACCTTCACGACCCGGTCCTGACATCTGTCGACCGTGTGGTGGGCTCGGTCTCCACGATGGAGCACCATGTGCTGAACATCCACGCCGCCGACAAGTACGCCACCGCGACCGAAATCGCCGCACGGGACGGCCGGGTACTGATGTTCCTGGACACCAAGGCCGGCGTGGACCAGTTCGCCCGTCACCTGCGGGCCAGTGGTGTACGGGCCGGTGCCCTGCACAGCGGCAAGTCGCAGCCGCAGCGCACGCACACGCTCGCCCAGTTCAAGGACGGTGAGATCACCGTGCTGGTGGCCACCAATGTCGCGGCGCGGGGCATTCACATCGACGCACTCGACCTGGTCGTCAATGTCGACCCGCCGGCCGATGCCAAGGACTATCTGCACCGTGGGGGGCGCACCGCACGCGCCGGGGAGTCAGGAAACGTGGTCACCCTGGTCACCCCCAACCAACGACGCGACGTGAACCGGATGATGTCCGACGCCGGGATCCGGCCGACGACCACGCAGGTGCGCTCCGGCGAGGAGAAGCTGACCGCCATCACCGGGGCGAAACGCCCGCCGGCAGGGGCGAAGAGCAGCAGCGGCAACGTCCCCTTCCGCGGCCTCGGCACCCGTGCGGGCCGCCCCGCGAAGGAGTCCCGCAAAACCGCCGAGGCCCGCAAGACCGCGGAAGCCCGGGCGGCGGCGCGGGTCCGCAAAGGCCGCTGACGTCGGGGCGGGCAGCGGTACGTCGCCGGGGCTTCCCACAACGGCGGCGCGGTACGTCACCGCGGCCGGCAGGTCGGGCGTGTAAAGGCCCTCCAGGGTCGCGGTCAGCGGATCGTTCACCTCCGGGCCGGTCACCGAGCTGCCATCGGCAGACATCGGTCCACTTGCCGCCTTCAGCGAGGGGGTGCAGCCGAGCTCCCTCGACTGACCTGCTCGTACGACCCTCCCTGATTTCCGATACGTCGGAGGTCTTCCCCTTTCGCTCCAAGGGCCTGCACTATGCCTGGGAGTTCACAACCAGAAACGGGAGGCACCTACGTGACCGTGAGACCAGGGAACGGGATCTCTCGAAGAGGTGTGATCGGTTCGGCGGCCGCGGTCGCCGCCGGGGGCTGGTCGACCGGGTCCGGCACCGCCTGGGCGGCGTCCTCGTCGCCGGGAGAGGCTAAGGACCTGTACGAACGGATGGCCAGGGCTGCCGCCTTGCGGTGGCGGCGGATGCCCGGCGACTGGAAGGACGGCCCCTTCCTCGGCAACGGTCTGCTCGGTGTGCAGGTCTACCGAGGTGCGAAGGCCAACTCCGTCAAGGTCATGGTCAGCCACAGCCAGGTGCAGGACCAGCGACCTCAGTGGCGCGCTCCGTACGGATTCTCCCGGTTACCCATAGGGCATTTCGACCTCACACTCGCCGGCGAGGTGACCGGCGTCGACTGGACCTTGGACATCTGGGACGCCGAGCTGCACGGTACCGTCACCACCACCCGGGGCAGCGTCCGCTTCTCGATGCTGGTGCACAACGCCCGTACCGCGCTGCTGATCTCCACCCGGCCCAGTGCCGGCGAGGAGACCGCGGCCTGGTCGTTCACCTGGCTGCCCGCCATCTCGCCGCGAGAGAAGGACAAGCCCGCCGACTACACGGGCAACCCCGACCCCCGCACCGGATCCGCCGGCGCCACCCACTACGTCGAGCAGCCGCTGATCGCGGGCGGCGGATGGACCACCGCCTGGCGTGAACGGCGCGTCGGCAGTGGCAGGTTGCTGGCCGCGCACATCGTCTACCGCTTCCCCGAGAACCTGTCGCGCACAACGGAACTGGCCGTCGCCGAAGTCGCCCGCACGCTGTCCGGGGACCCGGACGAGCTGGTGCGCGACCACCGCGGCTGGTGGCACCGCTTCTACAGGCGCAGCCTGGTGTCGGTACCGGACAAACGCATTCAGGATTTCTACTGGATCCAGCTCTACAAGGCCGCCTGCGCCACCCGCGCCGGCGGGCCCTCGATGTCCGAGTGGGGGCCGTGGTACCCGGAGACAGGCGGCAGTTGGAGCGCCGTCTGGTGGAACCTCAACGTGCAGATCGCCACCTGGCTGATCCAGGGATCCCATCACCCCGAACTCGACTCCGTCACCTCGACCTTCAAGAACTTCGAGAAGTACCTGCCGCTCTCCGTGCCTCCGGAGTACCAGGACGGCGAGACCTACGCCCTGGCCCACCCCTCGGACTGGATGCTGCGCCCCGGCGCCAAGACGGTCGGCATCCCCGGCACCTCCACCAAGACCGACAACAACGGCAATCTCCTCTGGGCCATGCACAACGTCTGGCTCAGCTACCGCCACACCATGGACCTGTCGATCGTGCGTGATGTCCTCTACCCGATCCTCGTCAAGGCGGTGAACTTCTACGACCACTTCCTGTACGAGGGCGGCGACGGAAAGCTGCACCTGCCGCTGACCCGGTCGCCCGAGTGGGCGGACGCCACCGACTGCACATACGACCTCTCCCTGATCCGCTGGGGTTGCGCCACTCTCCTCGACTGCCTGCGCCTTCTCCGTACGGACCATCCGCGCGCCGGACGCTGGCGCGAGATCCTCCAGCGCCTGGTGGACTACCCGCGTGACGCGACCGGTGTCGCCATCGGCGCCGGAAAGCCGCTCACCGAGTCCCACCGGCACTTCTCGCACATGCTGTGGCTCTTCCCGCTGCACGAACTGAGCTGGGACCGGCCCTTGGACCGGGACACCATGCGGACGACCTTCGACCACTGGGTCAAGGACCGCAGCCTGTGGGCCGGTTACAGCTACGCCGCCGCGTCCTCGATGGCCTCCCTGATGGAACGGCCTGAGGAGGCCCTCGACTTCCTGACCTTCTTCACCGACGGCAATGTCATCAAGAACGCGTGGATGACCGAGAACACCATGTACGTGGAGGGAGGGAACCTGGCCGTCGAGAGCCCGCTGACGGCGGCCCAGTCGGTCCTCGACATGGCCGTGCAGAGCCACGGCGACGTCGTACGGGTCTTCCCCTCCGTGTCACGGCGCTGGCCCGACCTGTCGGTCCAAGGGCTGCGTACCCAGGGCGCGTTCCTCATCGACGCGAACCGATCAGGCGGCCGGACCCGATGGGTGCGTGTGCACAGCGAGGGCGGCGCCCCGCTCGTGCTGCGGCACGGCATCGACGGCGCCATCGACGTACGGGACGAGCGCGGGCGGCGGCTGCGGTACAGGGAGACGGGGCCCGACCGTATCCAGATCCCGCTCGGCCGGGGCGAATCGGCCGTCGTCCTCCCGCGCGGCAGCAACCCGGACCTGGTCCCGCGTGACGTGCCGGCCATCGGCGACGCGAAGCCGTGGGGACTGCCGGACTGAGCCGACGCGCCGCCTTCGCCCACCCCGGCAACGTAGACGTTGCCGGGGTGGGCGTCGACTCCCACGTCACCTCGTCCAGTAGCGGATGTTGCGGAAGCGGGCCTCGACGCGGCCGGAACCGTGGTTGTAGACGCCGTTCTTGAAGTAGCGGGTGGCGGGGCCCCGGTCGTCGACCGTCAGGACGAGGGAGTTGTCGAAGTAGACCTTGATGGTCCCGGTCCCGCTGCTCGCCTGGTGGGCGATCTTCACGTTGAACCATGTGTCGTACGCGTTCGTCTTGAGCACGGTGCCGTCGTAGCGCCGCACGGTGCCACCACCCGTGTTGTAGACGTTGAGCATGATGTCGGTGGCGGGGGTGCCGGAGGGGTGGACGCCTCGCAGGATCTGCACGAAGGAGGCGCCGTCGGTGCCGGACGGGAGGTAGACGTCGGCGTCCCACATACGGTTGCCCGTCTTGTAGTCGACCTTCCAGCGCATCTCGGTGCGCGGGTCGGTGGAGCTGTCCTCCTCGAACGGCTCGTCGGTGGCGTACACCCACATGCGGTGGACGCCGCCGCTGTCGCTGTGCCGGTCGCTGAGGTCGAGGTTCCAGGGCTTTTGCCAGCTGTACGTGAACGAGGTCTGCGTCCAGCCGTCGGTCGGGTCGGCGACCGGCGCCGCGGCGGCGAGCGGGACCTTGGGCAGGGCGAGTGCGGCGCCGCCGGCCAGCAGGCCGGCCCCGGTCCGTAAGACGGATCTCCTGTTCATCGTGTGTCCTTTCCAGGGAGTTGGTGAGGGTCGATCGTGTCGGCCGTCGCCTGGAGACCGGGGTCGTCGAAGTTCACCACCTCGTCGTCGCGGATGCCTCCGTACGTACCGGATCAGGTGACGAATGCGAACGCAGGGAACCCCAATACATCGGAGGAGTCAAGGACTTCTGCCAAGGTTGTTGAGGCGACCATGAAGGCCGCGAGTGTCCGGGGTCGCCGATACACCCGATGTATCGGCGACCCGGCCACCGGTCCCGCGATCGAGTTCGGCCCTGCACGCCCCTTTCCCACCCCGGGAGGGTCATGGCATGCTCATGCCCACCATAGCTATGAACGTTGTTCATCTACATGAATTCCTGTGGAGGGGCGAGCGGACATGAGCGAAGTACACGGCAGCGAGAGCGAAGACGGGTACGCCGGCATCACGAGACGAGGCCTGCTGGGCAGTGCCGCGGCCGTGGTGGCCTGCGCCGTGGCGGGTGTGGCGGGCGGCGGCACAGCCGCTGCCACGCCCGCCACACCCGCCACGCCCGCCGCGCAGCCGCAAGTCCCGCGCCTGTGGCGCGAGTTCACACACACCCCCTACACCCATCCGCAGATCCCCTACGTCGGCCGGGCGGGCTACCGCGGCGGTGCGGTGCGATTCCCCCGCCGCCCCCGCCTGTTCGACGTACGCGCCTTCGGGGCCAGGGCCGACGGCACCACCGACTCCGCCCCCGCGATCAACCGCGCCATCGCCGCTGTCGGCAGGGCCGGCGGTGGCACGGTCCTCATCCCGTCCGGGACCTTCCGAATCGACGACGTCATACGCGTCGGCCACTCGAACGTCGTCCTGCGCGGCGCCGGCAGTGGCCGCACCACGCTGTACGCGACGCGCAGCCTCACCGAGCTGATCGGCGTCTACGGCTCCCGCTACGGCGGTGACAAGTCGTCCTGGTCCTGGGCCGGCGGCCTCATCTGGCTGGCGCCCGAGGCCCGTTGGAACTCCCTCACCGCCGCGATCCGGGCGAAGGCATGGCCGTTCGAGGGCTGGACCGGCAACCGGCGTGATGAATGGCGATCGCTCACCGGCGTCGCCCCGGCCCGGCAGGGCTCCTGGACGGTGACGGTCACCGACCCCGCGAGACTGCGTCCCGGCGCGCTGGTCCTCCTCCGGCTCGCCGACGACCCCGGTCACACACTGCTGGAGCACATGGCGGGCGGAGGGCCCGGCCCCGAGGCGTACTACTGGGACGACAAGACGAAGCTGACCTCGTACGTCCCCTACGAGTGGCCGGTGCGCATCGCTCGCGTCCACGGCAGGAGGGTCACGCTGGAACGCCCCCTCCCGCTCGATGTGCGCCCGGAGTGGGGCCCCCAACTCACCACTCACGTAACGGAGTTGGCGGGTTCGGGCGTCGAGGGCCTGACGCTGGAGGCCGTGGAGACACCCCAGCAGCAGCACCTTCTCGACAAGGGGTACAACGGCGTCGTCCTGCAGTGCGCGTACGACTGCTGGGTGGACGACGTCACGGTCCGTCATGTCGACAACGGCTTCGGCCTGGTGGCCGCGTCGGCCTGCACCCTGCGCCGGACGCGGGTCGCGGGACGCGGCTCCCATCATCCCTACTTCTGCCGCGAGGGGTCACACGACAACCTCATCGAGGACTTCGCCATCGAGGAGCGCACCAGCCCCGCGCAGCCCAACACCCAACTGCACGGCATCAACGTCGAGGGGCTGTCCTCGCACAACGTGTGGTCGCGAGGTGACATGCGGATGGGGACGTTCGACAGCCACCGCGGTATGCCCTTCGCCAACGTCCGCACTGACATCACCGTGAACAACAACGGCCGTCACGGTGGTGACGCGAGCGCGGGTCCCCTGTTCGGCGCCCGCTTCACGCATTGGAACATCCGCGTCACCAACGGCCGGGCGGGCCTAATGAAGATCGACGCTCTGGCTCCGTACTCCGCCACCGTCGGTATCGACGAGGTCAGGGAGTTCGACCAGATCGACGTCCCCGACTTCGCGGGTGACCTGCACGCGCGGCTGGAACTGTACGGCAGTCCTGGCGCGGTACGGCCGCACAACCTGTATGAGGCTCAGCGCGGGCTGTAGGCCGCGACAGAAGACGACTCATTCACATACGCGATCGGAGTTGACCTATGAGCGTTCGCCCCCGCCTGGGTGTCCTCCTCGCGGCCCTGGCCGCGTTCACCGCCGGCGCCGTACCCGCTGCCTCGGCGAGGGTGGCGCACCCGGCGCCCAAGGCCCCCCACACCACCGTCCTCGACGGCACCCGCCTGCAGCAGACAAAGATCCGTCTGGACCGAGGCGACCCACAACTGCGGCGAACCGCCCGGGCGTTGACGGCCCGCGCCGACAGTTGGCTGAACCAGGGTCCCTGGACGGTCGTCGACAAACCCAGGCCGGCACCCGGTGGCGACGTCCACGACTACCTCAGCCAGGCCCCGTACTGGTGGCCCTCCACGCCGCCGACCTCCGACAACCCGTGGGGCTGCCCGTATGTGCAGCGCGACGGAGAGCGCAACCCCGAGGTCGACACCGGCACCGACCGCCAGGACGTCGAGAAGGTCTTCGACTCCGCGTACGACCTGTCCCTGGCCTGGTACTACACCGGCGAGAAGCGGTACGCCGTGAAGGCCGGGCAGATCCTGCGCACCTGGTTCCTCGATCCGGCCACGAGGATGAACCCGAACTTGAACCACGCGCAGTTCATCCCCTGCAAGTACGACGGCCGCGCCATCGGCATCATCGACTTCTCGCAGTCGTACACCAGCGTCCTCGACGCGCTCGCCGTCCTGGACACTGGCGCCGCCGGCTGGACCAGGACGGACCGCACCGGCATGGCGAAGTGGAACACCGACTTCCTCGACTGGCTCAAGAACAGCGACTTCGGCAAGCAGGAGGGCGCCGCCGCGAACAACCACGGCACCTTCTACGACATGCAGGTCGCCGCCCTCGCCTACGCGACCGGCGACAAGGACCTGGCCCGCCGAACGGTCCTGAACGCGCGGAGCGCGCGCATCGCCCCGCAGATCGCCGCCGACGGCAGCCAGCCCCAAGAGCTGGCCCGGACGCGCAGTTGGCACTACTCGACCTTCGACCTTGTCGCCTACACCCGGCTCGCGGCCATCGGCCGGCACGTCGGTGTGAACCTGTGGACGTACCGGGGTCCGGACGGGCAGAGCCTGTTCAAGGCGGTGGACTACCTGCTGCCCGCCGCGACGGGAGCCGCCGTCTGGCCGCATCCGGAGCTTGAGTTCTACCGCTATGCGGCCACTGACGTGGTGCACGCGGCCGCCGACGCGGGCGACAGGCAGGCACAGAGGGCCGTCCCCTCGCTTCAGGAGCCACCGGGCGGCGATCTGTGGGCCCTGCGCCCGGCGGCGGAACAACTGGACTCCATCGCGGGCTGAGGCCCGGCAAGGCAGGCGCCGGTACACGGCGGGAACGCGGCGGGGCCGGGCGGCGGGGTTCCGTGTCCCGCCACCCGGCCCCGGTCGTCGCGGTCCTGTCGCCTCATGTCCCGTCTCCAGTCGTCGGATGTGCGGTGGTCGGGGGCTCTCGCCAGGCCGTCTCGGCTTCGTGTCCACCCGGGGCACCGAGCATCCCCACCTCAACCAGTGCTCCCTGTGCGGGAGTTGGCCGACGAGTACGGGCAGTGCAATGCGTCGTGCGAGGACGTTCGTGCCGGGCAGGCAGTCGACGACCTCGCCCTCGCGCCGGCCGTCGAGGTCTCGCAGTCCGGTGAGCCCCGCGGGGGCCGACACCCGTGCGTGTCCCGGCCCGGTCTCTCGGACCATGGGCGGCGCCGGATGCCGACGCCGCCCGCCGGATCCTCGACCGGCGTCAAGAAACCTTCGATGGGTGTTCCGACCGTCGGCCTTCCCGGCGCCACGGCAGCCGGTAGGGTCCGTGAGCGGCGGCGATGGTCGTCAACCCCGCCGCGCCGTAGGCCGTGTAGAGGATGCCCCGCTCAAAGTGGCCGATCCGGGCCTTCACCTGGGCGTACTTCTGCTGCTCGTACGTCCTCGTGGCCGTCGAGCGGCCGGAGCCGGATCTGTCGTTGTAGTCGACGTTGCAGGTGAAGCCGGGCCGCATGGGGCCAGGGTGTGACTCGCCGTCCGCGCCCAGTTGGAGGCCGGGACACTCCGGGGCGCCGTAGGACGCCGCGCCTCGCAGCAGCGTGACGAAGCCCCACAGCAGCGGAAGCAGGAACAGCACCAGTAACACGCCACGGATTCCGGATCTCATCCCGCCCAAGTTAGTGCCGGAGTTCCCGCCCGCGCCACGCGGGTCAGGTCGTGGGAGCAGGGCCGGGCGGCAGGTGGACCGTCATGATCAGGCTGCAGGTTTCGGTGCCGGAGCCGCGGTAGGTGTGCGGGGCGTCGCCGTCGAACGTGGCGGTCTGGCCGGCTTCCACGGTGTGTTCGGTGCCGTCGACGATCAGGGTCATCCGCCCCGAGGTGACGCTGGCGGTTTCCACGACTCCGGCCTGGTGTGGCTGGCTGGGGTATTCCTCGTCCGGTTCCAGTCGCCAGCGCCAGACCTCGACCGGGGCCGGGCCCGAGGTCGTCAGCATGAGCCGGGCCTCGCTGCCCCGGTCGCCGGTCCACAGGGGCGCCACGGCGTCGGCGGCCACGACGCGGACGCGGCCTTCGGGCGGTCCCTGCATCAGGGCGGACACCGAGATGCCGAGGGTGTCGGCCAGCCGCACCAGGGTGGCGAGATTGGGGTTGCCCTGGGCTTTCTCGAGTGCCACCAGGGCTCCCTTGCTGACCTGGGAGCGTCGGCTGAGTTCATCCAGGGACAGGCCGGCCCGGGTGCGGGCAGCCCGGACGTTGTGCGCGACCGTCCGCAGGGCCTCAGCTGTCTCGACCATCTGATCTCCATCCTCGCCACCCACCATCACAATGCACCGCACGGTCGGTTGGTTGACACAGGCCGGTCGTTACATTGTACGGTGCAGTCGTTCCAATGATAGTAAAGGATGTGCCGTGATCGCCTTCCGTATCGCCCCCGCCGTCGCAGACGCCTTCCCCGACACCCTGATCGCCCTGGTCACGGCCACCGGCCTGCGTGGCCGTGAACCCTGGCCCCACACCACCGCGGCCCTGGAGGACCTGGAGCGACACCTCGCCGACGGCACCACCTGGCATCCCGCCGACGAGACCGACCCCCGTATCGAGGCCTGGCACACCGCCTACCGCTCCTTCGGCACCAACCCCCGCCGCATCCGCCCCAGCGTCGACGCACTCGGCCGCCGCCTCGCCAAGAAGGGCAGTCTGCCCCGCATCAACCCGGCCGTCGACTCCTACAACGCCGTCTCCGTCCGGCACGGCCTGCCCGCCGGCGCGTTCGACCTCGACCACGTCACCGGCGACGTCGACATCCGATATGCGGACGGCACCGAGGAGTTCACCCCGCTCGGCGAACCCGACACCGTCGAGAACCCCAAAGCCGGCGAGATCATCTACGCGGACACCACCGGGGTCCTGACCCGCCACTGGAACCACCGCGACGCCCACCGCACCCGCGTCACCGAGGACTCCGCACACGTCGTCTTCGTCCTCGAAACCCTCCATGCCACCCGCGACGGCGACCTCCTCAAGGTCGCAGCGGAGGAACTGCAGGGCCTGCTCACCCCGCACACGGCACAGACCGCCGTGCACTACCTCAGCCCCGCACACCCCCAGGCCATCTGACCTACCGCACTCCGGCCGACGGACGCCGGCCCAGCAAACTGAAGGTCAGCGTCGGCCGCGCCAGGAGCAGGCTGCCACTCCCCGGACCGGTACGGGGACGCTGAGCACCGCGCCGGAGGTCGCGGTCGGGCTCTTCACCCCGTGCCGGGCCGTGGTGACGAACAGGCGGTTGTCGCTGGGGTGCAGGCACACCGACGTGGGGTGCGGGGCAGGGACGGTCACGGTGTGGAGCAGGCGCCCGTCGGGGTGGTACCGACGGATCGTGCCGGTGCCCCAGAGCGCGACCCACAGGCCGCCCTCGTCGTCGACGGTCATTCCGTCGGGGCTGCCTTCGCCCTCGCGCAGGTGGGCGAAGGTCTCCGGGCCGCCGGAGAGGTCGCCCGAGACGGGGTCGACCCGGCAGCGGAGGATGGTGCCTGCGGCCGTGTCGGCGAGGTACATGGTGGTGCCGTCGGCGGTGAACGCCGGGCCGTTGGCGATGGTCAGCCCGTCGAGGACGCGTACCACCGTGCCGTCGAGGTCCGTACGGTAGAGGGAGCCCGCGCCGTGGGTGCCGTCGTAGGCCATGCTGCCGGCCCAGAATCGGCCGGCGGGGTCCGCGACGCCGTCGTTCATCCGGCTGGGGGCCGCGGTGCGGTCCTCGGGGCGGTCCAGCCATTCCGGTGCGCTGTCGGCGGTGAGCAGCGCGATGCCGGTGCCCGCGGCGGCGATCCACACGCCCGGCTGGTCGCTCACCGGAGCGACGGCGCCCAACGGCACGTCGAGCTGGGCCAGTTGGCGCGGAGCCGCGAGTCCGGTGTCGTCGCGCAGTTCGAAGAGCCGGCCGCTGAGGATGTCGACGTACACGTACCGGCCGTCGACCCAGCGGCCGCCCTCGGCGAGTTCGTACGCTCCGTCGACGACGAGCGCCGCGGGCGCTGCCGTTGATGTCATGGTCGGTCTCCTGGGTCAGCGGATGGTCGTGCCGTCGGGCTGGTCGAACAGGCCGAGTTCGTCCTGGGTCGGAAGGCCTTCCCAGTCGCCCCGGGTGGCGACGGCGAAGGCCGCGGTGGTGACGGCCCGGTGCAGACGGGCCGGGATGTCGGCGCCGTTGAGGATTCCGGACAGGTATCCGGCCACGAAGGCGTCGCCCGCGCCGACCAGATCGACCGCGTCGACCTCTCGCGCCGCGCAGTCGGTCGACCCGTCGGCGGTGAAGCTGGTCGCACCGCGTGCGCCACGCTTGATGACCACCTCGTTGACGCCTGCGGCGAGGATGGTGTGCACGGCCTCGGTCTCCCCTGCGCCGGATCGTTCAAGCACCAACGGCAGCTCGTCCTCGGAGGCGATGAGCAGGTCGGTGTGGGCCGTCAACGTCCGAAGGACCGTGCTGGCGCGGTCAGTTGTCCACAGTCGGGAGCGGTAGTTGACGTCGAGGCATACGGTGATGCCGGCGTCGCGAGCTGCCGTGGCGGCGGCCAGCGTGGCCTCGGCCGCCGCCGGGCTGAGCGCCGGTGTGATGCCGGTCAGATGCAGGATGCGGGGTGCCGAAGCCAGCGCGGGCAGTACGTCGGCCGGTGAGACGGCCGAACCGGCGGAACCGGCGCGGTAGTAGCTGACGCGCGTGAGCGTGCCCAGGCGGGGTTCGGTCAGCAGCAGCCCGGTGGGCCGGCCGGTGTCGTCGGTGACCGCGTGGCCGACGTCGATGCCCTCGGCGCGCAGCGTGCGCAGGACCAGCGCGCCGAGTTCGTCCGCGCCGACCCGACCGGCCCAGCGCACCCGGTGCCCGAGCCGGGCTAGGCCGATGGCGACGTTGGACTCGGCTCCCGCGACGGACAGGCCGAGACTGCCGCCGAGCCGCAGCGCGCCGTACGCCCGGAGCGCTGCCATCGTCTCGCCGAAGGTCACCACCTCGGGCGGAGCGTGGCCGGCCGGTGTCGTCACGGTGCCTCCCCTGCGGCCACCTTGCGGAACACGGCGGCACGGGCGCGGAGTTGGTCCAGGTCGCCGCCGTCGGCCGCGTCCCCGACGAGGGGTGAGCCGACACCGACGGCGATGGCGCCCCGGTCCAGGTAGTCACGGGCGGCCTGCGCGTCCACTCCGCCGACGGGCACGAACGGCACCTCGGGGAATGGGTCGCGCAGGGCCCGCAGATAGCCGGGGCCGCCGAGGGAGCCGGGGAAGAGTTTGATCGCGGCGGCGCCCCGTGCCAGGGCCTGTTCGATCTCGCTCGGAGTCAGGGCACCCATCGCCACGGGTATGCCGAACGGCTCCAGCCCGTCGACCAGTGCCGGGGTGACGAGGTACGACGCACCCGCGTCGACGGCGCGGGCCGCGTCCGCGGCCGAGCGCACGGTTCCGGCGCCGACAGTTGCGTCGGGGCCGAGTTCCGCGCGGGCCTGCCTGATCACGGTCAGGGCGTCGGCGGTGGTCAGCGAGACCTCGATGACGGCGATGCCCTCTTCGGCGAGGGTGAGCACAGTGCGCAGTGCCGCGGCGGGTTCCTTGCCGCGTACGATCGCCAACAGGCGGTGGGCTTGGAGGGTTTCCACCAGGTTCATGGGGCGGGCTCTTCCTTGGGGGTGGGGTGCGCGGGCCCGGCGGTGGTCACCATTCGGTGAACACCCCGTCGGGGCCGCGCCATACGGGGTTGGCGTGACTTGGCGGTGGAGGCCCGGCCGTGGAAGTCGACGGCGATGTCCCGCTCGTCGCCCAGCACCTCGCGGACGGCCGCGACGCGCTCGACGACCTGGGCGGTGCGTGCCGGGGTGTCGATCGGGGCGAGTTCGGCCGAGCCGTTCATCTTCACGGCGGAGAGGATGGGGCGGCCACGGTGGAAGCCGCCCTTGGTGAGCACCTGCCAGTGGTCCTCGATGCGCAGCGGGTCCCGGCCGACGAGGTGGTCGGCCAGTCCGTGGACCAACGCCTCAAGTCCGGTTATCTTCACGGGACTTCCTTCGGCAGCGGGTTGGCCTCGACGTCGTCGTGGCCTTCCCGAGCCCGTACGGCCGCCAGGTCGTGGGACGCCATCGCCAGGAGTGACGCGACGGCGGCCACGGCGGCGTCCGGATCGCCCGCTTCGACGGCGTCGAGCAGTTCCTGGTGCACGGGGATGGAGTCGGAGAAGTGCAGGGCGCCATGCACGATCCGGTCGCGAACGCGAAGACCGGCCTCGATGACGACCTCCATCCGGCTGAGCAGTTCGTTGTGCGCGGCCTCCAACAGGGCACGGTGGAAGGCCAGATCGGCCTCGACCATCGCGTCCGCGTCCGCCCCCGCCACCGCCATCGCGTCCAACGCCTGTCGCATCGCGTCCAGGTCGAATGCGGTACGGCGGGCCGCCGCGAGCCGGGCTCCGGCGGGCTCGACGATCGCGCGGACCTCGGCGAGGTCCTCCAGGAAGCCCTCGGTCGGATCGCTGCTGCCCTGCCAGCGCAGCAGGTCGCTGTCGAGCAGGTTCCAGTCGGCGCGAGGCCGGATGGTCGTACCGCGTTTCTGCCGTGACTCCAGAAGACCCTTGGACGCCAGCACGCGCAGCGCCTCGCGCACGACGGTCTTGCTCACGCCGAGCTCTGTCTCGAACTTGACCGGGTCCACCACGGAACCCGGAGGGTAGTCACCGCGGATGATGCGCCGGCCCAGTTCCTCCACGGCCTGCCCGTGCAGCCCCTTGGGCGGATGGGTCACCATGTTCGCCGTCTCCGTTCAGGTCCTGTTCGCGGATGCCGCGCACGGCGTACGGCACCGTGCGCGCCGTTCACGAGGACTCCTTCATGACGCTCCATCCTCCATCGACCACCAGACTGGCTCCGGTCACATAGGAGGCGTCCTCCGATGCCAGGAAGGCCACGGCGGCGGCCACCTCCTCCGGCTGCCCGAACCGCCTCGCCGCCGTGGCCGCGACACTGCGCTCCCGGTCGGACTCCGGGATCCCCTCCCACGCGGCGGTGAGGATGGGGCCGGGCAGCACCGTGTTGACCCGGATGTCCGGCCCGTACTCGACGGCCAACTGCCGCCCCAGCGCGCACAGCGCGCCCTTCGCGGCAGCGTATGCGGCATGGCCGGGCAGGCCGATGACCGCGTGCACCGAGGAGGTGAGGACCACGGACCCCTTGGCCTCGCGCAGCATGCCCGCGAAGGTCTTCATGGCCCGCCAGGCCGGCTTGAGCAGCACGGCCATCTGACCGTCCCACTCGGCCTCGCTCAGCTCATGGGCGGGCTTGTTCAGCTGGGCGAAGGCGTTGCTGTGCAGCACGTCCAGCCGCCCGTGACGCTCGTCGACGTGGCGCGCCAGGTTCTCCCAGTCGGCGGCCGAGGTCACATCGCACCGTACGTACTCCGCGTGTCCCGCACTGTCCTCGATGCTCGCGGCGAGGGCCTTGCCCGCCGAGTCGTCCACGTCAGTGACCACGACCGTCGCGCCCTCGGCCGCGAGCCTTCGAGCCGTGGCCGCACCGATTCCGTGCGCGGCGCCGGTGATCACCGCCACGCGTCCCGCCATCCTGCGGCACTGCGTCATCGCTTGTGTCTCCCCATCTGGCGCCTGAGCCTCTGATGCCTGCACCCACCATAGCTGTTTCAATTAATTATGAATATATAGTGATCCTGCGGTTCTCCTACGACAGTTCACGCGCGAGGTAGAGGCAGCGGCGGTGGGTCAGGCCGCGGCTTCCTTCGGGTAGTGACGGCTCAGGTTGGCGGCGAGGACGCGGTCGAGCGTGCGGTCGGACAGCATCCGTACCAGGCGGGTGACCAGGGCGGCATCCCTGCCGATGGTGTAGCGGGTGCGTGGCCTGCGGGTGGTCACGGTCTTCGCGATGACCCGGGCGGCGGCGTCGGCGGTCAGGCCCGACGCGGTGCCCGACGTCATGAACGTGTTGTTCGCCTGGACCAGGCGGCCGTAGCGCTCGTCGTGCTCCGGCGTCATCTGTGCGGCCAGGTCGTTCGCCGTCGCGACCCCGCGGGCGGCCATCTCCGTGCGGACGCCGCCGGGCTCGACCACGACCACCTGTACGCCCAACGGCGCGACCTCCCGGCGAAGTGAGTCGCTGACCGCCTCCAGGGCGAACTTCGCACCGGCGTACGCACCGTATGTGGCCATGGCGACCTTGCCGCCGACCGAGCTGATGTTGATCACACGGCCCTGGCTGCGCAGCAGCGCGGGCAGGAGCGCCTGAGTGACGGCGATATGGCCGAACAGGTTGACCTCGAACACCCGCCGCCACTGATCCATCGGCAGGGCTTCGACCGGGGCGTTGACCTGGACGCCGGCGTTGTTGACGAGCGCGTGCAGCGCGCGCGGATCTTCGGCGACCCGCGCCGCGAGCGCCGCCACCTGCTCGGACCGGGTGATGTCGAGGATGACCGGCTCGATGCCGGTCGATCGGATGGCGTCGGCGTCATGGTCGCGTCGCACGCCGGCCAGGACGTGGAATCCCTGGCGAGCCAGTTCGCGGGCGGCTGACGCGCCCATGCCCGTGGAGGCTCCGGTGATGACGACCAGCTTCTGAGTTTCAGATGACATTGTCACCTTGAGTACGCTACCAGCACAGATGACACTGTCAACTGTATGATGGAGGCCATGGTCACTCGTGCGGAGTCCGCCGCCGTCACTCGCCGCGCTCTGCTCGACGCGGCCGCCGAACTCCTCGACGTCGGCGGCCCCGAAGCCGTCACCCTGCGCGAGGTGGGCGCGCGGGCAGGCGTGAGCCGGGGAGCGCCGTACCGGCACTTCACGGGCAAGGACAGCCTGTTGACCGCCGTCACGACGGAGAGCTGGCAACGGATCGGCGACCAGGTCCACGCCCTGAGGGCCGACTCGGCTCTGTCGGCCTCCGACAAGCTGCGCGGCGCTCTCCTCACCCTCGTCGGCGTCGGCCGGGGCCAGCCGCACCTGTACCAGATGTTGTTCAGGCGCCGCGGACACCGCCCTGAAGACCTTGGTGAAGGACTCGATCGCGTCCGGCGTCAGCTGTGCGGACCGGCGGACCCGGCCGCGGACCGCGTCCGCGCGGCCGGACGCTTCCAGGACGAGTTCCTGGCCATCGTCGCCGACCTCGTCGGGGAGCGGAACGCACGGCACTACGGCGCCCTGCTGCTCACCAGCGCCCACGGCATCGCGGACATGGAGCTCAGCGGCCACTTGGACACAGGCAAGTTGCACACCACCGCAGACGAGCTCATCGACACTCTCGTCCGCATGGTCGCCGACGCCGGGGAAACGACGTAGCAAGTTGCCTGCCCGCGACCGGTGGGGTTCGTGCGGGTGGCGGGAGGTGGGTCAGGCAGTACGGGTGCTGTGGCGCGGGCCGCCGTACTCGCTGTCGGTGACGTGTTCCAGCCACTCGACGTCGTCGGTCTCCCACAGGGCGATGTGGGTCATGAAGTGGTCGGGGGCGGCGCCGTGCCAGTGCTCCTCGCCCGGCGGGGTCCAGATCACGTCGCCGGGGTGGGCTTCGAGGATTTCGCCGCCGCGGGACTGGATCAGGGCGATGCCCTCAACGACGTAGAGGGTCTGGCCCACACCGTGGGAGTGCCAGGCGGTCGGGCGCCGGGGGCGAAGCGGACCGCGTTCGCCCGGGCTCGGGAGGGGTCCTCGCCGCGGTAGATGACGTCGGCCCAGGCGTCCCCGGTGAACCACTCGGCCGGCAGCTTCATCGTCGGCTGCTTCTTCAACAGTTCCATGGTGTGTTTCCTTCGTACTCGTGCGTACTCGTGCGTACTCGTCGTACTCGTGCAGGTGCGGCGGCCGCGGAGGACGCGTGCGGGGCCGTCGTACATCGGTGCCTCTGTGGTCGGGACGGTGATGACCAGGCTGACGCGCGGGCCCGGCAGGAAACCGCCCTGGCCCGTCGGCGGCTCCCGCGCGATGGGCCGGCGGCGGTGGCGTCAGAGGTGATCGGCAGGGGAGGCACCGTCCTGGGAGGCGGCCCAGGACGCGAGCAGGCGCAGGGCTTCTTCCGATGGTGAGCCGGGTTCGGCGGTGTAGATGAGAAGGGTGAGGCCGGGTTCGTCGTCCGCGACCGAGCCGTGCCAGGCCAGGGTGAGGTCGCCGACGACCGGGTGGTGGAACCGTTTGACGCCGGTGCCGTGACGGCGCACGTTGTGGGCGCCCCAGCGGGTGCGGAAGGCGTCACTGCGGGTGGACAGCTCCCCCACCAGGTCGTGCAGGTCCTTGTCGTGCGAGTTGCGGCCGGCCTCGGTGCGCAGCACATCCACGGTCATGTCGGCGATGAGGTCCCAGTCCGGGTAGAAGCGACGGGCCGCGGGGTCCAGGAACTGGAAGCGGGCCATGTTCGGCGGCTGAACGTGGCTGTCGTAGATGTCGGTGAAGAAGGCGCGGGCGAGCTGGTTGGCGGCGACCAGGTCCAGGCGACCGTTGGTGACGAACGCCGGTCCGGCGATGACGGCGTCCAGGGTCCACTGCAGGCTCTTGGGCAAGGGCCGCTGCCGACTGGAACGTGACCGGGGCCGGGCGAGTGTGTCGGAGCCTTCCTGGGCCTGAGCCAGGTGGAGCAGGTGGGCCCGTTCGACGTCGCCCAACTGGAGCGCGCGGGCGACCGCTTCGAGCACGGCGGGGGAGACTCCGGCGAGGTTGCCGCGTTCCAGCTTGCCGTAGTAGTCGACGCTGACGTCGGCCAGCGTGGCGACCTCGCTCCTGCGCAGTCCGGGCACGCGGCGCCGAGTGCCGGCCGGCAGCCCGGCCCGCTCCGGGGTGATCTTGGCTCTCCGCGAGGTGAGGAACTCGCGGACTTCATCACGGTTGTCCACGCCCCGACCGTACGCCGCCCTCGATTCCTTAGGGATGTACTGCCAGTACATGGTTCATCAGCAACTGGTTACCCACCCGGAGTGCCGGTTACCTGGGCGACGTGGCACCCAGCCCACCCGGCCGTCCGACGCGGCCGGTTCCCCGTAGGCAAGGAGCAACTCCCCATGCGCGGTGTCATGATGCACGCCCCCGGTGACTTCCGGGTGGAGGAGCGCGAGGACCCGAAGATACTCAGGCCCACGGACGCGGTGATCCGAGTGTCGGCGGCCTGTGTGTGCGGTTCCGACCTGTGGCCCTATCGCGGGGCCGAGCCCATCGACGGTCCCTCCCCGATCGGTCACGAGTACGTGGGCGTCGTGGAGGAGGTCGGCAGCGCCGTCACCACCGTCAAGCCCGGCCAGTTCGTGGTCGGCGGCTTCTCCGCCTCGGACAACACCTGCGAGAACTGCCGTGCCGGCTACCAGACCGCCTGCGTCCAGCGCGAGTGGATGAACGAGATGGGCGCCCAGTCGGAGCGGCTGCGCGTCCCGCTCGCCGACGGCACGCTCGTCGCCACTCCGGGCACCCCGGACGAGGACCTGATCCCGAGTCTGCTCACCGCTTCCGACGTGCTCGGCACCGGCTGGTTCGCCGCGGTCGCCGCCCAGGCCGGGCCCGGCAAGACGGTCGCCGTGGTCGGTGACGGCGCGGTCGGTCTGCTCGGCGTGCTGGCCGCCAAGGAGCTCGGCGCGGAGCGGATCATCGCCATGAGCCGGCACGAGTCCCGGCAGAAGCTCGCCCTGGACTTCGGCGCCACCGACATCGTCACGGAGCGGGGCGACGCCGGCGTCGAGAAGATCAAGGAGCTGACCGGAGGCTACGGCGCCCACTCGATCATCGAGGCGGTCGGCACCCAGGAGTCGATGCTCCAGGCGATCCGCTCCACCCGCCCCGGCGGACACGTCGGCTACGTCGGCGTGTCCCACGACGTGACGCTGGACGGCCAGGAGCTGTTCTTCTCCCACGCCCACCTGCACGGCGGCCCGGCCCCGGTCCGCCAGTTCCTGCCCCAGCTGATCGAGCTCATCTGGAACCGGCAGATCGACCCGGGCAAGGTCTTCGACGTCACCCTTCCGCTGGAGCAGGCCGCCGACGCCTACAAGGCGATGGACGAGCGCCGCGCCATCAAGGTCCTGCTGAAGCCCTGACCTGAGCGGAAACGCAAGTTGCCGCCCGGCCGGGAGCCACGGCTGCGCCAGGCAGGCGGCCACCCCGCCCCGTCGGGCAGCGGGGCGGCGCGTCAGTGGTGGTGGCCGTACCGGCCGGGGGTCTCGGCTGCCTGGTCGATCGCCAGGGCGAGTGAGGTCGCGTACTACTCCGCGTGGCTCGTCAGCGTGTATTCGTCGCTCCTGTCACCAACCAGGTCACGCCAGTGCTTGTCAGCGGAGCGCATGAGGTCGTCGCCGAGGCGTTCGAAGAATCGGCCCGCGAGGGCGAGCCGGGATCCGGTAGCGGTCTCGGCTCCGAAGAGTTCGGCGCCGCGCAGCGCGGTGGCGGCGAACCGCTGGTTGGCGGCGACGCCGGCCGCGACGGTCCGCAAGCCCGCCTTGTCGTCGAGGAAATACCGGTGGCGGCGGCCACGCTCATCGCGGCCGCGGAGGATCAGATCCTGCCGTTCCAGCAGGCGGACCGCGTACGAGATGGTCGCCGCGCTGACTTGCAGGTCCTGCACCATCTCGATGGCGGTGCGACTGCCGGTCTCGGAGGCGAAGAGGCAGGCCATCACGCGGGCAGCGGTGCGCGGGAGGCCGGTTTCGACAAGTGCTGTGGTGAGGTCGGTGACGAACGCGGCCGTTGCGCCGGGGTCGGGACCCAGATGCTCGATGGTCCGCCGCACCGGAGCGGGGGGCTGCGGCCGGCGCTGGGCTCGGTGGGTGGTCGCGAGCTGTGCCAGTTCCGCGCGGTACCGGCCAGGTCCGCCGTTGCGCGCGACCTCGCGGCTCACCGTCGAGGCGGGACGGTTCAGGGCTACGCGAGATGCTCGCCGTCTTCGACGAGGAAGGCGTGGACACTGCCTTCTGGTTCACCTTCGCCGGCTACGAGTACCCGCACCACGAGGACCCGCGCTTCGACCTCGACATGGCCTCCTACGGAGTGTGCAAGGTCATGTCCGACGGCAGCCTCGCACCGAAACGCTCATTCCACGCCATGGCTGAGGCATACCAATCAGCAACGTCAGCCTTGCCTGTCCAGGGTGAGGACGGCCTCAGCCATTGACGGCATACGATTCGGGCTGCAGCGGGAGCGGCGGAAGATCCGCCACACCTTCAGCCGGGCGACTGTCAGCGCACGGCCTCTTCGGTCCATGGTTCCCAAGGCGCCGGACCGGTGCAGGCGCTCCACTCCCCCAGGGCCTGCCCGTCCCAGCACACGATCTCGCACTGCTCGGCGTATTCGACGGCCGGAGCGGTGAAGTCGCTGGTGGTGACGACGACGGCGAGGTCGGCCTCGTGGACGGTGAAGCATGTGCCGCCGAAGCGCTGCAGGTCCTGGGAGCCGACCCGGTGGCCGCCGCCGTAACGCTTGCACTGGATGACGACGCGCCGTCCGTCCGGTGCGACGGCCAGGATGTCCGCGCCGAGGTCGCCCGCCCCGCCGACGACTTCGACGTACGAGCATCCGTCCCGCTCGCACAGAGCAGCTACCGCCTCCTCGAACTCCTCCGGGGTCAGGGCGTCGGGGGCGGCCGCGACGGTGCGCGGGAGGACGACTGTCTCGTCACCGCCGAAGTCGACGGCAGTCGGTGCCGCGCAGGTACCGGCGGACGACGGGGCGTCCAGCACGTCGACCGCCGTGCCTGCCCCCGCGTCGAGCGCTGCGACGGCACGGCGCGCCACTCTTGCGACGGAGAGCCGGCGCCGCCTGTGCCGAAGGGCCATGGCGATCGCCAGACCCACGACGCCCAGCACGAGGGCCCAGGCGGGGCGTCGCTCTACCGCACCGGCCGCCGCACGCGCCGAGAGTCCCACCAAGATCACTAAAAGGGCGAGCAGGCCGAAGAAGGCTGCTGTCCGACGGAGGTCGAACGGGCGGCGCCCGCGGTTCACGGTTCGGAAACGGCGTATGGGTGTGGCCACGGCGGTGCATCCCCCTCATGGAATCGGCACGAAGATCACTCTCGCCGTCTTCCCAAGATCAGACACTTCACCGTTCATCTCGCCGACTTCGCCTTGCCCGAGCTCGAGGAGCCCACCGCGGTGTGGACGAGCCAGCCCGCTGCCGCGCCGACCACGTACCAGAACAGGTCCGGCGGATTGAAGGTGGAACCGAGCACGAGGCGTGCGACAGCGCTGCGCCGGGAGAGCTCCGCCGGGACCTCGGTGAGTTGAGAGAACTCGACCACCCAACTGACGGCCAGCGCGCTTCCGGCGGCCGTCAGAGGCGTCACGCGTGGCGCTGTCAGGACGACAAGTGCGTACAGCAGGACGGTGTACAGCATGTCTCCGCCGTACTTGGCCACGTCCCCGGCCGCCACCGCCCTGAGCCCCAGCCCCGCGCCGATGGTCACCACCGCGGCCCCGGCCGCGACCAACCGGGTCCGCCACATCATGGTTCCGCCTGTCCTTCAGCTGGTCGGCAGCGGTGGGATGCTGCCTGTCACCGCCAGGTCCCGGTACCACATGGCGCTGTCCTTCGGCGTACGGCGCTGGGTCTCGTAGTCGACATGGACGATACCGAAACGCTTGGAGTACCCGTAGCCCCATTCGAAGTTGTCCATCAGTGACCACACGAAGTAGCCGCGCAGATCGACACCGGATTCGAGGGCCCGGTGGGCGGAGACGAGGTGGCGACGCAGGTAGTCGATGCGCTCGGGGTCGTGAACGGTGTGGGTGCCGTCGGAGCGAACGGAGAGGTGGTCCTCGAAGGCTGCTCCGTTCTCGGTGATGACCAGGGGCTGGTTCGGGAACCGGGTGTGCAGGTCCAGGAGGAGTTCCTCAAGGCCCTTGGGGTCGATGTTCCAGCCCATGGCGGTGTGCGGGCCCTCCTGTCCGACGAACTCGACGTGGGGCGAGCCGGGCCAGGGGGAACCTCCCATGTCCTTGTGACCGTCGTTGTTCTGACGCGGGCTCACGCCGTCCCACAGGCGGACGGTGGTGGTGGCGTAGTAGTTGACGCCGAGGAGGTCCAGGGGCTGGTGGATGTGGGTGAGGTCGCCGTCCTTGACGAACGCCCAGTCGGTGACCGCGGCGGTGTCGCCGAGGAGGTCCTTCGGGTAGTGACCGCGCAGCAGGGGCTCGGTGAAGGAGCGGTTGGCCAGCGCGTCGATGCGGCGCACGGCTTCGTCGGCGCCGTCGCCCTTGCCTCGGAGAACGTGGAAGTTGAGGCTGATGGCGTATTGCGGGGTGTTGGTGGTGACCGTCCGGAGCTGCTGCACGGCCAGGCCGTGAGCGAGGTTGAGATGGTGGACCGCGGTCAGCGCCGCGGCGCCGTCGGTGCGGCCGGGGGCATGGGCTCCGGATCCGTAGCCGAGGTAGGCGGAGCACCATGGTTCGTTCAATGTGGTCCAGACCGCGACGCGATCGCCGAGAGCTGCGCCGACGACGCGGGCGTAGTCGGCGAAGGCGAAGGCGGTGTCGCGGTTCGTCCAGCCGCCGGCGTCTTCGAGTGCTTGGGGCAGGTCCCAGTGGTAGAGGGTGGCGACGGGGGTGATGCCGCGTTCGAGGAGGCCGTCGACCAGGCGACGGTAGAAGTCCAGTCCCTTGGGGTTGGCCGGGCCGCGGCCGGTGGGCTGGATGCGCGGCCAGGAGATGGAGAACCGGTAGGCCCGCAGGCCGAGGGACTCCATGAGGTCGAGGTCTTCCTCAAGACGGTGGTAGTGATCGGCGGCGATGTCGCCGGTGTCCCCGTTCCATGTCCTGCCCGGGGTGTGGGAGTAGGTGTCCCAGATGGAAGTGCCGCGTCCGTCCTCGGTGGCGGCGCCTTCGATCTGGTACGCGGCGGTCGCGGAGCCGATGAGGAAGTCCGGGGGAAACGTCTGGTGCCCGGTGGGTTCGTTCCGGGATGTCGGCATGCACGTGCCTCTCTGATGTCGTGTCGACGGGTCGGGGTCCTGATGGGTCAGGCGAGTTGGTGGGTCCAGCCGTCCGCGCACGTCGAGGTGACATGGACTTGTCCCTCGGCGCGAGTCGTGGTGAACACGGCTGACGTGCCCGTGACCGGGCTGGTGACCGTGACGTTCGTGGTGCCGTCCGCGCCCGGGTAGACGCGCAGGGTGAGACCGTCGAGGTAGTCGTAGTCCGGGCGGTCGTGCCGGGATCCGACCGGTACGACGGCACCTTCGCGAATGTACAGCGGCAGCGTGGTGTAGCCGTGTATCTCTCTGCGCCACCCTCCGCCTCGGACACGCTCGCCGGTGAGGTAGTTGGTCCAGGTGCCGTCGGGCAGGTAGATGTCGACGCTGCCGTCGGCCGTGAACACCGGTGCGACGAGCAGGGAATCGCCGAGCATGTACTGGGTGTCGAGATACGTGGTGACGGGGTCGTCGGGAAACTCCATCGCCATGGGCCGCATCACCGGGATCCCTCGCTCGTGCGCGGTGATGCCGGCCTGGTACAGATACGGCATCAGACGCAGCTTGAGGTGGGTGAAGCGGCGCATCACCTCGACGGCTTCGTCATCGAAGGCCCAGGGCAACCGGTAGGAGGAGGAGCCGTGCAGCCGGGAGTGGGAGGACAGCAGGCCGAAGGCGGTCCAGCGCTTGAAGACTCCGGGGTCGGGAGTGCCTTCGAAGCCGCCGATGTCATGGCTCCAGAAGGCGAACCCCGAGTACGCCAGTGACAGTCCTCCGCGCAACGTGGCCGCCATGGAGCCGAGAGTTGATGCCGAGTCACCACCCCAGTGCACGGGAAACTGCTGGCCACCGGCGGTCGCGGAGCGGGCGAACAGCACGGCGTCGCCGCGGCCGCGATGTTCTTCGAGGACTTCGAAGACGGCCTTGTTGTAGAGGTGCGTGTAGTAGTTGTGCATGCGGTCGGGTGCGGAACCGTCGAAGTAGGCGACGTCGAGGGGGATCCGCTCGCCGAAGTCGGTCTTGAAGGCGTCGACGCCCTGGTCCAGCAGGACGCGGAGTTTGGACTTGAACCACTGGGTCGCTTCGGGATGCGTGAAGTCGATCAGGGCCATGCCCGCCTGCCACATGTCCCACTGCCATACGGATCCGTCCTCGCGCTTGAGGAGGAAGCCCCGGGCAGCGGCTTCGGCGAACAGCTCGGAGCGCTGCGCGATGTAGGGGTTGATCCACACGCAGGTGTGCAGGTTCTTGCGGTGCAGACGGGCGAGCATGCCGGCGGGGTCGGGGAAGACCTGTGCGTCCCACCGGAAGTCGCACCAGTGGAATTCCCTCATCCAGAAACAGTCGAAGTGGAAGACCGACAGCGGCAGGTCGCGCTCGGCCATGCCGTCGATGAAGGAGGTGACGGCGGCCTCGTCGTAGTCGGTGGTGAAGGACGTGGAAAGCCACACTCCGTAGGACCAGGCGGGAACGTGGGCGGGGCGGCCGGTGAGCGCGGTGTAGCGGGTGAGGATGTCCTTCGGGGTCGGCCCGTGGATGACGAAGTACTCCAGGCGCTCAGCGGCGACGGAGAACTGGACCCGCTGGACTGCTTCCGAGCCGATCTCGTACGAGACATGTCCCGAGTGGTTGACGAAGACGCCGTAGCCGCGGTTGGTGAGGTGGAACGGGACGTTCTTGTAGGCCTGTTCCGAGGACGTGCCGCCGTCGGCGTTCCAGATGTCGATGCTCTGGCCGTTCTTGACGAGCGGCCCGAAGCGTTCGCCGAGCCCGTAGACGGCCTCGCCCACGTCGAGGCTGAGCTGCTGGGCGAGGTAGGAGGTGGGCCGTGCCGTGGTGTGACGGGTGTGGTCGGCGGGGCCCGGGTCGAGGTGGGCGTCGCGGTCGGCGGTGAAGTGGGCGATCGACTTGGGGCCGCTGGTCGTCAGTGTGCGCCCGTTCGCTTCGAAGGACAGGTGCCAGGGCGAGCCGGGCGTGACCCTGGCCGTGAGCCGGCCGCTGGTGAGCGTGGCCCGGTCTGCATCCGATGTCACCGTGCCGAAGTCCGCGCCGGCTCCGGGGAGGGGGAAGCCGTGCGGGCCGGGGACCTGGTGAGCGTGGTGGTCGATCCGCACCCGGATGACATCGGCCATGGGAGACGACAGGGACACCGTCAGCACCGGACGGTTCAGGGTGTCACCCCGTCTGCTGATCACCGCGGTGGGCGCCAGGACCGTTATCCCATGCTCTCCGGGATGAATGTCGTAGGCCTCGGCGGCGTACAACGCGGTGATTCCCGGGCGGAGTTGCCACTGGCCGTCGGTGAACTTCATCGGGCGGACTTTCCTTTGACGAGGACGGGACGAGCACGGCACCTGGACACGGCGGCGGGCGTCGGGACGGGCCGGTGGGCGTCGGACCGGCCGGTGGATGTGGGCCGTTACCCCTTCAGGCCTCCGGCCAGGAGATCCGCGCGCCAGAAACGCTGCAGACTCAGGACCAGGGCGATCAGGGGAAGGACCGAGACGGCCGAGCCCATGATGATCAGGGGATACAGGTCTGTGTCTCCCGCCCCCTTGGACAAGAACGTGTACAGGCCCAGCGTGATCGGGTACTTGTCCTGGTCGGAGAGCATGACGAACGGCAGCAGGAAGTTGTTCCAGATGCCGACGAACTGCAGCAGGAACACCGTCACGAGACCGTGGCTCATCATGGGCAGGACGATCGAGGCGAACACCCGCGCCTCGCCGGCGCCGTCCAGACGAGCGGCTTCCAGTGTGTCGTCGGGGATCGCGGAGGCGGCGTAGACCCGGCACAGGAAGATGCCGAACGGGTTGATGACGACGGGCAACAGCACTGACCAGTACGTTCCGGCGAGTCCGAGCCGCGCCATGAGCAGGTACTGCGGGACGGCGAGGACGATGCCGGGGACGAGTACGCCGGCGAGGATCGCGGAGAAGAGGAACTCCCGGCCGCGGAAACGGAATTTCGCCAGGGCGTATCCGGCCATGGCGGAGACCAGGGTGGACGCCACCGCGCCGACGCCCGCATACAGCAGGGAGTTGGCGGCCCACCGCCAGAACTGTCCCCCGGCGTAGGTGCTCAGGTCGCTGAGGTTGCGGAACAGGCCGGTACCGGGCGCGAAGGAAAAGCTCGTGAACAGTTCACGGGGGGTCTTGGAGGCGGCGACGACGACCCACGCGACGGGGGTGAGGCAGTACAGCGCGCCGAGGAGAAGGACGATCGTCGCCAGCCAGGGCCGCCTGGCCGGGCGATCCCGGTGGGACGGCGGGCGGGTGACCGGAGCGAGGGCGCGTTCCTGGGCGGGGGCGCTCATACGTTGTCTCCGAAGGTACGGCGCTGGAGGGTACGCAGCAGGAGCAGCGAGAGGGCGAGGATGCCCAGGGCCAGGACGACGGAGGCGGCGGCCGCACCACCGAGGTTGTCGTTCATGAAGGCCTCTTGGTAGATCTTCATCAGAGGTACCCAGGTGAAGGAGATGGTCGAGGTCACCGGCCGCAGCGTGGCCGGTTCGCTGTACAGCTGCAGGGTGCCGATGATGGAGAACAGGCCGGTCAGCACGAGGGCCGGCGCGACGAGGGGGATCTTGATGCGGAGGGCGATCTGCAGTTCCCCCGCGCCGTCGATGCGGGCCGCCTCGTAGACCGACGGCGGGATGGACCGCAGCGCGGTGTAGATGATCACCATGTTGAAGCCGACGCCGGACCACAGAGCGATGTTGGCGAGAGAGAAGTACAGCGTCGGGTAACCGAAGAAGTCCAGCGGGCCCGCGTCGAGTTCACCGGCGAGGTAGTTCACCGGACTGGTGCTCGGCAGGTACAGGAATCCCCACAGGAGGCTGGCGATGACGCCGGGCACGGCGTAGGGCAGGAAGATGGCGGTACGGGCGAAGCCGCGGGCGCGGATGCGGGGCGTGTCCAGGAGCAGCGCGAACAGCAGCGCCAGGCCGAGGACACTGGGAACGGCGATGCCGCCGTACAGGAGGGTCCGGCCGAGCCCGGCGAGGTATTCGTGATCGGTGAAGACGTCCCGGTAGTTGTCGAGTCCGATGAAGGTCTCGACCCGTCGGCCGAACGCACCGCCGCCTTCGATGCGGAACCCGCGGAAGCTGAGATAGAGCGCGTAGCCGATCGGGACGATGAGGAACGCGACGAAGAAGAGGAGAGCGGGAGCTGCGAACAGCCATGGAGTGGCCTGAGTCCGGATCAGCCTGCGGCGTCTCGGGGGTGGGGCGGTGGCGGGTGCGGGGGGCGAGGCGGCGGTGCGTGGCATAGGGCGTCCTGGTGGTCTTGGATGAGCCGCGTTACGCGGGCGGCCGGGACTCGGCCCGCGCTACGGAGTGACGGTGTAGCCCGACTTCTTCAGGTCGTCGACGACCGTTTTCTGGGTCGCTCGGTACACGTCGCGGAACGAGGTCTTGTTGAGTGCGGCCTTGCTCAGGGCGTCGGTGAACCCGCTCTGTGCGACGTTGACGTTGGGGCCCCACACGACCGGGATGGTGGTGTTCTTGATGACCTTGTCGGCGACGTCGTAGAAGTCCTTCTGCTGCGGCATGAGCTTGGGCGGTTCATGGGTGACGGTCGCGGCGCGGCCGGCGTTGCCGCCCGGGTAGATGTCGAGGCCGAGCAGCAGCTTGGAGCCCTCGTCGGAGGCGCCCAGCCAGGCCGCGAACTTGGCCGCCTCCTTGGCGTGCTCGGACTTCTCCGGCACCAGGAAGGCTGATCCGCCCTGGAAGGGCACGGCCGCGTCCCCCGCCTTCCACTGCGGCAGCGGCGCCGAGGCCCACTTGCCCGCCGTGTCGGGGGCGATGGAGTAGAGAACGCTGGGAGCCCACGAGGCCGCGGCCCAGCTGAGGATCTTTCCGTCGTTGACCTGTGCGTTCCACTCCGGTGTCAGGAGCGGCTCGACCTTGACCAGGTTGCGGTCCACCAGGTCCTGCCAGAAGTCGGCCGTCTTCAGCGACGGCTCGCTGTCGATGCCGACGGTCCAGCTCTTGCCGTCGTTGCTCCACCACTGGGCGCCGGCCTGAGCGGCCTGGGCTGCGAAGAACTCGAACTGGGAGGTGGAGAAGCTGGCGATGTAGGCGTCCGGGTCCTTCTTGTGGAGTTGTTCGGCCGCGTCGGCGTACTCGGCCCAGGTGGTGGGGACCTTGACGCCGTATTTGGCGAAGAGGTCCTTGCGGTAGGTCAACATCATGGGCCCGATGTCCTGCGGAACGCCGTAGACCTGGTTGTTGAGGGTCGTCAGGTCCCAGATGTTCGGCTCGATCTTGTTCTTGACGCTCGCGACGTCCTGGGTGATGTCCTTCACCGCCCCGGCCACCACCAGGGACGGCACGGCCCGGTACTCGAGCTGCACGATGTCAGGGGTGTCGTCGGCCTGGTGGGCGGCGAGCAGCTTGGAGGCGGTCTCCTGGGTGCCTCCGACCTCCGACAGCTTGATCGTGACGTCGGGGTGCTCCTGGTGGTACTTGTCCACGATGGCCTTCGCCGCCGGATCCCCGCCCTTGAGGGAGTAGGTCCAGAACTGGAGCGTGACCGGCCCGCCGTCGGAGGCCGAGTCGTCGCCGGAGGAACAGCCGGCCAGCGAGGCGGCCGCGAGAAGGCCCGCCAGTGCGGCGGCGGCCAGGTTCCCGGGGACCGGACGTCGCCGCTGACGGTCTGACCTGGCGAAAGGCGGGGGTGATGCGGTCATTTCACGTCTCCTTCGACGTGTGATGCGTCCCGGCGTCTGCCGGTGGTCGTCGTCCAGATCCTGATGTTAACGTTAACAATCCGTCAAGGCTTCTGCCGTGAACAATCCCGCCCCCGCCCCACGTCTGCCTCGGAGTGCGCCCTCGTGCCGACCTTCGCCAACCCCGTTCTTGCCGGCAGCCATCCGGACCCGTCGATCTGCCGGGTCGGGGAGGACTTCTACCTGGTCACGTCATCCTTTGCGTACTATCCCGGGATCCCGGTCTTCCACAGCCGCGACCTGGTGCGCTGGAGCCCCCTGGGTCACGTGGTGCACAGGACTTCCCACCTGTCGCTGGCCGGCCTGGACGTCTCGGACGGCATCTGGGCTCCCACCATCCGTCATCACGCGGGCACCTTCTACGTGGTCTCGACCCTGGCGAAAGGCCGCCGGGGCAGCGTCACCTTCCTCTCCACCGCCTCCGCCCCCGCCGGTCCCTGGTCGGACCCGATCGTGCTGGACGCGGAGGGCATCGACCCCTCGCTGTTCTTCGACGACGACGGCCGTTGCTGGTTCACCGCCTGCCGCGACGCCGCCCAGCCGGACGTGACCGGCCCCGGCGAACTGTGGATGCGCGAGCTCGACCTCGAAACCCTGGCCCTGACCGGCCCGACCCACGTCCTGTGGCACGGCGCGATGCGCGGCGCCTGGGTGGAGGCGCCGCACGTGTACAAACGCGAGGGTCTGTACCACCTGATCGCCGCGGAGGGGGGCACCGAACACCATCACGCCGTGACCGCGGCTCGTTCCGACACGGTCACCGGCCCCTATTCCACGGATCCCAGGAGCCCGCTGCTCACCCACCGCCACCGCGGGGCGGCCGAACCCATACACAACGTCGGCCACGTCGACCTCGTCGACACCCCCGCCGGGGAGACATGGGCCGTGGCCCTGGGTGTACGGCCGACCGACGGCACGCACACGCTCGGTCGCGAGGTGTTCCTCGTACCTGTCGAATGGACCCCCAGGGGCCCCGCCTTCGCACCGGTCAGCGGACGGGTGAACTTGTCAGAACGGCTGCCCTCCGGGGCCACGGTGGAGGCCGCGGCCTCGCACCAGGACGGCCGAGTGCGAGACCGCTTCGACGGCACCGCACTCGGCCCGGAATGGCACAGCCTGCGCGGACCGGTCGACGATCTCGTCTCGCTCCGCCCCGGGGAAGACGGACTGACCATCCGCCTCTCCCCCGAGCCCCTCGCCTCGACAGGTACCCCCGCGTTCATCGCCCGCCCCCAGCAGCACCTGTGCATGCGCGCCAGCACCCGGATCCGCTTCCCCGCCGTCGCACCCACGCAGGGCGCGGGGCTGGCCGTCTTCCAGAACCACGACCAGCACGCCACTCTGGCTCTGACCGTCGACGCCTCCGGAATCCCGCACGTCGTGCTCACCGCCCGCGAAGCGGGTACCGACACCCGCATCGCGGCGGTCGCCGTGGCGGACAGCGAGGTCGTCCTCGCGGTGGACAGCGACGAGTCCGGATACACGTTCCACGTCAAGCACCGCACCTGGACAACCCTGGGCAGCGTCGACCGGCCCTTCTTCAGCACGGAACGCGCCGGCGGGTTCGTCGGCGTCCACATCGGCCTGTACGGCACGGGCGACGCCGAAGCGGGTCGGGGCGAGGCGCACATACGCTGGTTCGACTACGCGCCCGGTTCCGGTCTGCCCGGTCCCGGTCTGCCCGGTCTCGCTCTGCCCGGGCGGGCGGAGACCGGGGGCACGGTGGCCGGGCGTAGCTGACCGTTCGATCTGGCGTGCTGCGCCCGGTAGTTGATGGTCCGTTGCGGTGTGGCTTCTCCTGCTGGTGCGTCAGTTCCTCGTCGGGGGGGGCGGCCGCGGTCCGGGCGCGAAGCCGGAGCCGGAGCACGGGACCTGCGCGCGGATCGTGCGGGTGGGCGCGGGGCCGGAGGTCCGCCGGTCGCCGGATGCCCTTGCCGGATGTCCACCGGTCGTCGGTAGTCACCCGGGACCTACGGGTGGCTGCCGGCCCGTTCCGCACAGCGGCGGCGGCGGTTCCTCGGCGACTATGAGCCGGTGCGAGGAGGAGCGGTGCTGCGCCGCACGACGAGCTCCGGCGTGATCTTCTCGCGGGCCGCCTTCTCCCCTTGCAGCATCCGCACCAGCAGCTCGATGGCGCTCCTGCCGAGGTGGGCGAAGTCCTGGCGCACCGTGGTCAGGGCGGGCACCAGGTAGTCGGCCCCCTTGATGTCGTCGAACCCGACGAGTGACACGTCCTGCGGCACCTTCATTCCTCGTTCCGCGAACGCTGCCAACACTCCCATGGCCATGTGGTCGTTCCCCGCGAAGACCGCCGTCGGCGGACCTGCGTCGTGCGCGCAGAGTTCGTGGGCGAGACGAAATCCGCTCTCCGCGGTGAAATCGCCTTCCAGCATGACTCCCTCCGCTCCCGCGGCAGCGAGTTCGACCTGCCAGCCTTCGACGCGCGCTCGCGCATCGAAGGTGCGCGGGGGACCGGACAGATGGGCGATGCGCCGGTGCCCGAGGTCGAGAAGGTGCCGGACCACCTGACGGGCGCCGAGCTCCTGATCGACCTCGACGAAGCTCAGGTCGGGGTTGGGCACGCTTCCGGACATCACCACTGCCACCGGTACCTCGAAAACGAGACCGGCCAGCGCCTCCACCACGACACTGCGGTCGGCGACGACCGCAATCGCCTCCACCGCCTGATCGGTGAGCCGCTGCAGCGTCTCCACCAGGTCACCGGTGGTGCTCTCGCCCTGCCAGCTCGCCAGGCTCACCCAGTAACCGGCTTGCTTGGAGGCCGTCTCCACTCCAAGAAGGATGCGGGGCAGTTCGAACAGCTCCGACCCGACGATCACCACACCGATCGTCGCTGAACGGCGGCTCTTGAGGGCCCTGGCCACACTGTTACGGCGATAGCCCAGCTTCTGAATCGCGGCCTCGACTCGGGCCCGGGTCTCCGGCCGCACCGACGGATGATCGTTGATCACACGGGAGACGGTGATGTGCGAGACGCCGGCCTCCCGTGCCACATCCATCATTCCTGGTGGCCGGTTCATCTCACTCGTTCCCCTGCTCTCGACCCCAGCACCGGCGTTACACCCGCCGCCGATACTGTCACAGGCTTCGGGGCCCACATCCGCGCAACGGCCCGGCCCACCGGGCGGGCGCTGGACGGCGTCGGCCCCGGGCCCCACAGCAGCTGCTCAGGCCCGGTGCTGTCTGTCAGCCACCATGATGCCCCATACGGGGATACACGCGCTGCGCGGCCGCAGTGGGCAGGCGGCAACGCCCAGGCGGCGCGAGGTTCTGTCGTCGGCGTCCGTGCGCACGAGCCCCCCCGGAGCGGGACGCTCAGCGAAGGTGGCGGGTCGGCTCTGTCGGTACGCCGCGCTCAGCTCCTCCTCCACAGAGCGCCTGCTGGGGCGGCGGGTGGCTGCGTCGCGTCACTGCTCCCACTGCTCTGGGCCGCCGCCCCGCCACTCGATCAGCCCGGACTGCCGTACCCAGACTTCGTCGACGTCCTCCAGGCCCGCGCCACGCAGGAACTCGACGACGTCCAGCAGCCCGTACGCCATCCCACGGAACCGATCGCCCACACGGACCCGCCGGCCGCCGTCCACGGCGGGCCGATAGATCACGATGGGCTGTTCGTCGGCCATGGCACCAGCGTGCCGTGTGTGTCGGCTGCGCGCATGCGGGGCACTCTGGTGGCGCTCGTCGGCTGCTCCGGAATCTCGGCGCCCCAGGCCCAGCTCGACGCTGTGACCTGTGGTTTCTCGCGGCAGCGCCCTGGTGTCCCTGAGGTGGGTGCCGCAAAGTGGCTCAGTGCTCGCCGCACGACCGATGAGGCCGACGGGATCCACCAGGCTCCAGGCGCCGAGTCAACAGGTTGTGGCCCCGACCTCCCGTGCGGCGGCGAGGTAGGCGAGAACCAGTGGCCGTTTGTCGTCCTGGCGTGCGGCTACCGCCAGTTGGGACGGGGAAATGCCCCGGACCGGCACGGCGATCACCTCGTCCCGGACGACCAGCGGGACGTTACCGGCAGCCAGCAGTGCCACCCCCTGGCCGCCGGCGACCGCCTCGTGGGTCTCCTCGGCGCTGCCCACCACCCCGCCGATCCGCGGCCGGCGACCGTCCCGGGCGTCCAGGGCAAGCCAGTAGTCCCGCAGGGGGCCGGCTTCCGGCGGGAGGGCGAGGAAAGGCTCGTCCAGCAGGTCGGTGAAGTCCACCTTTCCCTCGGGGTCGGACGCGGCCCGCGCCGCCAAGGGGTGTCCGTCCGGCAGCGCGACCAGCCGGGGCTCGCGGGCCACCACCGCGTACTGGTAGCGGCGATCGTCCGGCAGCGGCAGCCAGACGAAGGCGACGTCGCTGGATTCATCCGCCAACCCGGCAGTGGGATCCGCCCAGTTGACCTGGCGCAGGACAGGCTGTGCCTCCGGATGCCGGGAGACAAGGCGGGTCCTCAGGGCGGGAAGCAGCCCGCGGCCCGGGCTGGTGGACATGCCGATCACCAGGGTGCGGCGCTCGGTGGTCTTGGCCTCCTCCACCGCCCCCTCCGCGGTCTGCCAGGCGGCCAACACCGCCCGGGCGTGCGGTAACAGGGCCTCTCCCACGGCGGTCAACCGCACGGTCCGCCGGTCCCGTTCGAACAGGACCACGCCGAGTTGCTTCTCCAGCATCCGTATCTGCTTGCTGAGCGCGGGTTGGGAGACGAACAGCCGCTCAGCGGCGCGCGTGAAGCTCAATTCCTCGGCGACCGAGGTGAAGTAGCGCAGATCGCGCCCATGGACGTCCATAACTCATGGCTATCACAAGGGGTCTTGGACGCTGCCCCGGTGCCTGGAGAAGGATGGAACCTGTCGACGGGGAAGCCCCGAACGGCAGTTGACGAGGGAGACGAAGATGAGCGAGAACGCCAAGGTCTGGCTGGTCACCGGCGCGAGCAGCGGTTTCGGGCGGGCCATCGCGGAGGCCGCGGTCGCCGCTGGTGACACGGTGATCGGCACGGCCCGGCGGACCGAGTCGCTGGACGACCTGGTCGCCGCGTACCCGGACCGTGTCGAGGCGATCAGCCTGGACGTCACCGACGGCGAGCGGATCGATGTGGTGGCCGCCGACGTCCTGGCCCGTTACGGCAGGGTGGACGTGCTGGTGAACAACGCGGGCCGCACCCAGGTAGGGGCGTTCGAGGAGACCACCGACCGGGAGCTGCGCGACCTGTTCGAGGTGCATGTGTTCGGCCCGGCGCGGCTGACCCGGGCACTGCTGCCGCACATGAGGGAGCGGGGCAGTGGATCGGTGGTGAACATCAGCAGCTTCGGCGGGCAGCTGTCCTTCGCCGGCTTCTCCGCGTACAGCGCGACCAAGGCGGCGCTGGAGCAGTTGTCGGAGGGATTGGCCGACGAGGTGGCACCGTTCGGCATCAAGGTGCTGATCGTGGAACCCGGCGCGTTCCGTACCAACCTGTTCGGCAAGGGTGCGGCGTACTTCTCCGAGGAGAACCCGGCGTACGCGGAGAAGGTCGGCGCGACCCGGCAGTTGGTACAGGGCGGCGACGGCAGCCAGCCCGGCGACCCGGCGAAGGCCGCGGCGGCCATCCGGCTGGCTCTGGACGCCGAGAAGACCCCGCTCCGCCTTGCCCTCGGCGGCGACGCGGTCGACTCCCTGACCGGACACCTGAACTCCGTGCGGGCCGAGCTCGCGGAGTGGGAGAAGGTCTCCCGGGGAACGGACTTCGACACGGAGTGACAGCGAGGCAGGGGCGGACGCAGGAGCGGACGCGGCCCGCAACCAGTGCTCGGCGATCAACGGCGGCGGAGACAGGCTCGACTACGTCGCCTCACAGCGCTTCACGTACAAGGACGTCACGACCAGCGAGACACAGGGCGCACAGATCAACAAGGCCCTCAAGGACCTCGGGTTCTGCGAAGTCCGACACGGATCCTCTGCCGCCGTGACCGCGATCGCGACCGTGACCGTGACCGCTGGGATCGTGCACGGTGATCACATCGCGAGACGGCTTTGCGTCATGCCCCTGACCAAGCGTTGTCTCGCACGGTGAGTACCGAACAACCCGAACAGTCCGAACAGTCCGAACACCGCGGCGATGATGTGGTCGGCGACCGCTCCGCGCGACGTGCCGTCACCGTCTTCCCGGTCCTCGTCCTCCTCGCCGGCGCCGTCGGCCTTCTGCTGCCGGGGAGTTTCACCGGCTGGGGCGAGACGGTGCCGTATCTGCTGGGCGTGGTGATGTTCTGCATGGGCGTCACCATGACCCCGCAGGACTTCCGCGGTGTCGCCAAGCGGCCCTGGGCGGTGGCCCTCGGGCTGGTCGCGCACTACGTCATCATGCCGGGGCTCGGCTGGGCGGTCGCCCACCTGCTCCAGCTCCCGCCGCAGCTCGCCGCGGGCGTGATCCTCGTCGGCTGCGCCCCCAGCGGCACCGCCTCCAACGTGGTGACCTATCTGGCGCGCGGTGATGTGGCGCTGTCCGTCTCCGTGGCCACCGTCTCCACGCTCCTGGCTCCGCTGGTCACCCCGCCCCTGACGCTGCTGCTGGCGGGCGAGTACCTGCCGGTCGACGCCGGCTCCATGGTCACCGACATCCTCAAGACGGTGCTGCTCCCGGTGTTCGCCGGCCTTGCCGTTCGGCTCCTGGCGGGCCGTCACATGCGCCGGGCCCTGCCGGTGCTGCCCTGGCTGTCCGCGCTGACCATCGGCGTGATTGTGACCGTGGTCGTGGCGGGCAGCGCCGATGCCATCAAGTCGGCCGCCCTGCTGGTCTTCGTCGCCGTCGTGCTGCACAACGGGCTCGGCCTGGCCCTCGGGTACGGGGCAGGACGTGTCGCCCGGCTGGGCGAGCCGGGGAGCCGTGCCATGGCCTTCGAGGTCGGCATGCAGAACTCGGGGCTCGCGGCGTCGCTGGCCACCGCTCACTTCAGTCCGCTGGCCGCCTTGCCGGCCGCGGTCTTCTCCGTGTGGCACAACATCTCCGGTGCTTTGGCAGCCGCTTGGCTGTCCCGCCGGGATCGCTGACGGTGCACCGGCGCCGGCCACCACCCTCACGACGGCCGGCGTGTGCGGGGACGGGGCGTCCCCGCACACGTACCCGGCTCAGTCCACGATCTCCAGGGTGCGGGGAGCCGACGCCGGGCGGGTGAGCGCGGCCCCGAAGTTCCCCTCGACCTCCGACTTCTCGGCCGTGTTCGGGTAGGGGTTCGTGCAGGAGACGCCGGCGCTGGAACCCGACATCAGGCTGGTGCAGGGCCCGGGTTTGCGGTCCGGCAGGCCGAGGATGTGGCCCAGTTCGTGCGCCGAGATCCGGACCGTGTCGTAGCCCTCGTTCACGGCCTCCCGTCCGATGTAGACCGTTCCGTTGCCGAGCGAGGTTGTCAGCGCCCGGGGCCAGCCGTTGTCGGCCAGGATCCGGATGTTGGCGCGCTGCCCGGTGGCCGCCGGGCGCAGTTCGACGGCGTCCACGCTCTCGTTCCAGATCGCCGCGCCACGGTCGACGGCTGCTCTGAACTCCGCCGAGGCACTGGCGTCATAGGTGACGACGCGGGCCGCGAGCAGTTGATCGCCGGAGTCCGGCGCCGCGTAGGCCTGACCGCCGGCCAGAGTGAGAGCGACGGTGAGGGCGGCGGTGAAGCCATGAACGAACATGCGCGAGTACATGGTCGACCTCCTGTGGGGGTGAGAAGGCATGTGCATGCCACACCATGTCAGCTCACCGCCCACACCCCATAGACCGCAATCCGTCAAACTGCGCCACGGCGGCAACGGGGGTACAGCGGTGCGGGGTTGACCAGCGGGACTCAGGCAGCGAATCCGATGTGGGTGCTCTGGACCTGGCAGAACGGGGACGTCGGGCTCACCCCGGGCTTCAACAGGGACACCGGGTAACCAGTGGCTCATCGACCCCCGGCGTGACCTGGTCGCCAGAATGTCGGCCGCGCTGGAGGACCTCCTGGGTACTCATGTCCCCCGCGACGAATAGTCCGCCCGCTCCCGGCGACAGGCTCAGCGTCCCGGCCGCTTGAAGTGGGCGTAGGGCGGATACGGCTTGAAGCAGATCATCACCTCGAAGGGGTGCCCGCCGCCCGGCTGTTGGACCAGCGTCGGGAGCGCCGACATCAGCGCCGAGTGGCCCTCGACGACGCGTTTGTGGCGCGGGCCCCAGCCCGCCGCATAGGCGAACTCCATGGCGGTCTCGGCGAAGACCTCCCGGTTGCCGAACAGGAAGAACGTTCGGGCGTGGGCGGCGTGCCGCAACTCGTCCCGGAAGCCGGCATGCTCCCAGCGGTCTCGCCAGGAGGCGGCGTCCCGGGCGGTGCGTGCCTCGTCGGTGCGGACGGTCAGCGGAGGGCCGTTCACCAACTTGCGCCGCAACTCGGGCCACTTGCTGGGGCGCAGGCCGAGCGTGTGGTGGGCCAGGACGAGGTCGACCAGCTCACCGACGCCCTCGTCGGGCGAGAGGCTCTCGCGCAGCGGTATGTGGACGATCGTGTGCCGGGAGTAGGCGGCGAAGGAGAACAGGCCCGCGAGCCGGTTCAGCCCGTCGTGGTCGCCGAGCAGCAGACCGATGGGCTCGGGGGCACGTAGGGAGGTGTGGCGAAGCTGCTGTAGGGGCTGGACGACACGATGCTCGTGCGGCCCGGTCCGGGGCATGAACTGGCGCAGCCTCAGCCGCATATGAAGTACCTCATGGCCTCAGGATCGCGGGCGGCGCGTCTCCTCGGCAACAGAGATTCCGCCCAGGAGCGGCCGGCCGACGCCCCGGCCGTGGTCGGGCAGCCGGATCACACATGTGGGGTTCACCCCGGAGACTGCCCGTCGTCTTCACGCCTGTCGCGTCGGCAGCACGATCGCCTGGCGCAGGTTCACATGGCGGCCGAACCGTAGCCAGACCCGGTTGTCACATTCGAGGGGTCGGCGGTGTCTTCATGTCAGTCAGTCAAACAGGCATACGTTCAAGGAGAACACCGTGACGCTACGTCTTCCGAAGGCCGAGCTCCCCGTCGAGCTCAAGGAAAACATGATCAAGCAGCTCGGTGCCGTGCCCGAAAACGTCGAGGTGTTGTGGCACAGTCCTCAAGTCGCCCAGGACAACCTGGAGTTCGGCGGGAGGGTGGGCGCGTGGGATGCGGCCGACACGAGTCTCAAGTCGTTCGCACACATGGCCGTCGCGGCACAGGTCGGCTGCAGCTGGTGCCTCGACGTCGGCTACTTCCAGGCACAGAACGAGAACCTGGACCTGGCCAAGGCGAGCCAGGTGCCGCGCTGGCGTGAGTCGGAGGTGTTCACCTCGCTGGAGCGGGACGTGATGGAGTACGCCGAGGCCATGACGAACACGCCCCCGACCGTGACCGACGAACAGTACGCGGGTCTGCTCGAGCGGCTCGGCCCGGCGGCGATGGTCGAGCTCACGGCGTACATCGCCTATATCAACCTGGCGACCAGGGCCAATGTGGCGAACGGCGTCTCGTCGCAGGGGTTCTCCGACGCCTGCGAGATTCCGCCGGCCAAGCGTCCTGGTACGCCCGGCGTGGCGTCGGCGGTATGAGCGACGACCCGTTCGTGGCCCATCGCAACCTGCTGTTCACCGTCGCCTACGAGATGCTCGGGACGGCGGCCGACGCGGAGGACGTGCTGCAGGAGTCCTGGCTGCGGTGGGCCGATGTCGACGCTTCGCAGGTGCGTGACCCGCGGGCCTACCTGGTTCGGATGGTCACGCGGCAGGCGCTCAACCGGCTGCGGACGTTGGCGCGCAGTCGCGAGGACTATGTCGGTGAGTGGCTGCCGGAGCCGCTGCTGACCAGCCCTGATGTCGCCGAGGACGTCGAACTCGCGGAGAGCGTCTCGATCGCGTTGCTGACCGTGCTGGAAACGCTCGGGCCGACGGAGCGGGCGGTGTTCGTGCTTCGCGAGGTCTTCGACATGCCGTACGGCGAGATCGCCGAGGCCGTCGGCAAGTCCGCGGCCGCGGTGCGGCAGATCGCGCGACGAGCTCGCGAGCATGTGGCGGCCCGGCGGCCCCGGATGCGGGTGAGCCGGTCGGAGCAGCAGACGGTGGTAGAGCGGTTCCTGGCCGCGTTGCGCACCGGGCAGGTGCAGGAGCTGATGGAGGTTCTGGCGCCGGACGTCGTCCTGATCGCCGACGGCGGCGGGCTCGCGAACGCCGCCCGGGCTCCCCTCCACGGAGCTGAACTCGTAGTGGCGTTGCTCGCTCGCCCGGACCGGGTGGTATCGGCCGTGTGGCTCAACGGCGCGCCCGCGGGCCGGATCGAGGTCGCCGGCCAACTGGCCGCGGTGAGCCTCGTGGTGGAGAACGGGCGGGTCACCCGGATCCACGCGGTGGCGAACCCTCAGAAGCTGACGCGTCTGGACGAGCCGGCCGAGCTCGCCAGGTAGCACCGCGGCCGCGCGGGCCCGTGGGTGTTCCACGCGGTAAGAACTGCCTGGAACACCCGCGGGTTCCTGTCTCTCGTCGCGAGGGTCCTTCACGCAGGCGCGACAGGAGGTATGTCGAATGCGCCGGTTCCCGATCGACGTAAGGGTGAAGGCAGTACATCCAGAGGACTGGAGCACCCCATCGTGACCGTAACCGCGGACATGGCCATCTCCCTCGACGGCTACATCGCCGGCACCGACGTCACCATCGACAACCCGGGGGGTGACGGCGCCGAGCCGCTCTTCGAGTGGATCCACGACCTGGCGAGCTGGCGGGAGCGCCAGGGCATGACCGGCGGGGAGGAGAACCGCGACTCCGAGCTGATGCGCGAGTGGTTCGACGCCACCGGAGCGGTGGTCATGGGCCGGATGATGTACGACACCGGAGAGGAGTTCTGGGGCGACAACCCACCGTTCCGGACCCCGGTCTTCGTACTCACCCACCGTCCCCGGCCGAACCTCGTCAAGGACGGCGGCACCACCTTCACGTTCGTCACCGACGGCATCCACAGCGCCCTGGCCCAGGCGAAGGCCGCCGCCGGCGACAGGAACGTCGACATCGCGGGCGGCGCGAACACGGTGCGGCAGTACCTCAGGGAGGGGCTCATCGACGAGCTCCAACTGCACGTGGTGCCCGCTCTCCTCGGAGACGGACTGCGGCTCTTCGAGTCACTGGGCACCAGGCGGTGGGACGTAGAGCCGGTCAGGGTGGTCGGCACTCCACTCGCCACGCACGTGAAGTACCGCTTCGTGAAGTGACCACCGGCGCCAAACCGCACGGTCCGGACAGCGGACCGGTCGTCTGGTGCCCTCCGGCAACTGCCAGCACAGTGGTCGCCCGGGGCGGCGCCCGCACCGCACCACGCCGCTCTGCCGCTCGCCCGGCTCCGACACAGGACGAAAGCAGGACACCCATGACGGACACGCTTCGGCGCGGCTATGTGGCCAGCCCCTTCGGGCAGTTGCACGTGGTCGAGTGCGGTGCCGGAGAGCCCGTTCTGATGCTGCACCAGACCCCGCGCTCCTGGACCGAGTACCTCGACGTGCTGCCGCTGGTCGGCGCCACGCACCGGGCGATCGCCATGGACACCCTGGGCTACGGCGCCTCCGCGAAGCCCGAAGGGACGCACTCCATCGAGCGGTTCGCCGACGGCGCCGGGGCACTCGTCGAGTCGCTGGGGCTGGAGCGTTTCCATCTGGTGGGCCACCACACGGGCGGTGTGGTGGCGGTGGAACTCGCCGCCCGTTTCCAGGACCGGGTGTCCAGTCTGCTGCTCTCCGCCACCTCGTTCGTGGACGACGAGAAGCGACACCCGGTCGGCGGGCACAAGGCCGTCGACCACGTGGTGCCCACGACGGACGGCTCGCACCTGCGGGAACTGTGGGACCGGCGCCGCCCCTTCTACCGGGAGGGCGAGGAAGCCGCCCTCACCCGGTACGTGATCGACGCGCTCACCGTGCTGGACCGGGTGGAGGAAGGCCACGAGGCGGTGCGGCGCTACCGGATGGAGGAGCGTCTGCCGTACGTCACCGCCCGCACGCTCGCGGTCTGCGCCCCGGGCGACCACTACTCCCTTCCCTCGCTGCCGAAGTTCGCCGCGGCGCTCGGCTGCGAGACCCGAGTGCTGTCCGGCGGTCACGTCCCGGCGCCGGAGCAGCTGCCCGAGGAGTTCGCCAAGGTCATCCTGGAGTGGGTGGCGCGGGGTTGACTCCGGAGGGCGGGTCCGTGTCGGCCGTGCGGTCCCAGGTGGTGGCGGTGATCCCGCGCGCACGCAGGGCCGCCTTGCGTACCTTGCCGGTCGCGGTGAGCGGCAGCTCCGCGACGGTATCGATGTAGCGGGGCACGGCGAAGGCGGGCAGCTCGCGCTCGCAGTGGCGTACCAGGTCCCGGAGGTCCAGGACGCGGCCGGGGCTGGGCAGTACCGCAGCCATGACCTCGTCCTCGGCCAGCTCCGACGGCACCGGGAAGGCCGCGGCGTCCGCGACCGCGGGGTGCGCGCGGAGCACGGACTCCACCTCCTGCGAGGAGACGTTCTCACCGCGCCGGCGAATGACGTCCTTGATGCGGTCGACGAAGCGGAACCAGCCGTCGGGTTCGCGGATCACCCGGTCGCCGGTACGGCGCCAGGACGCCGGCGGCAGGTCCTCGGGGTCCCCCAGGTAGCCGGTGGAGAACGCGAACCGCTGGTGGCTGCGGACCAGCAACTCGCCCGCCACGCCGTCCGGTACGGGAACCAGGCACTCGTCCACCACCCGCGCGCAGAAGCCGTCGCGCACGGTGCCCATGTAGCCGGGCCGCTGTTTCTCCACGGTCGATCCGATGACGAGGTTCGTCTCCGTGGAGCCGAAGCCGTCGACGAGGGTGACGCCGAAGCGCTCGCGGAAGGGCCGCCAGGCCGGGCCCGGAGTGGCCGGGGAGAGGCCGCACCGGACCCGGTGCGCGCGTTCGTGGGGACCGGGCGGCTGCGCCAGCAGCATGGGCGCCATCGCGCCGAGCAGATACACGACGGTCGCGCCGGCGTCGGCCACCTGGGTCCAGTACCGGGTCGCCGAGAAACGTGGGGCGAGGACGTACGTGGCACCCACGGTCATGGCCTGCGCCAGGGCGTTGAGGGCGTTGGTGTGGAACAGGGGGAGGCAGGTGTGGAGTACGTCGTCGGCGGTGAGACTCAGCGCGTCCGCGACGTTGCGGCCCCACCAGACCGACTGGGCGTGCGGACAGCGCACGCCTCGTGAGGTCCCCGTGGTGCCCGAGGTGAACAGGACGAACGCCGTGTCGTCCGGGCGCACCGGAGCGGGCGGGAGCGCATCGGCGTACCCGGGTACGGGGATGTCGTCGTCCCCCAGGACCCACAGCGTCCCCCGATAGCCGGCGTCGGTGACGCGTGCCGCCGACTCGGCGTCCGCGAGCAGGAAGGCCGGCTCCGCCGTACGCAGGACGTCGCGGAGTCCCTGGCCTCGCAGGCCGGTGTTCAGGGGAACCAGTACCGCTCCCAGCCAGGCGCCGCCGAGGATCAGGTCGACGTGCTCGATCCGGTTGCCGGCCATGACCGCGATGCGGTCGCCCGGCCGGCAGCCGCGCGCCGCCAGGGCTCCGGCCATGGTGGCCGCCACCTCGCGGGTTTCCCGGTACGTCCGCGTCACGTCGCCCACGCGCAGGAACACCCGGCCCCCGAACTCCTCGGCGGCGGCGGCCAGAAGCGCGGGAAGGGTCATGGCGTCGCCGGGCCGGGGTCCGGGCGTTTTAGCGGTCGCGGTCACGGGTGTCTCCGCCGCACGGGAAGCAGTCGTCGCGGCGCTCCCGGTTGCGGCCAACACTCCGTCATCGCTCACCGCAGCACTCCCGCCTCGCGCAACCCCCGGATCCGCTCCCGTGACAGGCCCGCGACCTCGTGCAGCACCGCGTCGGTATCGGCACCCAGTACGGGCGCGGGCTCGCGGACGTCGCCGGGTGTGCGGGTGAGGCGGATCGGGACGCCCTCGTGGAGGAAGGCGCCCGCGACCGGGTGCTCGCGGCGCACGTAGAAGCCGCGGGCCCGCAACTGCGGGTCGTGTTCGACGAGTTCGCGGCCGTCCTGCACGGCGCCGGCCGGGACACCTCGTGCCTGGAGCAGCTCGGCGGCCGCATCGGCGGGCATGTGGCGGGTCCACTCCCCCAGCGCGGCGTCGACCAGGGTGCCCGCGAGCCTGCGCGCCCGGGCCGTGCGGGTGCGTTCGTCGGTGGCGAGTTCGGGGCGGCCGATCACCTCGCACAGCGCCGCCCACTCGGTGTCGTCGCGCACGCTGACGGCCAGCCAGCGGTCGGGGCCGAGGCACCTGTAGACGCCCTGCGGGCTCCAGGTCGGGTGGGTGTTGCCGGTCGGCCGCACCTCGGAACCGCCGAGCAGACTGGTTCCCATGTGGGCGGCGATCGCCTCCAGTTGGGACAGGTCGATGTGCTGCCCACGTCCGGTCGTGGCGCGGTGCTCCAGCGCGGCGACCGTGGCGAGCGCCGCCTGCAGTCCCGCGACGATGTCTCCGTGGCCGTAGATCACGCCGACCACGTCGTCGGATCCCCAGCCGGTCAGGCCGGTCAGGCCGCCGCTCGCGGAGACGGTGTCGGCGTACGACACCCAGCTGTTGCGCGGACCGGTGTGCCCCATGCCCGACATGCTCACGTACACGATGTCCGGGTTGATCCGGCGCAGTTCCTCGTAGCCCAGGCCGAGCTTCTTCATGACGGTGGAACTGAAGTTCTCCACGAGGACGTCGCTGTGGGCGATGAGCTCGCGGAGTACCGCGACGCCTTCCTCGGTACGGGTGTCGAGGGCGATGCTGCGCTTGTTGCGGTTGACCTCGTTGAAGTAGCCGTTGGTGTCGGGGTCCTTGTGGGCGTCCCGGGACAGGTGCATGAAGGGCGCGAACCGGGTGGGGTCCGGCCGGCCCGCCGACTCGACCTTGATCACCTCGGCGCCGTGGTCGGCGAGGACCTTGGTGCAGTAGGGGCCGGCCAGGACCCACGTCAGGTCGAGGACGCGGATGCCGTCGAGGGCGGGACGTACCGGGTCCTGGGCGACGGGGGGCGTGCGGGCGGGGCGGTGTTCGTCGAGCAGGTGCCGGTCCGCGCCGAGGCCGGGAACGTCCAGCTCCTGGATTCGCCGGCCCTCCGGGAAGGCGAAGGGAAAACCGAGGTCGGTGCGCTCGCCCTCCGGTGTCCGTACCCGGGTGAAGAACTCGCGGGCCGCGAGCTGCGGGTTGTCCGGCAGTTCATGGGGGAGGTCGACGGCGGCCCAGGGCAGCTTCCTGGCCTGGGCCCGTTCCGCGAACTCGGCCTTCGGCCACCTGCCCACGAAGTCCTGGACCACCTTGAACACATGCTCCTGGTGCAGCTTGCGTTCGACCGGGTCCTGCCAGCGCGGCTCCGCGAGATCGGCCTCCGCGCCCTCCTCGCGCAGCCAGGCGAGCAGCGCGTCCCACATGCGCGGGCTGCCGCCGAGGCCCCCGCCCAGGTGGCCGTCGGCGGCATGGAACAGGCCGTGCGGTACGAGGGGATGCACCCTGCCCGGGCGCGGCGGGACCCGGTCCTCGTGCAGATAGGCGAGGGCACCGGCCTCCAGGGCCGCCGCGACGCAGGCCTGCGCGGAGACGTCGACGAGTTGCCCGGGCCCGCCTCGCCTGGCGCGCAGGCCGAGCAGGGCGGCGATCGCCGCGTTGACGCCCGCGAGTTGCTCGGCCTGGTTCTCCGGCAGCCGCAGCGGCGGACCGTCGGGGTCGCCCACCTGCGCGAGCATTCCGCCCAGCGCGGCCACCACGAGGTCGGTGCCCTGCCAGTGGGTCCGGGGTCCGACCAGGCCGAAGGGCGTGACGCGCACATGGACGAGGTGTTCGAGCCCGTCGGCGATCGCCTCCGCTCCGCCCGGGGTTCCGTCCAGCAGGATGTCGGCGCCCTCCACAAGACGCCGCAACTCGGCAGAGTCGGTGCCGGTGCCGGTGCGGGTGTCGGTGCCGGTGCCGGTGCCGGTGCCGATGGTCACCGAACGCTTCCCCGCGTGCCAGTGGACGAACGCGTCACCACCCCCCTCGCGTCGGGTCGCGTCGCCCTCCGGCGGCTCGACCAGCACCACTTCGAAGCCGAGCCCGACCAGCAACCGACCGGCGAACCGGGTGAAGGGGCTGGACAGTTCCACGACGCGCAGAGCCGACTCGCTCACGTCTTCTCCCTGGTTGGGTCAGTTGTGCCGCTGGTTCAGGAAGCCGGAGACGACGCTGTGGTAGTCGTTCGGCCGTTCCTCCTGAGGATGGTGGGAGGCCTCGCTCATCACATGCAGGTTGCCCTTGGGGATCATGCGGGCCAGCATCAGCGGGTAGTCCGGGGTCAGGAACGCGTCGTGCATGCCCCACAGGAAGAGCGTCGGCGCGGCGATCCGGCCGAGTTCCGCGGTGAGGTCCTGCCAGTCGCCGCGCGGGTTGTCGGAGGCGCCGGCGAGTGCGGTCTCCTCCGGATCCAGGCTCTGTTCGAAGCGCAGGGTGACGGTGCCGTCGGGAACGGCGTCGGAGTCGTACCACTCCAGACGTGCGATGAGTTCGCGCATCTTCTGCCACGAGGGGCCGGTGCCGCCGTAGTACACGTCGCGGGCGTTGCGTCCGCGGCGGCCGCCTTCCGGCAGCGGGGCGAGCGGGCCGTAGAAGACGGGCATGCTGCCGGTGATCACCAACGACCGTACGCGCTCGGGGTACTTGGCGGCCAGGTTGAGCGCGATGGTGCCGCCCCACGAGTTGCAGACGAAGTCGGCCCGTTCGATGCCGAGGGTGTCGAGGAGCGCCACGGTCTTGGCGGCGTGGTAGTCCCACATCGGGCCCTCGATGACGGGCTTCGCGGACTTGCCGTACTGCGGGATGTCGACCAGGAGGCACCGGCGGTCCGCGGCGAACAGCGGCGCCACCTGCCCGAAGTCCGACCATCCGGTGCACCCGGGGCCGCCGCCGTGCAGGAAGACGGTGGGACTGCCCTCCCCCAGCTCGACGTAGTGGTACTTGACGCCGTCCGCTTCCGCGTAGGCGCCCTCCGGGGGCGTCTGGATGTCCATGAGGTCCATGTCCCGATGGTGGGACGGCGGCGATCTCCGCCCAAGCGGAACGGTCCGCTGAGCGGGCCGGTTCCATGGCGGCCGGCGCCGGGCGGTCCTTAGCGTCCGTCCACAGGATCACCGTAGGGAGACAACCATGGGCAGGACCGCCGCGTTGGAACTGGCCGAGGAACGGGCCCGGGCGTCGATCGGGAGCTGGGAACGGCGGTCGCTGGGCGTCGTACGGGTGGAGGACGCGGCGGAGTTCGCGCGGGCGGCCGGCGAGAGCGCGCCGCGGCTCGTCGACCCCGGGCACGCCGGCTTCGCCGTCCACCCGATGTACGTGGTCAGCGTGTTGCGCGGGGCGCCCGGGGCCGACCCGGCGGAGTTCCGGCCCGACGGCATGTACCGCGACGAGGTGCCCGGCACCGACGGACTCGACGTCGGGCTCATGGCGGGGGGCCAGACCGTGCACTGGACGGGCGAGGTACGGCCCGGCGACCTGATCGAGCTGAGCCGCGCGCTGACCTCGGTGGAGCGCAAGGGCAGCGGGGACGGCTTCCTGCTGCTCACGGTCAAGAAGTCGTACGCGGCGGCCCGGGGCACGCTGGTCGAGGTAACAGAGAGGTTCATCGTCCGATGACGGATCACGTGCGGCGGGTCGCTGAGGGTCGGCAGGTGTCGGTGGGCCAGGAGGTGCCGCCCGTCGAGCTGACGCCCGACGCGATCACCCTGCTGCGTTTCGGCGCGGTCACCCGCAATGCCCATCGCATCCACTACGACACCGCCTTCGCCCGGTCCGAGGGCCTGGCCGCGCCGGTCGTCATGGCCCAACTCCACGGCTGTCTGTTCCACCGTGCCGCGGCACGGTTCGCGGGCCCGGGCGGACTGGTGCGGGAGGTCGCGTGGCAGAACCGGGCACCCGCGAGCGTCGGGGACCGGCTCGTGGTGAGCGGCGCCGTGCGCTCGGTGGACCCGGCCGGCGGCGAGATCACCCTGGACCTGATCGAACACTGCGGCCCCGGCAACGTGGTGTGCTGCCGGGGGCATGCGGTGGTCGTCGTGGGGTGAGATCCCTTGGGGTTTGGTGGGGCCCGGGGACATGGCGGGGGCCCGGGCCGTGACGGGACCCTGGGCCATGGTGGGGCCCAGGCCATGGTGAGATCCCTTGGGCCAGGGTGGGGCCCAGGAACATAGTCGGGCCCCGGTACCTAGTGGGGCCCCGGCCCAGGTGGCATCCTCGGGCCACGATGGGCCCCCGGCCACAGTGGGGCCTCCCGCCACAACGGACCCCCGGGCCACGGGAGGGCCTCGCACGACGACGGACCCCCGGGCCACGGTGAGGCCTCCCGCCACAACGGACCCCCAGGCCACGGGAGGGCCTCGCACCACAACGGACCCCCGCGCCACGGGAGGGCCTCGCACCACAACGGACCCCCGGGCCACGGGAGGGCCTCGCACCACGACGGACCCCCGGGCCACGGGAGGGCCTCGCACCACAACGGACCCCCGCTCCACGGTGAGGCCTCGCACCACAACGGACCCCCGGGCCACCACGACAACTCACCGGACTCACCCCAGTTCGAGGACCACCTTGCCGATCGCCTCCCCCGTACGCAGCCGCTCCACGGCCTCCGCCAGCCCGTCGAGCCCATGTCGCTCGATCGCCAGCGTCAGCTCTCCCGTCCGCAGGTCTGTCAGCAGCCGCTCGGCGTCCGCGGCGACCTCCTTGCCCCGCGTCATCAGGTTGACCGGCAGCAACGCCACGTCGGCCAGCAGGAAGTCCGCGAGATCCACGCCGAATTCACGGCCGGCGGTGTAGCCGACCAGAGCGGCGCGACCGCGCGGCCGGACCAGCGGGAGGGCGTCCCGCAGCACCGGTCCACCCACCGTGTCCACGAGCACGTCGACCTGACCGCCCACCGACTCCACGGAGAGCTCGGAGGCGAGGACGGACTTGGCGGGGGCCGGGACATGGCCGAGCTTGGCGGGCCGTCCGACCACGCCGACGACTTCGGCCCCGGCCCGCGCGGCCACCTGCACGGTCAGCGCCCCGACCGCGCCCGCCGCGCCGGTCACGAGGACCCGCTCCCCCGGCTGTACGTTCGCCACCGCGTGCACCGCCGCCCAGGCCGTACCGGCCGGGGAGAACCAACTGCACGCGAGGGCGGGGTCCGTGCCCTCCGGAACCGCCTGCACGGCCGCGTCCGGCACCAGCGCGTGATCCGCCCAGCAGCCGTCCCGCCGCATGCCCAGCGCTTTCCCGCCGAGCCGCACGAGGCTGCCCTCCGGGTGGGTGTCCGAGGCGAGCACGACACCGCATCCGGTGGTGCCGGGCACCGCGGGCAGGTCCGGGAGGATCCCGAACTTGCCGTCCACGATGTTCAGATCGAGGTGCCCCACCTGGGCCGCCCGCATCCGTACGAGGGTGTAACCGGGTCGTGGCTGCGGCACGGGCCACTCCACCAGCCGGGGCAGCGAACCGAACTCCTCCAGCACCAGGGCTCGTGACATCCCGCCCGACGAGGCCTCACTCACAGCTTCACTCCATATCGACGCAGACCACGGGACGCCACGATCCGCAGCACGCGGTCGAAGACGAACCCGAGAATTCCCAAGGTGATGATTCCGACGAAGACCCAGTCGATCCGACCGTAGTTGCGGGAGGTCCAGATCAGCGAGCCGAGCCCGACCTGCGCCGCGACGATCTCGGCGGAGACGATGGTCAGGAAGCTGTTGCCCATCGCGAGGCGCGCGCCGGTGACGATGTGCGGAACCGTCGACGGCAGCACGATCCCCCGCAGGATCTGCCGGCGGTTCGCGCCCAGGTTCTGTGCCGCGCGCAGCTTCGACTCGCTCACCGACATCACTCCGGCGCTCGTGTTCACCGTGACGATGAACACCGCCGTGTAGAAGATCAGGACGACCTTCGACGACTCGCCGATGCCCAGCCACACCACCGCGAGGGTCACGAAGGCGATCGGCGGGATGAACCGGAAGAACTCGATGTAGGGCTCGAGGAGTCGGCGCACGAGCGGGATCTGCCCGACGAGCAGACCCACCGGCGCGCCCACGAGCACACCCAGTCCCCAGCCGATCAGGATCCGGCGGCCGGAGGCGATGATCGAGTTGGTCAGGGTGCCGTCCGCGGCCAGCTCGCGCGCCGCGGAGAGGGTCTGCCGCGGGGAGGCGACCAGGGAGGGACCGTACTTCGTCGCCAGCAGCTGCCAGACGACGAGGCCGATGAGGACGGACAGGAGGTACATGCCGGTCGAGCGCAGGGTCCGCGCGCCCGCCCGGGCCGGGCGCCGCTTGGCCTCCGGGCCGGCGGCGGCGCCCGCCGTGACGACGGTCATCGGTCGTTCTCCTCGGGGTCGAGTCCCTGGTGACGGAGCGTCTTGCGGACCTCTTCACCGATGTCCTGCCGCAGCTTGCGGCGCAGTTCGGCGGTGGCCGGGTCGGCCTCGTCCCGGGGCCTGGGCAGGTCGACCGGGTAGACGGACTTGACCGAGGCGGCGGGGCCCGCGGTCATGACGGCGACCCGGTCGGCCAGCAGGATCGCCTCGTCGATGTCGTGGGTGACGAAGACGACGGTGCACCCCGAGGCGCGCCAGATACGGTCCGTCTCCTCCTGCATGACCTGCCGGGTCTGGGCGTCGAGTGCCCCGAACGGCTCGTCCATGAGCACGACACCCGGTTCGTTGGCCAGCACGCGGGCGATCTGCACCCGTTGGCGCATGCCTCCGCTGAGCTGGTCGGGGAACCGGTCCGCGCAGTGGCGCAGCCCGACCAGGCCGAGGTACTCGTCAGCCAGCTTCGCCTGCTCGGCGCGGGACGCGCCACGCATCCGCGGGCCGAACGCGACGTTCTGACGGACCGTCATCCAGTCGAAGAGGGCCTCGCTGCTCTGGAAAACCATGCCCAGCCCCGGATCGGGGCCGCTGATCGGGGCGCCGCCGACGGAGAGGCTGCCTTCGTCCACGGTCACGAATCCGGCCATGGCGGACAGCAGCGTGGACTTGCCGCACCCGCTCGGGCCGAGCAGACAGAGGAACTCACCGGCGGCGATGTCCAGGGAGATGTCCCGGACGGCCTGGAAGGAGTCGAAGCGGATGCCGACGCCGTCGACGGACAGGGCCGCGCCACGCCCGTCGTGAAGACCGGCTTCGAGGCGGTCGGACTCGATGGCCCTGGTCATCGTGATCCTTTCACGTGCTCGGTGAACCAGCCGCGCTGGATGACCGCCGTGACATCCGGCTTCGCCTTGACCTTGCCGCTGTCCAGGACGAACTGAGCCGTGCCCTCGTATCCCTTGAGGTCCGCGGCCGTGAAGTCACGGGCCCCGAAGTCGATCTCCTTGATCGCGGTCAGGGTCTGGGCCGTCGGTACCTTCACGGCCTTCTGGGTCGCCTCGGCCGCCGACTGCGGATCGGACTCGGTCAGCCGGGCGGCCTCCTCCAGGGTCTGGGCGACCTTGGCGGCGGTGTCCGCGTTGTTCTTCAGCCAGTCGGACCTGGTGAGCAGCCACTGGGCGTACGTGAGTCCGTAGGATCCGGTGTTCTCCAGGACCTTGCCGCCCAGCTCGACGCCCTTGGCGGGCCACGGCTCCCACAGCACGTACGCGTCGACATCGCCCTTCTGCATCAGGGCGGGGATCTCCGGCGGGTCGGCGGTGACGAACTCGACCGACTTCGGGTCGATGCCCTTGGACTCCAGGAACCGGGTCGCCGCCATCTCGGACAGTCCCGGGGTGATGGCCATCTTGCGGATCTTCGACGGGGACGTCACCTTCGGGCCGAGCACGACCTTCAGATACTTGCCGGACTGCTCGTACACCAGCAGGGACCGCAGATCGGGGTCCTGCTGGAGCATGCTGATGGTGGTGGTGTCCGAGTTCCCGGACATCTGCACCTGACCGGCGGTGAGGTTGTTGACGCCCTCGCTGCCCTGCCCGAACTGCACGAGCTGCACGTTGACACCGTGCTTGGCCCACAGCCCTTGGGCGTCGGCGAGAAAGAAGGGCGCGTACGAGGCGTCGATGCCGACGCCGATACGGATCGTGGGGCCCTTGGCGTCGTTGCCTGCGGGCGCGGCCGAGTCGGTGGTGCCCGCGCCGCACGCGGTGAGCGTGAGCAGCGAGGCGGCGAGAGCGGCGGGGCCTGCGAGGAAGCGACGTGTGCTGAACGGTGTCTGCATGAGCACCTCGGGGGTTGCGGCTGGTCGTCGGGGTACGGCCCGGTAGTGGGCGCACGGTAGAACGGGCCGTGCCGCCCACGCATCGAAGAGGGTCCGCTGAGCGGGACGCGCGGGTGAGCCTCAGCTCCGGCCGGTGTCCGCCGCCCCTCCGCCCGTGCCCGTCACCCCTCCGCCCGTGCCCGTCACCCCTCCGCCCGTGCCCGTCACCCCTCCGCCCGTGCCCGTCACCTCCGGGCCCGTGTCCGTCGCCTCCGGGCCCGTGTCCGTCGCCTCCGACCGGGGTCCCGTCGGCCGGTGACGCTGCGTGCATGCGCGGTGCGGTCTGCTCAGCGAGACGGGTCCCTTGGGCGGATCCGCCAGTCCCCCGCATGCTCACCATCACAGTTCATCCGGCAGCAGGAGGACACGCACGATGACGGTCGAGGACTCGCCCGACGCACGGCCCACGGTCCGCGGCCGCCGCAGACCAGCAGGGGAACCCGGACGCCAGGACTGGGCGTCGTGGCCCCACTACGACGCGGCGGGCGCGGGCTTCCGCGGCTACTGGTATCCGGTCACCTGGTCCAGCCAGATCACCGCCGATCCGCTCCCGTTCACCATCTGCGGCGAGAAGATCACGCTGATCCGGGACGGCGGCACTGCGTACGCGCTGCACAACCGCTGCCCGCACCGCGGCGTACCGCTCTCCGAGGGCAACCAGCAGTTCCCCGGCACCGTCAGCTGCCCGTACCACGGCTGGACCTTCGACCTGCCCACCGGCAAGCTGGCCGCGGTCATCACCGACGGGCCGGGCTGCCGGCTGACCGGCAAGGTCTCGGTGCGCACCTACCCGGTCGAGGAGCGCCTCGGCATGGTGTGGGTGTACATCCCCCTCGCCGACGAGGAACCGCATCCGATCGACTCCCAGCTCCCCGAGGAGCTCGTGTCCAACGCCTTCGTGATGGGCGGCAGGATCGACCCGCGCAGCGGCAACTGGCGCTTCGCCTGCGAGAACGGCTTCGACGAGGGCCACGCCAAATACCTGCACCGCACCGCTCTGTGGCGGCTGTTCAAGCCCATGCCGACCTGGAACATCACCCGGATCGTGCCCAAGGGCCGCTGGATCTTCCGGGTGCAGGACGAGGTCCACTGGGAGGCGGACTTCCCCGGGGTGGGCCACTGGACCAACAAGCGCTGGTGGAAGGCCCGGCCACCGAAGGAGACCTTCAACATCGGCAACACGGGCAAGCCGGACAAGGTCGACCCGACGATCGAGGCCCAGGAGTTCCCCGGTTTCGCGTCCCTGTCGATGCCCGGCGTGCTGCGCATCGCGTATCCGAACTTCATCCACTACGAGTTCTACGTCCCGGTCGACAAGGACAACCACCGCTACGTCGGCGTGATGGTCAACTTCACCGAGGGCTGGGACACCCTGCGGTTCTACGCCAAGTACCTGGGCGCGATCCGCTGGCTGTTCCACGGCCAGTTCTCCGGCCAGGACGCGTGGATGGTCGACATCACCGACGCTCCCCCGGAGAAGCTCTACCGCCCCGACATCTCGCTGACCGCCTGGCGGAACCTCAGCGAGGAGGAGTACGGCAAGAAGCTGGCCGGCACAGGCTCCCCCACCGACACAGCCTCCCCTGCCGCCACCGGTTCCGGCACCGACGAGAAGAAGGCATGACCATGGGCCGCATCCTGCTCACCCTGCTGATCGGCGTCGCGGTCGCCGTCGGGCTCCCGCTGGCCAAGAAGCGCTTCGAGCGCACCGCCATGACCCAGGTCCACAGGATCAACCAGTGAGCGCCGACGAACTGGAGGGCCTCGACACCAGGCGCGCCGCCTGGGTTCAGGACGCCTGGCGGCACGTGACCGACGACCGGCTGCGCGAGCTGATCACCGGCCTCGTCGACATCGCCAGCCCGACCGGCGACGAGGGCCCGCTCGCCGAGCACATCGCCGCCACCCTCACGGCCGCCGGCTGCCGGGCCCGGGTCCAGCCCCTCGACGACCGGCAGGCCAACGCCTGGGCCCGGCTCGACGGCGACGGCACCGGACCCGACCTGATGCTGTACGCGCCGATCGACACCCTGACCGTCGGCGAGGAGAGCGAGGACCTCCCCTGGATCGGTCCCGAGTTGCGGGACGACATGCGCCCGCGGGCCACCGTCTACGACGACCTGGTCACCGGGCTCGGAGCCTCCAACCCGAAGGGTCACGCCGCGTGCGTGATGATGGCCGCCGAGGCGATCGCGCTCGCCGGGATCCCACTCACCGGCGACCTGGTCGCGGCCTTCGGCGCGGGCGGCATGCCCACCAACGCCCGGCCGGTCGGCACCCGCCGCAACACCGGGCAGGGCGTGGGCTGTTCGTTCCTGCTCGAGCAGGGGGTGTGGACCGACTACGCGGTCATCGCCAAGCCCGGCTGGACGGTGTCCTGGGACGAGGTCGGTCTCGTGTGGTTCGAGGTCACCGTCCGCGGCACGCACACCTACGCCGGCTCTCGCCACCGGCTCCCGTACGACAACGCGATCGTCCGCGCCGGTGAGGTGGCCCGGTACCTGGAGGAGTGGTTCGTCGAGTACGCCGACCGGCACACCGCCGGGACGGTCGCGCCGCAGGGCATCGTCTCCTCGGTGCGCGGCGGCTGGCCGCGGATGGCGGCGGTGACACCGGCCGCCTGCACCCTCATGGTGGATCTGCGCATCAGTCCCGACACGACGCCGATGCAGGCCAAGCGGGAGTTCATGGCCGCCGTCGACGCCATGCGCGACAAGATGCCCGGGCTCGACGTCTCCGCCGACATGGTCGTGGCCATCGCCGGGACCCGGACCGATCCGGACAGCTGGGTGCGCCGCAGCGCGACGGCCGCCTGGGAGGCGTTCGAGGGGCGCGAGCACGAGGCGATCCTCGGCAACAGCGGCGCCACCGACGCCAACATCCTGCGCGGGCGCGGCATCCCCACGGTGCGGGTCGGCATGCCGAAGGTCACCGAAGCCCCCTTCGACATCGACTTCGCGCGGGGGATGAACACCGTCTCCGTACGGGCCATGGAGAAGCTGACGCGTCATCTGATCCGTACGGCGGTCGACACCGTCACCCGCTCCCGCGACGAGCTGGAAGGAAAAGCGGTATGACCGAGATCGTCCTGGGTGTGGGCGCTTCGCACAGCACGCTGATGAACACCCACTGGGAGGAGACCCTCCACAAGGACCGGGCCGAGCGGTTCCGCGACGCGCTCACGCAGGCGCGCGAGGAGCTCGCCGCGGCCCGGCCCGACACGGTGATTTTGGTCGGCTCCAACCACTTCCGCGGCTTCTGGCTTGACCTGATCCCGAGCTTCACGATCGGTGTCGGCGAGTGCGTCGCCAGCGGCGAGTCGGGCACCCCCAAGGGCCCGCAGCCGGTGGACGTGCCGCTCGCCCGGCACATCGCGAACTCCCTTGTGGAGGGCGGGAGTTTCGACCCCGCCTTCTCGGCCCGGCTGCAGATCGACCACGGCCAGTCGCATGCGATCCAGTACCTCCTCGACGGGCTGGACGTGGAGATCGTGCCGCTCGTCGTGAACGTCTTCGCCCCTCCCCTGCCCACACTCGCGCGCTGCGAGGACCTGGGCCGGGCGATCCGGGAGGCCGTACTGGCGTTCCCCGGGGACCGTCGTGTCGCCGTCATCGGCTCGGGCGGGCTCTCGCACCGGCTGCCCTGGCCGGACTGGCGCGAACCGCAGGGCGACGACGAGGAGTTCATGGTCGGCGCCTGGCTCAACGGCCGGGAGAACTGGCAGGACTACGACGTCCGGCGCCGCGAGATCATCCGGGCCGCCGAGGCCGCGCTCAACCCGGAGTTCGACGACGAGTTCCTGGCCCTCGTCCAGCGCGGCGAGACCCACCGCATCGCCGAGTACACCACCGAAGAGCTGGAGAAGGTGGCCGGCAACGGCGCCCAGGAGGTTCGCACCTGGCTGCTCATGGCGGCCCTGCTCGACCACGTCCCCGGTCGGCGCCTCGCCTACGAACCGATGCCCGAGTGGCTCACCGGCATGGGCGTCGCCATCCTCGACCCCGCACGCACCAACGAAAGGCAGCCATGAGTATCTGGACCGAACTGTCGGGCATCGACTACCGCCACGCGTACGTCGAGACCGGCGATGTCACGACACGCGCCCTGCAGGCGGGTCCCGAGGACGGCGAGCACGTCGTGTTCCTGCACGGCACGACCGGCCACCTGGAGGCCTTCGTACGCAACATCCCGGCGCACGCCTCGGCCGGCTACCGCTGCCACGCCATCGACATGCTCGGCCACGGCTACACGGGCAAGCCGGACCGCCCGGGCGAGATCCCCGCGTACGTCGAGCACCTGATCGCCTACCTCGACGCGGTGGGCGCCGAGCGGGCGCATCTGGTGGGCGAGTCGCTGGGCGGCTGGGTGGGGTCCTGGGCGGCGAGCGAGTACCCGGACCGGGTCGCCTCGCTCCAGCTGCTGTGCATGGGCGGCACGAAGGTCAACCCGGCGGTGATGGACCGGCTGAAGACCTCCACCCGCGACGCGGCCCTCAAGGAGGAGATCTCGTACACCCGGGACCGGTTGGCGCTGCTGTGGGCCGACTGGGACGAGGACCTGGGCGACGAGCTGACCCAGGTGCGCTACGAGATCTACCACCACCCGGAGTTCCAGCGGAACCTGCACAACCTGCTGGCACTTCAGGAGCTCGAGGCGCGCGAGCGCAATCTGCTCCGCCCCGACCGTATGGCACGGATCAAGGCCCCGACGCTGGTGGTGTGGGGCAACAAGAACCCGCTCGGGGACGTCCCGGAGGCCGAGGCCATCACCGCGGCCATCCCCGGAGCCCGTCTGGAGGTCTTCAACGAGTGCGGGCACTGGCCGCAGCACGAGAAGGCCGACCTCTACAACCCGCTCAGCCTGGCCTTTCTCGCCGAGTCATCGTGAGGTAACTGCCATGACCGTCGTGCCGATCGACCGCGCCGCACCCGCCCCCTCCGCGCATTCCCCCGCCCGCTCTCCCTCTCCCTCCTCCGCTCCGTCTTCGTGTCCCGACTCGATGAACTCCGTCCTGGGCAAGGTCCGGCCCATCCTGGAAGCGTTCACCATCGACGACAACGCGCTCTCCCTCGCCGATCTCGTGCGCCGTACGGGCGTGGCGAAGGCCACCGTGCACCGGCTCTGTCAGGAGCTGGTGGTGTGGGGGCTGTTGGAGAGAGCGGGCTGCGACTACCGGCTCGGGCTGCGGCTGTTCGAGATCGGCCAGCGGGTGCACCGGCAGCGGATCCTGCGCGAGGTGGCCCAGCCGTACATGGAGGACCTGCTGCTGGCCACCCACGAGACGATCCACTTCGCGATCCACGACGGCATCGACGTCGTCTACCTGGAGAAGATCCTGCCGCACCGGGGGCTGAGCGAGGAGTCACGGGTGGCGGGCCGGCTCCCGCTGTACGCCACCGCCACCGGCAAGGCGATCCTGGCCTTCTCCCCCGCCTCCCTGTTCGGCGAGGTGGTCAGGACCGGGCTGAAGCCGTTCACCCGCCACACGATCACCTCGCCGGGGCGGCTGCGCGGCCAGCTGGAGCGGGTCCGGGAAGAGGGCATCGCGACCGAGGCGGAGGAGATCAGGCTCGGCTACACGAGCATGGCCGTGCCGGTCTTCGGGCAGCCGAACGCGCTGGCGGGCGCGTTGTCGATCACGGCGCCGACCTACCGCATGGACGCGGCCGCCCACGCGAGCGCGCTGCGCATCGCGGGCCTGGGTATCAGCCGGTCGCTGCGGTCGGCCCTGTGAACACGCTGGAGGAGGTGCTGGCCCGGGCCCGCGGTCTCATCGGCCGGTGGGAGGACGAGGACTGCGGCACGCTGACCGTCAAGGACTTCTGCCGGTACGCCGCCGCGGTCGACGACGTCGACTACATCCGCCGGGCACGCGCCCGGGAGTCTGCCGGTGCGGCGGTGGAGGCGCCCGCCCTGTTCCTGGCCGCCACCATGAGCTGGGAGGACGGGCCGGCCGAAGCGGAGTTGCGGCCGGACGGCCTGGCCGCCCGGGAGTCGCCGTGCACCCAGGGCCTCCCCGTGCGCCAGGTGCACGGCGGCCAGGCGGTAAGGCTGAGCCGGGCGCCGCTCGCGGGCACCCGGGTCACCGCCTCGCGCGGCGTCACCTCCGTCGAGCGGAAACACGGCCGGTCCGGCGACTTCGTCCTGCTGGGCCTCGCCACCCGTTTCACCTCGGCGGACGGCATCGAACTGACGGCGGTGGACGAGACGATCGTCGTGCTGGAGGCCGTCCCTGAGGGAGCGACCCCATGAACCCCCCTGTCGATCGCCCCGCGACCGCACCCGACCCCACCCCCACCCCGGCCGCTGCTGCTGCTGGTGAGGTCTGTCCGCCGCGCCGGTACACGCACAGCAGGGTGCAGCTGTTCCGGTTCAGCGCCGTGTCCTGGAACTCACACCGCATCCACTACGACGCCGAGTTCGCGGCCACGGAGGGCTTTCCCGACGTGGTCGTCCAGTCCACCCTGCACGGCGAGACCCTCAGCCGGTACGCGCTGGAGTGGGCCGGGCCGGACGCCCTGCTGAAATCGGTGAGTTGGCGCAATGTCACGACCGCGGTGGCCGGTGAGCCGCTCACCTGGATCGGGACGGTACGTATGGTCGCGCCCTGCGACGAGGGCGTGTGGATGACGCTCGACGTCCGCGTACTCAAGGACGACGGCGCTGCCTGCGTCACGGGGCACGTCGAACTCACGTGCCCTGGTGCTCGTACGACCCCTTGAGCGGTGCGGTGTCGATGCCGCGGACGGCGAAGGTGATCTCCCGGATCGCCTTCGCCGTCCGCGTTTCTCGTTGTCCGCGTTCCTCGCCGTCCGCGTTTCTCGTTGTCCCCGAGCCGGCCCTGCTCGGCGGCGGCCATCGCATCTGCGGTGCGTCCCGCCAGGCGGACCAGTTCCGTTGGGCGGGGGCCCGTCCGTCCATACGCTCCTGAACCATGAGCGTTCCTACTGATGAGCCGGTCACCACGGACGAGTCCCCGGTGGTCGAAACCGACATCCTGATCATCGGTGCCGGCCCGTCGGGCCTCTACGGCGCCTACTACGCGGGCTTCCGCGGACTGCGCGTCGCGGTCATGGACGTACTGCCCCAGCTCGGCGGCCAGATCAGCGCGATGTACCCCGAGAAGCCCATCTTCGACATCGCCGGCTTCCCGTCGGTGCGCGGACGCGACCTCGTCGACAACCTGGTCGCCCAGGCGGAGCCGTACGGTGTCCGCTACCTCCTCGGGGAACGGGCCGTGGAGCTGTCCTACGAGCCCGACGGCCGGCCCGTGGTCCGGGGCGACCGGGGGACGACCGTACGGGCCGGGGCAGTCGTGATCACCGGCGGTGTGGGCACCTTCACCCCCAGGCCGCTGCCGGCGGGCGAGGACTACCTCGGCCGCGGCCAGGTCTACTTCGTGCCGGACCCGGCCGACCACACCGGCCATGACGTGGTCGTCGTCGGCGGCGGCGACAGCGCCTTCGACTGGGCGGCGACGCTCGCGCCGATCGCCCGCTCCGTCCGGCTCGTCCACCGCACCGCCCGCTTCCGAGCCCACCAGGCGACGGTGCAGAAGGTGCGGACCCTCGGCATCGAGATCATCACCGACTCCGAGGTGAGCGCGCTGCACGGCACCTCGCGGGTGGAGCAGGTCGAGGTCCGGCACCGCACCACGAAGGCCACCCGGCTGCTGCCGGCGCACAGCGTCGTCGCCGCCCTCGGCTTTGTCGCCGACCTGGGCCCGCTGCAGAACTGGGGTCTCGACCTGCAAGCACGACGGATCGCCGTGGACACCCGGATGGCCACCAACCTGCCCCGCGTGTTCGCCGCCGGCGACATCACCGACTACCCGGGCAAGGTGCGCCTGATCGCCGTGGGCTTCGGTGAGGCCGCCACCGCCGTGAACAACGCGGCCACCGTCATCGATCCGGAGGCGGCCCTGTTCCCCGGGCACTCCACTGACAAGGAGAACTGAAATGGCGTACGTGATCGGCCAGGCCTGTGTCGACATCATGGACCGGTCCTGCATGGAGGAATGCCCGGTCGACTGCATCTACGAGGGTGAGCGCAAGCTCTACATCAACCCGGTGGAGTGCATCGACTGCGGCGCCTGCGAGACGGCCTGCCCGGAACAGGCCATCACCGTCGACCGGCTCGCCGACCCGGAGTTCCGCGCCGACAACCGCCGCTTCTTCGAGGAGCCACTGCCCGGCCGCACGACCGCGCTGGGCACACCCGGCGGAGCCAGCGGCCTCGGCGCGGTGGGTGTCGACACGGCGCTCGTCAACGCCTCGGCGGAGAGCGCCTGATGAGCGCCGTCTCCGCCGAGGCGTCCAAGGCCGCCGACGCGCTGTCGGAGGCCACCTCGACGAACTCACCGTGCCCGCCCGTGCGTACGTTCCTCCCCGATGTCGAGGCCGCGTACGCGGTACAGCGTGTGAACGTCGAACGCGGTGTGGCCGCGGGGCGGCGCGTCGTCGGCCGCAAGATCGGTCTGACCTCCCCCGCGGTGCAGACCCAACTCGGTGTGGACCAGCCCGACTTCGGGACGCTCTTCGCCGACATGGCGGTCCCCGAGGGCACCCCCGTCCAGGCCCGGCGGCTCATCCAGCCCAAGGTGGAGGCGGAGGTCGCGCTCGTGCTGGGCGCCGGGCTGCCGCACCGGGACTGCACGGTGGCCGACATTCTGCGCGCGACCGACTTCGTGCTGCCCGCGCTGGAGATCGTCGACAGCCGTGTCTCCGGATGGGACATCGGCATCGTGGACACCGTCGCCGACAACGCCTCCAGTGGCCTGTTCGTACTCGGCGGCACTCCGGTACCGCTCACGGGGCTCGACCTGCGCGGGGTGCGCATGACGATGACCCGGGGCGGCGAGACGGTGTCCGAAGGGAGCGGCGCCGACTGCCTGGGCAGCCCGCTCAACGCCGCGGCCTGGCTCGCGTCGACGCTGGCCGGCCTGGGCGAACCGCTGCGGGCCGGGGACATCGTGCTGACCGGCGCGCTCGGCCCGATGGCGGACGCGGCTCCCGGTGACCGCTTCGAGGCACGCATCAGCCAACTGGGCGCAGTGCGGGTCGAGTTCGCGACGGGGGAAATTGGGTCATGATCAGGTGTTGCGGTCAGGCAGCTTCTGAAGGTGTCAGCGTTCACTCTGCGCCACCAGCTAGACACGGTCACGGACCGCGCCCGGAAACCTGGCGTCACCGCAGGTACATATCCACGTAACTGAAGTACGTCTATATTTTGCCTTCTCAGTACTGGTGTCCGCCTTCCCCGAGGCGTACCGCTCAGGTGAGGAGGGTGAGTCATGGTGGCTGCGTATGAGGTCAGTGAGAGCGGCGGAGAGACGCGGCCGGAACACGAGCCTCCCAAATCGGTCCTCGGCAAGGTCGGACTCATTCTGAGCGCCTTCCGGGACGACGACTTCTCGCTGAGCCTCGCCGAGCTGACCGTTCGCACCGGGGTCGCGAAGGCCACCGTCTACCGCCTGTGCCAGGAGCTCGTCGCCGGCGAGCTCCTGGAGCGGGAGGGTTCCAACTACCGACTCGGGCTGCAGCTGTACGAGATCGGTCTGCGCGCGCCGCGCCAGCGGACCCTGCGAGAGGCCGCGCGGCCCGTCGTCGAGAACCTCGCGCAGAGCCTCAACAACGCCGTCACCCTGGCCGTGCCGAACGCCTCGGAACTGCTGTGCATCGAGAACGTCGGCACACACCGCAACCGGGCCCGGGCCAGCGTGGGCGGCCGGCACATCCAGCTGCACAGCACCGCCTCCGGAAAACTGACCCTCGCCATGCTCCCCGAGCAGTACCCGCTCTCCCTGGTCCTGGCGCGGATGCGCCGCCGTACCCCGCACACGCTGACCGCCGCCCAGCTCACCGACGAGCTCGTCCGCATCCGGGAGCAGGGCTACGCCACCGAGGTCGAGGAGTTCCGCCCCGGCTACCTCGCCGTCGCGGTGCCCGTGCGCGGCACCGACGAGGCCTATCTGGGCGCGCTGTCGGTCATCGCCCCCACGGCGGGCAGCAACATTCCCCGGATGCTGGTGGCGCTGACCGGCGCGTCCCACACCATCACCTCGCGCCTGACCCTCTTCGAGGCCTACCGCGCTCCGCGCTGACGAGGTCGGCTTCCGTTGCGTCGTCGACCAGTATCCGGGCTATGCCCTGGTGTGGGACCTATCGGACGGGGGTGGCCAGACGCTCCACCTCCTGCGAAGCGTCCCGTACCGCTTGTTCGGCGCGGGCCACGGCGTCAGCCGCCGCCCGGCACCGTTCCTCGGCTGCCTGCTGTTCCTGCTCGGCCTTCTGGAACTGCTCGCGTGCCTGTCGCAGCTGGCCTTCGGCCGCGGACACCTGTTGACGGGCCTGGTCGTGCCGGTCGCGTGCCTGCTCCATCGATGCGTCAGCGTCCGCTTGTTCGGCGTGCTGCTCGCGAAGCCGCCGATCGGCCGCTTTGGCGGCCTTGCGGGCCTGGGTGAGCTGTTCCTGCCTCTGGCGGCGACGCTGCGCGAGTTCGTCCTTCGTCGGCGTCCGCTTCTGCGAAGACCGTGGCGCGGTCGGCTCTCGTGTCGGCGTCCGCGGTGCGCCGGCTGGGGCGGCGGTGCTGGAGGGAAAGTCCGCGGGCGGAGTGAGGGGGCTCCGCAGCCGACCGGCGGCCCACCGGTCCGCCGCGGCCTGGTCGGCGAGCACGGCGTGCAAAGTGGATGCGACGTCCTGCTGCGCCGCGTCCGACAGCGGGTGACCCGCTTCGCGGGCCAGTGCGGCAGCCTGCCGGGACAGGGACGAGACAATCTCCCGGCGCTGGTCCGACAGCTCCTTGATGCCGTCGGCATCCAGGGTTCGGTAGGCCTCGCGCAGCGCCCTCCCCAGTTCCAGGAATCGCTGACTCGCCACCGGCTGCGAGCGCAGCAGCACGTTCGCTGCCCAGGCCGCGAGTGTGGGGCGGCGAGCGGCATGGATCAGGCGGGCATCGTCCATGCGCCCGTCCGCCTTGGCCTCGGCAGCCAGCTCCTCACGGCGGGTGACGAAATGGGGCGGCGGCGTCGTGTACAGCTCGTCCAGAGGCCCCTCGGCGTCGTGGCCTCCGCTTCCCCGTACACCCTTACGCTGCATGATCATCAGACTTCATCACGTCGGGCCATCGCGCACCTCGGGCGGTACCCCGGTGGGACAGGGCGGGGCTGCGTCGGTGGCGAACAAGGCGCACTCGATCCTCGAAGGACCTCAGCTACTCCGTGGCGCCGTGCTGTTCGGCCCGCGTACCGGAACGCCCGGCGTGCTGCGGCGCGGTCATGTCGAGCAGGAGCATGGCGTCGTGGTCGGAGGTGTCGGGTTCGGCGGTGTAGACGCTGAGGCGTTGGCCGGGGGTGCCTTCGAGGTGCATGCTCTGGCCGCTGAGGGTGAGGGTGCCTACCTGGGGGTGGTCGAAGGTCTTCTGGATCTTCTTGCGGCCCACGACGTCGTAGCGCTCCCACAGCTTGGCGAAGTCGGGGCTCTTGAGCAGGAGTTCCCCCACCAGGCTGGTGAGGTCGGGGGCGTCCGGGTCGGTGCCGGCGACGGCACGGAGCCGGGCCACACAACCGCGGACCTGGTAGGCCCAGTCGGGGAAGAGAGTGCGCGCGGTGGGGTGAAGGAACAGGTAGCGGGCCAGGTTGCGCCGAGTGGCGGGCCAGTCGGCGAGGCCCGCGTACAGGGCGAGGCCGCCGGGGTTCCACGCGAGCAGGTCCATGCTGCGGCTGATGACGTAGGCCGGGTTCGGCCTCATCGTCTCGAGGACCAGCTTCAGGTGCGGGCGCACGGTCCGGCTGGGCGGCGGCGCGGATTCGGGCGCATAGCGAGCGGCTCGGGCGGCGAGTTCGCGCAGGTGCTGGTGTTCGGCGTCGTCGAGATGCAGGGCGCGGGCGAGGGCGTCGAGCACGGAGGGGCTGGGGCGGGTCTCCTTGCCGCGCTCCAGACGGACGTAGTAGTCGATGCTGATGCCGGCGAGCGTGGCCAGCTCCTCGCGGCGCAGGCCGGGGGTACGGCGCAGGCCGGTGCCCACGGTGAGGCCGACCTGGTCAGGGCTGGTCTGGGTGCGGCGCGCGTGCAGGAACCGGCCCAGCTCCATGTCGGCGCTCCTCCTGGTGCTCTGCTCGGATGCCATATCACCAGTGTCACACCGCGCTGACCTGCGTGGCAGGCGTGTGGGAGGCCCTGTCACACCCCTGAACGTCGTTCCCCCGCTCAGCTCGGCCTGCCACCGCGGCCGAAATGGCGCGAGGCTCGAAGCCGGCCACCGCTCACGCGCCTCACCCCGCTTCGTACACAAGGAAACTCATGCAGACCGTCACCCTCAACAACCGCGTCGAGATGCCGATCCTCGGTTTCGGCGTCTACCAGATCCCGCCGGAGCAGACCGAGCAGGCCGTCACCGAGGCCCTCGCGGCCGGCTACCGGCTGCTCGACACGGCCGCCGCCTACGGCAACGAGGAGGCCGTCGGCCGCGCCATCAAGAAGAGTGGCATCCCGCGTGAGGAACTCTTCGTCACCACCAAGCTGTGGGTCCAGGACGCGCCCGCGCAGGACAACACCAGGCGCGCCTTCGAGACCTCGCTGAACAAGCTCGGTCTGGACTACCTCGACCTGTACCTCATGCACCAGCCCTACGGCGACGTGTACGGCCAGTGGCGCGCGATGGAGGAGCTCCACCGCGAGGGCCGCGTCAAGGCGATCGGCGTCGCCAACTTCTACCCCGATCGGCTCCTCGATCTCGTCCTCAACAACGAGGTCACGCCCGCGGTCAACCAGATCGAGACCCACCCGTTCTTCCAGCGCACCGCCGACCAGGAGCTCATGCGCGAGCACGGGGTGCAGATCCAGTCGTGGGGTGGGTTCGCCGAGGGGAAGAACGACATCTTCGCTCACCCGGTCCTGAGCGGGATCGGTGCGAAGCACGGCAAGTCCGTGGCGCAGGTCGTGCTCCGCTGGCTGACCCAGCGCGGCGTCGTCGCGATCCCCAAGTCGGTCCGCGCCGAGCGCATGGCGGAGAACATCGACATCTTCGACTTCGAGCTCACCGACGACCAGATGGCGGCCATCGCCACCCTGGACACCAGGGCGACGCTGTTCTTCGACCACCACGACCCGGCGATGGTCAGCTGGCTCAGCGCTCGGCGGCTGGACGGCTGATCTGGCAGAGGGCGACGTCCGAGGCCCCCCGTCGGTGTCGGTCAAGTGGGTATCGAATCGCTTCGATGAAGTCGCGACCATAGCGGCAGGCAAGGTTGCCCACGAGAGGTCGAACAAAGACCTTTATGCTCCTAAGACAGCTCAAATCCCCCTACTTCACGGCCCATTGACACACCACAGACCGACGTGCGACCTTTCGAAGCGCTTCAACAGATTCTGGCTGCCAAGGGGTCGCCCGCTGTGAGTACCGCACCCGTGCCTGCCGACCCGCCCTCCGGGCCCCGTGCCGACCGGCTCCCGCTCTTCGACAATCCCGTCATACCCGGCTTCAGCCCCGACCCGAGTATCTGCCGGGCAGGCGACGACTACTACGTGGCCACGTCCAGTTTCGAGTACGTGCCAGGTGTGCCGATCTGGCACAGTCGCGACCTGGTGCACTGGCGGCTGATCGGAAACGCCCTGGACCGGCCCTCGCAGCTCGCGCTGCCAGACACCGCCCCCTCCTCCACGGGGGTGTACGCGCCCACACTGCGCCACCATGACGGCCGGTTCTGGCTGATCACGACCGTGGTCGCCGGGGCAGGCACCGTCCTGGTGACCGCCGAGGACCCCGCCGGCCCGTGGTCTGACCCGGTACCGGTCGGCGTACCGGGCATCGATCCCGACCTCGCCTGGGAGGAGGACGGAACCTGTTGGTGCGTGTTCTCGTCGGGCGGCATCCGCGGGGTTCGCATCGACCCGAAGTCAGGCGAACCGCTCGGCGAGCCGGTGCCGATGTGGTCGGGGAGCGGACTGCAGTATCCCGAGGGGCCGCACCTGTACCGGATCGGCGACTGGTGGTATCTGCTGCTGTCGGAGGGTGGCACCGAACGCGGCCACGCGATGTCGGTCGCCCGGGCCCGTACGCTGCCAGGGCCGTTCGAACCGCACCCGGCCAACCCCGTGCTGTCCCACCGCAGTACCGACCATCCGGTGCAGAACACCGGCCACGGCGATCTGGTGCGGGCGAGCGACGGCACATGGTGGATGGTGCTGCTGGGCACCAGGCCGCGCGGCGACACCCCGATGTACCACGGCATGGGCCGGGAGACGTTCCTGGCACCGGTGCGGTGGGAGGACGAATGGCCGCTGCCCGGGCCGCTGGAACTGCGCGCGCAGGCCCCGGCACTGCCGCCGCACCCCTGGCCGCGGGAGCCGGACCTGGACGACTTCGACTCCCCCGCGCTCGCGCCGTGCTGGGTGTCGCCGCGACGGCACGACCCGGAGGCCGTACGTCTCGACGAGCGGCCGGGCCACCTGGTGCTGCACGCCCGCGGGGACAGCCTCGACACGCCCGGCGCACTCGTCGTCGGACGACGACAGCGCGACACCGACTGCACCGCACGCACCCTCGTCGATGTCACCGAAGGCGGCCGGGGCGGCCTCACGGTACGGCTGGACGAGGCACACCACTACGAGGTGGAGGTGAGTGACGGCACGGTCCGTGCCGTCGCCAGGATCGGCCCGCTGCGTCACGCCGTCGCCGAACAGGCCATACCCTCCGGCCCGTTGAAGCTCCGGATCGACATCACGACCTCCGACGTCCTGCCGCCCACGGTCACGTCCCGCGCCCCGGGGTCCACTCCCCCGCCCGGCCTCCGCGTCGGCGCCCCCGACACGCTCCGCCTGGGTTACGAGACGGACGGCGGCGACTTCGAGATCCTCGCCGAACTCGACGGCCGCTACCTCACCACCGAGGTCGCCGGCGGCTTCACCGGCCGGGTCTTCGGCATGTACGTCACGCGGGGCAGCGCGGCCTTCGACTGGTTCGAGTTGTGCTCCGCCTGACAGGCGCTTTCCCACCACGTCCGTACTCACCTGGCGGTGCGGCCCGGACGCATCGGCACGACCACGATCGAGTACGCCGGTACGGTCGGTTCCTTCGCACTGAGGAAGCGACCCCCCCGGGGAGCCACCGCCTCCCCGCGCGCTCATGTCCTCGCTCCCACCGGCCGTCGAAGCAGATAGACGCCCGCGGTCGAGACCAGGACGGCCATGCACGCGATGAACACCAGCCCGGCACCCTCCAGGCCGATCGGCCCCGTCAGTACGCCCACACCGATCACCGGTACCGAGATGCCCGCGTAGGCCACCACGAACAGCGTCGAGATCACTGACGCGCGGCGGTCCGCGGGAGACACCTCGGCCACTGCGGACAGCGCCCCGCGAAACGCCAGTCCCTGCCCGCATCCGCCGACGATCGCGCTCAGCACCACCAGCAGCAGCAGGTCCCACCGCAGCGCGCCCGCGAGCAGCGCCAGTCCGGCGAAGAGCCCGGCGCAGCCCAACGGCAGCGATCGCTCCGTCCCGACCCGGCCGACCGCCAGTTGCCCCGCCGTCGAGGCGAAGAAGGCGAGCGCGACGACCAGTCCGCTCACGGCGTGGTTGTCCACGTCCAGGGACTGCGCGAGGAACGCCGGGCTGACCGACGTGAACACTCCGAACAGTGCGAACCCCACGAACGAGGCGATCGCCGCGGGCCCGAACACCGCCCGCACCTGCGGGGGCAGGGCCGGCCGTTGCGGCCGTACGGTGCTCAGCGGCCGGGCCTCGCGTACGGTCTCCGGCAGCCACAGCAGGACGGCGGCCGAGCCGGTCACCACGGCGAGGTGTACGACGAACGGCAGGTACAGCGGCGAGACGGCGTACTGCGCGAGCACTCCGGCGAGCAGCGGACCGCAACCCAGCCCGCCCATGTTGGCGGCGGTCGCCACGAACGTGGCCCGGGATGTGCCGCCATGTGGTGCCAACTCCATGACGTACGCCGTGGCGGCCCCGGTGAACAGACCGGCGGACAGCCCCGACAGCAGCCGCCCCGCGTACAGCCAGCCCAGCCCGGTGGCACACAGGAAGCAGACAGCACTGGCGGCCGCGAATCCCAGGCCCGCCAGCAACACCGGCCGTCTGCCCACCGCGTCCGAGGCATTGCCGGCCAGCAGCAGTACGCCGATGACCCCGAAGGCGTACACCGCGTACACGACGGTCACGGTCAGCTCGGAGAACCCGAACTTCTCCTGATAGAGGCCGTAGAGGGGAGTCGGCAGCGTGGTGCCGGCCATGCAGACGGCGAACACCGCCCCGCTCAGCAAACACTCGCGCCAGCCTCGGCGATCAGCGTCCATGCCGCCGACGGTAGCCCCGCGTGCCACCCTGGCCGGCCCGGCAGGCCGCCGCTACGGGAATCGGCGTAGACCTGCGCGGGGGCGTCGGGGTCTGGTGTACCCGACCGGACCGGGCACGGGATGTCGGGTCCGGCAGGGTGGGTTCCTCCTAACGTGAGTGATCGAAAGGGAAGGGGACCGGGGTGCTGGAGCGGCTCAACCAGGCCATGGAGCACATCGAGTGCCATCTTGATCAGCGGATCGAGGTGACGGACCTGGCGCGGATCGTGGTGACGTCGGAGTACCACTTCCGGCGGCTGTTCTCCGCGTTGGCGGGGATTCCGCTGTCGGAGTACATCCGGCGCAGGCGGCTGACGCTCGCGGGTGCCGAGGTGCTGGCCGGGGAGCGGACGCTGTTGGAGGTCGCGGTGCGTTACGGCTACACCTCGGGGGAGGCGTTCGCGCGTGCGTTCCGTGCGATGCACGGCGTCGGTCCCGGCGAGGCCAGGCGGGTCGGTGCGAGTCTGCAGTCACAGCCCCGGATGTCCTTCCGCCTCATCGTGGAAGGGAGCAGCAGCATGCGGTACAGGGTCGTGGAGAAGGAGGAATTCCGTGTGGTCGGCAGGAAGGCGCGCGTCCCCCTCGTACACGAGGGGATGAACCCGGCCATCGCCGCCTTCATCCGGGGCATCGGCCAGGAGACGCTGCAGCGGATCCAGAGCCTGTCCGATCAGGCGCCGAAGGGGATCGTCTCGGTGAGTGACAACCTCGACGAAAGCCGCGCCGAGGGAACCGAACTCGACTACTACCACGGCGTGGTGACCCGCGCCGCCGTGCCCGAGGACATGGACTCACTCACCGTCCCGTCCGGGACATGGGCCGTCTTCGAGAACTCCGGGCCGTTCCCGCAGGCACTCCAGTACCTGTGGCGCGACGTGTTCACCCAGTGGTTCCCATCCAATCCGTACCGGAGCCGGCCGGGGCCCGAGATCCTGCGGACCCAACTGTCGCAGGACGCGGCGCAAGCGGACGCGGAGCTGTGGATTCCCGTGGAGCGAACCGGGGCCTGAGCCTCAGCGCGCGGCGGCTCTGTGCCGCCGCGCGCTGAGGCGTTGGTCCTGCGAACCATCGCCGCCCACGTGGCCGCCGGCGGCCGGGGCACACGCCTCCGGCGGCCGAACGGTCAGTTCTGGCGCTTGTTCTGTGTGCGCTTCGCGTCGCCGGGCAGTTGGCCGACCTTGTCGACGACGGCGTGTTCCAGTACGGCCACGCTGGAGAGCAGCGCGCCGGCCTTCGCGTATGGGGCGTCCTTGGTCAGATAGGTGCGGGAGCCGAGGAAGGAGTAGTCCTTCTTGCCGAAGATCCACTCGGTGCGGACGCCGTAGCGCGTGTCGTCGCGGGCGATCCCGAGGCCCTGGCGGCCGATCGCGTCGCGGGCCTTGGGGGCCGGGGTGACGCCGGGGATCTTCGCGGATGCCCGGTAGAGGGCGGCGGCGGTACGGGGCGGCATCATCCCACCGAGCAGGGAGCCGATCTCCTCGAACACCGCCTGGTCGCGCTCCCGGCTCTCCGCGGCCGGGGTGTTGGCGTACAGATAGGCCAGTAGTTTGTCGGGGTCGGTGGGCAGGGAGCTGAGCCAGTGGTAGGTGGGCCGGCCGAAGCCGGCCGGTGTGCCGTTGATGTCACCGAGTTCGGCGTTGATGGGGAGGGTTTCACCGTCCTCCCGGATCATGCCGAGCTTCCGCAGGGGCCCCGGTTCCTGCGCTAGCCACCCCTCACGGTCCACCAGCGGGCCGAGGACAGCCTTCCCGCTGGTCAGGTCGGCCCCGTTGCCCTTCTCCCTGGTGTACTCGAACTGGTCGTCGCGCACCGTGAGGTCGGCGTGCGTCTCCGTGGCGTCGGAGATCCGCTCCAGGAGCGCCGCGGCCGGCTGCATGTCCGTGGCCGCACGGTGCGATGCGGTGCCGGCGGTCCCCCGGTCACCGTCGGTCAGTGTGATTCCCGCGGTCACCGCGCAGGCCAGGGCCAGAGCGGTCGCCGGCGCCAGCACCGCGGGTCGCAGCAGCCGACGGGCCGGCCGGGCAGGGGCGACCTGGTCGTGGTCGATGTGATGCATCAAGAGGTCCTTGTGACGAAGGTGTTGCTCGCGCGGAAGGTCCCAGTCGGCGGGGGCCGGCAGCAGGCGGGCGATCTCGTCGCGGTCGCCGTGCCGCTCAGGGGAGGCCCCAGTGGCCTTGTCGTTCATGTGAGCTCCTCCCGTACGGGCAGGGCCGCGATCGCGGCCGCACTTGTCATCTCTCCGCGGGCTGTGGGTGGTTCCCGGTCTTCTGCCGCGAGGTGGGCGAGCTTCCTGCGGGCACGTGACAGTCGGGAACGTACGGTTCCGACGGCGATGCCCAGGGCTTCGGCCGTCTGCTGGTAGTCCAGGCCGGACCACACGCACAGGGCAAGTACCTCCCGCTCCTGTCGTCTGAGTCGGCCCAGGGCGGCCTGGACGGCACGCAGGTACCGTGCGTCGTCGATGCGTCCGACCGTCCGGGGTGCGAAGTCCTCCTCCACACGTGGCTGCGGTTGACGGGCCAGGAACAGTTGCCGTCTGCGCGCTCCCCGGCGGGCGTTGTCGGCCTTGTGGGTGGCGATGCCCAACAGCCAGGGCAGCAGGGAGCCACCGTCCTCCTGCACGCGTTCATGGGTGCGCCACGCGGTCAGGAACGTGTCGGACATGATTTCTTCGGCCGTCGACCAGTCGCCGGTCAAGCGCAGGCCGTGGTTGTACACGGCGCGGGCGAACTCGTCGTACAGCTGGGCGAACGCCTCACGGTCCCCCTCCCGCACACGGCGGCGCACATCATTTTCTGAATCCCTCACGACCACTTCTCTCCGCGACCCGGGAGGAGTTCCTGTGGCCTGCGTCACCCACTGATGTCACCGCTACGGTCATCGCCACCTGCGGAGGGATCCTCGCACACCGGATATGTGTGTCAGTCACCGTGGCCTTGCGCATGGTCCGCCGGACAGGCGCCGGGACAGGCGCCGGGACAGGTGCCGGGACAGGTGGACGACTCACATGTATGGGTCCCGTCATCGCCCCGCAGAACACTCATGTCAGTGCTGGGACCTGCGTGAGGAGAACAACACGCTCTTGTTGTCCGTACTATCGCTACGACAGGGCCCCGCGCCTTGTACATGACTGCCGCCCAGCAGGCATCCGCCCGAAGCACGCTCGTGTGGCAGTCCATTCGACTTCGGCCCCAAGCCGAGGAAAGGTTGTGTGCACCCATGTCGCAGAACGCCTCAGTCACCGAACTGACATCGCAGTACACCGCTCAAGTGGCCGCCGACCTCGAGCGCAACGCCAAGGAGCAAGACCGTATCGGTGGCGAAATCGCCGCGCTGCAGGAACAGTTGGCAGCCATCCAGGCCGACCACACGGTTCTGACCAACATCCAGCAGGCGATCGGCACAGCGCCGGCATCCGCGGCGCCCGCCGCCCCGTCGGACAGCGTCGCGGTGCCCGCTCCCCGCAGGAAGCCGGCCACCGGGTCCGGCACGGGCAAGCGGACACGGACGAAGAAGACCGGCCCTCAGCCCGGTCCGGCCGCAGCCAAGAAGCCGGCCGCGGTGAAGACGACCGCTGGGAAGCCTGCTGCCGAGAAGCCTGCGAGGAAGTCGGCTGCCGAGAAGCCCGCGGGGAAGTCGGCCGCGGGGAAGCCCGCAACCACGAAGTCGGCCCAACCGACGCTCGTCGACCTGGTCCGCCGTCACCTCGTCGAGCAGAACGAACCGCGTTCGGCAGCGGAGATCACCACCGCCCTTGACCAGGCCCACCCCGAGCGGGGCGTCAAGACGACCGTGGTGCGCACGACACTCGAAGGGCTGGTCGCCAAGAGCCAGGCGCAGCGCTCGAAGCAGGGATCGTCCGTCTTCTACACCGCCCCCGACGCGCCGAAGCAGGCAGCACCGGCCAAGTCCGAGGAGCAGCCCGCGAAGGCCGACGCGTAACCGACGCGGCGCGCGGTGGGGCACTCGACGCTTCGTGGGCTTCCGCGCCTCCGTCGCGCTCGACGACGTCGCCGCCGCGGTCGCGGTCGCGGTCGCGGTCGCGGAACTCGACCGCGCGGTCGGCGAGTTGGGGCGCGCGCTCGGCGTCCAGAAGTGGGGTTCCATACCCATGACCGCAGCAGGAGGAGCCACCACGTGACCGCTCGTGTCACCTTCGTCTCGCCCGCGATGAGCTCGTCGCTGCGTCAGGCCCGCTTCGACGACGGGGGCTCGATCGACGCCGGCGGGGCGGAGCGGGCCCGTGCCGTGGCCGGATCCCTGCCGGCGGCTGTGCGTGTCGTGGTCTCTCCCACCGTGCGCTGTCGCGAGACGGCTGCCGCACTGGGTCTCGACGGCGCGGAATCAGCGGAGTTGGCGGGACTGGATGTCGGACGCTGGCGGGGCCTGACCCTGGCCGAGGTCGGCGCCGGTGAGCCGGAGGCGGTGGCCCGCTGGCTCGCCGATCCCGAGTCCGCGCCCCATGGCGGGGAGTCCGTGGAGGACATGTGCGGGCGGGTGACGCGCTGGCTGGCGGCGTCCCAGGACACGGGCGGCCGTACGCTCGCCGTCGTCGAGCCGGAGGTGGTGCGGGCCGCGGTGGTCCACGTGCTGGGGGCGCCCTCGGCGGCCTTCTGGCGGCTCGACGTGCCACCGCTGACGGCCACCACGATCAGTGGGCGCGGCGGCCGCTGGAACCTGCGGCTCGGGCACCCGCCGGACTCCGTCGGGGCGGTCGCGGACCATTGAGTGGAGCTGACTCAACAGGGTTCTCATGACGCCGTGCCCCGGTGACGGCGCGGCAGCGCCGCGATCGCCCAGCGCAGGCAATCGGTGTCCGCGTCCGCCGGTACGGCCTCGGCGGTGCCGCGCGATGCCGTGCATGCACCGGGTATCGCGCCTGCCCGGTCGCAGCCCCCGGCCGGAACTGCCAACCCGAAGAACGCGAGAGGGCCCCCGGACGGTTCCGCGGGCCCTCTCGTCGTGTCGGTCAGGTCATTGCGGGGCGGCTACCGCCGTGCCCGCGGACACCGTGGCCGGCTTCGGGTGCAGCAGCCGTTCGGCCAGTTCGCCGAAGACTAGGCCGAAGCCTCCCCACAGCGTGATCTGCATGGCGAGGGCGGACAGGCGGAACCGCCACAGCAGGGCGGCCGGGAAGTCGCTCGGCACCTCGTTGATGGCGGGCAGGAACGCGTACGCCAGCCCGATCACGACGGCGAAGCCGAGCACGGCGACGACGGTGGCGTACCAGGTGCCCAGCCTCGGTGCGAGCCGTTTGCCCGCGATCACCGCGGCGATCGCGAGAAGCACGCTGAGCGCCATCATCAGGAAGTACAGCGTGGTGCGCTGACCGATGGTGTCATGGTCGCCGACCGCGGGCGGGTTGGCCGGGTACTTCAGGAACGGCACGACGTACACGGCGAGCAGCGCGGCCCCCGACAGGAGCAGCGCCGTGGCCCGCGGGCTGAATCGGCCCACGCGGCCGAGCGCGAAGCAGAAGGCGAGAGCGGCCATGCCGCCGAACGCCACCCCGAAGATCAGGACGCCGGTGGCCAGGCCCGCGGTGGACTGCAGGGAGCGGGAGACGAGTTCGACCTCGTGCTCGTGGGCGGGGGCGTGGGACTCCTCGAAGCCGATGGCGCTGTCGATGCTCGGTTCACCGAGGAAATAGGCGACGATCAGGGCGAGCACGCCGGCACCAAGGCCGGCGAGCATGCCCCGAACGAGCAGGTTTCTTACTGTTGCGGAGTTCATGGGTGTGCGGCGTCCCTCGAATCAGTGGCAGGGGAAGCCGAGGAGGTGGCGGGCGTCGTGAACCCACTCGTGGACGTTCTCGCCGGAGACGACTGAGGTGGCGCCCTGTTCGGCGCCGACGAAGTACAGCAGGACCAGCATCAGGATGCCGAAGAAAACCGCCCAGGGGGCGATGGCCTTCAGTGGGAGCTTGGCGGGAACGACGGGGGTGGTGGTTGTCGGCTGGGCGACATGCTGCGCCATGGCAGGGCCTCCTCTGGGAGTTCGCGTCCCATCTCGGTGGTGCACATGACGACGGCCACGGGTCTGACTCGCGATGCGCCCCCTCGGGGGGCACCGTCCACAGTGGCGCGACCGTGCCGGATTCTCACCGGCTTCCGATGCCGTCGTCAATATCACAGCGACGGTACCGTGTGTCGGGTCCATGGCCAATACCGCACCACCTGGCGTGACGCCGTTCTCGCCCGCCAGGTGACCCGGATCACCGACCGTTCGCCGGTCACCGATGGCGGAACCGGGCCGCCGCTTCAGGCCACTACGTGGTGGTTTCCGGCCCGGGGAGAGCGAGTTCACGCTCGCCGAGCGGGGTGAAGAAGCGCTCGACGTCGACGTCGGTCACCTCGTCGAGGGTGGCCGGCGACCAACGCGGGGTGCGGTCCTTGTCGATGACCTGGGCGCGGATCCCCTCGACCAGGTCGGGGGTGGTCAGGGCCGCGCAGGAGACGCGGTACTCCTGTTCCAGCACCCGCTCCAGCGGGCCGAGCCGCCGGGCGCGGCGCAGGGCGGCCAGGGTGACCTTGAGAGCGGTGGGCGACTTGGACAGCAGGGTCTCCGCGGTCTCCTTCGCGGCCGGGTCGCCCTGGGCGAGCAGCCGATGGACGATCTCCTCGACCGTGTCAGCCGCGTAGCAGGTGTCGATCCACTCCCGGTGGCCGGCCAACTCCCCCTCCGGCGACAGCCGCGTGTGACGGTCCAGGGCGTCCCGGACGGGCAGTTCGGCGAGGTCGTCGACGAACTGCCGGAGTGAGACGGAGGGTACGTAGTGGTCGGCGAGCCCGCACAGCAGTGCGTCCCCGGCACCGATGTGCGCCCCCGTGAGCGCCAGGTGGGTGCCCAGTTCGCCCGGGGCGAGGGCGAGCAGGTGGGTGCCGCCGACGTCCGGCACGAACCCGATACCGGTCTCGGGCATGGCGATCCTCGACCGTTCGGTGACCACCCGGACGCGGCCGTGCGCGGAAACGCCGACACCGCCGCCCATGACGATGCCGTCCATGACGGCGACGTACGGCTTGGGGTAGCGGGCGATGCGGGCGTTGAGGTGGTACTCGTCCCGCCAGAACGCGGCCGAGGCGGTGCCGTCCCCGTCGCGTGCGTCATCGTGGACAGCACGGATGTCGCCGCCCGCGCACAGGCCACGCTCCCCCGCGCCGGTGACGACGACGGCCTCCACGGCCGGATCGTGTGCCCATGCGGTGAGTGCGTCGTCGATACGGCGCACCATGGCGTGGTTCAGGGCGTTGATGGCCCTCGGGCGGTTGAGGGTGATGTGGGCGGCCCGACCGGTGATGTGCAGCAGGACGGGTTCCTCGCTGCCGGTCATCCGGGTGCCTCCGCCAGGGTCCGGGCCATGATGACGCGCATGATCTCGTTGACTCCTTCCAGGAGCTGCTGGACACGACGGTCACCGACGATCTTCTCAACGCCGGAGTCGCTGAGATAGGCGTAGCCGCCGTGAAGTTGGGAACCAGGTCCGGGGTGCCGCGAAGCCCACGAGAACGCGGAAACAGGCCCGCCGAGAGCGCGGACGGCGTCGTTCGGTGGGACACCGGTCACCCGGGCAGTCCCCAGCGCGGCGCCTCCTCGTTCGGCTCGACGGGTGTGATCCGCAGGTCGGGACGGTCGCCCTTGGCGGTGATGAGGGCCGACTCGCCCTTGCGCAGGGTGACCTTGATCGTCCCGACACCCGCGGACTCGTACCGCAGCGGTCGTCCGTCGTCGTTCCGTACCTCGATCGGGCCGCCGACGCCATGACGTACGACGCAGGGGGCGCCCGCCTCGCTGACCAGCCGGACCCAGCGGGTCACGCCGTCCTCGCGTACGGCACTGAGCAGAAACGCCCCCTGGGTACGGAAGTTGTGCACCGTCAGATCCGCCCAGGCGGCGGGCAGCGCGGGGAAGACGCGGATGGTGTCGCCCCAGGACTGGCAGACCATGTCGTGGAGGGACTGGGCGGCCGAGAGGGGGGTCTCGATGACCGGGCCGGATTCCTTGTACATGGTGTTGGGCTGGATGAAGCGGGCCATCAACTGGCCGAGGTAGCTGAGCGCGTCCTCGCCCTTGCCCAGCAACGCCGACATCGAGGCCGCGCCCGTGAACGTATAGCCCTGGAGGGCGCCTTCGAAACCCACCCAGTGCGCCAGCGACATCTCGATCAGGGCCTTTTCGTCGGGCGTACGGCCGGTCAGTTCGTACAGCGGGTACACCGCCAGGAGGTGCGAGTAGTGACGGTGCGACTTCGCGAAGGGGATGTCCGCGCCGATCATGAAGCCGTTGTCGTCGGTCGGATACGCGGCCCGTCTGGTCAGGACCTCGCGCCAGCGCGGCGCCAACTCGTCGTCGATGTCGAGGAGTTCGGCGGTGTCGAGGAGGGTGCGGCAGCCCCAGGTCAGCAGCATCAGGTCGTAGTTGCAGTCCCGCGAGTTGCCCCCGTACTCGGGTGAGAAGGTGGCAGGCAGGTGCAGTTTGCCGTCGGCGCCCGGTTCCAGGAAGCGCAGGTAGTAGGTGATCGCCTTGCGCAGGAGGGGGAAGAGGACGTCACGGAGGATCGACTCGTCCATCGTGTGGCGATAGCTGAGCCAGACGTTGTGCAGGGCCCAGGTGAGGTTGCCGACCTCGGGAGTCGGCGGGTCCCGGCCCGGGATGCCGACGCCGTAGCCCAGTACGGGGTCCGTGGCGCCGCCGTTGACCAGTGAGGCGTCGGTGGTGCGCGGGATGCCCAGTGAGTCGGCGCGGTACGCGGGCGCCACCTCGGCCCTGAGGTTGTCCCGGAACTCGCTCAACGCCCTTGTCACAGCGTCGAGTTCGAGGTGGTTGGAGCCGTGGATCAGCCAGTACTCCAACTGCACGTTCAGGTTCCACCAGGTCGCCGGCCACGGCGTGGGCTCCACCCAGGGGCCGCACGTGGCCATCACGGGCGCGTCGCGCCGGGCCGCGGACGCCGTCTTGTACAGCTGGATCCAGTAGAAGCGCTGTATGCGGGCATCGGGCAGCGAGAGGAAACTCTTCCGGTAGTAGGCGTGCCACCAGGCGCGATGCGCCACCGCCAGTGCGTCGTACGGGAGTTTCGAGGCGTCCCGGACCGCGGCCAGAGCGCGCCCGAGCGCCGTCGTCCTCGGATACGAGTGCGCGACATGCACGTACAGCGTGCGCGCCCGCCCCCAGGTGCGCTCCCGCCACGCGGTGACGTGCTGCCCGCCGGAGAGCAGCGGTTGTACGGCGGTGGAGATGCCGTCGTACTGCCGGGTCTCGGCGGGCGGGTTGACCTCGTACCCCTCCGGCAGCGGCCGGAACGCCGCACGCGGGCTGATCGCCTCAGCCGGATGGAACGCCCACGCGAAGTCGCGCTCGCCCTCGCTCGGTGTCACCTCGACGGCCAGCACGGAACGGGAGTTGTGCACCAGGGCGCGGATGGTGAGGGTGCCCCGGTCCGTGGTGAGCGTGCCGGTCAGTTCGGCGTCGCGCAGCCCGAGCCGCCAGTCGAGGCCGGTGATCGTGCCCACCGGCTCCAGCGTCAGGTGGCCGATCGGCAGCCGTGCGAGGCCGAACAGCGATCCGAACTCCGGGCGGTGATCCTGGACTTCGGAGTGCTGCACGTTGAAGCGGACGACCTGGAAGGTGTCCGCCTCGGTGCCCGGTTCGGCGTAGATCCCCGAACCGAGGAAGCCGTTGCCCAGATACGGGCCCTCGTACCAGGTCTTCGGCATCCGCTGCCAGACCAGGTCGGCGTCGTCGAGGACGGTGCGCCAGGGGTCGGAACCGTGCGGGTCGGAGCCGTGCGGGTCGGAGCCGTGCGGGTCGACGCCGGCCGCCGCGGCCGGGGCGGGCAGGCCACCCGCGAGCAGCGTCCCGCCGAGTGCGGAGCCGGTGGCCAGCACGGTGCGTCTGGACGGGCGGTTGGACGGACTGCTGGAACGACGGCTGGACGGGCTGGGCATCGCGCCTCCTGGCTCGTACGACTCACAGAGATACATCGGAGCTATCTCAGACCGAAAGGTAGAGATGGCACGAGAGGGCGTCAACATTACGGAAGAGATCCGATGTGTTGGTTGTATGGGCGGATACGAGGCACCACCCACATGCGTCTCCGCGGCCGTTCACTTTTTCTTCCGCACTGTGAGAGTTCTCTTCCGGCGTGCTGCGGCAGCGCTTACAGTGCGGGCGCACCTCGCAATCCGGATACCACGCGCTCACCGCATTCGGGAGGTACGTCAATGCGTCCATCGAGTCGTTCGACCAACACGACCGAGCCGTTACGGACCCGACCCCGTGCCATGACGGCACTGATCGCTCTGGCAACCACCATCGGCCTGGCACTGACTCTGCTGACAGCGGCCGCGCCACCGGCGGCCGCCGCCGAACTGCTGTCCCAGGGCAAGCCCGCGACCTCCTCGTCCACCGAGAAGGCGTCCACCCCCGCGTCGGCGGCGGTGGACGGTAGATCCGGGACCCGCTGGTCGAGCAAGTTCAGTGATCCGCAGTGGCTGAGAGTGGATCTGGGCGCCACCGCCACCATCAGCCAAGTGGTGCTGCGCTGGGAGGCCGGGTACGGCCGCGCGTTCCAGATCCAGACCTCCGACAACGGCACCGCCTGGACCACCGTCTACTCGACCACGACAAGCACCGGCGGCGTGCAGACCCTCGACGTGAACGGCAACGGCCGGTACGTCCGCGTCCACGGCGCCCAGCGCGGCACCGCCTACGGCTACTCGCTGTGGGAGTTCCAGGTGTACGGCTCCGGTGACGGCGCCCCTCCGGACACTGGGATCCCGGACCCGACGACCGCTTCCCTTGAGGCCACCAACGGGCCGCTGACCACCGCCACTTACACCGTTCCCAGCCCGAGCGGGTACGGCTCCGGCACGGTCACGTACCCGACGGCCAGTGGCTCGTACCCGGGCGTCGTCCTGATGCCCGGCTATTACGGCACACAGCAGAATCTGCAGTGGCTCGCACCCCGCCTCGCCTCCTGGGGCTTCGTCGTCATCAACGTCGGAACCAACACACTCATTGACGATCCCGAATCGCGAGGCCGCCAGATCACCGCCGCCGGCACCCAGCTGCTCGCGCTCGGCAACGCCACCGGCAACCCGGTATCGGGGAAGGTCAACGGCACACTGGGCGCGGCCGGTCACTCGATGGGCGGCGGTGGTGTCATGGCGGCCCTCCGGGACGACTCGCGCTTCCGGGCGGGCGTGCCCACCGCCCCGTACCACACGAGCCCGAACTTCTCCGGAATCACCGAGCCCACGTTCTTCCTGACCTGCCAAAGCGACCTTGTCGCCAATGGCAACAGCTACGCGGTGCCCTGGTACAACTCCATGTCCCAGGCCGAGAAGCTCTACATCGAGGTTCCGGGCGACCATCTGTGTCCGATGACGGGCTACGGCGACAAGGCCAGGCAGGGCAAGTGGATCGTGTCGTTCTTCAGCCTCTGGCTGCGTGCCGACACCCGCTTCAGCCAGTTCCTGTGTGGTCCCGCACGTGATGCCGACAAGAACAACACCTCCCTGGTCACGCGCTGGATGGACACCTGCCAGTTCTGACCGGCTCGCCTCGGAGCGCCGCGCCGGCGGGCCGACGGAGCGCTCCGAGTCGACTCCTGTGCGGGTGGGGCGACCCCGATGCTCGCCCCGCCCCGCAGCGTGTCCCGCGGCCGGGCGCGGTCAGCGGGTGGCGAGGAGTTCGAGTGTGTCGATCACACGGTTCGAGAAGCCCCACTCGTTGTCGTACCAGGCGACCACCTTCACATGCCGGCCGTCGACCCGGGTGAGTTCCGAGTCGAAGATCGCGGAGGCCGGATTACCCGTGATGTCGGAGGACACCAGCGGGAAGTCCGAGTACTCCAGGATCCCGGCGAGCGGCCCCTCCGCCGCCGAGCGGTACGCGGCCAGCACGTCCTCGCGCGTCACCTCGCGGGCGACGGTCGTGTTGAGTTCGACGATCGAGCCCACCGGAACGGGTACGCGGATCGAGTCGCCCGACAGCTTGCCATCCAGGTTCGGCAGCACCAGGCCGATCGCCTTGGCGGCGCCCGTCGTGGTCGGCACGATGTTGACGGCGGCGGCTCGGGCGCGACGCGCGTCGCGGTGCGGGCCGTCGTGGAGGTTCTGCTCCTGCGTGTAGGCGTGCACCGTCGTCATGAAGCCGTGCTCGATGCCGGCGAGCTTGTCGAGCACCGCGGCCAGCGGTGCCAGCGCGTTGGTCGTGCACGAGGCGTTCGAGACGATCGTGTGCAGGGCCGGGTCGTACGCGTCCGAGTTGACCCCGAACGCGAGCGTGACGTCGGCACCGTCGGAGGGCGCGCTGACGAGGACCTTCTTCGCGCCCGCGTCGAGGTGGGCGCGGGCCGCCTTGGCCGAGGTGAAGCGGCCGGTCGCCTCGAGGACGATGTCGACCCCGAGTTCGGCCCACGGCAGCTGCGCCGGTTCACGCTCGGCCAGGACCGTGATGCGGCGTCCGTCGACCACCAGGGCGTCCCCGTCCGCGGTCACCGGACGACCCAGCCGGCCGGCCGTGCTGTCGTAGGCGAGCAGTCGCGCGAGGGCGGCGGGCTCCGTGAGGTCATTGACGGCGACGACTTCGAGGTCGCTGTGGCGTTCGAGCAGGGCGCGCAGCACATTGCGTCCGATGCGGCCGAATCCGTTGATGGCGATGCGAGTCATGAATGGTGTCCCTTCCGTTCACCATCAAGCCTCGCTCTCGGCTTCCACCGCCGGCAGTGGAGTGATCGCCACGATCCAAAAGGATCGCGCCACGCGGTGCGGCTACTCGCCCTGGGCGAAGGTGCGCCGGTACTGGCTCGGTGTGGTGTCGAGGATGCGCTGGAAGTGCGACCGCAGATTCGCACCGGTGCCCAGGCCGACGTCGGCGGCGATCTGCTCGACGCTGAGCTGCGAACGCTCAAGCAGTTCGCGGGCCATGTCGATGCGGGCCCGCATCACCCACTGCATCGGCGTGTATCCGGTCTCCTCGACGAAGCGCCGCGAGAACGTGCGCGGCGAGACCGCGGCCTGCCGCGCCAGTACCTCAAGGGTGAGGGGTTCGCCGAGCCGCCGCAGCGCCCACTCGCGGGTGGCGGCGAAGCGCTCGCCGAGCGGCTCGGGCACACTGCGCGGCACATACTGTGCCTGGCCGCCGCTGCGATAGGGGGCCGCGACCAGGCGTCTGGCCGCGTGGTTCGACGCGGCCACCCCGAGGTCGCCGCGCAGAATGTGCAGGCACAGGTCGATGCCCGAGGCGGCGCCGGCCGACGTCAGCACGCTGCCCTCGTCGACGAACAGAACGTTCTCGTCGACCTGTACGAGCGGATGCCGCGCCGCCAGTGCCCGGGTGTAGTGCCAGTGCGTCGTGGCACGCTTGCCGTCGAGCAGACCCGTGGCGGCGAGAGCGAAGGCGCCCGTCGAGATGGCGGCGAGCCGCGCGCCCCGCTCGTGGGCGGCGATCAGCGCGTCGACGACGGCGGGCGACGGATCGTCTCGGTCCGGGAACCGGTAGCCGGGGATGAAGACGATGTCGGCCCACACAAGTGTGTCGAGGCTATGGGCGACGTGGTACGACAGGCCGTCGCCGCCGGCCACGAGACCGGGCGCCGCACCGCACAGGCGCACCTCGTACGGCATGCTCGCGCGCGTGGTGAACACCTGCTCGGGAATGCCGACGTCGAGCGGTTTCGCACCGTCGAGCACAAGAACGGCGACGCGACGCAGGCGGGAAGCTGACACGCAGACAGGGTACGCAGCGACCAGACGCGGGGTCAGCCGCCGAGCCCCGTAGCGCCCCAGCCGGGAAAGTGAGGGTGCCGCAGAACCGCACAGCCGTCCATCCCGTCTCCATGGTCACTGTGGCCCCTCGAAGCGAGCTGCCTCGGGGGCCACGAGCCATATGGATGTCTACTGGAAGGGCTTTTTCGGCATGAGGTCGAACAGCTACAGGAACAGGACCGTGGGCTGGGCGGTAGGGGCCACGCTGGTGGCGACCGTCGCGGGCGTCACGGGATGCTCGAACGACACGGAGTCCGCCGCGGAGGAGAAGCCGACCGCGAGCAGCTCGACCGCGGGCGAGTCGCAGAAGTCCTCGGCCACCCGCCAGTCCACAGCCGAGGAGGCGGTTGCCACCTGGGTCACCGCTGTTGTCGAGGGAAAGCCGAAGCAGGCGTGCCTGGTGATGGCTGAACCGGCCACCGCTTCGAAGCCCGCTCGGGTCGGCAGCCCCTCTATGTGTAACAGCGGCACACCCGAAGCACGGAAAATACAAGAGAACATCGGCAAGTTCCGTACGTCGTTCACGCCGAAGCCGCCCACGAGCAACCCGAAGGTGGAAGTCGCCCAAGTCCCGGTCACCGGCGACAAGGCGGTGATTGCCGCCGACAAGGTCACCATCGACGGACAGTCTCTCGACAAGGTGATCCTGTCCAACTCCACCGGAGTGGAGCCAGGGCAGTTAGACGTCAAGGTGGAATCCACCAAGATCGACGATGCCTGGTACGTGACGAATCTCGATTTCAACATCGGCTGATACACGACTCGGCGCCGCACGCGAGCGCCCCCGCCTGAAGGCGGGGGCGCTCGCGTTCTTCACTTCATGGTGCTGTGCTCCGGCCACGCCGACCAGGCGAACCTGTCAGGCGTGGGCGTGTCCGCGCCGATGTCCACGCCCGCGGTTGGTGAACAGCCGGTACAGCGCAAGGAGGATGACCGACCCGACGATGGCCGCGATCCAGGTGGACAGATCGAAGAAGCCGTCGATCGAGTCGACGCCGAAGATCACCTTGCCGAGGAAGCCTCCGAGCAGGCCTCCGGCGATACCTATGAGCATGGTGATGATGATTCCGCCCGGGTCCTTGCCCGGCATGAGCGCCTTGGCAATAGCCCCGGCGAGCAACCCGATAACGATCCACGCGATGATGCCCATTGCAGAGTTCCTCCCTAGCTTTCGTTTCGCCGAACGTGTGTCCGCGAAAGCCGTCGCCAAACAGACCAGGGTGAGGACGAATTCACCGCATGCCATGAGTGATCTTCGGAGCGTGGTGCGCTCCCCGGTGCCTCGCTCACGGCGTCAGGCACACCTGCACGGCTGGTGCGTATCGTTCGACGACGTCGTCGATCGCTGTCGCGCGCACCTCTTCGCCCCGCGCGATGCCGTACATCACGCCGAGGCCGAGCAGCATGCTCAGGGCGAGTTCGGCCCGCAGTCCGGCGCCGGGGCCGTCGAGGCGCAGGGCGAGCCGATCGCTCACCTGGGTACGGAAGTTGGTGCGGAGGGTGTCTCCCTGGTCGCCGTGGAGTGGGGCGAACACGATCCGCAGCAGGGGGTCGGCGCCCTGTTCGGACTGGCTGACGAGTACGTGGCGGACCATGTGGCGCCCGAGGTCCGCCAGTGGCGCGTCCAGCAGGGCGGCCGCGTCCTCCTCGAAGGACATCACCCGCGCGAAGAGGGCGTCCTTGTTGCCGAAGTACTTCATGATCAGGGGCGGGCTGACACCGGCACGTTCGGCGACGGACTTGAGCGTGATGTCCGCGTGGGCGTGCCGTGCGAGGAGTTGACTTGCTCCTCGGGCTGAAGCCCGAGGATTCTGGCCTTCTCCACCGTTGCTGTGCCGCTACGCGGCACAGGGTTCGGTCGGGATTCCGTGGCTTCCTGTTTCTTCGCGCTGTGCCGGGACGAGTCCTGGTCTTACCGGCGCTCCGCAGGCTGATACCGCCAGTCCGGCGGCCGTCTTGACGTTGATCGCGGCGTTGTGGTCCCGGTCGTGGAGGGTGCCGCAGGCGGTGCAGGTCCATTCCCGGACGTTCAGGGGCTTGCGCCCGTCATTGATACCGCAGGTGGAGCAGGTCTGGGAGGTCGGTGTGAACCGGCCGATCCTGACCAGGGTCCGGCCGTACCGGGCGGCCTTGTACTCCAGCATGTGCACGAATGCCGACCATCCGGCGTCGTGGACGCTCTTGGCCAGCCTGGTGCGCGCGAGTCCCCTGACCGCCAGGTCTTCCACGCCGATCGCTTGGTTGTCGCTGATCAGCTTGGTGGAGAGCTGGTGGTGGAACTCGCGGCGCGCGTCGGCCACCTGCGCGTGCGCGCGGGCGACCTTGAGGCGGGCCTTCTCCCGGTTCTTGGATCCCTTCTGCTTGCGGGACAGCTCCCGCTGGGCTTTCTTCAGTTTCTTCTCCGCGCGGCGCAGAAACCGTGGTGAGTCGATCTTCGTGCCGTCGGAGAGGACCGCGAAGTGGGTGAGGCCGAGATCGATGCCGACGCTCTGGTCGGTGTCGGGCATGCGGGTGGCGTCGGCGGCCGCGTCGGTGTCGATAGCGAAGGAGGCGAAGTACCGCCCCGCCGCGTCCTTGATCACGGTGACCGAGGAGGGCTGTGCGGGCAGGGTGCGGGACCACTTCACCTTCACGGCGCCGATCTTCGGGAGGTTCAGCCTCCCGGAAGCGGTGACGGACCAGCGGGCATTGGCCGTGAAGCGGATCGACTGACGGCTGTCCTTACGGGACTTGAAGCGGGGCGCACCGCATGTCGCGCCCTTCCGCTCACCCTTGAGGGACGCGAAGAAGTTCCGGTACGCGGATTCCGCATCGCGCAGGGACTGCTGGAGGACGACCGCGGAGACCTCGCCCAGCCAGGACCGCCCGGGTGTCTGCTTGGCCTGGGTGATCAGCTTCTGGGACAGCGCACCCGCCGAGGGGAAGGGCTCGCCCGCCCTGCGGGCGTCCTCGCGGGCGCGCACGGCATCGTTGTACACGACGCGGGCGCACCCGAACGCCCTGGCCAGCGCGAGACGTTGGCCCGGTTCCGGGTACAGGTCGGGTAGCCTGGATGCATCACTGCATCCCGGCCCCCTCAGAACCGTGCGTGCACCTTTCAATGCACACGGCTCAAGCTCGCCCCATGGGCCAGCGCAGTTTCACTTGGCCTGCACGCCATCTTGAGCGTGTAGCTGTCGATGGCATGCGGAGTGCACGAGACGGAGGTTGGTTCGATCGTCGGAGCCGCCATCTCTCCGGTAAACGAAGTGATGCTTGTGCAGCATCTTCTTCGAGGCCGCGAACCAGTTGATCCACTCCCGTGGACTGTCCGGTTCGTATTCGGCCCCGGCGATGAGCGCCTGATTACAGAGCGGGCAGAGCCCTTTCTGCTTGTACGCCAAGGACAGACTCACTTTGTCCATGGGCGGTGGCGCCTTCTTACGGCGGCGTCCTTGCCAGTACTCGGCCAGAGCAGGGTCGTCGGGAGACGCCGCGCCCTTCACCTGCACGTGGCGGACAATCTTGGTCCAACCGAACTTGGGGAGATAGGCGCCGCTGATACGGTCCCCGAACACCCACTTGTCGTTTCTGGACTCGTTGAACCTGCCGAAGTATCTGTTGGCTACCCAGACCCTCGACTTCCTCGGATGGCTCCTTTTCGCCCACTCCCAGAGCAGCCCCCACACATAGTTGTCGAGACTTGAGAATGTTCGGGAGGAAACCGCATTCCGGTAGTACGCCGACCATCCACGAATGATCGGCGTCAGCGCCCTCAGCATTCCCGCCGCGTTGGAACCGTACAGGCCCTTCACTTTGGTGCGTAGGGTTTCCCGGAGTCTCTTGACAGCGTCAGCACTTGGCTTGATGAGTAGCTTTCCGTCGTAGCGGCGGATGTTGAAGCCAAGGAAGTCGAACCCGTCCTCCATATGGCGGATCCGGGTCTTTCCTTCGTTGAACCGCAGTCCTCTCGGCTCCAGCCACTCTGCCAACCGTTCTTTGATCTCTTCTGCTTCGGACTTGCTGTGGCACATGACCACAAAGTCATCCGCGTAACGGATCAGGATCGGGGTCCTGGGGGCAGCCTTCGGCTCGTATGTCTTCGCCTCGGCTCCCCAGTACCGGCACCCTGCTGCCTCTTCCATCCCGTGCAGTGCCACGTTCATCAGCAGCGGGCTGATCACACCGCCCTGCGGAGTCCCCTCCTCGGTTGGTGTGAAGCGGCCCTCTTCGACCACACCGGCCCTCAGCCACGCACGGATGAGACTCCGGCCGGGGAATCCCCCGACGGCGTCCATCAGGCGAGGATGGTCGATGCGGTCGAATGCCGCCGACAGATCAGCATCGAGAACCCAAAGGCGTTTGGCGTTCTTGCGTGCCGTTGCCCCGAAAATAGCCTCGATCGCGTCGTGGCACCCTCTCCCCGGACGGAAACCGTACGACCGGGGTTCGAAACGGGCCTCCCACTCGGGTTCCAGCGCATTCTTGACACGGGCCTGCATGGCCCGGTCCCGAATCGTCGGAATCCCGAGCGGGCGTTGCTTCCCGTTACTCTTCGGGATGTACACCCGCCTGACCGGCATGGCTCGCCAGGGCTTCTCGACCCGATGGACCTCTGACGCGAGATTCCACCGAGCCTTGGGCGTTACCGCCTTCTCCCTGTCGACGCCGGCCGTTTTGCGGCCAGTACTCAGCTGGGACACTCGCCTCACGCTCACCAGCGTGTTGGAGTAGCTCCGCAGCATGAGCTTTTGCAGATTCCTGACCTTGGGCCAGTCCTCTTCCCGCGCTGCCTTGAAGATCCGCTGTCTCAGTCGCCGTACTTCCCCCTCGCATCGGCTCCAGTCGATCTGGTGCCACAGCATGGGGGCGTCCTCGGGTCCGTTCACCGGGCTGAGCGGCAGAACAGACATTGTCCACCATCCTCCCAGCGTCTAACTTGTCCCTCGGTTCGGGCTTCTTCTCAGTTCATTTCAAAGGCTCACCTGGTTCACGTCTGCTCCCTTTCGGGCTGGGGAGAGCCCCGTATCCGGCAGGTTATACGGGCACATTCACCCGACTTCCCTTTCCCTTTCGGGGACCGGCGTTCGCTTCTTGGACCATCCTGTCCGGCTGAGGAGTTCCGCTTCCCTTACGGTCGGCCTACCAGATCGCTCTGGACCTCAACCGGGTTTCCACGTTCCGCACCGTCAAGATGCGTCCGGGGAGGGTGCCGCCTATTGCCCCGTGGCCAGCGGTGTTCACGAGCCTTGAGTCAGAACCCTCGGCTCCGCTTGACGTTTTCCAACGTCCAGGCCATGACCGCCGCTATTGCTCGACACCGGGCGGGTAACGCTGACGAGGCTTTGACAGGGGTTCACTTTCGTCCACCCTTCCGGACTGTCCTTCGGCCTGTGACGTCAGATGCCTTGACGTTCTTGGGCCTTGAGCGCTCAGCTTCACACCCCGCCGTTGCCAGCGACGCATGTGAGCGTGGGACCAGACCTCAGAACACTGGTCTGGGACAACCCCGTTGAAGCGGTGTTGTCCACTTGAGCGGTGCGACATCGTGTCGCACCCTGAAGGCGTACCGAAGCTGCATGCGGTGATCGTACGAACGAGCACCCCCCACCACCAGAGGGAACGTACGTACGGTAGATACCCCCTTGAACCCGGAAAGCCGAACAGACCGAACGAGAGAGGCATTAACCGGCTGTCCCGGATCAGGCCCCGTGACGCTCCGCGTCAGCAGTGGTGACGCCTGCGCTCCCCTGCTCCGCACGACAGCATCCGTGACGCTCCGCGCCACAATGACAGATTCGCTTCACCACCGGCCGAAGGCCGATGCGCTGCGAATGAATCCCGGTAGCGGGCCGCGCGGAGGATCGCCGCTTTGGTGGCCTCGGCGTCTCGACGGCTCGGGACGGTGTCCGCGGCCGCCGCGGTCACGGAGTTCGGCCCGGTGGTCGCGGAGTTCGGCGCCGTCGTCGCGGAGCTCGGCCCGGTGTTGGTCAGGTGAATGACCATTCACCCGCTCTCGCCGCCGGATCCGACCCACGCCGGCCGCCCGGCGGCCGGGCGCCCGCGCGGCCGGGCGCCCGCGCGGCCGGTCAGGTCGCGCGGCCGGTCAGGTCGCGCGGCCGGTCAGGTCGCGGAGGGCTCGGTCGGGAGCGCCTGCTCGGCCCAGATGATCTTGCCGTCGGGCGTCTGGCGGGTCCCCCAGCCCTGAGTGAGCTGGGCAACGAGCATCAGCCCTCGGCCCCCCTCGTCGAAGGTACGGGCCCGGCGCAGGTGGGGGGCGGAGCTGCTGCCGTCGGAGACTTCGCAGATGAGTGTGCGGTCGTTGATCAGCCTGAGCTCGATGGGGGGCTGGGCGTGCCGGATGGCGTTGGTGACCAGTTCGCTGACGACCAGCTCGGTGACGAACGCGGCCTCGTCCAGTCCCCACTCGGTCAGCTGCCGGCTGGCGTTCTTGCGCGCCGACGCGACCATCGCGGGGTCGGCCGGCACCTGCCAGGTGGCCACGTGGGAGGCGTCGAGGGCGCGGGTGCGGGCCACGAGAAGTGCCACGTCGTCGGACGGGCGGTCCGTGAGCATGGTCCGCAGCAGGGCGTCGCAGGTCGACTCCAGGTTGCCGGTCGGTCGCCGCAGGACCTCCCGCAGGGCGTTGACCCCCTCGTCGACGGCACGGCCGCGGGCCTCGACGAGCCCGTCCGTATAGAGGACGAGCAGGCTGCCCTCTGCCAGTTTCAGCTCGGTCGACTCGAAGGGCAGGCCGCCGAGGCCGAGCGGAGGACCCGCCGGGACGTCCAGGAACTCGACCCCGCCGTCCGGTGTCACAAGGGCGGGTACGGGATGGCCGGCGCGGGCGATGGTGCAGTGTCTGGAGACCGGGTCGTAGACGGCGTACAGACAGGTGGCTCCGATGTCACCGGCGGTCACGGCCGTGCTGTCGGCCCCGCCGGCGAGGCGGTTGATCAGGTCGTCGAGGTGGATGAGCAGTTCGTCGGGGGGAAGGTCGATGTCGGCGAGCGTGCGTACGGCGGTGCGCAGCCGCCCCATGGTGGCGGAGGCCTGGATGCCATGGCCGACGATGTCGCCGACGACCAGGGCCACCCGGGCGCCGGAGAGCGGAATGACGTCGAACCAGTCGCCGCCGACTCCGGCCCGGGTGCTGCCGGGCAGGTAGCGGGAGGCGACCTCCAGGGCCGCCTGCTCGGGGAGTTGCTGCGGCAGCAGGCTGCTCTGCAGCGTGAGGGAGATGGAGCGTTCGCGGGTGTAGCGGCGGGCGTTGTCGATGCACACGGCGGCGCGGGCGGTGATCTCCTGACCCAGCAGCAGATCGTCCTGCTCGAAGGGCTCGGGCTGCCGGTGGCGGGAGAACGTGGCCACCCCCAGGGTGAGGCCACGGGCGCGCATCGGGACCGCGAGCACCGAACGGAAGCCGAACTTCCGCATGTGTTCGGCCCGCTGCGGGGTCTGCCGTTCCACCTCCGCCAAGGCGGCGGGGGTCACGTGCTCGATGAGGGGCCGGCCCGCGGCCAGGCACTCGGCCGCGGTCGAACCCGCCGGGTACGCGGCCACGGTCCCGCACCGCACCACGGCTTCGGGGCATCCCTCCAGGACCGACTGACAGGCGACCCGGCGCAGCATGACGGGGCCGTACGGAGCACCCTCGGGCGGATCCTCACCACCCTCGATGGCCGGCAGGAGATCGACGGTGACGAAGTCCGCGAACCGCGGGACGGCGACGTCGGCGAGTTCCTGGGCCGTACGCGCCAGGTCCAGGGTGCTGCCGATGACCACGCTGGCGTCGTTGAGCAGCACCAGCCGCTGCCGTGTCAGATGCTGTTCCGTCACGTCGTGAGCCGACAGCAGGACGCCCTCCAGCCGCCCGACGGTGTCCCACACGGGGGCGAGGGACACCGACCACACGCTCTGACGCTCATGGCCGGCGAGTTGCAGCGCGGCTCCGAGCTCCTGCGGCCGGCCCGTCTCGAGCACGCGCCGCATCCCCGCTTCGGCCCGTTCGCTCTCCGGATCGTCGACGATCTCCGTCACCCGCAGTCCGCGCATCGCCTCCTCGGACAGGCCTATGGCACGCTCCATGTCCGCGTTCGCCCGGCGCAGCCGTAGTCCGGTGTCGTACAGGGCCATCGTGCAGGGGGAATGAGTGAAACTCCGCCGCACGAACGCGTCGTCCTCAGGTCCGCTCGCGGGGCGGGTCACCGCCGACACCAGCAGCCATCCGTCGCCGTCGTTCTCCCTGCGGTGGGCCAACAGATCGACGGTGAGGCGGCGACCGTCCCGGTGCAGCAACGTCACCGGCCCGCTCCACCTCCGTAGATCCGCGAGGGAGCGCGGCACCTGAGTGGGAGTCCCGTCCGGGAGCAGCGCGGTCGCGTTGCGGCCGACGACCTCTGCGGCCCGGTGGCCGAGCAGTCGCCGTGCCCCTTCGTTCCACGCGGTCACGACACCGCGCCCGTCCACGCTGACTCGCGCTGTGGCCGCCTCGTCGACGATCTCCCGCGTCCCAGCGCTCGGGACGCGGTCCCCGGCAGCCGTGGATCCGGTCATGACGTCATCTCGCCTCGCTCCCGCCCTGGGGCCTTCCGCCCGGGATCGGCCGGGCCCAAGATGCGACACCCCCATTTATTACGACACTAGACAATAAGAGTGACAGATAGCCGCGAATCGGTCCTCATGGTAGGACGGCACCCCGACTGCCCGGAGGGCGGGACCATGACGATGACTGCCAACGGCAAGGGGACGTGGCCCGCCCCTGCCGTGTGGACCGGGAAGATCTACAGCGGGGGCTGGTGCGACTCCGAAGGCGGCACCCGCCAGGTCATCGAACCGGCCACGGGTCACCCGCTGGCCGAGGTAGGCGTGGCGGCGCCCGCTGACGTCGCGCGAGCCGGCGCGAGGGCGGCCCGCGCTGCCGGGGGCTGGGCCGCGGCGGCTCCTTCGGAACGGATCGAGGTGCTGCTGCGTGCCTCGTCGGTCCTGCAAGAGCACAGCGAGACGGTTCGTGACTGGATCGTCCGTGAATCGGCCGGCGTCCCGGCCAAGGGTGACTACGAGATCGCCGCCGCCCTCGGCCAGCTGACTCACGCCGTCGGACTCGCGTCGCTGCCCCCGGGTGAGGTGTTGGCTCCGCAGTCCCCCGGCGCGACCAGTCTGGCCTGGCGGGTGCCGCTGGGGGTCGTCGGTGTGATCAACCCGTGGAACGCGCCACTGCTGTTCGCGATGCGTGCGCTGGCTCCGGCCCTCGCACTGGGCAACGCCGTGCTGCTCAAGCCCGACCCGCTCACGCCGGTGTCCGGGGGCGTCCTCGTCGCGCAGCTCTTCGAGGAGGCCGGGCTGCCGGACGGGGTGCTGCACGTCCTGCCCGGAGGCGCCGAGACCGGGCAGGCGGTCGCGACCGATCCCCATGTCGACATGGTCTCGTTCACCGGCTCCGTCGAGGCCGGACGGGCGGTGGCCCGCACGGCGGGAGAAGGCCTGAAGCGGGTCTCCCTGGAGCTCGGCGGCAAGAACGCGATCATCGTGCTCGAGGACGCGGACATCGAGGCCGCCGCCGCAGCCGGAGCCGCGAGCACGTTCGGCTACCAGGGCCAGGCCTGCGTCGCCGCCGGCCGCCACGTGGTCCACGCCGACCTGATCGAGGCGTACACCGACGCGCTGGTCAGCCAGGCGAACGCCATGCGGATGGGCGATCCGCGGACAGAGCACGTCACGATCGGCCCCGTCATCAGCGAGCGGCAGGCCGTACGAATCGAGCGGATCGTCGACGAGAGTGTGGCCGTCGGGGCGCGGCTGCGCACCGGCGGGCGGCGCGACGGGCTCTTCTACCCGCCCACCGTCCTGGACCGAGTCGAGCGCGGCATGCCGGTCTTCACCGAGGAGATCTTCGGCCCGGTCGCCCCGGTCGTCCCCTTCCGCGGCGCGGCGGAGGCCGTCGAGATCGCCAACGACACGGCGTACGGCCTGACAGCCGCTGTGCACTCCGGCTCCGTACCGAAAGCCACCGCCGTCGCCGAACGGCTGCACACCGGCATGGTCCACATCAACGACCTCTCCGCAAAGGACGCCGCGAACGCGCCGTTCGGCGGCATGGGCATCTCCGGCAACGGCTCCCGGATCGGCGGCACCGCAAGTCTGGAGCAGTTCACCCAGTGGCGTTGGATGACGATCCCGAAGGCGGCCTGACCCACCACCTCGGCCGGAAGGTTACGGATGCGTGCCGAACTCTTGACGGGCGCCGTATGACTGCGTAGACATGACAGCGCAGTCAGACACACGGCGTCTGGCAGTATCGGGCACGATCGTTCGGCCACCGGGAGACGTCATGACGCCAGGGACAGGACGGGACGGGAGTCCCGGGGCGCCGCGCAGCGTGGACGTGGCCCGGGTGGCCGGGGTCTCGCAGAAGACGGTGTCGAGGGTCTTCAACGACGAGCCGTATGTCTCCGCCGACGTGCGCCGACGTGTCCTCGAAGCCGCCGAGCAGCTCGGCTACCGCCGCAACAATGCCGCCCGGGCGCTGGCTTCCGGACGGACCCGATCGATCGGCGTGGTGACGCTGGGCACGGCCCTGTACGGTCCGGCCTCGCTGCTCATGGGTGTGGAGCGGGTCGTCCGGGACACGGGCTACGCGCTCCGCGTGGTCAACACGATGGAAGGCGACCCCGCGGGACTCGCGGGCGCCGTCGACTCGCTCCTCGACCAGGGTGTGGACGGGATCGTCATCTCCGAGCCGATCGCGGAGGAAGCGGGCGAGGGAGACCTCTCCGTCCGCATCAGCGTGCCGGTCCTGGTCCTCGGCGCGCCACCGCCCTTCACCGCCTCCACGGTGCTGTCCGGAGGTGGCGGCGCCGACCTGATGGCCCGGGCGGTCGTCGAGCATCTGCTGGACCTGGGGCACCAGACCGTGCATCACCTCGCCGGTCCCCAGCGGTGGTACGCCGCCAAGGACCGTCTTGAGGGATGGCGGGCGACGCTGGCCGCACACGGCAGGGACGAACCGCGGGTCTTCGAGGGCGACTGGTCGGCCGCCTCCGGCTACTCGGCGGGTCAGGAGCTGGCCGCCGACCCCGATGTGACGGCGGTGTTCGCCGCGAACGACGACATGGCCATCGGCCTGATCCGCGCCCTGACGGAAGCCGGCCGGCGCGTGCCGGAGGACGTCAGCGTCGTCGGCTTCGACGACATCCCGGTCGCCGCCTATGTGACTCCTCCGCTGACCACGGTGCGGCAGCCGTTCGACACCGTGGCGCAGGAAGGGCTCAAGCGCCTGGTGCACGCCATCGAGAACCCGCAAGCGGAGGCTCTGTCGGCGAACGACCCCCCGGTCGACCTCGTCGTCCGCGCTTCGACCCAGCCCCCGCCACCCCGGAGGCCCCCGGGACGTCGACGACATAGCGCCTCCCGGTCCCGCGGGGAGGCGTCCACTGCCCCGCTCCCGAAGAAAGGACCGTCCACCCACCACTGAACAGCGCCGCTCGGTCCGGGCCGCAGGGCCCAGACCCGGCATGTGATCCCAGGGGCGAGCCGCCGTACCGGCCCTTGTTCAGCCCTGTCCGTCCCGACCGCGTCCCCGCCCCTGCGGACGACCCCGCAGCCCGGAGACGCGCGAACCTCCCTTCGCCCAGTGGCTCCTGAGCCGCATGGTCGCGGCGCTCTCCGGCCCGTCCCGCACACACCTGTGTGCCGTACTCCGGTCGCCGCCCGCGCAGCCGCGCTTCCCGAACCCGTCGGCTTCGGCGTCCAGACGTCCAGACGTCACGCCCACGCCTGCCTTCTCCTTCGTCCTCCCCTTTCCGCACACCCTCCCCCGGCGTGCGGTCCCCTTCGCCATCGGCGGGAGTTCACCATGCCCACATCCGGATCCTTCATCAGTTCCTCCTCCATGAACCGTCGGCTCTTCCTCACCGCGACGGGCGCCCTGTCGCTCGGCGCCGCCCTCACGGCCTGCGGCGGTGGTGACTCCGGCGGCTCCTCCGCCGCCGCCAAGCCGGTCAGCCAGGCCGACATCGACAAGGCGATGAAGACGCCGACCGAGCTGACGTTCTGGACCTGGGTCCCGAACATCGCCAAGGAGGTCGCGCTCTTCGAGAAGAAGTACCCGAACGTCAAGATCAAGATCGTCAACGCCGGCCAGGGCACCCCGCAGTACACCAAGCTGCGCACGGCGCTGAAGGCGGGCAGTGGCGCCCCGGACATGGTGCAGATCGAGTACCAGGCGATTCCGACGTTCACGATCACCGACAGCCTTCTGGACCTGCGCCCTTACGGTGCCTCCGCGCTCAAGGGGCAGTTCGTCGACTGGACCTGGGGCCAGGTCAGCGGCAGTGGCGGCGAGGTCTGGGCGATCCCGCAGGACACCGGCCCGATGGGCATGCTGTACCGGCAGGACATCTTCGACAAGCACGGCATCCAAGTCCCGGGAACCTGGGACGAGTTCGCCGCCGCGGCACGCAAGCTCCACAAGGCGGACCCCGATGTCTACCTGACCAACCTCGCCGCCAACCAGGTCGCCGCCTGGCACGGCCTGCAGTGGCAGGCGGGCGCCAAGCCCTATGTGACCTCCGGCAAGAGCGACATCACCATCAGCGTCGACGCCGCCGCCTCCAGGAAGCTCGGCGAGTACTGGGGTGGGCTCGCGAAGGAGGGAGTCATCGGCGTCGAGCCGGACTTCACCGACTCCTGGTACGCGGCGCTCAACAAGGGCAAGTACGCCACCTGGATCACCGCCGCCTGGGGGCCGGTCTTCCTCTCCGGTTCGGCCAAGGCCACCGCCGGCAAGTGGCGGGCGGCCCCGCTGCCCCAGTGGGACGCCGCCAAGCCCAGCTCCGGCAACTGGGGCGGCTCGACCACCGCCGTCATCCGCTCCACCAAGAACCCGATCGCGGCGGCGGTGTTCGCGCGGTTCCTCAACACCGACCCGGCCAGCGCGCGGATGTTCGCCACCGAGCAGTTCTTCTTCCCGGCGACCAAGTCCCTGCTCACGGACGCCGAGTTCATCGGCGAGGCGCCGTCGTTCTACGGCGGCCAGAAGGTCAACCAGCTGTTCGCCGACATCAGTTCCACGGTCAACTCCTCCTTCCAGTGGCCGCCGTTCCTCGACCAGGCGGCGACCGACTGGACCGAGACGGTCGGCAAGTCCCTCGCCGACAGGACCGACACCGTCCGCGCGCTCGGCACCTGGCAGTCGCGCCTCACCACGTACGCCAAGGCCCAGGGCTTCACCGTCAAGGGGCGCTGAGATGGCTGTCACCACCGCGACCTCCGCGACCTCCGCGACGACCTCCGCCAAGGGCAGGCGCCGGGCGGCAGGACCGCTGTTCGTCGCACCGTTCATGGTGCTCTTCGTCCTGCTCTTCCTCGCCCCGCTCGGCTACGCCGCCTACCTCAGCCTGTTCGAGGAACGCCTCATCGGCGGCACCGCGTTCGTCGGGCTCGACAACTACGTCAAGGCCGTCCAGGATCCGCTGCTCATCCACGGCGTCGGACGGGTCGCGCTGTTCTTCGTGATCCAGGTCCCGGTGATGCTGCTCCTCGCGCTGCTGTTCGCCCTCGCGCTCGACAGCGGTCTGCTGCGACTGGCCCGGTTGATCCGCCTCGGCATCTTCGTGCCGTACGCCGTCCCGAGCGTGGTCGCCGCGCTCATGTGGGGCTATCTGTACGGCCCGGACTTCGGCCCGTTCGCCCAGCTGAGCCGGAAGCTCAGCCTGCCGGTCCCCGACTTCCTCAGCGACGGCTGGATGCTCGGCAGCCTGGCGAACATCGTGACCTGGGAGTTCGTCGGCTACAACATGATCATTCTGTACGCGGCTCTGCGCACCATCCCCCAGGAGCTGTACGAGGCCGCCGCGGTGGACGGGGCCGGCGCCTGGCGGATCGCCTGGTCCGTCAAACTCCCGGCGCTCAAACCGGCGCTGATGCTCACCCTGCTGTTCTCCGTCATCGGCAGTTTCCAGCTGTTCAACGAACCGAACCTGCTGATGAAGGTCGCCCCGGAGGTCATCAGCAGCTCCTACACCGCCAACCTCTACGCCTACTCCCTCGCCTTCACCGGCCAGCAGGTCAACTACGCGGCCACGGTGTCCTTCCTCCTCGGCCTCGTCATCGTGATCGCCTCCTACGCCATCCTGCTCACCGCGAACCGCAGGAGGACCCCGTGACGACCACGGCCCCCACGGCCACCGCCGCCCCGGTGACGACCACGGTTCCCGTCGCACCTCGGCTTCGCCGCCGCTCCCGTTCACGCCGCAGCACCCCGCTGACCATCGCCATGCTGGCCGCGCTCGCCTACTTCCTCCTCCCCCTGCTCTGGCTGCTGATCGCCTCGACCAAGAGCACCCAGGACCTGTTCAACAGCTTCGGCCTGTGGTTCTCGCACGCCCCGCAGCTGCTGACGAACGTCAAGGAGACCTTCACCCAGGACGACGGGGTCTTCGTGCACTGGCTGCTCAACACGGTGATGTACGCCGTGGTGAGCTCCCTCGGGGCCGCCCTGCTCGCGGCCGCGGCCGGATACGGCTTCGCCAAGTTCCGCTTCCGCGGCGACCGGCTCGGCTTCAACCTCGTCCTCGGCGCCGTCATGGTCCCGACCACCGCCCTGGCGATCCCGACCTACCTGCTCTTCGCCGAGGCGGGCCTGGTCAACACCCCCTGGGCGATCATCCTGCCCTCGCTGGTCAACCCGTTCGGTCTCTACCTCATGCGCGTCTACGCCCAGGACGCCATTCCCGACAGCATCCTGGAGGCCGCCCGCATCGACGGCGCCGGGGAAGCCCGGATCTTCTTCACGATCGCCCTGCGACTGCTCGCACCGGGCCTGGTGACCGTCCTGCTGTTCACGCTCGTGGCGACCTGGAACAACTACTTTCTGCCGCTGATCATGCTCAACGACCCGGACCTGTACCCGATCACGGTCGGGCTCTCCTCCTGGGCCGCGCAGGCACAGAACGGCGGGGCGGGCTCCAGCAGCGACATGCTCGCCCTGGTGGTGACCGGCTCACTGATCTCGATCCTGCCCCTCGTCGTGGCCTTCCTGCTGCTCCAGCGGTACTGGCAGAGCGGCCTGGCCGCCGGCGGCGTCAAGCAGTAGGGCACCCAGCCCTCGTACCACTTCCTGCTTTCCTTCGGAGGTTTCCCTCATGGCGGCCCTGCCTGCCCGCGTCCTCTTCGGCGCCGCGTACTACCACGAGTACCGGCCCGCCTACGGCACCGAACGCCCCGACGAACGCCTCAAGACCGACCTCGACCTGATGGCCGACGCCCACGTCACCGTCATCCGGGTCGGTGAGTCCGTGTGGTCGACCTGGGAGCCTACGAGCGGACGGTTCGACCTCGACTGGCTCCGGCCCGTCCTCGACGGCGCCCACGAACGCGGCATCTCCGTCGTCCTCGGAACACCGACGTACGCCGTCCCGCCATGGCTGGCCCGGCAGTACCCGGAGATCACGGGCGAGCGGCGCACCGGCGAGCGCATCGGCTGGGGCGCCCGTCAGGAGGTCGACTTCACCCACCCCGCGTTCCGGTTCCACGCCGAGCGGATCATCCGCGAGATCGTCGCCCGGTACGCCGGCCACCCCGCGGTCATCGGCTTCCAGGTCGACAACGAACCCGGCCTGGAGCTCTTCCACAACCACGGCGTCTTCCAGCGCTTCGTGGACCACCTGCGCGCCAAGTACGGCGACGTCGAGACCCTCAACCGCGAGTGGGGCCTGGTCTACTGGTCGCACCGGCTGTCGACATGGGCCGACCTGTGGACCCCGGACGGCAACGCCCAGCCGCAGTACGACGTCGCCTGGCGGGAGTTCCAGGCCCGCCAGGTCACCGAGTTCATCGGCTGGCAGGCCGACATCGTCCGCGAGTACGCCGGCCCCGAGCACTTCGTCACCACCTGCATCTCCTACAAGCGCCCCGGAGTGGAGGACGACGAGCTGACCGACCGCCTCGACATCGCCTCCGGGAACCCGTACTACGCCATGCAGGACGGCCTCCTGCTCCCCGACCCCACGCCCGACGACCACCAGCAGACGTGGCGGACGACCGGGGTGTGGTCGCTGTACCAGACCGCCGACTGGATGTTCTCCTCGCGCCAGGAGCCGTTCCTGGTCACCGAGACCAACGCCGGCTCGATCGGCGAACCGTGGCACAACCGCCCCGCCTACGACGGTCAGTGGCGGCAGGCGGCCTGGGCGCTGGTCGCCCGCGGGGCCCGCATGATCGAGTACTGGCACTGGCACACGCTGCACTTCGGCGCGGAGACCTACTGGGGCGGCATCCTGCCCCACACCGGACAGCCCGGCCGCACCTACGCCGAACTCGCCCGTCTGGGCGCCGAGTTCGACGCGGCCGGTCCGCTCGTCGCGGGGCTCGAACCGGACGCCGACATCACGATGGTGTACTCGACGCCGAGCAAGTGGCTCATGCAGAAGTACCCGCCGCTCGCGACATCCGACGGCGAGCCGGACCCGGAGGCCTACCACGGCATCTTCGACCCCCTCTACCGCGGCGCCTTCGACGCCGGCCGTCAGGTGCGCATCGTTCACGCCCGCCAGCTGCACGACCCGACCGGGGAACGGGGCGGCCTGACGCCGGAGGAGGCGGTAGGCCGCCACCCCGTCCTCGTCGTCCCGGCGTTGTACATCGCCGCCGACTCGACGCTCGACTGGCTCGCGGCCTACGCGGAGGCGGGCGGCCACCTGGTCCTCGGTCCGCGCACCGGCTACGCCGACCACGAGGCACGGGCCCGCCACGAACCGGCCCCCGGGCGCCTGGTGGAAGCCGCGGGTGTCCGCTACGACGAGTTCAGCAACCTCGTACGAGAGGTCCCCGTACGGTCGGCGTCCGGCGGGCCGCTCGACCTGCCCGAGAGGGCGACGGCGACCCGCTGGGCGGACGGCCTGACCGTCACCGACGCCGAGGTACTGGCCACCTACGACCACCCCCACTTCGGCCGCTGGCCCGCGGTCACCACCCGCCGCCACGGCTCCGGCCGCGTCACCACCGTCGGCACCGTCCCCGGCCGCGACCTCGCCCGGGCGCTGGCCGCCTGGATGGCACCGGCCTCCCCCAGCGAGTGGCAGGACCTCCCGGCATCCGTCACCGCGACGACCGGCACCTCCCCCGACGGCCGCCGCGTCCACATCGTCCACAACTGGAGCTGGGAGCCCGCGGGCATCCCCGCCCCGGTGGACCTCTCCGACGCCCTGACCGGCACGTCCCACCCCGCGGGCACGGCGCTGGACCTCGGCGCCTGGGACGTCCGCGTGTTCGTCTCCTGATCCGATCCCGATCCGACCGCCTACCGGCACCACCGTTTCCGTCCCCCGAGGAGGGGCTATGCACAGAAGCAGAGCAGGGAAAGCGCTGGGAACCTTCGTCGCGGCAGCAGCGATGCTGGCGATACCCATGGGCAGCGCGCAGGCGTACAACCCGACGGGCGGGATCCTCTACCAGCTCGGGAACGAACCGTGCCTGAAGGGGCGGGGCAACTGCGCGATCTACCCGAAGTCGGCGCAGCTGCCCAGCGGACGGCTGGTCGCGTCGTTCGAGAAGTCCACGGTGGTGCCGGCGACGGGCAGCGCCGACCAGCAGACCCTCCCCGTCTACAAGAGCGACGACCACGGAACGTCATGGCAGCCGCTGTCCGAGGTCAAGGCTCCCGCGTATCTGTCCAGCGACCCCCAGTACGCGAAGTACACGAGCAACTGGACGAACCCGTACCTCTACACGCTTCCGCGGAAGGTCGGGAACCTGAAGAAGGGCACGCTGCTCCTGGCGAGTGTCGTGTCGGGCGACGACCACTACTACAAGGAGCACAAGGCGGCCGACCCGAACTGGACGCCGTCCAACGACGGCGACCGCAAGGACCTGGCGATCGCCCTGTACTCCAGCACCGACGAAGGTGTGACCTGGAAGGTCGTCAACGTCGTCGCGACGGGCGGCTGGCAGGGCGGCAGCGCGGGCGCGACCGGCCAGAACATCGCCGCCGCGAACACCGACAAGCAGGTGGACCCCCTCTGGGAGCCGTACCTGATGGTCTACAAGGACAAACTCGTCTGCTACTACTCCGACGAGAACGACTACACCAGCTTCAACGCGACCACCGGCGTTCCCACACTCGACCCCGCGAACGACACCGCCACGGACTCGCAGGGCCAGATCCTCGCCCACAAGACCTGGGACGGCCGCAGCGCGCAGTGGAGCGCACCCGTCGTGGATGTCGCCGGACTGACAAAGAACATGGGTGGCGACAAGACCGAGATCGGCGGCGGGCGGCCGGGCATGACGAACGTCGTGCGGACGAAAGACGGCAAGTGGCTCCTGACCTTCGAGTACTGGGGCGGAGGAGTCAACACCAAGTACGTGCTCGCCGATGACCCGTTGAGGTTCTACACCAGCTCTCCCACCGGCACGGGCGTCACCACCCTGCCGCTCGACGCCGGTTCCCACACCCTCGCGACGGGCGGCAGTCCGGTCCTCATCAGGGTTCCCGGTGGGCGCCTGGTGTACAACGCGGCCGGCAGCGGCAACGTCTGGGTCAACGAGAGCGGACGCAGCGACGGCACGTGGAAGGAGTACCAGACGACCTCGCGGGCCGGTTACAGCCGCACCCTGCAGTACGTCGAGGGCACCGGCCGCGTCGCGATCCTCAACAACCAGGGAACCTCGACGCTCGCCCACGCCGAGGTCGACCTCGGCCACTCGGACGGCGCCTACCACCAGTTGGTCAACCGCAGGACCGACCAGGTGATCGGCACCGGGAACAAGACCAACGACGCGAACATCGGCAACGGCGACGTTCCCGACGTTCGCCTGGAGGAGCCCGGCTCGGCGGCGAACCCGGACACCCAGTACTGGCACGTGGTGACCGAACCGAACGGCGGCACGACCCTGCTGAACAAGTCGGGCGGCCGGGCGGCGGCCATCTGGACCGGCAGCGCGACGGCCGGCCAACGGATCGGCCAGTGGGTCGACAACAGCGCCACCGGCAGCTGGAGCCTGATCAGGACCAGCGACGGATTCTACAAACTGCGATCGGTCAAGAACACCAGCCTGTACCTGACAGGCGCCTCCGACGGAGCGCCCCTGACCTTGCAGAACGCGACCACGGACGGCTCGCAGGACTGGGAGCTCGTCCAGTAGACAGGCCGGCTGGACGAGCTGGAACCCGGACGTCGGCGGAAGCGTTCTCATCTGTGTGACGAGGTGCGGACCGACAGGTTCGCCGAGGTGACACGGGGACGACACGATGAGCGACAAGGCCCGGAAGTTGTTCGAGGCGCTCGATCTCGACGAGAACGGAACCCTCACCCGCGAAGAGGTGATCATTGCCCTGCGGGCGAAGGGCCCGACGCTGGCGGCGTCCGGGGACCTGCCGTTCTGGGCCGTGGGAGACGTCGACGCGTCCTCCGCGCTGTTCGACGCCGCGGACCAGAACGGGGACGCGGTACTGACCCTGGAGGAGTTCGCGGCGGTCGTGGACCGACGTTTCGGCTGGCACTGACGTCGGAACGGCCGCCCGGCTCGGGCCTGGGTGAAAACCAGCGCGGGGACGTCCCGTCCTCGGGCGTCGCCTGCTTCGAACGAATGGAATGCATCAGATGGATATGGCCGCCCTGGCGACCACAGAGGCTCACCCCCGCCGCCGCGCGTTACTGGCCCTCGGCGCCGGAGCAGCGCTGACGGTCGCCCTGCCGACCGCGGCACACGCCTCGCCTTCCGGCGGGACGGGGCTCTCCCGGCAGCTGAGAGACCTGGAGCAGGAGCACTCCGCGCGGGTTGGGATCTTCGCCCATGACATCGCCACGAGGCGGACCGTGGTGTACCGCGCCGAGGAGCGCTTCCCGATCTGCTCGGTGTTCAAGACGCTCGCCGCCGCGGCGGTCCTGCGGGACCTCGACCTGGACGGTGCCTACCTGGCCAAGCGGATCCACTACACCAAGGAGTACGTCACAGCCTCGGGGTACGCACCGATCACGGGTACGGACGAGAACGTCGCGCGTGGCATGACCGTCGAGAAGTTGTGCGCCGCCGCCGTCTCCCAGAGCGACAACGGGGCAGCGAACCTCGTGATGCGCGAGCTCGGCGGGCCGACCGCGATCACCCGGTTCTGCCGCTCGCTCGGGGACGGGACGACGCGGCTCGACCGGTGGGAACCCGAGCTGAACACGGCGGAACCCTGGCGGAGGACCGACACCACCAGCCCTCGCGCGATCGGGCAGACCTACGCTCGGCTCGTCCTCGGTCGAGCCCTGGCGCGGGAAGACCGGGAACGGCTGACCGGGTGGCTGATCGCCAACACCACCAACACCGAGCGCTTCCGCGCCGGCCTGCCCGACGACTGGACGCTCGCGGACAAGACCGGAGGCGGACAGGCGTACGGGGTCGCCAACGACGTGGGCGTCGTCTGGCCTCCCGGCCGGCCGCCCCTCGTACTGTCCGTCCTGTCGACCAAGCACGCCCCCGAGGGGCCTTCGGACAACCCGCTGGTGGCCAGGGCCGCCGCACTGGTGGCGGCAGCACTCACCTGACCCGGCAACCTGATTCGCACGACTCGGCGCGGGGCGGGGGCCTCGCGCCGAGGCTCACCCGTCGGTGGTTACGAGGTGCCACGCCGTCGGCGGACGGCGTAGCAGGCGCAGAGCAGGAGCAGCGCCAGGAGCGACGCCCCTCCGACGGCTGTGCCCAGCCGCAGACCGGGCGGGTGGAACGTGCAGGTGACGCTGGTCGAGGAGCCGTCGAGAGGCACGGCTACCAACCCGTAGTACTGCCCGGCCGGTACGGCGGAACCGTCGCCCGCGGCGCAGCGCCATCCGGCGATCCGGGGAGCCGCGACGAGGGCGGTGCCCGTACTGCCGGCAGGGAGGGCGGCCCGTATCGTGCCGCCGGAGACGGTCACTTGGGTGGCACCGGTGGTCTTGAGCCGTTCGACGGCCGAGCGCAGCCGGGTGGTGTCCAGGCAGCCGATCGCACCGTCCGGGACGACGCTGGTCCGGTTGGGGGACAGTTCGACGCGCAGCCATCCGGAGGCCGGGACCGTGCCGAGCCGCTGCATGGCGGCGATCTTGGTGACGGGGTCGGACCGGAAACGCCCGGTCAGGCCGTCGGCGGAGCCGCCGGTGAGTCGTGCGGTGCCCGCGAGGTGCGGCGCCCATAGGTACACCTCGCTGCCCGCCGGGCACTGCGCCGTGACCGTCGGCTTTCGTACGGCGGTCCCGGGATCGAGGGCTGCGATGCGCACGCCCGGCCGTCGGCCGTCGCCGCGGTGCGGCGGCTTCCCGGTGCTGGTCCGTACCGTGAGGCGGGGCACGGTGTAGACCCGGCTGCCCAGCAGCAGTTCCTGGTTGCGGTACGGCGACGGCCCGAAGGCGGAGACTCCCGTGTGTGCGGAGGCAGCGGAGGGTCGTACCGTCACCAGGGGCGGTACGACCTGCCGGGTCACGGTCACCCGGCTGCCGTCCTGCGGGAACCAGTTCTGATGCGGGTCCGGTGGGGAGTGCACCCGGGCACCGACGGAGAAGATGACGTCCGTGACGGCGTTGTCGATGCTCTGCAGGCTGCGGCCCCCCGAGGTCCAGCCGCCGCCGAGGGCGGTGAGGGTGCGGAAGAGCACGTCGGAGGTGTGGCTGCTGTAGTACTGGGCGCCCTGGCCGCCCACCAGCAGCGGGTCGTTGCCGACGGTCTGCTCCCGGCCCGGGTCGGTACGGTAGCGGGGCCAGCCGTCGGCCTCGGCGATCGCCTCCGCCTGCTGCTGTCGCCGGTCCCCCCAGGGCGCGTAGTCGTCCATGTGCCCGAGCCGCATGCGGGTGGCCACGGCGGAGGTGGCGGTGGCTTCGCCGAGTTGGGTGCCGACGAGCAGCACCACGACGAGAACGGCCGGCAGGGTGCGGCGCCCGTTGCCCGCGGAACGTCCGCCGTCCGTGCGGCGGAGCAGGGCCAGCCCGCCCAGCGCGCCCGCCGCGGCGACGAGCAGCACCGGCCAGGTGAAGGAACGCACCAGGTCGCTTCGGCTCGCGACGGCGGTGATCAGCGCCAACAGCGCGCCTGCCGCACACAGCGCCCGCCGGTCGGGCGGCCCGTACGACAGTGAGTGCCAGGCCGCGATCACCAGCAGCGCGCACAGCACGAAGGTCTCACGGTACGAACTGCCCTGCGGTGGGGTGAAGGCGTGCCAGAGCAACTGGGTGGGGCCCCACTGCATCGAGAGCGTCATCCCGGCCACCAGCAGGGTCCACCCGGTGCGCACCCGCGTGGGAGCCGCGCGGTGGAAGGGCAGGGCGAGGGCCAGCAGCAGCGCGGTCGTGCCCACGTAGACCGCCGGCGAACTGAAGCTGTACGTGGTCGGCAGCAGGCGGGCCAGGAGGTCCTCCGTCGCCACCGGCGTGAAGTTCTTGAATCTGCCGGGCGAGGCGTGTGTGGTGCCGAAGTAGATCACCGTCACCAGCGGGGCGGCCAGGCCCATGCCGAGGGCGACGGTCAGGCCTGCCCGGCCCGCCGCGGCGATTCTCCGGCGACGCGGGAGATCGGACAGCCACAGCCGCAGGAGGAGCACAAGACCGGCCGCGAGGGTGGCCATGTACGCCGTGTAGAAGTTGGCGATCCAAGCGGCGGCCACGACCACCACACCGAGGATCTGACGCCGTCCGTTCAGCAGCCATTCGCCGACCAGGCACAGCAGCGGCAGGGCGATGAGGCCGTCCAGCCACATGAGGTTGTACACGGCACTCGCAACGGTCCAGCCGCACAGGGCGTAGGACGCCCCCAGCAGTCCGGCCGCCCACCAGCGGCCCGGTCGCAGACTCAGCAGCAGCCAGGCCATGACGGCGGCGGCGGACGCGACCTTCAGCACGGTGATCACATACACCGCGAGGTCGATCCGGTCCCGCGGAAACACCGCCACGAGCAGGGCGAACGGGCTGGTGAGGTAGGTACCGAGGTCGGGGAGGAAGCTGGAGCCGTACCCGGACTGCCAGTTGATGAGGAGCCCGCCGTCGGCCTTTCCGTGCAGCAGATCCCACAGGTGTTCGTGGAACGGTACGTATTGGTTGCCCAGGTCGTTGACGCTCCGGGTGCGGGGGCCGAAGGGGTAGCTGCGGGCGATGACGTCGGCAGCGCAGAACGCGGTGACGGTGACGAGCGCCGCGAGCAGCGCGGCGGCCTGCCGCGGTCCGGCCGGACGCGGCAGGCGGAGCCGGCGCAGTTCCTTCTGGTGGGCGATGCCACGTGGTAATTCGGCCGCGTACAGGGTCGAGCGATTCATGCGTGACAGCCCCCCAGAGCATTCGGGACGTGTGGTGTCCCGTCCGGGGAAGTCACCCCCGCCTCGTCGATTCGCCGAATTAGACGGACCTTTTTTCCGGTTGGTTGTGCCGTCGCCGGAAAAGACGGATGCGATTTCGCATACGCACGCAGGGCAATTCCATGAATGCCGTTACTGATGAATGAACGGGAGTTGTCCGGAATATTGTCCGGGGGTTAAGGACGTGCTGGTTCGATGGACGACAGCGTCGAGCGGAAGGTCCAGCGACCCGAACCGACCCTGTACACGGCCTCGTTGGCCGTGACGCCGACCAGGCTCGCCCCCTTCGGAGCGGTGGCGTGGCCGTCGATGGTGGGGACGTGGATCCGGGCCGTGCTGCCCGCGGGGACGTCCACCGTGAGGCGGAACCGGTCGGTCGTGCGCGCCCAGCCGGTGCGGGCAAGACCATAGGGGGTTCGGTAGGAGCCCGCTGCCGAGGTCAGGTCACCCGTGACCGCGGGGTCGATGAGGAGTTCCGCGTAGCCGACGGAGTCGGGGGTCTGCGCGATGCCGGCGACCCGGCTGGTGAACCAGGAGTCGATGGCGCCGAGCATGAAGTGGTTCTGCGACTGGCCGGGGCCGCCGTCCCAGGACTCGCCGAGCGTGGTGTTGCCCGCGAGCACCTGGTAGCCGTAGCTGGGGCTGGTGGTTCGGGTGGCGATCCGGTGGACGATGTCGTCGCGGCCGGCCGTGGACAGGACACGGAACGCGGCCGGCAGGGAGATCTCGCCGAGCAGCAGGTGGTGGCCGGCGGTCTCGACGGCCGCGGTGAAGTGGCCGAGGAGGCGGGCCTTCTCCCCCGGCGGATAAGCGCCCATGTCGAGGGCGAGGGCCTCCGCCCCGTGGCCGCCGCCCGCGAAGGTGCCGGTGGCCCGGTCGTAGTACTTCGCGGTCAGGGCCTGGGCGGAGGCGTCGGCCTTGGCACGGTAGTCCGCGGCGGCCGTGTCGTCGCCGAGGACCGCGGCGATCCGGGAGAGGGCGTCGACGACGCGCCAGTAGCCGTAGGTGCCGGCCACCGCGCGTGGGAACGTGCGGTCCGGGGTGAACCAGTCGCCGAGGCCGTAGTCGAGGATGCCGTCGGAGACCTGGGCCTGGAGGAAGTCCGCGTACTGCCGCATGCGGGGGTAGTAGGTGCGCAGGGTGTCCCGGTCGCCGTAGGTGGTGTACAGCTGCCAGGGCACCAGGACGAACGCGCCGCCCCAGTTGGAGTCGTTGCGGTAGGCGCCGGGGAGGTTGGTGTACTCCGGAACGGTGCTCGGGATCAGGCCCTCGGTGGTCTGCGCGTCGGCCATGTCGCGGACGATCTTGCGCAGGTGGGCCCGCATGTCGAAGTTGGCCGCGAGAGCGGGGAAGACCAGCTGGTCCTGTTCGAGCCAGCCCAGCTTCTCCCGGCTCGGGCAGTCGGTGAGGACACTCATCATGTTGCCCTCGACGGCCCGGCGGATCAGCTGGTGGATACCGTTGATCAGCGGGTCGGAACTGGTGAAGGTGCCGGCCGAGGCGTTGTCGGTGCGCAGGACCCTGCCCCGCGCCGAGACCTCGGCTCCCTCGGGCACGCCCTTCAACTCCAGGTAGCGGAAGCCGTGGTAGCCGAACCTCGGGTGCCAGGTGGCCGCGCGGGAGTCGCGGGTGGTGTAGCTGTCCCACAGGGGTGCGCCGACGTTGCTGATGGACTGGAAGGCGTGGCCGTCCTTGAGGCTCTCCGCCGGGTGGACACGGATCTCCGTCCCGGCGGGCGCGCTGACGGTGATCTCCGGCCAGCCGGCGATGTTGCGGCCGAGGTCGAAGACACGACTGCCGGCGGCGCCGTCGACCTCCGTTCCGGTGAGGGTCTCCACGACCCGGATCGGCTCGGTCTCCCGGGCGCTCAGCGCGGCGGGCGCGGCGGCCGTGCCCGGGGCGCTCACGGTGACCGCGTGGGCCCAGGAACGGCGGTCGCCCCGGGGTTCGTCCCAGTGCGGGGTCTCCCGGCGGGCGTCGTAGTCCTCGCCGCCGTACCAGTTGCTGGAGGTGGTGGCCCCGAGCGTGGTGTGCCAGTCGTCGCCGCTCGTCACGGTGCGGACGCTGCCGTCGGCGAGGGTGATCTCCAGTTGGGCGATGAGCTTCGGGTCGCTGATGTTGCCGTACAGCTTGCGGTAGCGGTCGGCGGTGCTGACGACGTTGGACATGCCGTTGCCGAGGGTGTTGGCGCCGGTCCGCAGACGGTCGGTGACGTCGTACGTGGCGTACTGGACGCGTTCGCGGTAGTCGGTGTTGGCGTTCACCGGGCGGACCGAAGAGTTCCTGGTTGGAGTTGCCGCCGATGGCGTACGAGTGGTGGCGTACGACGGTGGTCCAGAAGGCGTCCGCGATGTCCAGGTAGCGCCGGTCCCCCGTCGCCTCGAAGGACGGCACGGTCCCGACGATCTTGGCGATCTCGGTGTTGGCGTGCCGTCCGGCGAGTTCGTCGCGGCCGGCGGCGAGCGGTGCGTACAACTCCTCGTGGTCGAAGCGGCGGGCGGTTCGCAGATGCGCCGGGTCACCCGTCTCCTGGTACAGCCGGACCAGCACGTCGTTCATGCCGCCGAACTCCACCTTCAGCAGGCTCTGCATGCGCTCGTACGACAGGGGCGCGGTGCGGGCGTCGGCCCACGCGGCCATCTCCCGCAGAACCTCCAGGGCTTCGTGGTCGCCGCTCAGCCGGCACTGGTCCAGCAGCCCGGCCATGATCTTGTGCAGCGTGTAGTACGGAGCCCAGGGTTTGCCGCCCGCCTCCAACTGGTCGAATACCGACTCGGGGAACGCGGAGAGGTAGCCGGTGGTGAAGCCGGCCGCCGGGGCGGCCCGCTGGCACTCGGCGAGCGCCGAGACCAGGGCCCGGCCCTTGTCGGCGTACGCGCGGTCCCCGGTGCTCGCGTGCGCCTGGGCCAGGGCGCTGAGCAGATGGCCGGTGGTGTGGCCGCGTAACTGGATGTCGGGTGCCTCCCAGCCGCCGCAGGGCTCTGCCGAGGACGGCAGGCCGACGGTCCGGCGGAAGGTGTGCAGGAGCCGGTCGGCATCCACGAAGAGCAGATAGGCGCAGGTGCGGCGCATGTTGGCGAGGAAGGGGCTGTCGAGGAGTCGGACCTCGGACAGGTCGAAGGCGGCCAGGGCGGGTCTGCTCCCGGGTCTGGCGGCGGACGGCTTGGCAGCGGAGGGGCGGGCGGCGGCGAGTGGGGTGGCGCGGGCAGCCGCGACGGGTCCGACCACGGGGAAGGCCGCCGCGGTCGTGGCGGCCGTGCCGGTGAGGAGGATCTGACGGCGGGACGGACCGGCGGTTTCGTGTGGTGCTGGCAACGTGCGGGACTCCCTTCGGCGGGGCGGGGCAGCACGAAACGGGCAGCCCCACTCCGGCACCGACGGGCGGAGTGCTGCGCCGCATTGAATTGAATCGTTTTTACGGTGCAGGCGCAGACGCTAAGCTCGACCATGACGAGCGTCAAGACTTTTCACAGGGTGCCCCTCACGCCTCGCCGAAACAGCGTGCCCAATCGCGGGATCGCCAAGAAACTTCCGCACGGTCATTGACCCTCACCCCGTGCGCCCCTACGTTTCACCGCCATGAATCGATTCATCATTTCGGTGTGAGGGGTCGTAGTGATCAGTAGGAGGAACATCCTGGCGGCCGCGGCGGTCACGGTGGCGGTCACGGCCGCCGATGCCGGACCGGCGGCGGCCGCATCGGCGTCCGCACCAGCCCGGGCGGGTGCGCGGCGCGGCACCCTGCGCGTCACCGCTCCGACCGTCGAGTACGTTCGGCATCCCCTGGGCCTCGACGCACAACACCCGCGCCTGAGCTGGCCGATGACCTCGGACAAGCGGGGCGCGCGGCAGAGCGCCTACCAGATCCGCGTCGCCTCCAGCGCTTCGGGGCTGTCGCGTCCGGATGTCTGGGACAGCGGAAAGGTCAGCTCCGGCGAGTCCGTCCTCGTTCCGTACGCGGGCCCCCAACTGGAGCCGCGGACACGCTACTTCTGGTCCGTGCGCGTGTGGGACGCCGCGAACGACGCCTCCGGCTGGAGCCCGGCGGCGTGGTGGGAGACCGGCCTCATGGACGCCGGGCAGTGGTCCGCCGAGTGGGTGTCCGCTCCTGCGGCTCTCACCGACGCGCCCTCACTGGAGGGCAGTGCGTGGATCTGGTTCCCCGAGGGCGAACCGGCCAACAGCGCACCCGCGGCCACCCGTTGGTTCCGTCGCACCGCCGATCTCCCGGACGGCATCACGGCCGCGACCCTGGCCATCACCGCCGACAACGTCTACGCCGTCTCCGTGAACGGCACCGAGGTGGCCCACACCGACCTGGCGACCGACCACGACGGCTGGCGCAGACCGGCCGTCGTCGACGTCCTCACTCAGGTGCGTTCCGGGAAGAACGTCCTCGCGGTCTCGGCGGCCAACGCGACCGTGGGACCCGCAGGCCTGATCGCCGTCCTCCACCTCCGCACGGCATCCGGCGAGCAGAAGATCATCACCGACGCCTCCTGGAAGTCGACGGACAAGGAACCCGCGTCCACCTGGCGCGAGGCCGACTTCGACGACAGCGGCTGGCCGGCGGCGAAGGTGGCCGCCGCGTGGGGAGCCGGCCCCTGGGGGAGGGTCGTCCCGGCGTTGTACGCCGCCAACCAGCTGCGGCACGAGTTCGGACTTCCGCGAAAGAAGGTGGCCCGCGCCCGCCTGTACGCCACGGCTCTCGGCCTGTACGAAGCCCACCTCAACGGCCGCCGCGTGGGCCGCGATCAGCTCGCTCCCGGCTGGACCGACTACCGCGAACGCGTCCAGTACCAGACGTACGACGTCACCACGCTGCTCCGGCCCGGAGCCAACGCCATCGGCGCGTACCTGGCGCCTGGCTGGTACGCGGGCAACGTCGGTATGTTCGGACCGCACCAGTACGGCGAACGCCCCGCGCTGCTGGCGCAGTTGGAGGTCGAGTACACCGACGGGACGAGCGAGCGCATCGTCTCCGGCACGGACTGGCGGGCCGCCTCCGGACCGATCGTCTCCGCCGACCTGCTGGCCGGCGAGACGTACGACGCACGCGAGGAGACCTCGGGCTGGACCTCACCCGGCTTCGACGACCGGACCTGGCTCGATGTCCGCGCCACGGGCGACGGGGCACCCGAGAGAATCGTCGCGCAGGTGGACGGACCCGTCCGGGTGGCCGAGGAACTCCCGGTCAAGAAGGTGACGGAACCCAGTCCGGGCGTCTTCGTCTTCGACCTGGGTCAGAACATGGTCGGCTCGGTGCGGCTGCGTGTCTCCGGCGCCGCGGGAACGACGGTACGTCTGAGGCACGCCGAGGTTCTCAACCCGGACGGCACCCTCTACACCGCGAATCTGCGCACCGCCGCGGCCACCGACACGTACACGCTCAAGGGCGGCGGCGAGGAGACGTACGAGCCGCGCTTCACCTTCCACGGCTTTCGCTATGTCGAGGTGACCGGCTTCCCCGGCACCCCCTCGGCCAACGCCGTGACCGGTCGCGTCATGCATACGTCCGCCCCCTTCACCTTCGAGTTCGAGACCGATGTCCCGATGCTCAACGAGCTGCACAGGAACATCACTTGGGGGCAGCGCGGCAACTTCCTGTCCATCCCGACGGACACACCCGCGCGCGACGAGCGCCTGGGGTGGACGGGTGACATCAACGTCTTCGCGCCCACGGCCGCGTACACGATGGAGTCGGCCCGCTTCCTCACCAAGTGGCTCGTGGACCTGCGCGACGCGCAGACCCCGCAGGGTGCCTTCACGGACGTGGCGCCCAATGTCGGAGCGTTGGGCGACGGTGTCGCCGGGTGGGGCGACGCGGGCGTCACGGTCCCCTGGGCCCTGTACCAGGCGTACGGGGACCGGCAGGTCCTGGAGGACGCCTGGCCGTCCATCCAGAGCTGGCTGACATACCTGGAGAGGAACAGCACCGACCTGCTGCGGCCGGCCGCCGGATACGGCGACTGGCTGAACATCTCCGACGAGACACCCAAGGACGTCGTCGCCACCGCGTACTTCGCGCACAGCGCCGACCTCGCGGCGAGGATCGCCGAGGAACTCCACCAGGACTCCGCCCCCTACCTCGACCTCTTCGCGCGCGTCCGCGAGGCGTTCCAGAACGCCTACGTCACGGACGCCGGCAGAGTGAAGGGTGACACGCAGACGGCCTATGTCCTCGCCCTGTCGATGAACCTGCTGCCGGACGCGCTGCGGAAGGCGGCGGCCGACCGTCTCGTCGCGCTCATCGAGGCCAAGGGCCGGCATCTCTCGACGGGATTCCTCGGTACGCCCCGGCTGCTGCCCGTCCTCACCGACACCGGCCACAACGACGTCGCCTACGGGCTGCTCCAGCAACGCTCCTTCCCCAGTTGGGGCTATCAGATCGACAAGGGCGCCACCACGATGTGGGAACGCTGGGACTCCATCCAGCCCGACGGCGACTTCCAGACCCCGAACATGAACTCCTTCAACCACTACGCCTACGGCTCGGTGGGCGAGTGGATGTACACGAACATCGCCGGTATCTCGCCGGGCCGGCCCGGCTACCGCGAGATCGTCGTCCGTCCCCGCCCGGGCGGCGATGTCACCTCCGCCCGCGCCACGTTCACCTCGGTCCACGGCCCGATCTCCACACAGTGGCGGCAGAAGTCGGGCGGCTTCGTCCTCACCTGCGACGTGCCGCCGAACACGACCGCCGAGGTGTGGATCCCCGCCGACGCTCCGGACGCGGTCACCCACACCCACGCGACGTTCCTGCGCGAGGAGGACGGCTGCGTGGTGTACCAGGTCGGTTCCGGCCGGCACCGCTTCACCGCGTAACGCGCACGCAGGCCGGCCCGCGGCACAGCACCCGCGGGCCGGCTGTGCGAAGGCTGCCCTGTTCGCGCCATGTGCTCGAGGAGTTGGATCGTCGCGGGCGGATGCATTGACCCTTGGCGGGCGGCGCGCTTTCATCACGTGCATCCTCGTGAGCCCTCCGCACAGGGCCGGGGGCACGGGATACGGGGGCGGCTGTGGCCGTGCCCGGACGAAGGGGGAGCCATCTGATGAGACCTGCCTTACGCGTCACCATGACCGCCGTTCTGGCGGTCGCCCTCACCTGCCTCGCCGGGCCCGCGGGGGCGGCCAGCGGGGACCTGGCCCCGCAGACCGAACGGATCAGCGTGGCCCCCGACGGCACGAGCGGCAACGGCCACTCGGTGGAACCGGTGGTCAGCGCGGACGGCCGCGTCGTGGCCTTCGCGTCGGGGGCGACCAACCTGGTGCCCGGCACGGACGTGCGGGGCAGCGTCTTCTACCGGACGGCTCCCGGCGCACCGTTGCAGCGTGTGGTGGTGCCGGGCGAGACGACATCGACTCCTCAACTGTCCGAGTCGGGACACCACTTGACCTTCAACTCGTACTCGGCGACGACCGGGACGTCCTCCGTGCACGTCATGGACCTGCGCACCGGATCCGTCGAACGCCTGGCGCCCGCGATGGACGAGGGTTACCACGTCTCGTACGGCGTCGCCCCGATCAGCGCGAGTGGACGGTACGTCGCCTTCGTCGCCCGGCCCACCGTCGACGAGAACGGCGCGTTCGCCTGCCGGGTGATGCTCCTGGACCGCCGGACGCAGCAGGTGCGGCGGGTCAGCCGGCCTTCGGACGGTTCGAAGACCTTCCACCAGTGCCAGCAGATCTCGATGAGCGCCGACGGCCGCAAGGTCGCCTATCTGGAGGGCTATTCCGGTCCGACCGCCGACGACCAGGGCGACATCCTGGTGTACGACCGGGTGACCGGGCGGACCGTGCGGGCCGATGCCACCCATGACGGTGCGCCGGCCGACAAGTCGGCGATCGCTCCGGTGCTGAGTGCCGACGGCTCCACGGTCGGCTTCAACTCGCAGGCCACCAACCTGGTCCCGGGTACCGATCCGAACGACGGCTGGAACGCCTTCGTCCGCGATCTGCGCACCGGCACGCTGCAGCGGTACGACGGCCGCTCCCCCACCGATCTCACCCTGGTGTCGGATCTGTCGGTGAACGGCTCGAAGCCGCTCCTCAACACGGCGGACGCGGACCGCAGGACGCTGGGACTGATCCTGCGCGATCTGCGCACCGGCCACGAGGAGTTGCTGTCACCGGGGCAGGACGGCAGCCCCGTCACCGTGGGGCGGGCGACCCTGAGCGCGGACGAGTCGACGGCCGTCTTCGACTCCTACTATCCCGGCCTGGTGCCCGATGACACGAACCTGATCGGGGACGTGTTCGTGCGCACCTTGCGCTGAGCCGTCAAGCGCCGTCAACGGTCCACCGGCACCCTGTGGGATGTCCGCGCCTCGTCCGTGACCCGCGTCCCGGGATGCATCAGCGAGCACACGAACCCGATGCCGAGCGCGATGGCCATGCCGTAGAACACCCACTGGTTGGCCTCGGCGAAGTCCATCCGGATGGCGTTCATCGAGTCACGCATCACCGTGGCGACGGGTCCCTCCCCGGCCGGGGTCTTGGCGTCCGGGTTGCCGGTGACCGCCTCGGAGATGTCCCGGGCGGCCTCTCTCGCCGGGCCGTCCGGCACCCCCCTGGCCTGGAGTGTCTCGACGACCTTGTTGGTGGTGACATGGGTCAGAACCGTGCCGAACACCGCGAGACCCACGGCCGCCGCGTAGTTGCGCACGGTCTGGGTGATGCCCGTGACCTCACCGTACGAGGCGTTGAGGGACCGGTTGACGGCGTCCGTCGAGGCGGGCGCGAGCAGGAAGCCGATACCGGCGCCGGCGAGGGCGGCGTAGAGCCACTGGTCGTGCATCGAAAGGTCCGTCAGCTTGCCCGCCCACAACGCGAATCCGACCGCACCCAGTGCCGTACCCAGTTTCATCGCGGGCCGCGCGCCCCGCTTGTCGAGAATCCGGCCGCCCCACTGGGAGGCGACAGCGAAGCCGATGAAGAAGTACAGGAGATACAGCGCGGCCTGGGTCGGGGAGGCGCTGAGGGAGATCTGGGCGTAGACCGAGGCGAAGAAGAACACCGGGACGAAGGCGAGCATCGCGAAGAACAGGACGGCAGAGTCGACACTGAACGCCTTGTCGCGGAAGACCTGGAGCTTGATGAGTGGTTCCTCGACGCGCAGTTCGTACGCGCAGAACACCACCAGCACCGCGAGCCCGCCGATGACGCAGGCCCAGGTGGCGACGCTGCTCCAGCCCCAGGCGGACGCCTGTTGCAAGCCCAGCACGCCCAGGCCCATGCCGACGGCGACGAGGACGGCGCCGGGCACGTCGAGGCGTTCACGGCGGACCTGGTGGGGGATGTGGGCGAGCGCGGTCAGGACCAGGGCGATGACCGCGACGGGCACGTTGACCCAGAAGATCGCGCGCCAGGTCCAGTCGGTGAGCCAGCCGCCGAGGAGCGGGCCGAGCGCGGTGAGGGAGCCGGACAGACCGAAGAACAGGGCGAGGGCCCGGCCGCGCTTGTCCACCGGAAAGACGGCGACGACGACGGCGAGCGCGGCGGGGAACATCAGGGCGGCGCCCAGTCCCTGGGTGGCGCGGAAGACGATCAGCCAGCTCTGGGCGAAGCTGTCGACGGGGACGCAGCCGCACAGCACCGAGGAGACGACGAAGAGCAGGGTGCCGATCACCATCATCCGGCGGTGCCCGAGGATGTCGGCGAGCCGGCCGCCGAGCGCGAAGAACGCGGCCAGGGCGAGCAGATACGCGTTGATCACCCACTGCATCCCCGACGCGGAGAGGCCGAGCTCGTCCACGATGCTCGGAGCGGCGATGGCGACGATCGTCTGGTCGATGAACGTCATCGACACGGCGAACAGCGTCGCTGCGAGAGCCAAGGTCTGGTTGGACGGAGCAGGGTCGGAAACGGCCACCTCAGGACCAGAACGCCCCTTTATGTCTGCCATGCGGGGAATTCTCCCTCTTTCCCGGATGGCGCGCACGCCGCCCGTCGTCCGCCGGGCGGCCGCCTGTCAGGACTCACGGCACAGTGGAGGTATGAACGCAGACGACAGAAACATTCTGGCCCGGGGACGCGTGGCGACCAGGCTGCCCGCCCAGGATCTGGACCGGGCGCGGCGTTTCTACTCCGAGCGGCTCGGCCTGGAGCCCGTCGACGAACGGCCCGGTGGGCTGTTGTACCGGTGCGGAGGGACGGATTTCGCCCTCTTCACGTCGACGGGAGCCTCGACCGGCGCCTTCACCCAGATGGGGTGGGAGGTGGATGACATCGAGACGGTCGTGGCGGAACTCAAGCGGCGTGCTGTGGTGTTCGAAGAGGTCGACGTGCCTGGATTCCGGACGAAGGAAGGGATCGCCGAGATCGACGGGAACTACCCGAGCAAGGGCGCACGCGGTGAACGCGCCGCCTGGTTCCGTGACAGCGAGGGGAACCTGCTCGGCATCGGCGAACCGGTGATGGTGGCCGCGCCGGCGTGATGACCACGACTCCGGAACTGCCGGAGCCGATGCGGGGGCGGCCCCAGGACGATCAGCGGCGCCGCAGTGCCGGGTCGAGCAGCGCGGGCGGGGTGTCGTTCTTCTCGTGTGCGGCGAGATCGGTGCCGGGGGCGACGATCGTGTCGATCGCGTCGAGTACGTCGGCGGAGAGCACGGTGTCCGCGGCGGCGAGTTGCGAGTGCAGGTGGTCCAGCGTGCGGGGGCCGATGAGCGCGCTGGTCACGGCGGGGTGCGCGGTCACGAATCCGAGCGCGAGCTGGATCATCGTGAGGCCGGCCTCGTCGGCGACCTCGGCCAGCCGCTCGACCGCGTCGAGCCTGGCCCGGTTGGCGGGGATCGCGGTGTCGAAACATTGCGGCATGAACGTGGAGCGGCTGGTGGTGATGTCCCGGCCCGCACGGATCGCGCCGGACAGCCAGCCCGAGGCCAGCGGGCTCCACACCAGCACACCGAGCCCGTACTCCTCGGTCACGGGCAGCACATCGGCCTCGATCCCGCGCTGCAGGATCGAGTAGCTGGGCTGTTCGGTGACGTAGCGGCTCAGGTGGTTGTCCCGGGCGGCCCACTGCGCTTGTACGACGCGGTACGCCGGGAAGGTCGAGGAGCCGAAGTAGCGGATCTTCCCCGCGCGCTGCAGGTCGGTCAGAGCCGACAGGGTCTCCTCGTCGCCGGTGCTCGGGTCCCAACGGTGGACCTGGTAGAGGTCGACGTGATCGACACCGAGCCGGCGCAGGCTGTTGTCCAGCTCGGTGACGAGCCAGCGGCGTGAACCGCCCTGATGGTTGCGCTCGTCCCCCATCGGCAAGCTCGCCTTCGTGGCCAGCACGATGTCGTCGCGGCGGCCGGCGATGGCTTTGCCGACCATCTCCTCCGACTCGCCGCCGCTGTACACGTCGGCGGTGTCGATGACGTTGATCCCGCCCTCCAGAGCGGCGTCGACGATGGCGGTGACGTCGTCCTGGGTGGTGCGCCCGATCGCACCGAAGTTCATCGCGCCGAGCGCGAGGGAGCTGACCTGCACACCGGTGCGGCCCAAGGTGCGGTACTGCATGATCGTGTTCCTCCATTGCGAATGAACCGTGGTGCCAATGCATGACTTGGTTGCCGGGCCCCTGCTCTGACACCATGAGCAAACGGAACCTCGTTCCGATAACGATACGGAACATTGTTCCGTTTTGGCAAGCTCGACAACGGAGAGGGTGGCGTGGTGAACGACAGCGACGTGAACGCGGGGCAAGCGGCCCAGTCCAAGAGGGCGGACGCCCGGCGCAACAAGGAGACTCTGCTCGACGCGGCCGCCGCGGTCTTCGTGACGTCAGGCGTGGAGGCGCCGGTACGGGACATCGCGGCCGAGGCCGGCGTCGGGCTGGGCACGATCTACCGCCACTTCCCGACGCGGGCGGATCTCATCATCGCCGTCTACCGGCACCAGGTCGACGCCTGCGCCGAGGCCGGTCCAGCTCTGCTGGCGTCGAGCGCGACTCCGCACGCCGCCCTGGGGCAGTGGATCAACCTCTTCGTCGACTTCCTCGTCACCAAGCACGGACTCGCCGCCGTACTGCAGTCCGACAACGCCGGCTTCGACACGCTGCACGCCTACTTCCTCGACCGCCTCGTGCCCGTGTGCACCCAACTGCTCGACGCCGCAGCCGAGTCCGGCGAGATCCGCTCCGACCTCCAGGCCTACGAACTCATGCGCGGCGTCGGCAACCTCTGCATCGGCGCGGACACCGACCCCCGCTACGACGCACGTCGACTGGTCGAACTCCTCATCGCGGGACTACGTCGACCGCACTGACCAGAGTCACGGCGCGGTACAGACGGTCCGCTCGCCGGAGAAGGTCAGCCATTGTCGGCTTGTCGTGCCGCGTTCTCCAGGCGACGACGGTGGGTCTCCCACCACGTCTGGTCGCCCGCAGGCAGGTCGCGCTTCTCCTTTCCCCATCCGACGGCCCCGTCGATGAGCTCTCGCACGATGTCCGCGTGGCCGGCGTGGCGGTGGGTGTCGGTGAGTACGCGCACCAGGAGGTGGTGGAGTGTCGTCTCTCGTCGGTCCTCCGGCCACCACGGCACGTGGCCGACCGCGTCGAGCGGCAGCGTCGCGAACGTGCTGTCCGAGTGCTCCCATGCCTGGTGGTACAGCCCGACGATGTCCTCACGTGACTCGTCCGCCGTGGCCCACATGTCCGCGTTGGGTTCGGCGTCCTGCGTGTACCACCAGGGCGGCGGGTCCTCGGTGAAGAACGGCCGTCCGAACGTGTCGCCGAAGTACCCCAACTCCGCGCTCGCGGCATGTTTGACCAGCCCCAGGAGGTTGGTACCGGTGGGCGTCAGAGGGCGGCGGATGTCGTATTCCGAGAGCCCGTCGAGCTTCCACACCAGGGCTTCCCGGGCAGCTCGCAGGTAGTGGAGAAGGTCCGCCTTCGCGTTGGATTCGATCACGCCGGCAGTCTCGCATCCGGCACTGACAATCGGGCACGGCGGCGGCTTCGCCTCTCCTGGCTAGCGCACGAGACAGGGGCGTTTGCTGCTGAACTCCCAACCGGGGATGAGGTATTGCATACTGACGGCGTCATCACGTGCCCCCAGCGCCTTCTCCTGGTAGAGGGCGTGCGCCGCGAGGAGCCGCTCCATGTCGAGCTGGATGCCCAGGCCGGGGGCGTCCGGTACCGCGATCTCGCCGCCGATGATGCGTGGCGGGTTGATGGTGAGCCGTTCCAGGCCTTCCTGCCAGATCCAGTGGGTGTCCAGGGCGTTGTACTCACCCGGGGCCGCGGCTCCGCAGTGGGTGACCATGGCCAGGGAGATGTCGAAGTGGTTGTTGGAGTGGCAACCCCAGGTGAGACCCATCGCGTTGCACAGCTGGGCCACGCGTACGGAACCCTGCATGGTCCAGAAATGGGGGTCCGCCAGCGGGATGGAGACCGACTGCAGGGCCAGGGCGTGCGTCATCTGCCGCCAGTCCGTGGCGATCATGTTGGTCGCCGTGGGCAAGCCGGTGGCGCGCCGGAACTCGGCCAGGATCTCCCGTCCCGAGTAGCCGTCCTCGGCTCCGCAGGGGTCCTCCGCGTAGGCGAGCGTGCCGGTCAGGGGCCGGCAGAGTTCGATCGCCTCGCGCAGCGACCACGCCCCGTTCGGGTCGAGGGTGATCCGGGCCTCGGGGAAGCGGTTCTTGAGGGCCCGTACGGCTCTGACCTCCTCGGCGCCCTCCAGGACACCGCCCTTGAGCTTGAAGTCGCGGAAGCCGTACAGCTCATGGGCCGCCTCCGCCTGTCGGACGATCGCCTCCGCGGACAGGGCTTCCTCGTGCCGTACGCGGTACCAGTCGACGTCCGAGTCGGGCTCGCGGACGTACTCCAGATCGGTGCGGTCGGGGTCGCCGACGTAGAAGAGGTAGCCCAACACCCGTACGGACGACCGCTGTTGTCCGTCGCCGAGGAGGGCGGCGACCGGCACGTCGAGGTGCTGTCCGAGGAGGTCGAGCAGCGCCGACTCGACGGCCGTGACCGCGTGGACGGTGGTGCGCAGGTCAAAGGTCTGGGCCCCGCGTCCGCCGGCGTCACGGTCGGCGAAGCCCTCCCCGATCTCGCGCAGAACCCGCTTGTAGTCGCCCACCTTCGCGCCGACGACGAGGGACTCCGCCTCGCGCAGCGTCCGCGTGATCTTCTCCCCTCCGGGCACCTCCCCCAGCCCCGTGCGCCCCTCGGAGTCGGTGAGCACGAGGATGTTGCGGGTGAAGTAGGGGCCGTGGGCGCCGGAGAGGTTCAGCTCCATGCTGTCCCGGCCGGCGACGGGATAGACGGAGAACGTGGTGACGGTCGGCTGACTCATGCTCAAAGAAGTCCTTGCGTACGAGGGTGAGAGGGGCCGTGGTCAGAGGCTGAGGACGTCGAGGGCCCACTCGGCCGCCAGGACGCCGCCGAGGCCGAGGACGGCGAGCACGGTCGTATAGCTGGTGCGGACCTTGATCGCTTCGATGACGGAGAGGTTGAAGTACTCCTTGAACAGCCAGAATCCGGGGTCGTTGACGTGGGAGCAGGCGATGGAGCCGCAGGCGACGGCCAGCACCATCATCTCGGGGTGGACGCCGCTGCCGGCGAGGAGCGGCAGGACCACGCCGGAGGCGGTGACGACGGCGACGGTCGCCGAGCCGAGCGCCACACGGAGGATCACGGCGATGAGCCAGGCGAGGATGATCGGCGAGATGGACCAACTGTCGGTGGCGTCCTTGATGTAGTCGGAGATCCCGCCTTCGACGAGGACGTTCTTGAAGGCGCCGCCGGCCCCGATCACCAGGAGGATCATCGCCATCGCCTGGGCCGCGGAGGTGCAGGAGGCGCTGACGTCGGTCAGGCTCCGGCCGATCCGCGGGCCGAAGGCCCAGATCGCCAGGCACAGGGCCAGCAGCAGCGCGATCGGCGCCGAGCCGATGAAGGCGACGACATGCAGGAACGGGGTGTCACCGGAGGTGGTCATGTCGGTCACCGCGGCGGCCACGATCAGCACCACGGGGAAGAGCGCCACGAACAGCGACCAGCCCAGGCCGGGCATCTCCTCGTCGGTGAATTCCCGGTCGCTGACGAGGCCCTTGGGGATGGACGGGTCCATCGCCCTGATGAACGGCAGCCGAGGCCAGGCCAGAGCGATGAGCGCACCGGCCGGGACTGCGATGAACAGGCCGTAGAACAGCGTCAGTCCGACGGAGGCGTGGAAGGTCGCGGCGACGGCGGTGGGGCCGGGGTGCGGCGGCAGGAAACTGTGCATGGTGGACAGGGCGATGGACATCGGCAGCCCTACCCACAGCAGTTTCGCCCCGGTGACCCTGACCAACGTGAACGCTATGGGCACGATGATGATGAAGGCGACCTCGTAGAACATGGTCACGCCGATGAGCATGGACGTGACCACCATCGCGACCTGCACCCAGCGCGGGCCGAAGGCGTCGAGGAGTTTGCCGGCGATCCGCTGCGCGGCGCCGGAGTCCCCCATGACCCGGCCGACCATGGCGCCGAGTCCGATGGTGAGCATGGTGTCACCGATCTGGTCCCCGATGCCTTCGGAGAGGATGTCCGGGATGTCCGCGACCGGGATGCCCCGGACCAGCGCCACGCCGACCGCCACGAGCAGCAGGGCCGCGAACCCGTTGAGTCTCAGCCTGGTCATGAGGAGCAGCAGAATCAGAACGCTGATCCCGACTACGAGGAGAGGCATGTCAGTTCCCCTTTGAACTGAGATGGGTGGCGCATCGGTCCGGTCGTCCGGGCCGTGCGGTCATCCGGCGGGTGCAACGGTCATCCGGGGTCGTCCGGGAGGTACGAGGGGCGCCTGTGCGTGTGTCGGGCAGGGCTCAGGCGGGTTGTCGTACGGCACCGACCAGGCTCAGGCCGTGGTCCAGTACCTTCTCCAGGTCGGCGAGGTCGTCGGGGCCGGGGTCGGTGAGCGGGGCGCGCACCGGGCCGACCGGGAGACCACGCAGCCGGGCGGCGGCCTTGACCAGCGAGACGGCGTAGCCGGGCACCCGGTCCCGCAGTTCGACCAGCGGGATGTAGAACTCGCGCAGGAGCTTGGTCACGCCCGCGTCGTCGCCGTCCCGCAGGGCGGCGAAGAAGGCGTTCGCGATCTCCGGCGCGAAGGCGTGGACGGCTGACGAGTAGGCGGGGACGCCGACTGTGGCGTAGGCGCGGGCCTGGATCTCCGCGGTGGCGGCGCCGTTGAAGAACAGGAAGTCGTCGGGGGCGGCGAGGGTGAGGCGCTGGAGCCGGTCGAGGTCGCTGTGGCCGTCCTTGAGGCCGACGACGCCGGGGATCTCCGCGATCCGGCGCACCGAGTCGGCGGTGAAGTCGACCTGACCGCGCTGGTACGCGATGAGCGGCAGCCGGGTACCGGCGGCGATCCGGCGCACCTGCTCCACCAGGCCGTCCTGCGGGGCGGTGACCAGGTAGTGGGGCAGCAGCAGCGCCGCGTCCGCGCCGGCGTCCTGCGCGATACGGGCGAACCGCAGCGCCTGCGCCCAGCCGTACCCGATGCCCGCGACCACCGGCAGCCGCCCGCCGGCGACCTCGACCGTGGTCTCGACGACGGCGCGGTACTCGTCCTCGTCCAGCGAGAAGAACTCTCCGGTCCCGCAGGCGGGGAACACCGCGCCGGGCGCGGTGGCCAGCCGGTCGGTCAGGTACGACCGGTACGAGTCCAGGTCGAGGCCGCCGTCGTCGCGGAAGCTCGTGAGGGGGAAGGACAGCACCCCGCGCGCCATTCCGTCACGGAGTCGTCGGACAGCCTCATCGACCTCCGCGCTGTTCTCTGTCATGAAACCTGTCTCTCCATGCAGACGACGTCTACGTATGCAGATGGAGGCTAGGTTGGTGAACAGGATGGGTCAATGGGTGTGCGGGCCCGGATTTACGATGGGCGCCATGGAGAGCAGAGGCGTTCGCGGCGTGAAGTCCGCGGCCCGGACCGTCGCGCTGCTGGAACTGCTCGCCGCCCGGGGCGAACAGCCCTCACGCCTGGACGAACTCGCCGAGGACCTCGATGTGCCGCGCAGCAGCATGTACCAGCTGCTCCAGACCCTCGTCGACTGCGGCTGGGTCCGCTCCGACGCCACCGGTTCCCTCTACGGCATCGGCATCCGCGCGCTCCTCACGGGCACCAGCTACCTCGACGGCGACCGGCGCATCCGCGTGGTCCGCCCCTACCTCGACGAGATCTCGGACGCGCTCGGCGAGACGATCCACATGGCACGGCTCGACGGCTGCGACGTCGTCTACCTCGCGACCCGGGAGTCCCACGAGTACCTGCGCACCATCAGCCGCGTCGGGCGCCGGGTCCCGGCCCATGCCGGCGCCCTCGGCAAGGCGCTGCTCGCGGAACGCTCCGACGACGAACTGCCGTTCCCTGACGGGCCGTTGACCCCTCTCACGGAGAACACGCACACCAGCCGTGCCGCCCTGCTCGCGGACCTGGCGGAGGTGCGCGAGCGCGACTACTCCATCGACCGCGAGGAGACCGTGACCGGCATCGTGGGCTTCGGCTTCGCCCTGCGGTACGACACGCCGGCCACCGACGCCATCAGCTGCTCGGTTCCGGTGGCCCGGCTCACCCGGGCACACGAGGTCCGCGTCGTGGCCGTCATGCGGGACGCACGAGCGGAGATCGAGGGCCACCTGCCGCCCGTCACCGGTGCACCCGACTGGCGCTGAGTCCGGGCGACGGTGACCGCGCGGCCGTCGACGGCGACGCGGCCGCGGGTCTCGTAGCCGCCGATGTCGCCGCCGATGTCGCCGCCGCGGCCCTCCGGAACTTCCGTGCCTCTCCGGCCAGTTGACTCAGACAGCGGTCAACGGCCTGAAACTCCCGTCGCGTCGGATCGGGCATAGGCCACGCACTTGAGCGGAGCGGCCGCTCCGTCGGTGAGACAGACGGAGACGAAGGCGGCCCCACCGGCGACATCGGCGGGAACACTGAACGCGATCGGCGCGACCCCGTCGCAGACCGCGCTGCTGCTCCTGACACCCAGTTCGTTCACGCTCGCGTCGTAGGTGTACACGAACGTCTTACGGCACCCGCTGGTGCTGACGGCTCGCTGGTTCCCGGAGACACCGACCGAGCGGTTCTGCCAGATGAGGGTGCCGCGGGTGTAGGTGGCGCCGTATGTGACGTCGAAGGAGTTGGTGGGGTAGGCGGCCGCCCTGGCCGCGTCGGCGGCCGACGCGGCGACGGCGGAGGGAGCCGCGGCCATGGCGGAGGGAGTCGCGGTGGCGGCCGGAGCCGTCAGCCCCACCAGGGCGAAAGCCGATGAGGCGACGGCCGCGAGGACGCAGTGACGGGGTAACGACACAGGATTCTCCTGTCACGCAGAGGAACACACCGGACACTATGGGTACCGCACGCAGTGTGCCCCAACACGGCGCCGTCGGGATAGCGTCCGGACCGGGGACACGGTTGGTGTGCGGACCCGTCCGTCGAGGATGTCGAGCGTCAAGGTGTTGATGACCTTGGCGTGCAGGACGTCGGTCGGGACCCGGGTCATCCGAGGCTTTCCCGGAAGCCCTGCCGCCACGAGGGATAGCGCAGTTCCCAGCCGAGCTCCCGCTTGGCCTTGGCGTTGGAGAAGCCGCGCCCCTCGGTCATCATCACGACCGCCACCTCCCCGGCCAGCAGCCGGGCCAGCCACTTGGGAACCCGCATCGGCGGCTTCGCACCCGCACACGCCGCCAGATGGGGCAGCCACTCGCCGACCGGTGCGGGTTCGTCGTCGACGATGTTGAACACGCCCCTCGCCTTCTGCTCCACGGCCAGGACGGTGGCGCTCGCCGCGTCGTCGAGATGCACCCACGAGCTGTAGCCGGTGCCGCCCCCGACCAGCGGGAACTGCCGCTTGCGCACAAGCTCCACCTGGTCGTCGGTGGCGCCGGGCCCGTAGAACCCGCCGTATCGCAGGACCGCGCCGCCGGCCCGGACGACCACGTCCTCGACATGGCTGATCGCCTCCATCACCGGGCGGGCCGTCGTCCCCGTCAACGGGTCAAGCGGATCCTTCTCGGTCTTCACCCAGCCGCCCTCGCGGATGCCGTTCCAACATGCGTAGCTCTGCGCGACGACATTGGTCACCCCGGTCGCCTCGGCGGCGGCCAGCAGGTGGTCCGTCCCCTCGGTGCGCAGCCGGTTCGTGGTGGCGAACCAGCGGTCCATGTGCCTGAGGTCGGGCTTGCCGGCGATGGCGGTCATCTGGTGCACGATCGCGTCCGGCCGTGCCTCGGCCACCGCCGCACCGACCGACACCGCGTCCAGCCCGTCCATCACGACGGCGGCCGCGCCCAGCCGCTCCAGCGACGCCGACTTGGCCGCGCTCGTCGTCGTAGCCGTCACCTGGTGGCCCCTCGCCACGAGCTGCGGCACCAGCCGCCGGCCCAGCGCCCCGGTCCCGCCTGCCACGAACACCCGCATGACCATCACCTTCCTGACCAGCAAAGAATTGCCTCTCACCACCTTGACGGAACAGTCCCGGGGTCTGTGACATCACGAGAGTGCCCCGGGCGGAGACCCGGGGCCTGGTCGGACAGCGAAGGCTCACAAGAAGTGGCGGGGACTCACGAGAACAAGGCGTCCAGATCGGGCTTCTTCTCCCCGAAGAGGCCGTCCTTCTCGCCGAGGGAGGCCAGCTTATCCAGCGAGGCCATGTCGACGTCCGGCGGCCAGCTGGGCAGCGTGAGCCGCTTCAGGACGTCGCCGCTGATCTTGGTGTAGGTGGTGAGGACCTGGCGCGCCTCGTCGGGGTGGTCGGAGGCGTAGCGCAGGGACTCGGCCATCGCCTCGGTGAACTTCCGTACCAGGCCGGGGTTCTGCTGGGTGAGCCGCGTCGAGGTGAAGTACGTCGCCACGGTGAGCCTCGGGTCCGTCTCGGCGAACGGCGAGGCCACGACGCGGGCGCCCTGCGCCTTGGCGATCGTCTGCGCGGGCTCCCCCATCCAGGCGGCGTCCACGCGTCCGCCGTCCACCGCGGCCGGCATCTGGTCGAACGCGATCTCGACGAACTTCACCTCGGCCGGATCACCGCCGGCCCTGCGCACCGACTCGCGCACCGTGGTGTCCCCGATGTTCTGCAGGGTGTTCACCGCCACCGTGCGTCCGGCCAGGTCCTTGGCGGTCTTGATCGGACTGTCCTTCCTGACCACCACACCGGTGACATCGGCGCCGATCCTGCCGTTGGAGGCCGCGCCGTTGGCCACCGACTTGACCGGAACTCCCTTGACCTGGGCGACCATCAACGACGTGGTGTTGCTGAACCCGAACTGGAACTGCCCGCTCACCACTCCGGGAATGATCGCCGCGCCGCCCTGGGCACTCACCATCTCCAGCGTGATGCCGCGGCTGTCGAAGAAGCCCTTCCGCTGCCCCAGATAGAGCGGTGCCACGTCGACGATCGGAATGACGCCGACTTTGACCGTCGTGGTCTTGTCGCCGTTCGAGGAGGTCGAACCACTCGTCCCCGAGTCCGAAGACCCGCACCCGGCCAAGCCGATGACGGTGACGGTGACGCTGGCGAGCACTGCTCCGAGGCCGAGAACGCGCCTTTGCATGGGCTCCTCCTGGCGGAAAGCACGGGTGCGAAGCGGCAGCATGGATAAAGTTGTGCATTTTACTGACGGCCGCAATCTACACACCTGATGTCGGACTGTCAGCACCCCGGACAACCGAGCCTGCGACCGTGTGGAAGCGAAAGATTTTCGGGCCGCTACGCTCCGGCCACCGGGGCGAGCAGGCGCTGAGCTGGACGAACCGGTTCCCGGTCCGGGCTCTTTGCAGGTCTGCGCGCACCGGCCCACGCCTTCCGCGGTCCGCCGTCCTTGACGCTTCCTGACCTGCTCCTTAGGGTCAATTCGGATCTCGGTTCCCTGTGCAACCACCGTGCATCCGCGGAACCTGGCAGACGTGGAAACACGTAGGGACGACGCGCCCGGACGGAGATCGTTTGACTGAGCACCGCCGACAAGCCCTGGTCGTACGCGGCGGCTGGGAAGGCCACCAACCGGTCGAGGCGACCGAGTTGTTCATACCCCATCTGAAGAACCACGGGTACGACGTACGCGTCGAGGAGTCGCCCGCCGTCTACGCGGACGCGTCCTTCATGGCCGGCGTCGACCTGATCGTGCAGTGCGTGACCATGTCGACCATCGAGGCAGCGGAACTGCGCGGCCTGCGCGCCGCGGTCGAGGCGGGCACCGGTCTCGCGGGATGGCACGGCGGTATCGCCGACTCCTACCGCGGCAGTTCCGACTACCTGCACCTGATCGGCGGCCAGTTCGCCTGTCACCCGGGCGTGCGGCCGTCGGAACGCACCGGCGAGCAGTCCGACAACTACGTCTCCCACACCGTCACCATGCTGCCCGCGGCCGCCGACCACCCCATCACCCGCGGCATCGGGGACTTCGAACTCGTCACCGAGCAGTACTGGGTCCTCTGCGACGACTACATCGACGTCCTGGCCACCACCACCCAGCGGGTACGGGAGTGGGAACCCTGGAACCGGCCCGTGGTGTCCCCGGCCATCTGGACCAGACGATGGGGCAAGGGCAGGGTGTTCGTCGCCACTCCCGGACACCACCTGCCGGTCCTGGAGGACCGCAACGTACGGACCGTCATCGAAAGAGGACTGCTGTGGGCGAGCCGCTGAACGTCGGTGTGATCGGCTGCGGGGTCATCAGCGGCCAGTACCTCGCGAGCTTCGACCGGCTGGCGGCCGTCAACCTGGTGGCCGTCGCGGATCTCGCCCCCGACCGTGCCGCGGCGGCCACCGACGGCCGTGCCGGAGTCAGAGCCGTCACGGTCGCGGAGCTACTGGCCGCCCCCGACGTCGAGTTGGTGGTCAACCTGACCGTCCCGGACGCGCACGACGAGATCGCCCTTCAGGCGATCACGGCCGGAAAGAGTGTCTACGGCGAGAAGCCGCTCGCGTCCACCACCCAGCGGGCCCGCGCCGTTCTCGACGCGGCGGCGAAGGCGCACGTCGCCGTGGGCTGTGCTCCGGACACGGTCCTGGGCACCGGCGTCCAGACCGCCCGTGCCGCCATCGACCGGGGCCTCATCGGCACTCCCGTCGCGGCGACGGCCACCATGGTCGTCCCCGGTCACGAACTGTGGCACCCGAACCCGGACTTCTACTACCAGCCCGGGGGCGGCCCGCTCCTGGACATGGGCCCCTACTACGTGTCCGCCCTGGTCACGCTGCTCGGACCGGTCGTCTCCGTGTTCGGGACCACCAGCCGCACCCGGTCCACCAGGGTCATCGCGTCCGGCCCGCGCGGCGGAGAGGCGATACCGGTCAGCACCGGCACCCATGTCACCGGCGTCCTCACGCACGCGTCCGGCGTGCTGTCGACCCTGGTCATGAGCTTCGACGCCGTCGCCACCAAGTCGGCGAACATCGAGGTCCACGGCGAGACCGGCTCTCTCGTACTCCCCGACCCGAACCACTTCGCCGGCGAGGTGCGCTGGCACCGCCTGCACGGCGAGGGATGGGAGACCCTTCCCGTGTCCGCCGGGTACCGCGACGCGAGCAGGGGGTACGGCGTCGCCGACCTGGCGTTGACACCGCCCGGCGCGGAACCGCGGGCCGGAGGCGTCCTCGGGTACCACGTGCTGGACATCATGGAATCCGTCCTCGACTCCGCCGCCACCGACCGAAGGGTGCATGTCACGAGCACGGCGGAGCGGCCTCGGCCCGTGCACCTCCAGTCGCTCGGCCCCGACGCTTCCGGGACGCGCTCCGGCTGACGCGTGCACCCCCGCGTCCGTGCAGGTGGGCGGGCCGCGGCCCGCGCCCAGGTCCCGCCGCCGACCCGTTCGCACGCTACGGCGAGTACGGTCAAGGTGTACGGGTCCGGAGGGTGGACTGACGCGCATGGCGACCGAGGCCGGACGGTGACAGATGGAGTGGCGAGAGTTCGCCGAGCAAATGGCGGAGCTCGCGCGCGAGCTGCTGACCAAGGAATCGGTGTCGGAGACCTTGGACGAGATCGCCGCGTCGGCCGTGAAGCTGGTCACCGGCTGTGACGCCGCCGGGATCCTCGCCGTGCGCAAGGGGCAGGCCGTGACGCTCTCCGCCTGCGGGGAGGGGGTGCGGGAGAGCGACCGGTTGCAGGGAGAACTGGGTGAGGGACCGTGCTTCGACCTGGCCCGCGGCGCCGCCGACGAGCGGGCGTACCGCATCGAGGACATGAACGACCCCCAGCCGAGCTGGCCACGGTTCGCGGAGGCGGCCCGCGACCTCGGGATCGGCAGCATGACCGGCGTACTGCTGTACACCGACAAGGAGGACTTCGGTGCGCTGAACCTGTACGCGCGGCGTCCCGGCGCCTTCACCCATGAGTTCGAAACGGCCGGCTGGCTGCTGGCCTCGCACGCCGCCGTGGCCCTGTCCAGCGCGCGCACCATCGACCAGCTCGAGCACGCGATGCACACCCGGCACGGCATCGGCGAAGCCATGGGCATCCTCATGGAACGCCACCGGCTGAGTGAGGACGACGCCTTCAACGTGCTGCGCGCCATCTCCCAGGAGCACAACCTCAAGCTGCGCGACGTCGCCCAACGTGTCCGGGACGACCGTACCGAACAACTCTGACGTCGTTCGACTACGTCCCGCTGCCCCTCCCAGGCATCGGGACCAGGACGGCGCGACCGCCGTTCGGGCTCCCGCACAGCGGTGGTCGAGTCACCAGTCGTACGAGATCCGCCCAGGTGGCCTGGAGGCGCTCGGCGGGGATGTCGCACTCACGGCCCAGATAGTCCGCCGTCTCGAAGGTCGTGAAGGCGAGCAGGGCGTGAGCCAGCACGTCATGGTCGGCGTCGACTCCCGCTTCGTGCAGCAGGGTCGAGACGTGGCGGTGAAAAGCACGGCCCGTGTCGGAGGCATTGCGGTTACGCAGGCGGAGTTGACGTGCCAGGGAGGCGCCCAGGTCCTCGGAAGCGGCGATGCGGCCGATCAGGGTGCAGCCGAACGCCGTCAGCCGGTCCGGCGCCGACGCGCCGGGGCCCAGGGGCGGGGGTCCGGAGATGTACGCCTCGTGGAACTCCGCCTCGACCTCATCGAGGAGGGCGCGCAGCAGGCCGTCCCGGTCGCCGAACCGGCGGAAGAGGGTGCCCTTTCCCACGCGGGCCTCGTTCGCGACCGCTTCCATGGTCACGTGCTCCACGCCGCGCTCACCGACCAGGCCGCGGGCTGCCTCCAGCAGCCGGGCTCGGTTGCGGGCGGCATCGGCCCGCTCGGCGACGGCATCGTCCGGTGCCCCGGTCACCGATCACCCCGTGGCGGGCACACGTCGTGGACCTCTGACCGCCGGGGAGCACCCTCCTCCAGTACGTCGAAGGTGCAGAGGTACGTGTCACCGCTGCTGGGCATCGCTCTCCTCGGGTACGGCATCGGCATCGGCATCGGCATCAGCCATCCGCTCCACTGGCGTCATCGGGCAGGCCGCCCGTCCAAGGGGCGTCACGCGCGTGATTGCCGCTGATCGTCGCTGAACCCAACGCTAGCGACGCGGGCCGGGGCCGGGACCCGCCCCCAGTCCGAGTCGGACTCGGCACGTGGACCTAGGACGCCGCTCACCCCTGGGGATGGGCCTCGGCTCGCGGACCACGGCGACGCGGCCGAACCGGTCCGGGTAAGCGGGTGAAGCCTGAGCCGCCGTTCACCGTGCGGGGCATACATGAGGGCCGCGGCCGCAACCCGGCCGGGTCGGCGGACACGACGCGCTGGAGGCGAGTGATGAACGAAAGAGCCGGTGAGACCGGCGGCATGATCCACAAGGTCCCGGTCCTGATCGTCGGCGGCTCCCTGGTGGGGCTGTCGACCTCGCTGTTCCTGGGCCGGCTGGGGGTGCGGCACACCTTGGTTGAGCGCCACGCCGGCACCTCCATCCACCCCCGGGGGCGGGGCAACAACGTACGCACGATGGAGCTGTACCGGGTCGCGGGCGTCGAGCCGGCGATCCACGAGGCCGCGGCCACGCTGGCCGACAACCACGGCATCCTGCAGGCGCCCACCCTGGTCGGTGACGCGGGCGAGTGGCTGTTCCGCGAGATCGATCCGGGCGGCGGACTTGCTCGGTTCAGCCCGAGCGCATGGTGTCTGTGCAGCCAGAACGACCTGGAGCCGGTCCTCCTCGACCGTGCCGCGAAGCTCGGCGGCGACCTGCGGTTCTCCACCGAACTGCTGTCGTTCGACAGCTCTCCCACCGGCGTCACCGCGGTCGTCAAGAGCCGGGAGACCGGTGAGCACACCACCATCCACGCGGACTATCTGGTCGCTGCCGACGGCCCTCGCAGCCCCGTGCGGGAGCAGCTCGGCATCGGGCAGAGCGGCCCCGGCGACCTGTTCCACAACGTCAGCATCACCTTCCGCTCCCGCCGTCTGGCCGATGTGGTGGGCGATCGGCGTTTCATCGTCTGCTATCTGACCAGCCCGGACGCGGACGGCGCGTTGCTGCCGGTGGACAACCGCGAGAACTGGGTCTTCCACGCCCCCTGGCACCCCGAACACGGCGAGAGCATCGAGGAGTTCACCGACCAGCGCTGCGCCGACCACATCCGCCGGGCGGTCGGGGACGCGGACCTCGACGTGGAGGTCACCGGCAAGGCCCGTTGGCACGCCGCCCAACGCGTCGCGCGCTCCTACCGGTCAGGCCGGGTCCTGTTGGCCGGTGACTCGGCCCACGAGATGTCCCCCACCGGGGCCTTCGGCTCCAACACCGGTATCCAGGACGCGCACAACCTCGCCTGGAAGCTGGCCGCGGTGATCGACGGCTGGGCAGGGGAGGGACTGCTGGACACCTACGACGCCGAACGCCGTCCGGTGGCGGAGGCGACCACCGCCCGCGCGGCCGCCCGGTCGGCCGAGCACAGCCACCCCGGCTTCGCCCCACCGCCCGCAGCCGGCGGTGGCGGCGGGCCACAGCGCGGCATTCTCAACGTGGCCCTCGGCTACCGCTACCCGAACGGCGCCGTCGTGGGCACCGATCCCACGACCCCGGTGGTCCCGGAGAAACTCACCCTGGCGGGGGAACCCGGCACCAGGGCACCCCACCTGTGGCTACGGCACCGGGGCGAGCGGATCTCCAGCCTCGACCTCTACGAACGGTCCCTGGTCCTGCTCAGCGACGCCGGTGAGCCGGGCGGGTGGCACGAGTGCGCCAGCCGTCTCGCGGAGCGGATGTCCGTCCCGCTCACCTCGTACCGGGTGGGGACCGGGGCCGACGCCGAGCTGACACCCGAGGACGGCACGGACTGGCTGGAACGCCACGGCGTCTCACCCGGGGGCGCCGTACTCGTCCGGCCCGACGGGTTCGTGGCCTGGCGATCGCCGGGTCCGGTCCCGGACGCCGAATCGACACTGCGTCATGTCCTGACCACGACCCTGGCGCTGACCTGACCTCACCTGACCCGACCTGACCAACCTGACCCTGGCAAGACGTGTCGGCCGACAGCCATGGCTGTCGGCCGGCCAGCGCCCGCACGCCCTCGATGAC